>NZ_JBVKDO010000020.1:1770-207999 GCF_055633805.1 Amycolatopsis sp. NPDC114478 | reverse complement strand
GTCCGGCATCGCGCACCTGCACAACATCCTCCTCGCCAACTGACCGGCAACACCAGCCCCACCAACCACAACACGAGTTACGAGACATCCCTTAGAGGACGACCGCAAGGTTGACACGCTAGCTATATAGGATGCTAGCATCCTGTCATGACGGACAAGGACGTCAAGCAGTTCAACGTGTACCTCCCCGTGGACCTGATCCGGGAGGTCAAGCACCACGCCGTCGACCACGGACAGTCCCTCTCGGCCCTCGTGACCGAAGCCCTGCGCCAGTACCTGGCCAACACCGAAGGAGACCCGCGATGACCATCGAAGCCGTGTACCTCGAGACCCACAACTGGGGCAAAGCCGCCAAGTTCTTCCAGGCCCTCGGGTTCGAGCTCGACTTCGCCACCGACCACAACTCGGGGCTCCTGCGCAACGGCGACGGGCCCTACGTCTTCGTCGCCGAGGTGCCCGAAAGCCGGCCGACCGGGATGAAGATCGTCGTCAAGAGCGAAGAAGTCACGCCCGACGTCGAAGTCGTCTCTCCCTTCGAGGACACCCACTTCGGGACCCGCGAGATGACCGTCCGCGACCCCGACGGGCGGGAGTGGATCCTGCAGGCCGGGAGCTGACGTGCGGCGCACGCTGGGGATGCTCGTCGTCATGACCGGCGTGCTGGTCGCCGCCGTCGACGGGACCGTCGTGGTGCTCGCCCTGCCCGCCATCCAAGCCGACCTCGGGGTCGGCCTGGACGCGCTCACCTGGGTGGTCGTCGGCTACCTGCTGGTCGTCACGGTGCTCGCGACGCAGCTGGGCCGGCTCGGCGACCTCTTCGGCCGGGTGCGGATGTACCGGGCCGGGTTCGCGGTGTTCGTCGCCGGCTCGGTGCTGTGCGCCCTCGCCTGGGACGCCGGGTCGATCATCGGGTTCCGCGTCGTGCAGGGGCTCGGCGCGGCACTGATCGCCGCCAACAGCGGTGCGATCATCTCCGAGCTGTACCCACCGGCCGAGCGCGGACGCGCCTACGGGTTCAACGCCCTCGGCTACTCGGTCGGCTCGGTCGTCGGCGTGCTGCTCGGCGGCGTCATCGTGACGTCGGTGTCGTGGCGGTGGATCTTCTGGATCAACCTGCCGATCGGCGCGGCGGCACTGGTGCTGGCCCTGCGCGTCCTGCACGACCGCGGCGAGCGGACCCGGCCGCGGCTCGACCCCGCCGGCATGGTCACCCTCGGCCTCGGCCTGTCCGGGGTGGCGTGGGCGATGACGTCGCTCGCCGCGCAACCGCCGCGGTGGACGCACTTCGCCTTCCTGGCCGGCGGTCTGGTGCTGCTCGCGGTTTTCGTGGTCATCGAACTGCGGCACCCGGCGCCCACCGTGGACCTGTCGCTGTTCCGGATCCCCGCCGTGGCGCCGTCCCTGCTGGCGGCCCTGCTCCAGGGGCTCGGCAGTTTCGCGGTGCTGTTCCTGGTGATCATGTACCTGCAGGGGCCGCGCGGGCTGAGCCCGATCGACGCGTCGCTCCTGCTGCTGCCGGGCTACGTGCTCGGCGCCGCGGCCGGCCCGTACGCGGGACGGCTCGTGGACCGCTTCGGGCCGGTGCTCCCCGCGACCGGCGGGCTCGCCCTCTCCGTCGTCGCGCTCGTGGTCTTCGCGCGGATGACGACGACCAGCGGCCTGTGGCTGCCGGCGCTCGGCAACGTCGTGCTCATGATCGGCGGTAGCTTCTTCTACCCCGCCAACAGCGCGGCGGTGATGAAGGCCTGCCCGCCCGAGCGGCTGGGGATCGCCTCGGGCGTGCTGCGCACGTTCGCGAGCATCGGCATGGTGCTGTCCTTCACCACGGCGATCCTCGTCGCGGCCCAGGCGGTTCCGCGTGGCACGGCGTTCGCGATCTTCGTCGGCACGGCCGGTTTGGACGGTCCACTCGCGACGGTGTTCACCGACGGACTGAGCACGGCGTTCGCCACCCTGACGACGGTCATGGCCGCCGCCGCACTGCTGTCCGCGGTCCGCGGCCGCCGGATCGAACCGACTTCCGGTTAAACCCGGGACTACCTGCGCGTGTGATTTCGCGCGATTCACACCGCCATCATTTCCGCGTCCGGCCTACGCCGTCTTCAGTGCCGCGGCGCGCGGGCCGCGATGCCGTCGAGCACGACGGCCAGGCCGAACGCGAAGACCTCCTCGGCAGTCCGGTCCTCCCCCTCGATCACCCGGCGCGAGAACTGCGGGTACTCGCCGCTTTCGATGACTTCGCGGATGTACGGGCCGACGCTCGCCTGCCACTGCTCCCTCGTCAGCCCCGACCGGCGCTGGGCCTGCAGCTCGGCCAACTCCTGCGTCACCGTGCCGAAGACGTACGCGAGCACCACGTCCACCGCCCCCGCCGCGAACGTGATGTCGCCGGTCAGCGGCGCCGCCGCGAGGAGAGCGGCTTCGTGCCGGCGCAGCGAGTTCGTCCCCAGCGCCGGACGGCCGGGGATCTCGCCGCTCAGCCACGGGTGCCGCAGCAGCGTCGCGCGGACCTGGTGGGCGACGCTCTCGAGGTCGGCGCGCCAGTCGCCGGTCAGCTCGGTGTGTTCGGCGCCCTTGACCTCGTCGATCATCAGGTCGAGCAGCTCGTCGCGGCTCGCGACGTAGCGGTAGAGCGACGCCGTCCCCGAGCCGAGGTCCGCCGCGACCCGGCGCATCGACAGCGCGGGCAGGCCTTCGGCGTCGGCGATCGCGATCGCCGTCCGCACGATCTGCTCGACGCTCGGGGCCTGGCGCCGCGGGCTCCGCCGTTCCTTGGCCCAGACCAGCGCCGGCTCGTCGGCCATGTCGTCCTCCCGTTCCTCCGTTGCGAACAGCGTACCTGAATGGCTACGGTGTAGCCGTAGTGAGAACACTGTAGCCACAACACTGGGGGTCACCATGTCTCGCGTCCTCGTCGCCGGCGGCGGCACCGTCGGCCTGTCCACCGCGCTCTTCCTGGCCTGCCACGGCGTCGACGCGCTCGTCGTCGAACGCGCCGACGGCCCGTCCGCGCACCCCCGCGCCACCGGTCTCGGCTTCCGGACCTTGGAGCTCTTCCGCCAGGCGGGCATCGCCGACGCCGTCGAAGCGGTCGCCGTCCGGCGCACCGCCAGTCTCGGCAAGATCTACGCGCCCACGCTCGCCACCGCCGCCCTGCCCGACACGCCACCCGCCGCGCCGAACAGCCCGAACGTCGCCGCGTCCCGGCACAGCCCGAGCGTGCTGCGCGGCACCTGCCCGCAGGACCGGCTCGACAAGGTGCTCCTCGCCGCGGCCCGTGAACGCGGCGCGACGGTCGAGTACTCGACGACGCTCGTCTCCTTCGAGCAGGACGACACCGGCGTCACCGCCGTCCTCGACACCCCCGAAGGGCGGCGGACCGAGCGCGCCGGCTACCTGGTCGCGGCCGACGGGGGCCGCAGCGACGTCCGGACGTCGCTCGGCATCGGCACGACGGGCCCCGGCGCGCTCGGGCAGCCGCTGCTGAACATCCTGTTCCGCGCCGATCTGACGCCGTACACGAAGGGCCACCACTTCGCGAACTGCACGATCACGACGCCCGAGGCGCCCGGGATGCTGGTGACCGTCGACGCCGAAAAGGACTGGATCTTCCACACCGACCTCGGCGACGAGCCGGTCGAGGCCTTCCCGCCGGAACGCTGCGCCGCGCTGATCCGGGCCGCGGTCGGCGTCCCGGACCTCGCCGTGGAGGTGCTGAGCGTGCTGCCGTGGCGGGTGCGCGGGCTGCTGGCGGACCTGTTCCGCGCCGGCCGGGTGTTCCTCGCCGGCGACGCGGCGCACGCGGTGCCGCCGCTCGGGGCGTTCGGCGCGAACACCGGCATCGCCGACGCGCACAATCTGGCGTGGAAGCTGGCCGCGGTCCTCGACGGCACCGCGGGCCCGGCGCTGCTGGACACCTACGAAGCCGAACGCCGTCCGGTGGCGGCGCTCGCGCTCGATCAGGCGCTGCGGCGGCTGAAGGATCCGCGGCTGCACTGGGAGCCGGGTCCGGCCGCCGCCGCGGCCCGCGCGGCCGCGGGCGTGGTCAACGCGCCGGTCGTCCACCTCGGTTACCGCTACGACTCCGCGGCGGTGCTCGGCGCGCGGCCCGGACTGCCGTCCACAGAGGACGTCGTGCTCGACGGGACGCCCGGGTCCCGGCTCCCCCACGCCTGGCTCGCCGCCGGCTTGTCCACTTTGGACCTGGTCGGCCGGCGGCTCACCCTGGTCACCGGGCCCGGCCGCGACTGGCCACGGGCGGGTGACTTCGACGTCCGCGTCGTCGAGGACGAAGACTGGCTGCGCGCCACGGGCATCGCGGACGGGGGCGCGGTGCTGGTGCGGCCGGACCACTTCATCGCCTGGCGCGGGCAGCCGGCGGACCTCGCGGAGGCGGTGGCGCGCGTCCTGGCCCGCTGAGCGACGCCGTTGTCCGGCGGCCGTCGCGGGAGGAAGCTGAACGCATGACGACCGCCGACGACTTCCGGGCCCTGCACGAACGGCCCGAGCCCCTCCTGCTGCCGAACCCGTGGGACGCCGGGACGGCCCGGCTGCTCGCCGGGCTCGGTTTCGACGCGCTGGCCACGACGAGCCTCGGCGTGGCCAACGTGGTGGGCCGGACCCGCGCGACCCGCGCGGAGATCCTGGCCAACGTCCGGGAGATCGCCGACGCGACGCCGTTGCCGGTGAACGCGGACCTCGAGAACGGGTTCGCCGACGACCCGGCCGAGGCGGCGAAGATGATCGACGCGGCCGCCGACGCCGGCGCGGTGGGCGCGTCGATCGAGGACCAGTCGAGCGACCCGGACAGCCCGATCTACGACTTCGGCTTGGCGGTCGACCGGGTCCGCGCCGCGGTGGAGACGGCACGGGCTCGCTCGGTGGTGCTCACGGCCCGCACCGAAAACCAGCTGTGGGGCGCGAACGACTTCGCAGACACGATCAAGCGCCTGCAGGCGTTCGGGGAAGCGGGCGCGGACGTGCTGTACGCGCCGGGCCTGCGGACGCTCGACGAGATCCGCGCGGTGGTGTCGTCGGTGGGCAAGCCGGTCAACGTGGTGATGGGCTTCGCGGACCCGTCGATCACGCTGGAGCAGCTGGCGGAGGCGGGAGTGCGCCGGATCAGCATCGGCGCGGCGTTGTCCCGGCTGGCGTTGAAGTCCTTCATGGACGGTGCCCGGGAGATGAAGGCGGGCCGGTTCGGGTTCGTGGCCGACCTGCCGCCGATTTCGGAACTGCAGCGGGCGTTCCGCTGACCCGGGTGGCACCCACCCGGGTCAGCGGAGACCGTCAGCTACAGCCGGACGTCGCGCCGCAGCCTTCGCACGCGTAGCACGAGCCTGCCGGGCGCATCTTCGTTCCGCACGTCATGCACAGCGGGGCGTCCGCCGCCTTGCCGAGGCGCAGCTCCATCAGCTCCGTCGTCGTCTGGGCCTCGCGGTGCGGGTGCTCCGGCTCCTCCGCGTGCGGCTCCGGCGAGGAGTCCACTGTGGTGCTCAGCGCCTCGAGGTCGACGTTCGACCCGCCGCCGTAGGTCGCTTCGACCTCCGCCGACCGCTCGTCCGCCGACAGGATGCCCAGCTGCGAACGCTTCTCGTACGGCAGGTAGTCCAGCGCCAAGCGGCGGAACAGGTAGTCCATCACGCTCGTCGCGATCCGGATGTCCGGGTCGTCGGTCATGCCCGCCGGCTCGAAGCGCAGGTTCGAGAACTTCGAGACGTAGAACTCGAGCGGGATGCCGTGCTGCAGACCGACCGAGATGGACATCGAGAACGCGTCCATCACGCCGGCCAGCGTCGAGCCCTGCTTGCCGAGCTTGACGAAGATCTCGCCGAGGCCGTCGTCCGGGTACGAACCCGCCGTCAGGTAGCCCTCCGCGCCGCCGACGGTGAACGACACCGTCTGGCTCGGGCGCTTCTTCGGCAGGCGCTTGCGGACCGGGCGGTACTCGACGACCTTCTCCGGTTCGGCGACCGCCTTTTCCTTCTTGGCCGTGGACAGCGGCTGGCCGACCTTGCAGTTGTCGCGGTAGATCGCGAGCGCCTTGAGGCCGAGCTTCCAGCCCTGGAAGTAGATCTCCTCGACCTCTTCGACCGTCGCCGACTCCGGCATGTTGACCGTCTTCGAGATCGCGCCGGAGAGGAACGGCTGCACCGCCGCCATCATCCGCACGTGGCCCATCGGCGCGATCGAGCGCTCGCCGACCGCGCAGTCGAACACCTCGTAGTGCTCCGGGCGCAGCCCCGGCGCGTCGACGACGTGGCCGTGCTGCGCCACGTACTCGACGATCGCCTCGACCTGCTCGGCCGGGTAGCCCAGCGCCTCGAGCGCGCGCGGCACCGTCTGGTTGACGATCTGCATCGAGCCGCCGCCGACGAGCTTCTTGAACTTGACCAGCGAGAAGTCCGGCTCGATGCCGGTCGTGTCGCAGTCCATCATGAAGCCGATGGTGCCGGTCGGCGCGAGCACCGACGCCTGCGCGTTGCGCCAGCCGTGCTTCGTGCCGATGTCGATGCCCTTCTTCCACTCCTCCGTCGCCAGTGCGCGGACCGCGGCGTCGTTCGAGTGGTAGGTGCGGACGAGCTCGTTGGCCGCCGCGTGCTTGCGCATCACGCGCTGGTGCGACTCGGCGTTGCGGGCGTAGCCCTCGTACGCGCCGACGACCTGGGCCATCTCGGCCGAGCGGCGGTACGAGACACCGGTCATCAGCGACGTGATCGCCGCCGCGAGCGCGCGGCCGCCTTCGGAGTCGTACGCGTGACCCAGCGCCATCAGCAGCGCGCCGAGGTTCGCGTACCCGATGCCGAGCTGGCGGAACTTGCGCGTGGTGTCGGCGATCGGCTCGGTCGGGAAGTCCGCGAAGCAGATCGAGACGTCCATCGCCGTGATGACGAATTCGACGGCGCGCGCGAACAGCGGCGCGTCGAAGGTGCCTTCGGGCGTGACGAACTTGAGCAGGTTCAGCGACGCGAGGTTGCAGCTCGAGTTGTCGAGGTGCATGTACTCGCTGCACGGGTTCGACGCGGTGATCCGGCCCGACTCGGGGCAGGTGTGCCAGTCGTTGATCGTGCCGTCGTACTGGATGCCCGGGTCGGCGCACTCCCACGCGGCCTGGGCGACGCTGCGGAACAGCTTCTTCGCGTCGGTCCGTTCGATGACCTCGCCGGTGAGCCGGGCGCGCAGGCCGAACTCGGTGCCGTTCTCGACCGCCTGCATGAACTCGTCCGACACGCGGACCGAGTTGTTCGCGTTCTGGTACTGCACGGAGGAGATGTCCGCGCCGGAGAGGTCCATGTCGAACCCGGCGTCGCGGAGGACCTTGATCTTCTCCTCTTCGCGCGCCTTCGTCTGGACGAACTCCTCGATGTCCGGGTGGTCAATGTCGAGCACGACCATCTTCGCCGCGCGCCGGGTGGCGCCGCCGGACTTGATGGTGCCCGCGGACGCGTCGGCGCCGCGCATGAATGAGACCGGGCCGGACGCGGTGCCGCCGGAGGTCAGCAGCTCCTTGGAGGAGCGGATGCGGGAGAGGTTGAGGCCGGCGCCGGAGCCGCCCTTGAAGATCAGGCCCTCCTCGCGGTACCAGTTGAGGATCGACTCCATGGTGTCGTCGACCGCGAGGATGAAGCAGGCGCTGACCTGCTGCTTCGACGCCGTGCCGACGTTGAACCAGACCGGGGAGTTGAAGCTGAAGACCTGGTGCAGCAGCATCCAGGTGAGCTCGTGCTCGAAGATCTCGAGGTCCTGCGGCGAGGCGAAGTAGCCGTGGTCGCGCGCGGCCTTGACGTAGGTCTTCACGACCCGGTCGATGAGCTGCTTGAGGCTGCGCTCGCGCTGCGGGCTGCCGACGGCGCCGCGGAAGTACTTGCTGGTGACGATGTTGGTGGCGTTGACCGACCAGAAGTCGGGGAACTCCACGCCGCGCTGCTCGAAGTTGACCGAGCCGTCGCGCCAGTTCGTCATCACGACGTCGCGCTGTTCCCAGGTCACCTGGTCGTAGGGGTGCTTCCCCTCGGTGGTGAAGACGCGCTTCACGCTCAGCCCGCCGGCCGGCTTGCTCTTCTTGCCGGCGGCCGTGCCGGCCCCGGTTCCCACGGTTTCGGTCATCGGTCGAACCCTCACTCCCGCAGCGGGACGGTCAATCGCCGTCTTCGCGCTGATCGCTCTCCTCCGGCGCAGCAGAACCCGCCATGGCCTCACGAAGATCGGCTATCTCCTTCTCGAAGTCCTCGACCGAGGAGAAGGAGCGGTAGACGCTGGCGAACCGGAGGTAGGCGACCCCGTCGAGCTCACGCAGCGGGCCCAGGATGGCCAGGCCGACCTCGTGACTCGGGATCTCCGCCAGACCGGCGGAGCGGATCGACTCCTCCACGCGCTGCGCGAGCTGCTGCAACGCGTCGTCGTCGACCGGCCTGCCCTGGCAGGCGCGGCGGACGCCGCTCACCACCTTGTCCCGGCTGAACTGTTCGGTGACCCCGGACCGCTTGACGACGGCGAGCACCATCGTCTCCGAAGTCGTGAACCGCCGCCCGCACGACGCACACGAGCGCCGCCGGCGGATCGCCTGGCCTTCATCCACCTCTCGGGAGTCGACGACCCGGGAGTCCGCATGCCGGCAGAACGGGCACCTCATCCGCCGATCACCTTCCCCTCCTCGCCGGCCGCCCCGGTCGACGCCCTCCGGCCACCATGCACCCCTGCACCTGGTGATCGTTTTGTGGACATCCGGTGGGTAAACGCCGACCAGCTGTGGACAACTGCTGCCCAGTCTACCCCAACCTGTGGACCAACTACAGCGGTGTAACTACTACATATAGCGGGCGAGCGTAGAACTCGGCGGGGGTGTGCGCAAGCGACGCGGCCGGTGCCGGACCCGCCCGGGTGAGGGTGGGGTGGCGCTCCCGACGGGAGTGGAGCGGTCGCCGGGAGAGGGTTGAGAGGCAGTCGCCCTGGTGGAGGCGGGGTTGCTCTGTTCGGGTGGCGCGACGGGGCGCTTCGGCGGGTGGTCCGGATCGAGCGCGAGGGCGCTTTCGAGGGTCGGCGGTTTCACCGGGCCGGGTGATTTCGGGACGGGCGCCTCAGCGCTCGGCGCGGGTCGGCCGGGTCAGGCGCGGCGGGCGCTCGGAGACACCGCCCGTCGCCGGCGGCGGCGCGGACGCGAGGCTCGATCGGCCCACGAGGGCCGGCGCGACCGCAGCTCCCGAGCGAAGCGCGGCTCGGACAGGAGGCTCGACCGGCACACAACGGCCAACGCGACCGCAGCTCAGCGCGGCTCGGACGCGAGGCTCGATTCCGCACACGAGGGCCGGCGCGATCCGCGGCCGTACCGCCAGCGCGAAGCGCGGCCTGCACACGAACCTCGGCACGCTCGTCACCGGCAGCGGCCCAGCGCTCGAGCGCCACGGGAACCGGCGCCCTGCCCCAGTCCAGCCTCGACCGCACCCGCTCGTCCCGGCCGCGCGGCCGGCGAGCGATCACGGCGCGGGAACGTCGGCGACCGGGACCGTCAGCGGCAAGCCCGGAACCAACACGGCGCCGTCCAGCCGGTTCAGCTGCTTGATCCGGGCCACGACCGCGCCCGTGTCGCTGTCCGGCGCGAACCTCGCCGCGATCGACGAAAGCGTGTCGCCCTGGCCCACCGATACCGTCGCCGTCTGCGCCGGGACCGGGGCTTGCGCCGCGGCTCCGCCGAACAAGCCCAGGCCCGTGACCACCAGGCAGCTCGCCACCGCCAGCGCCGCCAGCCACGGCCAGCGCACCGGGACCCGGCGGGGCGCCGCGCACGGCGCGCCGGCCGGACGGCGGCCCGCCACGACCCTCGCGCGTGTCGGCGGGCGCTGGACCTCGCCGCGGCGGCCGCGCAGGACGCGGACGGGACGGGGCTGTGCCGGGACCGGGGTCGCCGGGCGGGCGTGCCCGCGTTCGGCCAGAATGGACATCCGAACCTCCTCGAAACCCTGTGTCCGCCCGTTTCCGGGGCCGGTGCCGGCCCGTGGATCAAGGTCGAACAGGCGTTCTATCGAACGCCCGTGCGAAGGTCTACCACCTACCACCGACAAAATCGAGCGGACACGGCGTGTCGATCGAACAGATGTTTGAAATCGTCGTGCCCGGGGGCTAACGTCGGTGACCAGGGCATCTGCCGGGCAGATGCCGCCGGCGAGGCTGCCCGCACCCGGCGGGCGGCGGCCGGCGCGCGATACGTGCAGCGAACGTCTGGGAGGCGACGCAGTGGCGAAGGAGAACAAGGCGGGCAGGACCAGTGGGTCCCCCGGGGGCAGTGTGCACTCCATGCCCGAGGTGTACGACGTGGACGAGACCCTCACCGTCCGCCAGCAGCAGGTCCTCGACGTGATCCGCTCGTGGGTGAGCCGGTTCGGCTACCCGCCGAGCGTCCGCGAGATCGGCGAGGCGGTGGGCCTGACGTCGACTTCGTCGGTCTCGCACCAGCTGCGTGCGCTGCAGCGAAAGGGGTACCTGCGCCGGGACGCGAACCGTCCCCGAGCGGTCGGCGTGCTTTCGGCGACCGACGACAACCCCATGGGCATCGAGATGGACCAGCAGCCGGTCATGCCGAAGGCGGCGTACGTGCCGCTGGTCGGCCGGATCGCCGCCGGTGGCCCGGTGCTGGCCGAGCAGGCCATCGAGGACGTCTTCCCGCTGCCGCGGGAGATCGTCGGCGAGGGCGAGCTGTTCCTGCTGAAGGTCACCGGTGACTCGATGATCGACGCGGCCATCACCGACGGCGACTGGGTCGTGGTCCGCCAGCAGCCGGACGCGGACAACGGCGAGATCGTCGCGGCGATGATCGACGGCGAGGCCACGGTCAAGACGTTCAAGCGCAAGGGCGGCCACATCTGGCTGATGCCGCACAACGAGGCGTACGAACCGATCCCCGGCGACGACGCCACGGTGCTCGGCAAGGTCGTGGCGGTCCTCCGGCGGCTCTAGAAGAGGTATCCCGGGCTTTCGCACGGCCCGGGAGGTTCACCGGATCGGATGATCTTCGGCCGTGGGGAGCCGAGATCCGGGAGCAAGCCCGGCCGCGGTGCGGCGGGTGGACGGGAAGCCCGGCCCTGTCCGCCGCTGCACCGGTCGAGGTTTCCTTCGTGCGGTGCGCAGGACTGCGCGGCCCGAGCGGCCGCGCCCCGCACCGCACGAAGGGCGATCCTTTGTGGACGGCAACAGGGCGCCGGCGGACCGCTCACGCCACGCAGGCGGAACGGCGGCGCCACGCGGACGGAACGCTCACGGCACGCGGGCGACCGTCAGCCGCCCCTTCTGGTTGTCGCCCGTGTCCGACAGCCACAGCGTTCCGTCCGGGGTCCGGGCCAGGTCCTCGACGTCGAACGGGTCCGTGCGATCCGTCAGGACCTTCTGGACCTTGCAGTCCCGCCCGAGCACGAACACCTGGACCTTGGTGCCGCCGTCGTTGATCGCGTACATCCGCGAACCGTCGGACACGAGGTCGGACAGCTCGCCGATCCGCGAGTCCTTCACCGTGCACAACGGCTCCGGAGCGGCCGGAGCCGCCGAAGCCGGGACAGGGCCGCCGAGCACGCCCGAAGAAACTGCCGCAAGAGCGACCACCCAGCGCACCCACCCACCTCCGTAGTGTGCTTTCCCCTCGGAAAGCACACTACGGAGACGTGTCAGGCCCGGGTCGAGTTGGTCTCGTAGTCGCGCAAGGCCGCCGCGAGGTCCGGGCGGACCCGCACCAGCAGGCGCGTGCCGTCCGCGACGTGCTCCTCTTCGAGCACCTCGCCGTCCGCGTGCGCCCGCGCGACCAGCTCGCCGCGCGTGTACGGCACCAGGACGTCGACCGTGACCTCCGGCCGCGGCAGGCGGTCGGCGATCACCTCGACGAGCTCCGCGATGCCCGCCCCGGTCCGCGCCGACACCGGCACCGAGCCGGCCAGCGCATGCCGCAGCCGGGCGAGACTGACCTCGTCGGACGCGTCGATCTTGTTGATCACCAGCAGCTCCGGCGGGAGCGGCTCCTTGCGCTTGCGGGTGATCTCGCCGAGCACCTCGCGCACGGCGCTGACCTGCTCTTCGGGCGCCGGGTCGGACCCGTCCACCACGTGCAGCAGCAGGTCCGCGTCCGCGGCCTCCTCCAGCGTCGAGCGGAACGCGTCGACCAGCTGGTGCGGCAGGTGCCGCACGAACCCGACGGTGTCGGTCAGCGTGTAGCCGCGCCCGTCCGCGGTCTGCGCGCGCCGCGTGGTCGGGTCGAGGGTGGCGAACAGCGCGTCCTCCACCAGCACCCCGGCCCCGGTCAGCGCGTTGAGCAGGCTCGACTTGCCGGCGTTGGTGTAGCCGACGATCGCCACGCTGGGCACCTCGTTGGCCAGCCGCCGCCCGCGCTTGGTCTCGCGGATGGTGTCCATGGCCGCGATCTCGCGACGCAGCTTCGCCACGCGCTTGTTGATCCGCCGCCGGTCGGTCTCGAGCTTGGTTTCACCGGGACCACGCAGGCCCACGCCGCCGTTCGCGCCGCCGGCGCGCCCACCGGCCTGCCGGGACAGCGACGCACCCCACCCGCGCAGCCGCGGGATCAGGTACTGCAGCTGGGCCAGCTCGACCTGCGCCTTGCCCTCCTTGGACCGGGCGTGCTGGGCGAAGATGTCCAGGATCAGCGCGGTCCGGTCGATGACCTTGACCTTCACCTTCTCCTCGAGCTGCCGCAGCTGGCCCGGCGAGAGCTCGCCGTCGCAGATCACCGTGTCGGCGCCGGTGGAGGAGACGATGTCCCGCAGCTCCTTCACCTTGCCCGAACCGATGTAGGTGGCCGGGTCCGGCTTGGGCCGCCGCTGGATGAGGCCTTCGAGGACCTCCGAGCCCGCCGTCTCGGCCAGGCGCGCCAGCTCGGCCAGCGACGCCTCGGACTGCAGGGCCGTGCCCTCGGTCCACACGCCGACCAGCACGACGCGTTCCAGCCGCAGTTGCCGGTACTCGACCTCGGTGACGTCCTCGAGCTCCGTGGACAGTCCCCTGACCCGGCGCAGCGACGCCCGGTCCTCGAGCTCCATCTCACCCGTCGACGGGTCGCCGTCGTACAGGTCGTCGTCGTGGTCTTCGGTGTGTGTCAGTTCTGTCATCGTGCCTCCATGTTCCCACGTTTCGCCGCGGGAACCGAACTTTTACGTGCTGGGATAGGTGGCGAGGTAGATCGCGGTGCGCTCGGCGCCGGGACGGCGGGGGCGCGCGCGGAACTCCTCGAGCAGGGCGTTGAGCCGCGTCTGCAGCTCGGCCCGCTCCTCGGGGGCCACCTGGACGACCAGGCGCGACTGGTGCACGCCGTCGAATCCGGTCTCGGCGATCTCGGCCAGATAGGCCTCGAGAACCGCCTGTTCCACGCCCTTGTCACCGCATGAGTCGAGTGTCCACGAAAGCCCCGTCGAAAGATACGGGATTTCCTTGGCCCCCCGGGTCCCGCGGCGCGGTGGCTGCGCGGCCAGGAAGCCGGTCTCGACGAGCCGGCGGACGTGGTGCAGCGTCGTCGCCGGATCCCGGCCCAGCCGCTGCGCGAGCTCCTTGTTCGTCAACGCCTCCGAGAAGGTCAACCGGATGATGCGCAGCCGTATTCCGGAGGCCAGCGCGGCGGCCTCAGCTTCGGTCGCGGCACGTCGTTTCGCGGGGAGCACGCGGGACAGCTTAGAGCGAACAGTGATTGACACTTTCCAATCGCTCGGGCCAGACTCGGGAACCATGCACCGGGGGTCACTCTTCCGTCACGCCGACTTCAGGCGGCTCTTCGCCGGCGACACGGCCAGCCAGCTCGGCGTGTTCGTCGGGAACACCGCCGTCCCGCTGCTCGCGGCGGTCACGCTCGCGGCGACGCCGTTCCAGATGGGCCTGCTCACCGCGGCCGAGACGCTCGCCTTCCTGCTCATCGGGCTGCCCGCGGGCGTCTGGGTCGACCGAATGCGCCGCCGCCGGGTCATGCTCACCGCCGACTTCACGCGGGCGGCGCTGCTGCTGAGCGTGCCGGTCGCCTGGTGGGCGGGGGTGCTGACGCTCGCCCAGCTGCTGGTCGTCGTGTTGTTCGTCGGCATCGCGACGGTGTTCTTCGACATCGCGTACCAGTCGTACCTGCCCTCCCTCGTCGGGCGGGAGCACCTCATGGAAGGCAACGCGAAGCTGCAGGCCGTCCAGTCGACCGCGCAGATCGCCGGGCCGAGCGCGGCCGGTGTGCTGGTCCAGCTGGTGACCGCGGCGAACACCGTGCTGGTCACCGGCCTCGGCTTCTTCACCTCGGCGCTATGCCTGCTGCGGATCCGCGCGGAGGAACCCGCGCCGCAGCGCGACGGCCACGCCCGGCTGCTCCCGCAGATCGCCGAGGGCCTGCGGTTCGTCTTCTCCGACAAGCCGTTGCGGGCGATCGTGGGCACCACGGCGACGGCGAACTTCTTCAACGGCGCGTTCATGGCCGTGTACGTGCTGTTCCTGACCCGGACCGTCGGGCTGCCGCCGGCCGCGGTGGGCGCGCTCATGGCGGTCGGCGGCGCCGGCGGCATCCTCGGCGCGGTCTGCTCGGGCGCGGTCACCCGCCGGGTCGGCCAGTCCCGCGCGATCTGGCTGGTCCCGCTGGTCACCGCGCCCGGCTACCTGCTGGTCCCGCTCGCCGCGCCGGACTGGCGGCTCGGGCTCTCCGGGTTAGGGCTCGTCGTCAGCGGGTTCGGGATCATCATCTACAACATCGCGCAGGTTTCGTACCGGCAGGCGATCTGCCCGGACCGGCTGCTCGGCCGGATGAACGCGAGCGTGCGGTTCGTCGTCTGGGGCACCATCCCGCTCGGCGGCCTGCTCGGTGGCGCGCTCGGCGAAGGCCTCGGGCTGCGCGGCGCGATGTGGGTCGCCGTCACCGGCGAGGCCGCCGCGGTCCTGTGGGTCGTGTGCTCGCCCTTGCGGCACCTGCGCGACCTGCCGACCGAGGCGAAAAGCGATTCCGCGGCCGCCTAGAGTTGCTTCATGAGTACCCCGTACGAGCGCCCGAGAGTCCCGGACAAGGTCGGTGTCGACGGTCTGGAGGCCAAGTGGGTACCCGTATGGGAATCCACCGGCGCCTACCGCTTCGACCGCACCAAGACGCGTGAAGAGATCTACTCGATCGACACTCCCCCGCCGACGGTCAGCGGGTCGCTGCACATCGGGCACGTCTTCTCCTACACCCACACCGACGTCCTCGCGCGGTTCAAGCGGATGCGCGGGCTCGAGGTGTTCTACCCGATGGGGTGGGACGACAACGGCCTGCCGACCGAACGCCGCGTGCAGAACCACTTCGGCGTCCGCTGCGATCCCTCGCTGCCCTACGACCCGGACTTCCGCGCCCCGGAGAAGCCGGGCAAGAACGTGGTCTCGATCTCGCGCCGCAACTTCGTCGAGCTGTGCGAAACCCTGACCGAGACCGACGAAAAGGTCTTCGAGGAGCTGTGGCGGCGGCTCGGGCTGTCGGTCGACTGGACGATGACCTACCAGACGATCGGGCACGACTCGCGGCTGATCTCGCAGCGCGCGTTCCTGCGCAACCTCGAGCGCGGCGAGGCGTACCAGGCCGAAGCGCCGACGCTGTGGGATGTGTCGTTCCGGACCGCCGTCGCCCAGGCCGAACTCGAGGACCGCGAACGCCCGGGCGCCTTCCACGACCTGGCGTTCACCGGCCCCGACGGCGCCGACGTCGTGATCGCGACGACCCGGCCGGAACTGCTGCCCGCGTGCGTCGCGCTGGTCGCGCACCCCGACGACGAGCGGTTCAAGCCGCTGTTCGGGAAGACCGTGCGGACGCCGGTGTTCGGCGTCGAGGTGCCCGTGGTGGCGCACCACCTGGCGGATCCGGAGAAGGGCCGCGGGATCGCGATGGTGTGCACCTTCGGCGACACCACCGACGTCACGTGGTGGCGGGAGCTGCGCCTGGCGACGCGGGTGGTGCTGGGCCGCGACGGCCGGTTCCTGCCCGACGCGCCCCACGACGTGCCCGCGGAGGCGTACGCGCCGCTGGTGGGCAAGACCGTCCACACGGGACGCGAGATCATGGTGCGCCTGCTGCGCGAAGCCGGTGCGCTGCACGGTGAACCACGGCCGATCACGCATTCGGTGAAGTTCTACGAAAAGGGCGACAAGCCCTTGGAGATCGTCGCCAGCCGGCAGTGGTACCTGCGAAACGGCGGCAACGACGAGGAGTTCCGCGCGCGCATGCTGGCCCGCGGCGAGGAACTGAACTGGGTGCCGAAGCACATGAAGGTGCGCTACTCGTCGTGGGTGGAGAACCTGGCCGGCGACTGGCTGGTCAGCCGCCAGCGGTTCTTCGGCGTGCCGATCCCGTTGTGGTACCGCCTCGACGCGCACGGCGAGCCGGACTACGACGCCCGCCTGCTGCCGGACACGCTGCCGGTCGACCCGAGCAGCGACGTCCCGCCGGGCTTCACCGAGGACCAGCGCGGCGTCCCGGGCGGGTTCGCCGCCGAAGCCGACGTGATGGACACGTGGGCGACGTCGTCGCTGACGCCGCAGATCGTCGGCCGGTGGAGCCTCGACGACGACCTGTTCGCGCGCGTGTTCCCGATGGACCTGCGGCCCCAGGCGCACGAGATCATCCGCACCTGGCTGTTCTCGACGGCGGTGCGCGCGGAGCTCGAGCACGGCGTGCTGCCGTGGCGGGCGGCGTCGATCGCGGGCTGGGTGCTCGACCCGGACCGCAAGAAGATGTCGAAGTCGATCGGCAACGTGATAACCCCGGTGGACCTGCTGGAGCGCTTCGGCTCGGACGCGGTGCGGTACTGGGCGGCGAGCGCGCGCCCGGGCGTCGACACGGCGGTGGACGAAGGCCAGATGAAGGTCGGCCGGCGCCTGGCGACGAAGCTGCTCAACGCGAGCCGGTTCGTGCTGGGTCTGGGCGTGCCTTCTCCTTCCGCGGTGGCGGTGGAGCCGCTGGACCGGGCGCTGCTGGCGTCGCTTTCGGCCGTCGTTTCCTCGGCGACGACGGCGTTGGAGGCGTTGGACTACGCGCGGGCGTTGCAGGTGACGGAGACGTTCTTCTGGACGTTCTGCGACGACTACGTGGAGCTGGTGAAGGGCCGCGCGTACGGCGACAGCGGTCCCGAGGGAGCTTCGTCGGCCCAGGCGGCGCTGGTGACGGCGTTGTCGGCGGTGCTGCGGCTGTTCGCGCCGTTCCTGCCGTTCGCGACCGAGGAGGTCTGGTCGTGGTGGCAGGAGGGCTCGGTGCACCGGGCCGATTGGCCTTCGGTGGCTCCTGTCGAGGGTGACCCGGAGCTGCTCGCGCTGGCGGGTCAGGTGATCGCGGCGGTGCGCCGGGCGAAGACGGACGCGAAGGTGTCGATGCGCACGGCGGTGGAGACGCTGACGGTGACCGGACCGGCCGAGGTGCTGGTTCGGTTCGCGGCGATCGAGCCGGACATCCGTACCGCGGGCGCGATCGGGAACGTGGAGACGCGCGAAGGCGACTTCGGGGTCGAAGCGAAGATCTGACGCGGGCGGTCCCGGCGGAATTCCTGCCGCGGAAACGGGAATTCCGCCGGGGCGGACCGTTAATCTCTCGCCATGAGTACGGATGCGCCGGGCGGGGAGCGTCCCGCGGCGAGCGGAGACGAGTTCGTGTTCGCCGCCGCTGACCTGCTACGACCGTTCCGGCCCTTGGTCCAGCCGGCTGCGGCCGAGCTGTCCCCCGAGCCCACGCAGCAGCTGGCGGACTCCATCGGACGCGCGATCGACGGGTTCTGGCCCTGGGTCGAACGAACGGCCAGGGCCTCGGGCAAGAGGGTCGACGAGCTCCATCGGCGGGCCGCGCCGCCGAACTGGGTCTCCGATGGCAAGGCGGACGTCGACTACTTCGCGGCCGTCCGGCTCTCGTTGGCGCACGGCGTTCCCCTGGCCTGGGTGCCCGACCCGGAAACCGTCAAGCTGCTCCTGGCCGCCGACGACGACGAAACGGTCTCGGTCCACGCCGTTCTCGACGACCGCCGCGAGCCGATCCTCGACCACTGCGACAGCCGCCTGGACGAGGTGGGCCGGGCCCCCGCGGCGGCACCGTCGGTCCGCGTCGCCCGGGAAGCGGTCCAGGCACTTCGTCTCGATCTTCCGGCACCGGCTCAGTCGGCGGCCGCGAACCTCATCGACGAGCTTGCCCGCACCGCGTTCACGATCGTCTACGGCGATCGGCACAGCCACGCCCCGACGCCGAGCCGCGTCCAGACGTTGTCGGAACGCGCCCGCAGCGCGGGGTTGTCCTTCTTCGCTTCGCTCGGCATCTTGCGCGAACTGGCCACCGTGATGCCCTTGCTGAACGCCATGACACCGTGGTCGCCGGGCAGCGGCGCGCCCGCCCCGACGAGTTTCAGCCGGCAGGTGACCACCCACCACATCACCGCGCCGGGCCAGGTCACGCGCACCAACGCGCTCGTGGCGGTGCTGACGGCCGTTTCCTTGCTCTGCCAGGAGCACGACTCGCACTGGCACACCTGGAAGATCCTGAACGCCCTCGAAACCGGCTGACGCCGTCAGGAGCCGGCGGCGGCCCACCAGGCTTCGTCGATCTCGCCGCGCGCCACGATCTCCGCGGGGCCCGACAGCGTCGACGCGCCGCGGGACACCGTCACCGACACCCGGCCGCCCGGGATGTCCACTGTGGACGCTCCCGTGTCCGTGCCCGCCAAGTGGAACGCCGCCGCGACCGCGGCGACCGTGCCCGTTCCGCACGCCCGGGTCTCCCCCACCCCGCGCTCGTGGACGCGCATCCGCAGCGCGCCCTCGCCGAGGCGGTTGACGAACTCGAGGTTGACCCCGTGCGGGAAGACGTCGTGGTCGAAGTCGGGCTGGTCGCGCAGGTCCAGGTCGGCCACGTCCTCGTCGATCAGCGACACCAGGTGCGGGTTGCCGACGTTCACCGCGACGCCCGAGAACGGCCGGCCGGCCACCACGGTCACCGACGTGCCGGTGATCGTCGCCGGCCCCATCTGGACGGTCACCGAGCGGTCCGGGTGCACCACCAGCGGGCGGTCGCCCGCGCGGGTGCCGATGACGAACTCGCCCTCGCGCTCCAGCCCGGAGTCGACGAGGTAGCGCGCGAAGACGCGGGTGCCGTTGCCGCACATCTCGGCGATCGACCCGTCGGCGTTGCGGTAGTCCATGAACCACTCGCCCGCGGAGGGCTCGTCGATCGCCGCGGCGCGGACGACGCGCAGCACGCCGTCGGCGCCGAGACCGCGGTGGCGGTCGCACAGCGCGGCGACCCGGGCTTCGGTCAGCTCGAGCCGGCCCGCCGGGTCGGGGAGCAGCACGAAGTCGTTCTGTGTGCCGTGCCCCTTGAGGAACTCGATTCCGCCCATAGGGGCAAGATTACCGGGCCAGGGTATCCAGGACGCGCGCGGCCAGCCCCGGATCGGCGCCGTCGAACCAGTGGATCCGCTGGTCGCGCCGGAACCAGGAGCGTTGCTTCCGGACGAAGCGCCGCGTCGCCTGCGCCGTCGCCGCGGCGGCCGCCTCGAAGTCGCCGTCGCCGTCCAGCTCGGCGAGCACCTGCTGGTAGCCGAGCGCCCGCGACGCCGTCTTCCCGTCGCGCAGGCCGCGCTTCTCGAGCTCGCGCACCTCGTCGACCAGACCGGCCTCGAACATCCGCCGGACGCGTTCGTTCACGCGCTCGTCGAGCTCCTCGGGCGCCCGGTCGACGCCGATCACGACCGTGCCGTAGCGGGCCGGCCCCGGCTTGGGCAGGTTCGCCGAGAACGGCTCGCCGGTGATCTCGATGACCTCGAGGGCGCGCACGATCCGGCGCGTGTTGGTCGGCAGGATCGCCGCCGCGGCTGCGGGATCGCGTTCACCCAGCCGGGTGTACAACGCGGGGGTGCCGAGCTGCTCGGCCTCCGCGTCGAGCCGGGCCCGGATCGCCGGGTCGGTGCCGGGGAACCGCAGGTCGTCGAGCACCGCCTGGACGTAGAGGCCGGACCCGCCGGCCAGCACCGGCACCTTGCCCCCGGCCAGGAGCCGCTCGATCTCGGCCCGCGCGTGCCGCTGGTAGGCCGCGACGGACGCCGTCTCGGTGACGTCCAGGACGTCGAGCAGGTGGTGCGGGACGCCGCGGCGCTCGGCCTCGGTGGCCTTCGCGGTACCGATGTCCATGCCCCGGTAGAGCTGCAGGGCGTCGGCGTTGACGACTTCGCCGCCGAGTTCTAGGGCCAGCTCCACGGCGAGCGCGGTCTTGCCGGTGGCCGTCGGCCCGACCACGGCGATCGGGGCGACGAGGCTGTTCACGGCGGCTGACGATACCGGCGGGCCGACACGGAGCGTCCACCGGAAGTAGGATCACGTGCTTCTAGTGGCTCATCCGGTACCACGGTGCGCGCTGAGCTGCTTGAATGCCGCCTAGGGGCCGTAGCATCCGAGCACGGCCCGTGACGACCGCATTACCCGGCCCCGCTTCCGCGGCGGGGCGCCCGCGCGAGCGGGCGTACAGGCGATAAGGAGCCTGCGATGGCCCAGGAGAACACTTCCACCGGTACCCCGGCCCCGCACCCGGTGCCACACGCGCTGCACACCGGGCACGCCGCCCCGCCCGTGCCGCCCGCCGAACCCACCCCGTCGACCTGGGGCCGGATCGACGACGAGGGCACCGTCTACGTCATCACCGCCGAGGGTGAACGCACCGTCGGCGTCTGGCAGGCAGGCAGCCCCGACGAGGGCCTCGTGCACTACGCCCGCCGCTTCGACGACGTGCGCACCGAGGTCGAGCTGCTGGAGACGCGGCTGGTCTCCGGCGCCGGTGACCCGAAGCACGCGCTCTCGAGCGCCACCCAGATCCGGGACAGCCTCGCCGAGGCCGCCCTGGTCGGCGACCTGGCCGCGCTCGCCGCCCGGCTGGAGTACGTCATCGGGCACGCCGAGAAGGCGCTGGCCAGCGCGAAGGCGGAGCGCGAGGAGGCCCGCGCGGCCGCCGTCGCCCGCAAGCAGGAGCTGGCCGAAGAGGCCGAGAAGATCGCCGCCGAGTCCACCCAGTGGAAGGCGGCGGGCGACCGGCTGCGCGCGATCCTCGACGAGTGGAAGACGGTCAAGGGCGTCGACCGCAAGACCGACGACGAGCTGTGGAAGCGGTTCTCCAAGGCCCGCGAGGCGTTCAACCGCCGCCGCGGGTCGCACTTCGCCGAGCTGGACAAGCAGCGCGCGTCGGCCAAGCAGCGCAAGGAAGAGCTCATCGCCGAGGCCGAGGCCATCAGCGAGTCCGAGGACTGGGGCGAGACGGCGGGTCGCTACAAGGACCTGATGACCGAGTGGAAGGCCGCCGGCCGCGCGCCGAAGGACAGCGACGAGGCGCTGTGGCAGCGGTTCCGCGCGGCGCAGGACAAGTTCTTCGCCCGCCGTTCGGCGGTGTTCTCCGAGCGCGACGCGGAGTTCGCGACGAACGCCTCGCGCAAGGAAGAGCTGCTGATCGAGGCGGAGAAGATCGACGCGTCGGCGAACCTGGAGGCGGCGAAGGGCGCGCTGCGGCGCATCCAGGAGCAGTGGGACGAGATCGGCAAGGTCCCCCGCGAGCGCATCCGCGAGCTGGACGGCCGGCTGAAGGCGGTCCAGGACGCGGTGAAGTCGGCGGAGGACTCCCGCTGGCGGAAGACGGACCCGGAGGCCCAGGCGCGGGCGGCACAGTTCCGCGAGCGGGTGGAGCAGTTCGAGTCGCAGGCGGCGAAGGCGCGGGCGGCCGGGGATGAGCGGCGGGCCAAGAAGGCCGAGGAGCAGGCTGCTCAGTGGCGTGAGTGGCTGCAGGCTGCGGAGGCGGCGGTTGCGGACCGCTGAGGTTTGGGGCCGGCTGGCCCTTTCGGGCCGCTGAGGTCTCGTGGCACTGAGGTCTCGGACCGGCTTGTCCACATCACGGCGTCGCTGTGGACAAGCCGGCCGCCCGGCCTGCTTTTCCGGTGTTTCGTCGGCGGGCGCCGATACGCTGGACAAGGGCACGCCCCAGGGAAGGCGGGGGTGTTGTGACGGCCCTCCGGCAAGCGGACGGTTAACGCGTCACCCGAACCGGTCCCACACCCTCCCCGGCCGGGGGTTTCCGGGCGCTTTCCCACCCCACCGGTGCTCCACTTCGATCATGAGCAAGACATCGAACCTCGTGTCCGCACTGGTCGTCGCCTGCACCGTCGCGCTCGCCGCTCCGGCCGTTGCGCTGGCGGCCACGGGGCCGGCTCCGGCCGCCGTTCAAGGGCACAAGCACAAAGCCAAGCTCGAAGCCAAGGCCGACAAGTCGCGCGTCAAGGTCGGCGAAGAAACGAAGATCAAGGGCTCGTTCGCCGACCTCGGGGGGCAGGAGAGCGTCGCCGGTGGGGAACCCGTGATCGTGCAGCAGCTGCAGGCCGGCGTCTGGGTCAACCTCAGCACCGGCACCTGCCGGCCGAACGGGAACTTCGTGTTCAGCCTCAGCTTCAGCCTGCGCACCACCCTGACCCTGCGCGTCTACCACCCGGAGACCGACCTCTACGTCAGCGCCGTCTCCAGCGTCTTCGGCGTCGTGGTGATCTAGGAACGCGAGAACGCGGTCCGCATCCACGACGCCGCGAGGCAGATCATCGCGATCCACGCGATGATCAGGCCGAACCCGGGTCCGCCGCCCGCGGCTCCGCTGGCGTGCGACGACTGCTGCGACCAGATCGCCAGCAGCCCGTCCACCGAGGCGAACCAGCCGCCGGCGGCGCACACCCAGGCCAGCCACCACCGGCGCGTCACCAGCGCCAGCGCCGACGCGAAGATGCCGACGCCGGTCGACGTCGCCGCGAACAGCTGCGGGATGCCGCCACCCTCGCCGGCCAGCACCTGCCAGCCCGCCTTGTCACCGACCCACGGCAGGATCAGGCAGATCAGCAGCACGAACGTGAACACCGCGATGGTGAACCCGCGCCGGCCCAGCTCCACCGTGCGCGACGCGTGGTCGCCGACCTCGTCGATCTCGGCGGCCAGCTCGGCCAGCTCGCCGTTGCCCTTGGACTCCGTCACAGCGCACACCCGCTCACCGGCTCCGGCTGGGCGGCCGGGGCACCGAAGCCCGGCAGTCCCAGCGTGACGCCGCTCGTCTTCGGCTTCCGCCCGGCCTCCGCGTTGTCGCCGGCCCGTGTCCGCCGGTGGGACAGCAGGTCGCCGTCGGCCACCAGGTGGTGCGGCGCGCCGTAGGTGACGACCGTCTCGACGACGTCGCCCGGGCGCACCGAGCCGTCGACCGCCGCGCCGGTCGGCGTGAAGTGCACGAGGCGGCCGTCGCGAGCGCGGCCGCTCATCCGGTTCGTCTCGGCGTCCTTGCGGCCCTCGCCCTCGGCGACGAGCAGCTCGACCCGCCGGCCGACGATCTTCTTGTTCTCTTCCCAGGAGATGGCGTTCTGCAGCTCGACCAGGCGCTCGTAGCGCTCCTGCACGACGGCCTTGGGCAGCTGGTCCGGCATCGTCGCGGCCGGCGTGCCGGGGCGGATCGAGTACTGGAACGTGAAGGCGCTGGAGAACCGCGCCTGCTCGACGACGTCCAGCGTGGCCTGGAAGTCTTCCTCGGTCTCGCCGGGGAAGCCGACGATGATGTCGGTGGTGATGGCCGCGTCCGGCATCGCCGCGCGCACCTCGTCGAGGATCTTCAGGAAGCGCGCGGAGCGGTACGACCGCTTCATCTCGCGCAGCACCCGGTCGGACCCGGACTGCAGCGGCATGTGCAGCTGGTGGCAGACGTTCGGCGTCTCCGCCATCGCCTCGATGACGTCGGTGGTGAAGGACGCCGGGTGCGGCGAGGTGAAGCGGACGCGCTCCAGGCCGTCGATGGCGCCGGTCGCGCGCAGCAGCTTGCCGAAGGCGAGCCGGTCGCCGAACTCGACGCCGTAGGAGTTCACGTTCTGGCCGAGCAGCGTGACTTCGAGCACGCCCTCGGCGACGAGCGCCTCGACCTCGGCGAGGATCTCGCCGGGCCGCCGGTCGCGCTCCTTGCCGCGCAGGGCCGGGACGATGCAGAAGGTGCAGGTGTTGTTGCACCCGACCGAAACGGACACCCAGCTCGCGTAGGACGACTCGCGCTTCGCGGGCAGCGTCGAGGGGAAGGTCTCGAGCGACTCGAGGATCTCGACCTCGGCCTCGGCGTTGTGCCGCGCGCGTTCGAGCAGCGTCGGCAGCGACCCGATGTTGTGCGTCCCGAAGACGACGTCGACCCAGGGAGCGCGCTTGACGATCTCCCCGCGGTCCTTCTGCGCGAGACACCCGCCGACGGCGATCTGCAGGCCGGGGTTGGCGACCTTGTCCGGGCGCAGGTGGCCCAGGGTGCCGTAGAGCTTGTTGTCGGCGTTCTCCCGCACGGCGCAGGTGTTGAACACGATGAGGTCGGGCTTGCCCCCGTGGTCGACGGGGACGTACCCGGCGTCCTCGAGCTGCCCGGCGAGGCGCTCGGAGTCGTGCACGTTCATCTGGCAGCCGAAGGTGCGGATCTGGTACGCCCTGGGTGCCTGTGTCTCGGTCATCGTCTCCCAGGGTAGACCCGCCCCCACCTGCGCCTCGGCGTCCCCTCCCGGGGGCTGTCCGTGGCAGAGTGATCGGGTGGACTGGGGACCTTGGCTGCGCCGGTGGAGCGCGGAATGGATCAGCACCGCGGAGCCCGGCGAACTCGATCCCGCCGTCGCGCGCGACGGGTGGCTCGGGTTCGCCGCGGCGACCGAGGCCGAAGTCGCCGGCGCCGAGGGGCGGCTCGGGGTGCGGCTGCCGCCGTCCTACCGGCAGTTCCTCCTCTGCACCAACGGCTGGCGGGACGCGGGCGGCTTCGTCTACCGGATGCGCGACACCACGACGGTCGGCTGGCTGCGCGACCTCGAGCCGTTCTGGGAGGAGTGGGACGACCTCGACGAGCAGGAGACCGACGGCAACCGCTTCACGCGTGGCCTCCTGCTGTCCGAGGAGACCGACTCCGGCATCCTGTTCCTCGACCCCGCCGACGTCGACGAGTCCGGCGAGTGGGCCGCCTACAGCCTCTTCTCCTGGCGCGCCGCGCCACCCACCCGGTTCGCTTCCTTCGCCGCGCTGATGGAGGACCTCTACGCCGAGTTCCACCAGATGCGCAAACCCGCCGGCGAGACGCGTGATTCGTGGGACGCCGAGGTCGAACGGGCCCGGCTGGCCGCGCTCGCCGGGGACGTCGATGCCGCCGCCGGGGTGCTCGCGCGAGCCGAAGACTTCGGCCGTGAACGGGCCACCGTGCTGCGTGCGCAGATCCTGCTGCTGTCCGGCCAGTCGTACGAGGCCGGAATGCTGCTCGGCCGGCTGCTGCACCCGTCCTTCCTGCCCGAGGGGTTCCTCACCGACCCGCTGTTCACCGAGGAACTGCTGCCGTACCTCTTCGACGACCACCTCCGCCGCGCGCGGCCGGGGCGGCAATCCGTGCTCCGAAGCGCGATGATCGGCGAGCGGCCGGCGATCATGGCCGTGGTCGCCGAGCACGAACCCCGGTTCGCGCGGCCCGGCGAAGGCTTCGGTTACGGCAACCCGGAGTTCGACCAGCCGGTGCGCCAGGCCCGGGCCGCGCACGCGGACGACCCCGACGCCCTGTGGACCGCCATCCGGGCCGCGATGCCGCATTGGCGGCCGCGCACGCCGGACCACATCGCCCCGGTCGCCCTGCTCGCCGACCCCGTCCTGGCCACGGCGATCACGCCCGAGCGCGGCCGCGAACTCCTCACGACGCCCCGGCTCCCGTGAACATCGCCACCATGCTGTGGGGCGCCTCGGCGCCGAGCATGACCTCGTAGATGTCCTCCTCCCCCGCTTCGGCGGCCACGCGGGGGAACATCTGCTCCTCGTACTCCGCCAGCGCCCGCTCCGGGTCCTCCGGGTGCGAGGCGATCGCCTGTGCCAGGGCGGCGCCGTCCTGCATGGCCAGGTTGGCTCCCTCGCCGTTCGGCGGCATCAGGTGGGCCGCGTCGCCGATCAACGTCACCCCCGACACCCGGTCCCAGCGGTGGCCCGCCGGCAGGGTGAACAGGCGGCGCAGCACCGGCGGCACGTCGCTGTCGGTGAGCAACGCCGTCAGCTCCGGGGCCCAGCCGTCGAACTCCTCGGCGACGTCGCCGAGGAGCCAGTCCTCGGGCTTCCGCAGCTGGGCGTAGGTGTGCAGCGTGCCGCCGCTTTCGCGGTGCGCCAGGATTCCCTTGCCCGGCGCCAGCGCGAACATCGAGCCCGCGCCGACCGCCTTCGCGGCGCCGGGGTGACGCGTGTCGGCGTCGAGCAGGAACGTCTCGACCACCGAAACGCCGACGTACGAAGGAACTGCGTCCGACAGCAGCGGCCGCACCCGCGACCACGCGCCGTCCGCGCCCACCAGCAGGCTCGAAACCACGGTGGCGCCGTCGGCGAAGCTCACCTCGTGACGGCCTTCACCGAGGGCGCGGACATCGGTGACCTTCCGTCCCCAGTGGACGGCCCCGGGCGGCAGGGAGTCGAGCAGCAGCTGCCGCAGTTCGCCGCGCTGGACCTCCGGGCGCTCGCCCGTTCCGTCGTCGGGGCGGTCCAGCAGCACCGTCCCGTGCCGGTCGAGGACGCGGTAGGACTCGCGGCCGGCCAGGACCAGTTCGCGGAACTCCGCCGTCAGGCCCGCCGCTTCGAGCGCCGGCTGGCCGTTCCACGGGTGGATGTCGAGCATTCCGCCCTGGCGGCGGGCGGCCGGCGACGCCTCCGCTTCGTAGACCGTCGCCGGGACGCCGTGGACGTGCAGGACGCGGGCCAGGACCAGGCCGCCGAGGCCGCCACCGATGATCGTCACAGGGTTTTGGATCGTCATTCCAACGACGCTACCACGACTTTGGATCGGCGATCCAAACATGGCATGATGGGCGCATGGCGAAACGACGCACGGACGGGCTGTCCCAGGAGGTCATCGTCCGGGCGGCGACCGAGCTCCTCGACGACGGCGGCGAGGCCGCGCTGACCTTCCGCGCGCTCACGACGCGCCTGAGCACCGGCTACGGCGCGATCTACCACCACGTGGCGAACAAGAGCGACCTCTTGGCGGCCGCCACAGACGACGTCATCGCGGGCGTCCTGACCGGCGTGGTCCTCGACGCGGACCCGCGGGAAGCCTTGCGCACGGTCGCGCTGGGCCTGTTCGACACGATCGACGCCCACCCTTGGGTCGGCGCCCAGCTCTCGCGAGAGCCGTGGCGCCCCGCGCTCCTGGAGATCTACGAGAGCACCGGCCGGCTGCTCGACGCGCTCGGCGTCCCGGAGCACGCGCTGTTCGACGCCGCGGGCGCGCTCGTCAACTACGTCCTCGGCGTCGCCGGGCAAAACGCCGCGAACGCCCGGGTCCTCGCCTTCGGCGAAGCGGACCGGACGGCTCTCCTGGCCAAGGTCGCCGCGCAGTGGGCGGAGCTCGACCCGGAGAGGTACCCGTTCGTGCACCGGGTTTCCGCGCAGCTGCGCGAGCACGACGACCGCGAACAGTTCCTCGCGGGCGTCGACATCTTCCTGGCCGGGATCGCCGCCCTGCACTGAGCGACGACGTACTGCCAGCGGCACCGCAAGGCATGACCGACTCCCGGGAATGGGCCCCTGGGCGGGTGGCGGCGCCACGCAGAGGTTCGAGGTGGAACCGGTTCCGAGGATCGCTCCGCGGCGCCGAACTGTCAAGGCTTGACAGGCCGGGGCCGGTGGTATGAACCTTTTTACCGATCGTTCCCCGCCGGCCCTCGAGGGCATCCGCCCGGCACTCAGGGGACGAGCCGGGCCGCGCCGTCCCCTGACCGGCGGCGGGTCCGCCCCACTTCCCCGGCCAGGGAGGAACCATGCCCTCGAACGTCCTGCCGCGGCGCCGTCGCCGCGGCCCCGGTACCCGCTTGGCGACGCTGGCGGCGGCCCTCGCCGTCGCCGTCCTCGGCTTCGCCGCACCGTCCGCGACCGCCGCGGACACCTTGATCTCCCAAGGCAAACCCGCCACGGCCTCGTCGGTGGAGAACGCCGGCACCCCGGCGAGCGCCGCGGTGGACGGCAACACGGCCACCCGCTGGTCGTCGCAGTTCAGCGATCCACAGTGGATCCAGGTCGACCTCGGCGGCGCGGCGACGGTCAGCCAGGTCGTCCTCCGCTGGGAAGCCGCTTACGCAACCGCGTACCAGATCCAGCTGTCCGACAACGGTTCCACGTGGTCCACTGTGTACCAGACGACCACCGGCACCGGCGGCACGCAGACGCTGAACGTGTCCGGCTCCGGCCGTTACGTCCGGCTCGCCACGACCGCGCGCGCCACCCCGTACGGCGTCTCGCTGTGGGAGTTCCAGGTGTTCGGCACCGGCGGCGGGACCACGCCGCCCGGCGCGGGCACGCCGCCGGACTCGTTCTGGGGTGACACCGCGAGCATCCCGGCCGCGCGCAACGTGCTCACCGTGAAGGTGCTCAACCGCACCAACGGCAAGTACCCGGACAGCCAGGTGTACTGGAACTTCGGCGGTCAGACGCACTCGATCGCCGAGCAGCCCTACCTCGACATGCCGGCCAACTCCGCCGGGCGGATGTACTTCTACCTGGGCACCCCGAACGGCCAGTACGCCGACTTCATCGAGTTCACCGTCGGACCGGACGTGTTCAACGGCAACACGACCCGGGTCGACGCGTTCGCGCTGAAGCTCGCCATGCGGCTGCACGCGCACGACGGCTACGACGTCCAGGTCGGCGACGACTACCCGACGTTCCAGGAGGACCGGTCGGCCACCTTCGCCAAGTTCCAGTCCGAGGTGCCGGCGGAGTTCAAGGGCCTGGCGACGGTGAACGCGCCGTACCGCATCCCGGCACCGGGCAGCGCGCCGGACTTCCGCGCCGGCGGCAAGTACGCGAACTACTTCACCGCCTACGCGCAGTCGGTGGGCGTCAACGAGCCGACGTCGAACATCACCGGGTGCGCCGGTTCGCTGGCCGGCAACCCGGACATGTGCGCGGCGCTGAACCGCCACACCGCGCACCTGCCGCAGTCGCAGTGGCAGGACCCGGCGCGGTACTACCAGGCGGCTCCTGCGAACTACTACGCGAAGTTCTGGCACGACCACGGGATCAACCACCTCGCGTACGGCTTCCCGTACGACGACGTGGCGGCCCAGTCGTCGTTCGTCTCCCACGGCAACCCGCAGTGGCTGGTGGTCGCCGTCGGCTGGTGACCCGATCCCCGGTGCGGCGGCTTCCGGGCCGCCGCACCGGGCCGCGGTCAGGCCGCGCGCTCGTCCGGTTCCGCGGGCTTCGCGGGCGGGACGACGACCGGCGGCGCCGGAACGCGGTCGCGGCCGAGGCGCTGGGCCAGCGCGTTGGCCGGCCGCTCGACCAGCACGTAGCTGATCGTCGCCGCCACGATGCTGCCGCCCAGCACGAAGGCCAGCAGGGGCCAGAAACCCGCCTGGCCGCGCAGGCCGAGCAGCGGGTCGGGGGCCTTGCCGAACACGCTGCCGTTGCGGAACCAGAGGTAGATCATCAGCAGGTGCCAGAGGTAGATCCCGTACGAGATCCGGCCGAGGAACCGGACCGGCCGGTTGGTGAGCACGCCGTCCATCAGCCGGGACCGCACGCCCGGCACCGTGAGCGGCGCGACGATCAGCACCGCGAACACCGTGATGAAGACCAGCGCCAGCATCTCCTGGGCGAGGGCGCCGTAGTCGCCCATGCCCGGGTGCCCGAAGAACTCCGGCAGGTTGACCACGTACACCCCGAGCGCCAGCAGCCAGCACAGGTTGGGGTGGCGGACGATCAGCCGGTACACCGCCGGCGGCCGGTCGACGGCCTGCGAGTACGCCGACAGCGTGCCGAGGAACATC
Source organism: Amycolatopsis sp. NPDC114478 (assembly GCF_055633805.1). NCBI lineage: Bacteria > Bacillati > Actinomycetota > Actinomycetes > Pseudonocardiales > Pseudonocardiaceae > Amycolatopsis > Amycolatopsis sp. NPDC114478. The sequence goes on along the minus strand of NZ_JBVKDO010000020.1, from coordinate 178,198 downwards.
CCGGCGGCGAACAGCGAGAAGTACCCGAACGGCCAGAACGACAGGTAGAACACGTCCGTACCGAGGGCCGGCAGGTACGCCATCGCCGTCCAGGCGAAGCCGATCAGGGTGAAGACCGCCAGCGGCAGCACCAGCCGGCGGGCGCGGGCGCCCGGCGTCGACGCCTTGCGCGCGTGCCGGGCGCCGATCCAGGCCACGACCGGGATCAGCAGGTAGAACGTCATCTCGGCGGGCACCGTCCACGTCGGCTCCATGCCGGCCATGGAGATGCCGTCGGGCCAGAAGAAGTGGAAGAGCAGGAACGGGCGCAGCACGTACCAGACGCCGTCGATGCTGCGCAGGTTCAGCAGCAGCAGATCGGCGACCACGAGCAGGAAGTAGGCGGGCAGGATCCGCAGCGCCCGCCGGGTCAGGAACGAGCCGACGGCCGGCTTGGGCGCGCCCGTGATGACCGACCGGGCGAAGCCGCGGAAGAGCAACATTCCGGAAAGGACGAACAACGGTCCCAGGCAGACGGCGAGGCCGTTGCTGACCAGGCCCCAGATCCCGGCGCCGGGTTGCCCCATCCACGCGCTCACGCCGCTGATGAAGGCGACGTGGTAGACGAGCACGCCGACCGCGGCGAGGCCGCGGACGCCGTCGAGCGTCGGGACGCGGACTTTCGTCCCTGGTGCCGGTAGTGCCCCGGCGGGCTTGACTGCGTTCCCCATGATGAACCCCTTCGAAGTCCAGAGAAGCCCATCGTTTACTTCCGACGCCGGGCCGCTCATCTTCATTGGTGCGGTCCACATGGGAAAACCACAGCTCAGAACCTTATCCACTGACCACAGAGGACGGTGGATAATTTCCGGCGCCGTCCTTTCCGGACAAAAGACGTCCCCGGTGCGAGCGCACCGGGGACGTCAGGGGGAAATGGGTGGTCAGCCGGCGAAGAACTCGGCGAGCACCGGCGCCAGCACGTCCGGCGCCACGTCGTGGCCCTGTCCTTCGAGGGTCCGCTCGCGGGCGTCGGCCAGCACGCCGGCCAGCGCCTTGGCCGCGTTGTGCATGACCGGGCCGCTGGCCCCGCCGTCGGCGACGAGCACCGGGACGCGCACCGCGGCCCAGCGGTCGGCGGACACCGAGCCGTCGCCCATCAGCGCCGAGTCGTACACCAGCGTGTGCGCCACCGACTCGAAGCCCGGCCACATCGGCGCGCCGCGCATCTGCGAGACGAACTCCGGCGGCACGGCCGCGCCGTGCACGAGGAAGTGCTCGACGGCGTCGCCCGGGCGGCCCGCCTCGACCAGTTCGACCAGCTTCTCGTGGTAGCCCTCGGGAAGCGGCGGGCGCAGGTTGTCGACGATGAAGGGCGCTTCGTAGACCGCGACCTTGGACACCGGCAGCTTCGCCGCCGCGTCGAGCGCGAGCACCGCGCCCGAAGACATGCCGAACACCGACGCGGTCCCGCCGACGGCGTCGATCAGCGCCGCGATGTCCTCGATCTCGCGGTCGATCGCGTACGGCTTGGTGTCGCCGCTCTCACCGCGGCCGCGGCGGTCGTAGTGGACCGCGCCGAACCGCTCGCCGAGCAGCTGGGCCAGCTGCGCGGTGCTCGGGTCGAAGGCGCGGTACTGGAAGGCGCCGCCGACCAGGATCACCGGGGGCCCGTCGCCGTAGCGGTCGTAGGCGATCTTGGTCCCATCCCGGGACGTTACCTCACTCATGGAACTTCCTCTCGTTGCTACAGGACACTGAGCACCCCGCCGTCGACGCGCAGTGCCACACCGTTCACATAGGACGCTTCGGCCGACACCAGGTAGCCGACCGCGTGCGCGATGTCCGCCGGCGTGCCGAGCCGCCGGGCGGGGATCCGCTTCACCATGGCCGCTTCCAGCACCGCCGGGTCGCGGCCGAGCGCCCGGCCGCGGTCCGCGGCGACGGTCCGGTACATCGTGGAGTCGACCGGCCCGGCGAGGATTTCGTTGGCGGTGACGCCGGACCCGGCGTAGTCGGCGACGACGCTCTGGCACAGGCCGCGCAGCGCGCTCTTCGTCAAGTTGTAGGGCGCGTTCCCGGGTGCGGCCACCTGCCCGAAGATCGAGCTGAGGTAGACGATCCGGCCGTAACCCGCCGCCGTCATCCCGGGCAGGCAGGCCTGCGTCAGCCGGACGGCGCTCAGCACGTTGACGGCGAGCGTGCGGCGCAGGGTGTCGGCCGGCACGTCCGCGAGCTTCTCGCGGCCGAGGTTCACCCCGGCGCAGCAGACGAGGACGTCGAACCCGCCCGGGGGCAGCACTTCGGCGTCGGTCAGCTTGTCGATGCGGGTGTAGTCCGCGTGGAACGGCTTCGCGCCGGTCTCGTCCGCGAGCGCCGTCGCCGCTTCGGCGCCCGAGCGGTACTGGAACCAGACCTCGTGGCCCGAGCCGGCCAGGGTGCGCACGACCTGGGCCCCGAGATCTCCTGTGCCGCCGGACACGAAAGCCCGGAATCCACGCTCTGCCACGGCGTACCACGCTGCCAGCGGACCGGCGGCCGCCGCATCTCCGAACGTGCTGCGCGGGCGGTTCTCCTCGATTGCGGGACGCCGGAACGGCAGCCGGGAATGCCGCGATCGCGCCTACTCTGGCGGAAACGGCTTTCGCACGAACTGGGGAAAGATCGGCCATGCTCGAAAATGATTTCGCACCCGCGCCACCGAACTATTCGACGTACCTCGTCCTGGACGAAATGCTCGCCACCCAGCGCCCGGTTTCCGGGGAGCACGACGAGCTGCTGTTCATCGTCGTGCACCAGGTCTACGAGCTGTGGTTCAAGCAGCTGCTGCACGAGCTCGCGAAGCTGCAGTCCGATCTGGCCGGTGGCCGCGCCGCGCAGGCGCTGCACACCCTGCACCGCTGCCTGACCGTGCTGCGGCTGGCGGTGTCGCAAGTGGACGTCGTGGAGACCATGACGGCCCGGGACTTCGCCCGCTTCCGCGACGAGCTCGGCACCGGCAGCGGCCTGCAGTCGGCCCAGTTCCGCGAGCTGGAGGCCGTGCTGGGCCGCCGTGACGGCCGGATCACCGACGGTCACCCCGCCGGGAGCGCGGACCGGTCGCGCATCGAAGCCGCCCTCGCCCGACCGTCCCTTTTCGACTCCTTCGTCGAGTTCCTCGGCACCCAGGGCTACCCCGTGCCGGTGCGCCGCGACCCGGCGGCGCCCGCCGAGCCGTCGGCCGCGGTGCAGCGGGTGCTGCTGCGCGTCTACGACGACGACGGCGTTCCGGCGCAGCTCTGCGAACGCCTCACCGACTTCGACCGCACCTGGCAGGAATGGCGGTACCGGCACGTGCGGCTCGTCGAGCGGATGATCGGCGCCCTGCCCGGCACCGGCGGCTCGAGTGGGGCGTCCTATCTGTACACAACATTGTTCAAGCCGGTTTTTCCCGATCTGTGGATTATCCGCGGTAATTTCTGACCACGCCCGGAGCGCACGCGCGAAGATGCCCGCCGCCCCGCGCCCCTCGCATACTCGAATTCGATCACCGCGGCTTCCGCGTGCGCGGGTGAGCTCCTGGAGGACGTTCGTGCAGCCCGACATTCCCGGTGTCCCGGTCCCGCCCGGGATGGCCGCGCTCGCCGCGACCGTGCGCACGGCGGAAGAAGAGCTTTCGCGGAGTCGCGCGGCCCGGCCGCCGGCCCGGCACGAGGCCGACTTCGCCGCGCTGATCGCCGCCGACCTGAAGATCGAGCCCCGGGACTGGATGCCGGCGGGCTACCGCGCGGCGCTGGTCCGCCAGCTCGCGCAGCACGCGCACTCCGAGGTCGTCGGGATGCAGCCCGAGGCCAACTGGATCACCCGCGCGCCGGACCTGGCGCGCAAGGCCATCCTGATCGCGAAGGTCCAGGACGAGGCCGGGCACGGGCTCTACCTCTACTCCGCCGCGGAGACGCTGGGCGTGTCCCGCGCGGAGCTGCTCGACGCGCTCCACAACGGACAGCAGAAGTACCTGTCGTTCATCAACTACCCGACGCTCACCTGGGCCGACACCGGCGCCCTCGCCTGGCTCACCGACGGCGCGGCCGTCGTCAACCAGGTCACCCTCTGCCGGACGTCCTACGGCCCGTACGCGCGGGCGATGGTCCGCGTCTGCCGCGAGGAGTCGTTCCACCACCGGCAGGGCTTCGACTCGCTGCGCGCGCTCACCCACGGCACGCCGGCCCAGCGGAAGCTGGCCCAGGACGCCGTGAACCGCTGGTGGTACCCGGCGCTGGCGATGTTCGGCCCGCCCGACGAGCACTCGACGCACTCGGCGCGGTCGATGGCCTGGCGGATCAAGCGCTGCGGCAACGACGAGCTGCGGCAGCGGTTCGTCGACCTCTGCGTGCCGCAGGCGGCCGCGCTCGGCGTCGAGCTGCCCGACCCCGCCCTGCGCTGGGACGCCGAAACCGGCCACCACGTCTTCACCCCACCCGACTTCGCCGAGCTCAAGCGGGTCGTCGCCGGGCACGGGCCGTGCAACCGGCAGCGGCTGCGGCACCGGCTGGCCGCCCACGAGGACGGCGCGTGGGTCCGGGCGGCCGCGACGGCCTACGCCGCGAAGCGCCGGGACGCCGTGGCGGTGGCGGCATGACCGGCGCGACGGGCGACTGGCCGCTGTGGGAGGTCTTCGTCCGGGCCCGGCGCGGGGTCACCCACGCCCACGTCGGCAGCCTGCACGCGGCCGACGCGACGCTGGCCCTGCAGCACGCCCGCGACCTCTACACCCGCCGCGGCGAAGGCGTCTCGATCTGGGTGGTGCCGACGGAGGCGATCACCGCGAGCAGCCCGGACGAGAAGGACGCCTACTTCGACCCCGCCGCCGACAAGGCCTACCGCCACCCGTCGTTCTTCACCCTGCCGGCGGGGGTGGAGAACCTGTGACCGGGATCGTGCTCGAGCTGGCCGACGACGCGCTGATCGCCGCCCAGCGGCTTTCGCAGTGGTGCGCGCGGGCACCCCAGCTGGAGGAGGACGTCGCGCTCGCCAACATCACGCTGGACCTGCTCGGCCAGGCCCGGGCGCTGCTTTCGCACGCCGGGGACCTCGAAGGCGCGGGCCGCGGCGAAACCGAGCTGGCCTTCCTGCGTGAGCCCGAGGAGTTCCGCAACGCGCAGCTGGTGGAGCTGCCCGACGACGACTTCGCGACGGCCATCGCGAAGCTCCTCTTCTTCGCGGTCTTCCAGTCGCTGCGCTACACCGCGCTGCGCGGCGCGGACGATCCGGTGCTGGCCGCGATCGCCGGCAAGGCCGCCGTCGAGACGCGCTACCACGTCGAGCACGCGCACGCCTGGACCGTCCGGCTCGGCGACGGCACGCCTGAGTCGAAGCGCCGGATGCAGGCCGCGGTCGACGACGTCTGGCCGTTCACGCACGGGCTCTTCGAACCGGGCGCGCCGGGCTTCGACCCGGAGTCGCTGCGGGCGGCGTGGACCGGCCGCGTCGAGAGCGTGCTGCGCGAGGCGACGCTGGAGCGCCCGGCCGACGGCTGGACGCCGACCGGCGGCCGGCGCGGCGAGCACACCGAAGCGTTTTCCTACCTCGTCCAGGAGATGCAGGGCCTGCACCGCGCGCACCCGGGGGCCCGGTGGTGACCGCGGCGGTGCGGGCCGCCATCGCCGCCGTCGCCGATCCCGAGCTGCCCGTGCTCACCATCGAGGAGCTGGGCATCCTGCGGGACGTCACCGCCGAGGCGGACGGCCGCCTGGTCGTCACGGTCACCCCGACCTACCTCGGCTGCCCGGCCCTCGACACGATCCGCGCGGACATCCGGGCCGCCGCCCGCGCCGCCGGCTGGCCACGGGTCGACGTCGTGACCGCGTGGGACCCGCCGTGGACCACCGACCGGATCACCGAGTCCGCCCGCGTCAAGCTCGCCGCCGCCGGGATCGCCCCGCCGCGCCCGCTGCTCACGCTGCACGTCGAGGCGCCGCCGTGCCCGCGGTGCGCCGCTCCGGGGTCGGAAGAGATCGCCCGGTCCGGCGCCACGGCCTGCACGGCGATCCGCCGGTGCACCGCCTGCCTCGAGCCGTTCGACCACCTGAAGGAGCTGCCATGACCGCCGTCGCGGACGCACGCGCGCACTCGGAAGCCGACGGGACCGCGGTCGAAGCGTTCCTGCGCCGGCTCGGTGTCGACCACCCGGGCCGCCCCACCCTGGCCGCCCTGCGCCGGATCCACGAGCGGCACGTGCTCACCGTGCCCTTCGAGAACCTCGACTTCCTGCTGCGCAAGCCGATCGCCCTCGGCGCCGCGGCCCTGCCGAAGATCGTGGAGCAACGCCGTGGCGGCGGCTGCTACGAGCTCAACGGCTGCCTGGCCGAAGTGCTGCGCGCGCTCGGCTACGACGTGACCGTGTACGGCGCCCGCGTCTACATCGACGACGTCCCCGGTCCCCTGCTCGGCCACCTCGTGCTGCGGGTCCTCGCCGAGGACTCCGCCGAGCCGTGGCTGGTCGACGTCGGGTACGGCCGCAGCTTCCGGTTCCCGCTGCGGCTCGACGACCGCGAGCCGCAGCCGGACCCGCAGGGCGTCTACCGGATCGCCGAAGCCGCCGACGGCGACCTCGACGTCCTGCGCGGCGACGTGCCGCAGTACCGGCTCGAGCCGCACCCGCGCACGATCGCGGACTTCGAGCCGACGCTCTACTGGTTCCAGACGGCGCCCGAGTCGCCGTTCCTCACCGGCCTGTTCTGCTCGCTGCACACCGAAACCGGGAAGATCACGATCAGCGGCGACACGCTGGTGCGGCTGCACGAGGGGCAGCGCACCAAGACCGTGCTCGGCAGCGAAGCCGCCCGCCGGGACGCCTACCGCACCTGGTTCGGCTTCGACCTCGCCGCAGTGCCGGAGCCACCGCGATGACCCGGACCCGGTTCCACCGCCTGGCCGTCCTCGGCGCCGACCGCGTCGCGGCCGACGGCAGCGCGGTCGCGCTCACCTGCGCCGTGCCGCCGTCGCTGCGGGAGGCGTTCGCCTTCCGGCCGGGGCAGCACGTCACCGTGCGCGCCACCGGCGACGACGGCGGCGAGCTGCGCCGGTCCTATTCGGTCTGTTCCACTCCCGCGGACCTGGCCGGGCGCGGGCACCTGCGCCTGGGGGTCCGGATCGTGCCCGGCGGCGCCGTGTCCGGCAGCCTGGCCGACGCGGACGCGCTGGACGTCCTCCCGCCCGTGGGCGCGTTCGGCACGACACCCGACCCCGACCGCCGTCGCCGCTACGGCGCCGTCGCGGCCGGCTCGGGGATCACGCCGATCCTGTCCATTGTGGACTCGGTGCTGCGGACCGAGCCGTTCAGCACGTTCACCGTCTACTACGCCAACCGCACCACCGACTCGGCGATGTTCACCGAGGAGCTGGCCGACCTCAAGAACGCCCACGCCCGGCGGCTGCACCTGGTGCACGTGTTCTCCCGCGAGGAGCGGCCGGCCGGCCTGGCTCCCGGCCGGCTGGACGCGGCCACGTTGCCCCGGCTGCTGGCCGGCCTCGGCACGCCGGCCCCCGGCCGCGAGTGGTTCGTGTGCGGCCCCGACGGTCTCGCGACGGCGGCCCGGCGGACCCTGCTCGACCTGGGCGTCCCCGCCCGCGCGGTCCACACGGAGCTCTTCGGGCTTGCCGTCCGGCCGGTGCCGCCGGCCGCGGACGGCGGGCGCGTCCGGATCGTGCACGACAGCCGTACGTCCACTGTGGACATGACCGCCGCCGGGTCCATCCTGGACGCCGCGCTCGCCGTCCGGCCGGAGCTGCCCTACTCGTGCCGGACCGGGGTGTGCGGCACGTGCCGGGCGCGGGTGCTGAGCGGCACGGTCCGGATGAGCGGCGGCTTCGCCCTCGGCGCCGACGAGGAAGCCGCGGGGTTCGTGCTGACCTGCCGGGCGCAGCCGGTCGGCGACGACGTCACCGTCGAGTTCGACGCGGCGTGAGGAGACGGGGATGACCGGGCACCAGTGGCCGCCGTACCGGCTGGAGGGCGAGCTCGCCGAGCGCGTCGAAAGCGTGCGGGCGGTGCTCGCGGAGACCGAAGCCGACGCGGAACAGCGGCGCATGCTGCCCGAGGAGGCGTTCGGCACGCTCGCCGACGCGGGCCTGTTCCGGCTGGCGCTGCCCACCGAGCTCGGCGGCCTGGAAGTGCTGCCGCTGGTGGAGATGGAGGTCTACGAAGCGGTCAGCCGGGTGAGCACGGCGGCGTGCTGGAACCTCTCGGCCGGCTGCCTCTACTCGTCGTGGGCCGCCGCGTACCTCTCCGACGACGCCGTCCGCGAGATCTTCGGCTCCGGCGGCCCCGCCGTGGTCGCCGGGCAGGGACCGCCCCGCGGGACGGCCGTCGCCGCCGAGGGCGGGGTCCGGGTGACCGGCCGCTACGGCTTCGGCAGCGGGATGAGCCACGCGACCTGGGTGCTCGGCGGGTTCACCGCCCCGCCGCCGGACGACGAGTGGCGGGCGTTCGTCGTCCCGAAGGAGCGCGTCGACGTCCTGGACAACTGGCACGCCGTCGGGCTCGCCGGCTCCGGCAGCGTCGACTACGCGGTCCGGGACCTCTTCGTCCCCGACGGGTACTGGTTCCCCCTCGGCCGGCCGCGGCCCCTGCGGGGTGGGCCGCGGTTCGCCGCGCCGATCGCGGCCCAGGTGGCCGCGGCGCACTGCGGGGTGGCGCTCGGCGCGGGCGAACGCGCCCTCGACGCCGTCGTGTCCGCCGCCCGGTCCGCGGGCTCGCCGCTGGCCGCGCGCGGCGCGTTCCACCGCGACCTCGGCGAAGCCCACACCCGGCTGAGCGCCGCCCGCGACCACGCCGCGCGGCTGCTCGGCGCGCTCGGCGACCGGCTGCGCCACGGCCCGCGCCCGGACCGCCTGTTCGTGCAGCAGCTGGTCGCCGCCGAAACGTACGTGACCGAGGTGGCCACCGACGTCACGACGATGGCCTACCGGTACGCCGGCACCGCGGCGATCCGGCTGGACCACCCGCTGCAGCGGATCCTGCGCGACCTGCTCGTCGCGCTGCAGCACAAGTTCATCGCCGACACCAGCTACGACGTGCTCGGCACGACGCTGCTCGACGACGTCCGGCGCACCGCCTGACGCACCGAAAGGAAAGGGAGATCATGGGCAAGCCCCAGAACACCGACGAGTACCTGGCGAGCCTGGCCGAGCCGTTGCGGGAGATCGCGAACCGGCTGGCCAAGGTGATCGACGCGAACCTGCCCGACGCCCACGGGCTGCTCTACTACGGCCACCCGTGGTGGGGCCACAGCGAGACCCCGGGCAAGCAGCTCGTCACCTACCTGAAGGCGTACAAGGCGTACGTCACCTTCGGGTTCTGGCGCGGGCAGGCGATTTCGGACTCCTCCGGTCGCCTCGAAGCCGGCTCGGGCGGCATGGGCCAGGTCAAGATCCGCTCGGTGGACGAGATCGACGAAGAGCTCTTCGGCGACTGGCTGCGCCAGGCGGCCGCGCTGGAGCGGGCCGGGAAGTAAGACACCCGGGCCGATGGGGATCGGCCCGCTGGGGGAAGGACAACGAGATGGCACACCTGCGCGCCGCCGACGTGCCGGCCGAGTTCAACCTCGCCGCGCACTTCCTCGACCGCAACGAAGACGGGCGGACCGCGCTGCACACCGCGGCCGGCCCGGTCACCTACGGCGAGGTGAAGGCGCTGGCCAACCGGACCGGCCACGCGCTGCGGGCGCTCGGCGTCCGGCGGGGCGACCGCGTCCTGCTGGCGCTGGGCGACGGCACCGAGTTCGTCGCGACCTGGTTCGGGGTGCAGAAGATCGGCGCCGTGACGGCCGAGGTGTACACGTTCCTCAAGCCGGCCGACTACCGCTACTACCTGGACTACAGCCGGCCGGCGGTGGTCGTCGCGGACACGACGACGCTGGGTCCGCTGCGCGCGGCCGGCGCCCGCAACCTGCTGGTGGTCGGCGCGGACCCGGAGTCGCTGCGCCCGGGCGAGCACGACTACGCGGCGGTCACGGCGGAGCAGCCGACGGCACTGGAGGCCGCGCCGACGCGCAGCGACGACATCGCGCTGTGGCGGTTCACCACCGGCAGCACCGGCTCCCCCAAGGCGTGCCTGATCCACGCGCGCAGCCCGCTGCTCAGCTTCGAGTGGTACGCCCGCGCCGTCATGGACATCCGGCCGGACGACGTCGTGCTGCCGGTGCCGAAGCTGTTCTTCGGCTACGCCAACAACATGGCGGTGACGTTCCCGTTCGGCATCGGCGCGGCCGGGGTCGTGTTCCCGGAACGCAGCACGGTGGACCGGATGTTCGCGCTGATCGCCCGGCACCGCCCGACCGTGCTGGTCAACGTCCCGACGATGATGAACGCGATGCTGGAGCACCCGGCCGCGGCCGAGCAGGACTTCGGCTCGCTGCGCCTGTGCGTCTCCGGCGGCGAGCTGCTGCCGCCGGACCTGCACCGCCGGTTCGCGGACACGTTCGGCGTGGACACGATCGACGGGATCGGCGCGTCCGAGTCCTACCACGGCTACATCTCCAACTCCCCCGGCCGCTCCCGGCCCGGCACCCTCGGCCGCGTGATCCCCGGCTACCGCGTCCGGGTGGTGGACGACGAAGGCACCGAAGTCCCGCGCGGGGCGACGGGCCGCTTGGAGGTGACCGGCGGGACCGTGGCGGCGGGCTACTGGCAGGCCCCGGACAAGACCGCCGAAGCGTTCCCGGCCCCGGGCACGGTCCGCACGAGTGACCTGGTGTCCCAGGACGCGGACGGCTTCTTCCGCTACGAAGGCCGCGCCGACGATCTGCTGAAGGTGGGCGGCCTGTGGGTCTCCCCGACCGAGATCGAGAAGTGCCTGGCGACGCACCCCGCGGTCGCGGAGTGCGCGGTGGTCGGGTTCCAGCGGGACGGCCTGACCCGCACGCGGGCGTTCGTCGTCGCGCGGGACGACGTGTCCGGCGAAGCGTTGCAGCAGTACGTGAAGGCGCGGTTGTCGCCGCACAAGTACCCGAGGGAGGTGTGGTTCGTGCCCCGGCTGCCCCGGACCGCCTCGGGGAAGGTGGACCGGATCGCCTTGCGGGCCGAGGAGCTCCCGGAAGCGGCGTGAGTCAGGCCACGAGGTCGGCCAGCGCCGCGGCGGCCGCCCGCTGGCCGGACACGAGCGCGCCCTGCACCGACGGCGTGTCCCGGTGGTCTCCGCAGACGTACCGGCCCGGGCCGATCCGCACCGGGCGGCGCAGCGGAGCACCGGGACCGAACACCGGCAACGCGTTCGGGATCGCGTACGTCTCGAGCAGGTCCCACCCGCGCGTGTCCGTGTCGTAGATCCGGGCCAGCCGCTGCCGGACCCGCGGTTCCAGGCCCGGGTCGGCGCGGTCGGGCACCGACGCCGCGATCAGCGCCGAGCCGGCCGGGGCGTAGGCCGGGGAGACCTCGCTGAGCACCGCCGTGTTCAGCAGCAGGTCGTCGAGGCCGTCGACCAGCAGCGTGGGCGAGCGCAGCGGGGAGGCGTCCGCGCGGTAGTAGAACGTCGTGACCGCGTGCCAGCCCGGCGCTTCGACCCCCGGCAGCAGCCGCGCCGCCGTGTCCCCGTCGGTCGCCACCACCACCGCACGCGCGCGGATGTCTTCGCCGTCCCGCGTGCGGACGCCGTCCTCGGTGACCGCGTCGACTTCGACGCCGGTGCGGACCGTCAGCCCGGTCGCCAGCTGCCGCGGCAGGGCTTGCATCCCCTCGGCGGGCAACGCGCCCCCACCGCGCAGGAAGCTCCGCCAGAGCAGGTGGAACAGGCGGCTCGACGTCGCCAGGGCCGGGTCGAGGAACACCCCGGCCAGGAACGGCCGCAGCACCTCCTCGACCGTGGCCCGGGTCAGCCCCCAGCGGCGCAGCTCCTCGGCGGTGCTGCGCCCGGTGTCCGTCCGATCGGCCGCCAGCACGTCCTTGGCCGCCAGCGCCGCCATCCGCGCGCCGTCGAGGGGCCGGCTCGCCGCGAACGCCGCGGCCCCGCGCACCGCGGGCAGGCCGTGCCACGGCCCGGCGAGCCACCGGCGTCCGGAGCCGGTCATCGCGATCGTGCCGCGCGTGAACGGCCGCGGCCGCAACGCCGGCACGTCGGTCAGCCGCCGCAGCGCCGGGTACGCGGGCAGCAGCACCTGGAACCCGCGGTCGAGCCGGAACCCGCCGACGACGTCGGTGCGCACCCGGCCGCCGATGTCGTCCCCCGCCTCCAGCACCGTGACCTCGGCGCCGGCCCGGCGCAGCCGCCGCGCCGCGCTCAGCCCCGCCAGCCCGCCACCCACGACGACGACGTCCATGCCGCACTCCCTCCGTCTGCACCGAGGGTGCCCTGATCGCCGGGGGCCAACCACTCGGGCGCCGGATCTGGCACGATCGGGCCGTGGCCACGACGCGGCGGAGGCAGGCGCTCGCGATGGCGGCCGCCCTGGTCCTGGTGCTCTCGGCGTGTAGCTCCGGGTTCGGCGACCTCAAGCTGCGGATCGCCGCGGGCAACCCGGGCGGCGTCTACGACAAGCTCGCGCAGACCCTCGCCACGGCCTGGGCCGCGGGCCTGGACATCGACCGGCCCACCGTGCTGCAGACCCAGGGCTCACCCGACAACATCGACAAGGTGCTCGCCGGGACCGCCGACGTCGCGTTCGTCGCCGCCGACGTCGCCGCCGACCGGTACAAGACCGACCCGCGGCTGACCACCCTCGCCCGGATCCACGACGACTACCTGCACATCGTCGTCCGCACCGACTCCGACATCCAGAACGTCCGGCAGCTGCGCGGCCACCGGATCGCGACGGGCGCGCCGTCCTCGGGCGTCGAGTACATCGCCCGCCGGCTGCTGCAGGCGACCGACCTCACCGGGGCGGTCACCACCAGCGCCCGCGGGCTCGACGACTCCGTCAAGGCCCTGCTCAACGGCGACATCGACGCCTTCTTCTGGTCCGGCGGCCTGCCGACCCCGGTGCTGGCCGGCTACAACGGCAAGCAGTCGCTGCGCCTGCTCGACATCGCCGACGTGATGCCGAAGATGCAGGAGATCAACCAGGTCTACGGCACCGCGTCCATCCCGGCGAGCACCTACAACCAGCCGGGCCCGGTGACGACGCTGCTGGTGCCGAACTTCCTGATCGTCCCGAAGTCGATGAGCGACGACGTCGCCGAGGCGCTGGTCCGCGGCCTGTTCGACGCGCGCCAGCAGCTGGCGCTGGCGAACCCGGCGGCGCTGTCGATCGACGTCCACCCGGGCATCGAGACCCAGCCGATCCCGCTGCACCCCGGCGCGCTGCGGTACTACCGCGACAAGAAGACCTAGGCGGCCGGGAACGTCATCGTGATCCGCAGGCCGCCGCCGTCGGGCAGGTCGAGCGCCAGCTCGCCGTCGGAGTGCGCGGTCAGCTCGCTGACGATCGCCAGGCCCAGCCCCGATCCCGGCACGTTCTGGTGCGCCGGGCTGCGCCAGAACCGGTCCAGCGCGCGGTCGAGCTCCTCGGGCGGCAGGCCGGGGCCGTGGTCGCGGACGGACAGGCGCACCCGGTCGCCGTCGCGTTCGACGGCGACCCGGATCTCGGTGCCGGAGGCGGTGAACTTCAGCGCGTTGTCGAGCAGCGCGTCCAGGATCGTCTCGGCGCCGCGCGGCGGCATCCGGACGCGGGCGCCGTCGCCCGCAGCGTCGACGACCAGCCGCACGTCCCGGGCCTCGCCGACCACCGACCAGTCGGCGACGCGCTCGGCGACGGCTTCGTCGAGCACCACCGGGTCCAGCTCGCCGCCGGAGGCTTCGGCGCGGGCCATCGAGAGGAGGCCGTCGAGGATCTGGTGCAGCCGTCCGGCGTCGACCCGCGCGGCCTCCAGGTCGGCGGCGGACTGGTCGTCGACGACGTGGCCGTCGAGGTTCCCGAGCCGGATCTTCAGCGCGGTCAGCGGGTTGCGCAGCTGGTGGGAGGCGTCCGCGACGAACGCGCGCTGCGCGGCCAGGGCGCCCGACACGCTCTCGGCCATCCGGTCGAAGGAGCGGCCGAGCTGCCGCAGCTCCGGCGGTCCGCCGCCCTCCCCCACCGGTTCGGCTTCGCGTCCGCTGACCACGGACGCCACCAGCGCGCCGGTCGCGTCGTCGAGCCGCTTGACCGGCTTGAGGATCCACCGCACGACCGGGATCGCCACGGCCAGCGCCAGCACGAAGGCGAGGATGCCGCCCGCGGCGAGCAGCAGCCACCACCACAGCACGGCGGCGCGTTCGGAGTCGGTGGTGGACACGGTGAGCACCGCCCCGCGCACCTCGCCGTCGGCGAGCACCGGCTCGGCGAGCACCAGCGGCGTCGAGTCCCACGGCATCAGCACGCCGGCGGGCTGCGACCGGCGCCCGGCCAGCGCCTCGTGGACCGGGTCGCTGATCCGCTCGTCCTTGAGGTCGATCCGCGCGGCGGCCGGGCCGAGCGCCGAGACGACCGGGCGGCCGTCCTGGTCGACGACCACCACCTGGACGCCGTACACCTCGGCGTAGCGGCGCACGTCGGGCTCGATCAGGTACGGCTTGTTGTCCAGCAGCGGCCGCTGCGCCAGCGACGCGAAGCGGGCGGTGTCGGTGAGCCGGTCGAGGAAGAGGTCCTGCTGCGCGCCCGCGGCGATCGAGATGGCCAGCGGGATGCCGAGGCCGAACACCAGCAGCGCCACCAGCGTCAGCACGATGCCCTGCAGCCGGACGCGCACGCCCCTCAGCTCCGGGCGGCCGCGCCGCCGAGCCGGTAGCCGACCCCGCGGACCGTTTCGATCAGCGCGGGGCGGCCCAGCTTCGTCCGCAGCGTCGCGACGTGGACGTCCAGTGACCGGCTCTCCGCGGCACCCCGGTGACCCCACACCTCGGTGAGCACGTGCTCGCGCGAGCACACCGCGCCGCGCGCGCCGGCGACCAGGGCGAGCACCTGGAACTCCTTGCGGGACAACGCGATCGCGCGTCCGTCGACCAGCACCTCGTGCCGGGCGAGGTCGACGCTTACGTCGCCCACCTCGATGACCACCGGCTCGGTGACCGTGTGCTCCGGACGGCGGCGGCGCACCGCTTCGACGCGGGCGAGCAGCTCCTCGACGTCGTAGGGCTTGACTAGATAGTCGTCGGCGCCCGCGCGCAGGCCCCGGATCCGGTCGTCGACCTCGCCGCGGGCCGACACGACGATGATCGCGACGTCGCTGACCGCGCGGATCTGGGTGCACAGGGTGACGCCGTCGATGTCCGGCAGGCCCAGGTCGAGCAGGATGACGTCGACCTCGTGGACGCGTTCGAGCACGCCGGCGCCGGTCGCCAGCCGGGCGATCGCCAGGCCGCGGCGGGTCAGCGCCGGGATGAGCGCGCCCGCGACCCGGTCGTCGTCCTCCACCAGCAGCACCCGCACCCGTCCGCCTCCCATGGTGACCCCGCTCCACCGGCCGGTAGCGCCGAACTCTAGGACGTCCCGGCTCACCGCGCACGGGCCACCCGGACGGTGACTGTGGGTTACGCTGATGCCGATACCCCCAAAAGGGACATCGATACGCAGTTGAAACCCTAAGTATTGCTCAACTCGGCTTGCCAGCCGGGGAAGCAACGGTAGGTTCTCGCCATCGCGTGGTGACCCACGCCGCATTCGAACGACCCTGGAGGCCAGATGACCGCGGAGGTGGCGGCGCCGATGATCAAGGCGTCCGCCGTGAACAAGTACTTCGGCGACCTGCACGTACTCAGGGAAATCACGCTCGAGGTGCCTCGCGGCCAGGTCGTCGTGGTGCTGGGTCCGTCGGGGTCGGGCAAGTCGACCCTGTGCCGGGCGATCAACCGGCTCGAGCCGATCAACTCGGGCGAGATCGCCGTGGACGGTGTCCCCCTGCCCGCCGAAGGCAAGGCCCTCGCGGCCCTGCGCGCCGACGTCGGCATGGTGTTCCAGTCGTTCAACCTGTTCGCGCACAAGACCATCCTCGAAAACGTGATGCTGGCGCCGACGAAGGTCCGCAAGGCCTCGAAGGACGAAGCGCGCAAGACGGCGATGGAGCTGCTGGAGCGCGTCGGCATCGCCAACCAGGCCGACAAGTACCCGGCGCAGCTGTCCGGCGGCCAGCAGCAGCGCGTGGCGATCGCGCGGGCGCTGGCGATGCGGCCCAAGGTCATGCTGTTCGACGAGCCGACCTCGGCGCTGGACCCGGAGATGGTCCAGGAGGTCCTCGACGTCATGACCGGCCTGGCCAAGGACGGCATGACGATGCTGGTCGTCACCCACGAGATGGGCTTCGCCCGCCGGGCAGCCGATCGGGTGATCTTCATGGCCGACGGCGAGATCGTCGAGGACACGACGCCGGAAGCGTTCTTCACCGCGCCCAAGAGCGAGCGCGCGAAGGACTTCCTCGGCAAGATCCTGACCCACTGAGCATTTTCCCCGGCCCGAGGCCGGACGAGATTCGGAAGGAACACCTGAAACGATGCGGTTGAACCGAGTTCTGCAGGTCGGCGCGGTCGTGATGGCCGCCGGGCTGGCCCTGACGGCCTGCGGCGGCGGGTCCGGCAGCGGTGCGAGCGGCGACAAGAACCTGGTCCAGCGGGCCAAGGACAGCAAGAAGCTGACCATCGGCATCAAGTTCGACCAGCCGGGCCTCGGCCTGAAGAAGCCGGACGGCACCTACGCCGGCTTCGACGTCGACGTCGCGAAGTACATCGCGAAGCAGCTCGGTGTCGAAGAGTCGGGGATCACCTGGAAGGAAGCGCAGTCGGCGCAGCGCGAGGACCTGATCAAGAAGGGTGAGGTCGACTTCATCGTCGCCACCTACTCGATCACCGACAAGCGCAAGAACGACGTCTCCTTCGGCGGCCCGTACTTCGTCGCGCACCAGGACCTGCTGGTGCGGTCGGACACCACCGACATCACCGGCCCCGAGTCGCTGACCGGCAACAAGAAGCTGTGCTCGGTCAAGGGCTCGACCCCGGCGCAGAACGTGAAGTCGAAGTACGCCAAGGACGTGCAGCTGCAGGAGGTCGGCAAGTACACCGACTGCGTGACCGCGCTCCTGAACGGCACCGTCGACGCGATGACCACCGACGACGTCATCCTGGCCGGCTACGCCGCGCAGCAGCCCGGCAAGCTGAAGCTGGTCGGCAAGGGCTTCTCCGACGAGAACTACGGCGTCGGCCTGAAGAAGGACGACGCGGACGGCAAGGCCGCGATCAACAAGGCGATCCAGGCCATGGAGCAGGACGGCTCCTGGGAGAAGGCGCTGCAGACCAACGTCGGCCCGTCGGGCTACAAGATCCCGGCCGCCCCGGCGATCGCGCCCTGATATCCGGTTTGTGAAGACGAACGGTGCGCCGTGAAAGCGGCGCACCGTTCCCATACCGAGGCCAGGTTGGACAACCGTGTTCGATTTCCTCAAAAACCCTGACTACGACCTCGTCGGCGCGTTCTGGACGACGCTCCAGCTGACGTTCTTCTCGGCGATCGGGGCGCTCGTCTGGGGCACGATCCTCGTCGCGATGCGGGTCAGTCCGGTGCCGATCATGCGCGGCTTCGCGACGGCGTACGTGAACATCTTCCGGAACACCCCGCTGACCGTGATCATCATCTTCACGTCGCTGGGTCTTTCGTCCACGCTGGGCATCAACCTGGCCGCCGCGAACTCGCCGACGTCGCTGGCCGACAACGCGTTCCGGCTGGCCGTGCTGGGCTTCGTCGTCTACACGGCGACGTTCGTGTGCGAGTCGCTGCGGTCGGGCATCAACACCGTCCCGGTCGGGCAGGCGGAGGCGGCGCGGGCCCTCGGGCTCAGCTTCGTGCAGGTGCTGGGCCTGATCGTCCTGCCGCAGGCGTTCCGCTCGGTGATCGCGCCGCTGGCGAACGTCCTGATCGCGCTGCTCAAGAACACCACGGTCGCCTCGGTGATCGGCGTCGCGGAGGCGTCGCTGCTGATGTCGACGATGGTCGAGAACGAGTCCGACTCGCTGTTCCTGGTCTTCATCCTCTTCGCCCTGGTGTTCGTCGCGCTGGTGCTGCCGCTCGGCCTGCTGCTCGGCTGGGTCGCCAAGAAAGCCGAGGTCAAGCGATGAGCACGCAGTCCGTCCTCTACGACGTCCCGGGCCCGAAGGCTCGCGCGCGCAACTGGCTCTACACGGTCCTGTTCGTGCTGGTGCTGCTCCTGGTGGCCTGGTTCGTCTACACCGGCTTCGACGAGAAGGGCCAATGGGCGGGCGCGCTCTGGAAGCCGTTCATCGAGGGCTCGACCTGGACGCAGTTCCTGCTGCCCGGCCTGCTGAAGACGCTCGAAGCGGCCGCGCTGTCCATCGTGATCGCGCTGCCGATCGGTGCCCTGCTCGGCATCGGCCGGCTGTCCCAGCACAAGTGGGTCCGGATCCCGGTCGGCGCGGTGGTCGAGTTCTTCCGCGCCATCCCGGTGCTGCTGCTGATGGTGTTCGGCGCGGCGCTGTACGCGTACTACACCCCGATCGCGGCGGACACCCGTCCGCTGTTCGCCGCCGTGACGGGCCTGGTGCTCTACAACGGCTCGGTGCTGGCCGAGGTGTTCCGCGCGGGCATCCTGTCGCTCCCGAAGGGACAGACCGAAGCGGCCTCGGCGCTGGGCCTGCGCAAGACACAGCTGATGACCAACGTGCTGCTCCCCCAGGCCATCACGCTGATGCTGCCGGCCCTGGTGAGCCAGCTGGTGGTCATCCTGAAGGACACGGCGCTCGCCGGTCAGCTGACCATCGGCTACGACGAGCTGATCCGCGGGTCCGGGCCGATCACCGGCAACTTCAACAACACGATCCCGACGCTGATCGTCATCGCGATCATCTTCATCACGCTCAACCTGCTCCTGTCGTGGTTCGCCTCCTGGCTGGAGCGCAAGCTCTCGCGGCGGAAGAAGGCACCGCGGGGCGCGAAGCCGATGGAAGCCGCCCCGGCGGCGGTGACCGCGTCGACCGATTTCGCCACCGGGAACAGCTCGGGCGGACTCTGAGCTCCACCGGAAGCGGGTGGGTGCGCGCGTCGCACTCACCCGCTTTTTCTTTGCCCTGGGTTGTCGTACTCGGGGGTCTCCCCTAGCGTCGGGCGCATGGGTGTCGCACTGGTGACCGGCAGCTCCCGCGGACTCGGCCGGGTGATCGCGCGCAGACTGGCGCGCGACGGGCTCGCCGTCGCGGTCAACGGCCACCACGACGACGCCGACCTCAAGACGGCGGCGGAGGGCATCCTCGCGGAGGGTGGCAAGGCGGCGGCGTTCGCCGCGGACGTGACGGACCGCCGTCAGGTCGGCGAGCTCGTCGACGGCGTCACGGCGCTGCTGGGCCCGATCACGGTGCTGGTGCTGAACGCGACCGGCCCCCAGCCGGAGGCCCCGGTGTCCCAAGTGGACTGGCCGGAGCACCTGGCGCAGCTGGACTTCTTCGTGCGGTCCCCGGTGCTGCTGGGCCACGCGGCGCTGCCGGGCATGCGCGCCCGCGGCTTCGGGCGCATCGTGCACATCGACTCGGAGGTGGCGGACCGCCCCCCACCCGGCCGTTCGGCGTACGCGACGGCGAAGAGCGCCCAGATCGGCCTGACCCGCGCGTGGGCGCGCGAGCTGGCCCCGGACGGCATCACGGTGAACACGGTGGCCCCGGGTTTCGTCCCGGTGGAGCGCCACGCAGAGGTCGACGAGGAGGAGCGCGAGGCATACCGCGCGACGGTCCCGGCGGGCCGCCTCGGAACCCCGGAGGACGTGGCGGCGGCGGTGAGCTTCTTCGCGTCGGAGGAGGCGGGGTTCATCACGGGCCAGCGCCTACTGGTGGACGGCGGCCGAGCCCTCGGCTGAACTGCAGCACCGCCAGCACGCCGAGGATCAGCACCAGGGCCAGCGTCAGCGCCGTCCACATGGCGACGTGCAGCTGCAACAACCCCCCGGCCAGCGCACCCACCAGCATCGCCCCCACGGCCGCCACCTTCCGCAGCGGGTGCGACCCCGGTCCCCCAGCCGCCTTCGAATCGGCCGCGAAACCCGTCAACGTCATGGTCAACACCGTCGTCGTCAGGTCGGGCGCGCCGATGCGGCGGACCGCCGCGTTCTGCAGGCCCATCGCCACGCCCAGCACGACGATCAGCAGCTCGCTGCCCACCCGCGTCCCGCTGCCGAGCGTTGCCGACAGCACCACGGCCACCGCCACCAGCGCCGCTTGGACCGCGGTCGCCTGCCGGAGGGCGTCGTAGTCGTCGTCACGGCGGGCCAGCCGGCCGCCGGCGAGCGCGCCCGCCAGGAACGCCAGCACCGCGGTCAGCGACGCGAGCACCGACAGCGTCGCCTCGCCCGCCGCCGCGAAGCCGAGGAACACCACGTTGCCGGTCATGTTGGCCACGAACACCCGGCCCAGCCCGAGGAAGCTGACCGCGTCGACGACCCCGGTCACGACGGTCAGCGTCAGCAGCAGCGCGGCCAGGTCGCGCGGTTTCGGTTCAGCCATGCGCGCAGTCAACCACCGCGCGGGTCAGCTCGCGGTGCCCGAGCGCGTCGGTGCTGTCGACGAACTGGTCGATCGCCCCGATCACCGGCGTGTCACCGACCAGGGCCCGGACGAACCGTTCGGCGTGGATCACCTGGAACGGGCGGTCGAAGAAGCAGCTCACACGCGGCTCGACGGGGTCGGTGAGGCCGAGGGCGTTGTGCTGCCCGGCGACGTTTTCGCAGGCCGCGACGAAGTGTCGTTCGCGCTCCCGCCAGTCCGTCGCGGCGAGGGCGCCGGTGAGGTGCGGGGTCAACGCCTTGGCCGCGGGCAGCCGCGCGAAGGCGCTCCCGAGGTCGTCGTGCACAGCCCCGCCGGTGAACTCGGCGAAGACCTGGGTCGGGGTGGCGAGCCAGTCGCGGCGGCCGGCGTGCCGCGGGTCGAAGCCGAGGAAACCGCGCACCCATTCGTCGAGCGTCGCGACTTCGAGTTTCGTCGGGTGCCCCAGGAAAGGTCGAGCGCGGTGTCGACGCCGAGGACCTCCGAGCCGGGCCCGACGAGCGCGGCGGTGTGCGGCCCGCCGACGACCGGCGCGACGGCTTCAGCGTAGAACCGGCGGCTCAGGTCGATTCCGGAAAGCGACGTCATGAATGCCAGTGTGGCTTACTAACGGGCGAAGCGCGCTTCATTATGCGAAGCTGCTTCGCAGGCGCTTCGCGGGCGGAATCCGTTGTCGCACAGGCAGAACAGCAACATCCGTTCCGGTGAACCCCTGCGCGGCAGGGGCCGTTTTGTCGGTGGTTGCCTTTAGCGTGCGGGCATGACCGAAAAGAGCACGGTGCGCACGCGGGAGATGGGCGTCGAGTTGAAGGCCCAGCGCGAGGCGAAACAGATGTCCCTGCGCGAGGTGGCCCGGCGCGCCCACTGGTCGGCGTCGAAGGTGTCCGGCTGGGAGAACGGCAGGCGCATCTCCCCGATCGACCTGGCGATCTACCTCGCGCACTGCGGCACCGAGGCACCCGAGCGCGAGCGGCTGCTGCACCTGACCCGGCCACCGAGTGAGCTGTACTGGGTGCGGCCGTACTTCGACGAGCTCGTCGACCCGATGAAATCCCTGATCATCCAGGAAAACCTGGCGACGGCGGTGATCTCGAACAGCCCGGCGGCCCTGCCGGGCATGCTCCAGACCGAGGACTACGTGCGCAGCGTCTACGAGCTGTCCGGCCGCTACACGACGGACCGCCTGAAGACGCTGGTCCGCGCGAGGATCGACCGGCAACGGCTGCTGCAGCGCCGAAACCCGCCCCACTGCGTCTACTTCCTGTACGAGCACACGCTGCGTTCGATCCTGCGCGACCCGGCGTTGATGCACGAACAGCTGCAGTCGTTGGTACTGGCCACGAACCTCCCCCACTGCACGATCCGAGTCGTGCCAGCATCCGCACCGCCGTACCACCTGGTCGGCAGCCGGTTCACCATCTTGGAGTTCGCGGAGCACCCACCGGTGGCGTACGAGGAGACGTTCGCCGCGGGGCTGTTCGTCGACGACCGCGTGGCGGTCGAGGCGTTCTACGTCCTGCGCACGCGCCTGGAACAGGCGGCGTTGTCCGAACGCGAGTCGCGGGAGTTCCTGGTCCGCCTGACGGAGGAGTTCGACCTCATGGCGAAGTGAGCAACACCCCGGCTCACGCGACCACGGTCACCGGCGAGCAGCACCCCCGAGCCCCGCCACAGACACCACGCTCAGCTGACCCGTTCCCCGTCGTGCCAGACCGCGCGGACCCGGCCCGGCAGGTCCGTCACGTCCAAGTCCGTGCCGTCGAGGAGCACCACGTCCGCCCGCAGCCCCGCCTCGACGCGCCCCCTGTCGTCCTCCAGCCTGAGCAGACGCGCCGCCTCGGACGTGGCCGCCCTCAACGCCGCCGCGTCTCCCAAAACCTTGGCTAACAACCTCAACTCGGTCGTCAAGTCGACATGGGGACGCGGCGCCAGGTCCGAGCCCGCGGCGATCCGGACGCCCGCCTCCACCGCGAGGCGCAGCGAACGCCGGTGCGTCTCGGCGAACTCCGTCTCGCTCATCGGCGACAACGTCGGCACGTACCAAGCGTCCGCCAGCGCCGCGACGGCGGAATCGTCGAGGAACGTGCCGTGCTCGATGCTGCGCGCCCCCGCGCGGGCCGCCGACACCACTGCCGCCGCGGTGTGCGCGTGTGCCAGGACGTCGCGGCCGCAGCGGACGGCCTCGTCGACCACCGCGGCGAGCTCCTCGTCGGTCGGGCGGACGTCCACGCCCGCGCGGACCGCCCGCATCGAGCCACTCGCGCCGACCTTGATCCAGTCGGCGCCCGCGCGCATCATCCGGCGGACGGCCGCGCGGGCGGCGTCCGGCCCGTCGAACAACGGGTCCGGCAGCGACGGGTCACCGTAGTTGTCGACAGCGCCCGCGGCCGGGTCCCACGCGTCGCCGAGCCCGCCGGTCGGCCCCAGCTGACGCAGGCTGACCAGCAGGTCCGGCCCGGAAATCCACCCCTGGGCCAGCGCGTGCTTGAACCCGGCGTCGGCGCCCCACGCGTCCCGCACGGTCGTGATCCCGCGCGCCAGCAACCGCCGCAACACCGGCACCGCCTCGAGAATCCGGGCGCTGCGCGGCAACGGCTCGGGCCGCCGGAACGCGACGTGCACGTGGCAGTCGATGAGCCCCGGGATCAGCAGCCCACCGGAACAGTCGACGGGCGAGCCGTCGAGACCGAGCCCGACTTCGGCGATCCGCGCGCCGTCGAGCCGGACGTCGGCGCGGGTCGTCTCGCCGGTCTCGGGGTCGAACACGCGCGCCCCGGCGAGCACCGTCACGCGAAAGCCTTGCGGTAGACGAGGAAATCGCACGGCGTGGCCAGCGACGGCGCCAGGTGCGGGTAGTCCACGGCGAGGTCGGCGCGGTGCGTGACGCGGTAGCCGAGCCGGTCGTACCACTCGGCGAGGAACTGCTTGGCCGGGTGCGTCCACTCGCGCGGCACCAGCAGTTCGAGCTGCATCTCGCGGCAGCCCGCGTCCCGGCTCACCCGCTCGGCGAACGCCACCAGCTCACGCCCGATACCGAGGCCGCGCCGCGCGGGGTCGGCCGCGAGCATGCCGAACTCGCCGGTCGCCTCGTCGAGCCGCTGGACGCGCACCGACCCGGCGAGGTCACCGTCCACGAAGGCGACGGCGATCTCGCCGGCCCGCACGAGCCCGGCCACCTCGTCGGCGGACGTCCGGTCGGCGTTCCCCTGCCAAAGGCCCTTCTCGGACTCGGCGTAGACCTGGTTCACCAAGGCAGCGATCCGGGCGATCAAGGCGAGGTCGGCGGACGGCGGCAGCAGTTCGATCTCCAGCACCCCACCATCCTGCCGGGATCACGGCTTCAGCGCTCGCACGCAGTGCAGGAACCCGCCAGCCCGGCTTTCCGACTCCACCTCGAAGCCGGCCTCCGCGAGCATCGGCGAAATCCGTTCGACCGGGTTGTCCCGCATCCCCGGCCCGGCGATCGCGCCCACGAGGTGCCGGCCCAGGCGTCCGCGGGGCGGGCGGAAGTCCGCCAGCAGGATCCGGCCGGCGGGACGCGGACCCGGAACATCTCGCGGAACGCCCTGCCCCGCACCGGTTCCGGGATGTGGTGCACGGCGAGGCTGGACACCACGACGTCGAACGAGCCGTCCGGCTCCTCGGCCCGGCCCACTGCGAACGCCAAGGCGTGCTGGATCGCTCCTGTGCGCCTGCGCGTCCGGCTGTCCGTGCAGCAGCTGGCCGGCTGAGGCCGTGACCGAGTCAGCCCGCAAGGTCCGGATGAGCGCCCCGGACCGCCGCGAATCGATCCTCGCCGCCGCCATCGAGGTCTGCGCCGAGGTCGGCTACCTGCGGGGCGAGACCTCCGCCGTGGCGCGCCGGGTCGGCGTCAGCGAGCCCGCCGTGGTCGACCGCGCCGCGGACCACGTCTGCCGGCTGATCGACCGCACGACCGACAGCGCGGCGCCGGTCGCCGGACTGCTCGAGACGATGCTGGACCCCGGCCGCGGTCGAAGCCAAGCTCGCCGCCGGCACGCTCGGCTTCCTGCTGGCGCCGCGGAAAATGAAGACGCTCGCGAACCGGCTTGGTCGCACGGTTCGCGAGCGTCGGGAGGGAAGCGTTACTTGTCGCGGCGGAAGAGCTTGTTGCCCAGCCACACGATCGGGTCGTACTTGCGGTCGGCGACGCGCTCCTTCATCGGGATGAGCGCGTTGTCGGTGATGTGGATGCCTTCCGGGCAGACCTCGCTGCAGCACTTGGTGATGTTGCAGTAGCCGAGGCCGTGCTCCTCCTGAGCCGCGTCACGCCGGTCCGCGACGTCGAGCGGGTGCATCTCCAGCTCGGCGATGCGCATCAGGTACCGCGGGCCGGCGAAGGCTTCCTTGTTCTCCTCGTGGTCGCGCACCACGTGGCAGGTGTTCTGGCACAGGAAGCACTCGATGCACTTCCGGAACTCCTGCGAACGCTCGACGTCGACCTGGTGCATCCGGTACTCACCGGGCTTGAGGTCCGCGGGCGGGGTGAACGACGGGATCTCCCGGGCCTTCGTGTAGTTGAACGACACGTCGGTGACGAGGTCGCGGATCACCGGGAACGTCCGCATCGGCGTCACCGTGATCACCTCCTCCTCGGTGAACGTCGACATCCGCGTCATGCACAGCAGGCGCGGCTTGCCGTTGATCTCCGCCGAGCACGAGCCGCACTTGCCCGCCTTACAGTTCCAGCGCACCGCGAGGTCCGACGCCTGGGTGGCCTGCAGCCGGTGGATGATGTCGAGGACGACCTCGCCCTCGTTCACCTCCACCGTGAAGTCCTGCAGCTCGCCGCCCGTGTCGTCGCCGCGCCAGACCCGGAAACTTCCCTTGTAGCTCATGCCTTGCTCCCGGGGTGCGCTTCGAGCTCGTCGTCGGTGTAGTACTTCCCGAGTTCGCCGAATTCGAACAGCTCCAGCAGGTCCTGCCGCAGCGGCACCTGCTCCTTCACCTCGACGTCGATGTCCGGGACGACCGGGTTCTCCCCGTCCGAAGCCGAGCACACCAGCAGCTTGTGCCGCCACTCGGCGTCCATGCCCGGGAAGTCGTCGCGCGTGTGCCCGCCACGGCTCTCCGTACGCGTCAACGCGGCCTTCGCGACGCACTCGCTGACCATCAGCATGTTGCGCAGGTCGATCGCGAGGTGCCAGCCCGGGTTGAACTGCCGGTGCCCTTCCACCGTGACGCGCTTGATCCGCTGCCGCAGTTCGGCGAGCTTCGTCAGCGCCTGCTCGATCTCGCCGGCCTTGCGGATGATGCCGACCAGGTCGTTCATCGACTGCTGCAGCTCGGTGTGCAGGGTGTAGGGGTTCTCGGCCGTGGTGCCCTCGGCCGGGTCGAACGGCGCGAGCGCCATCGTCGCCGCGGCGTCCACATCGGACTGCTCGACCGCGGGCCGCTCGGTCAGGCCGAGCACGTACTCGGCCGCGCCGAGGCCCGCGCGGCGACCGAACACCAGCAGGTCGGACAGCGAGTTGCCGCCGAGCCGGTTGGACCCGTGCATGCCGCCCGAGCACTCGCCGGCGGCGAACAGGCCGGGCACGCTCGCCGCGGCCGTGTCCGGGTCGACCTCGATGCCGCCCATGACGTAGTGGCAGGTCGGGCCGACCTCCATCGGCTCCGCCGTGATGTCGACGTCCGCCAGCTCCTTGAACTGGTGGTACATCGACGGCAGCCGCTTCTTGATCTCCTCGGCCGGCAGCCGGCTGGCGATGTCGAGGAAGACGCCGCCGTGCGGGGAGCCGCGGCCCTCCTTGACCTCGGAGTTGATCGCGCGGGCCACCTCGTCGCGGGGCAGCAGGTCCGGCGTGCGCCGGTTGTTGTCCGCGTCGGCGTACCAGCGGTCGGCTTCCTCTTCGCTTTCGGCGTACTGGCCCTTGAACACGTCGGGCACGTACTCGAACATGAACCGCTTGCCGTCGGAGTTCTTGAGCACGCCGCCGTCGCCGCGCACGCCCTCGGTGACGAGGATGCCCTTGACGCTGGGCGGCCAGACCATCCCGGTCGGGTGGAACTGGACGAACTCCATGTTGATGAGCTTCGCGCCCGCCCGCAGGGCCAGCGCGTGGCCGTCGCCGGTGTACTCCCAGGAGTTCGACGTCACCTTGAACGACTTGCCGATACCGCCGGTGGCGAGCACGACCGCGGGCGCCTCGAAGAGGATGAACCGGCCGCTCTCGCGCCAGTAGCCGAACGCGCCGGCGATCTTCCCGTCGGTGGTGAGCAGCTCGGTGACCGTGCACTCGGCGAAGACCTTGATCTTCGCTTCGTAGTCACCGGTCTCGGCGAAGTCCTCCTGCTGCAGCGAAACGATCTTCTGCTGCATCGTGCGGATCAGCTCGAGGCCGGTGCGGTCACCGACGTGCGCCAGCCGCGGGTAGGTGTGCCCGCCGAAGTTGCGCTGGCTGATCCGGCCGTCGGCGGTGCGGTCGAAGAGCGCGCCGTAGGTCTCGAGCTCCCAGACGCGGTCCGGCGCCTCCTTGGCGTGCAGCTCGGCCATCCGCCAGTTGTTGAGGAACTTCCCGCCGCGCATGGTGTCGCGGAAGTGGACCTGCCAGTTGTCGTTCGAGTTCGCGTTGCCCATCGACGCCGCGCACCCGCCCTCGGCCATCACCGTGTGCGCCTTGCCGAACAGGGACTTGCAGACGACGGCGACGCGGAAACCGCGTTCGCGCGCCTCGATCACAGCTCGGAGACCGGCGCCACCGGCACCGATCACCACCACGTCGTAGCTGTGCCGTTCGACCTCGGTCATAGAAGAATTCCACCTCGGAACTGGGGACGTCGTTGTCGGGAGGGGCAGGGCGTCAGTTCACGAATCTCAGGTCCGTGATCGCCCCGCTGGCCACGAGCATGACGTAGAAGTCGGTCAGCACCAGCGTGCCGAGCGTCGTCCAGGCCAGCGCCATGTGGCGGGTGTTGAGCTTCGAGACCTTGGTCCAGATCCAGTAGCGCACCGGATGCTTGGAGAAGTGCTTCAGCCTGCCACCGGTCACGTGCCGGCACGAGTGGCAGGAAAGCGTGTACGCCCACAGCAGGACCACGTTGCCGAGCAGGACGATATTGCCCAGCCCGAACCCGAAACCGCCGGTCTTCCCGTGGAACGCCGTGATCGCGTCGTAGGTGTTGATCAGCGAGACGATCAGCGCGACGTAGAAGAAGTAGCGGTGGACGTTCTGGATGATGAGCGGCAGCCGCGTCTCGCCGGTGTACTTCGCGTGCGGTTCCGCGACGGCGCAGGCGGGCGGGGAGAACCACACGGCCCGGTAGTAGGCCTTGCGGTAGTAGTAGCACGTCAGGCGGAACCCGAGCAGGAACGGCAGCACGACGAACCCGAGCGGGATGAACCCGGGCAGGTCGCCGAACCAGTGGCCGAAGTGGCTCGAGCCCTCGACGCAGGAAGTGGACAGGCAGGGCGAGTAGAACGGCGTCAGGTAGTGGTAGTCGGGCACCCAGTACGCGGTGCGCACGAACGACCGGACCGTCGCGTAGATGATGAACGCCGACAGTCCGAGCACGGTCAGCAGCGGCTGGAGCCACCACCGGTCCGTGCGGAGGGTGCGCTCGGCGATCCGGGCCCGCTTGGGGGCCCGGACGCCGGTGCCGACGCCGTTGTCAGCGGGAGCGCTCACCGCTGGTCGCGCTGGTAGCCGCCGACGCCTTCGTCATCGGCGCCGTGCCACAGCGACGGGTCGTACGGCGTGTCGGGTACGGGGACGCGTTCGGCCGCCTTCGCCTGGGCGGGCACCGCGAGCGGCGTGCCGTCGAGGTCCGCGGTGTCGATGTCGAGGCGCTCCACGTCGTTCGCGAGCCGGCGGACCGCCGACGCGTCGCCGTAACGAGAGCGCAGTGCGCCGACGCACTGCCGGAGCTGGCCGATGGTTCGCCGCAGCTCGGCGATCTCGGAGGTGGACATCAATCCTCCCGGTGTGGTGGGGCCGGCGAAGCCGGGCGATCACTCGCCCTACGGCTTTACCGCGCGTCGTGCAGTGTGACAACTAGCACACTAACGGTTCCGGGGGTGATCGGGGTCACGCGGGTCGATCTTCTGAATCGATTTTGATTCGGCGTTTTCGCGAGGTACTGTGGCCAGTGTCACGACCCAGAGGCGCCAGCGCTGCCGTCCCGCGGACCACCCCACACCAGTGATCCGGAGCCGGACATGAGCCCCACCCCCGCCACGAAGCTGCACCGAGTCGTCGCCGACGTCACCGAGCGCATCGCCGCGCGCAGTGCCGCGACCCGCGCCGCCTACCTCGGCCGCACGGCCGCCGCGTACGAAGAAGGCCCGGTCCGCCGCGGTCTCGCGTGCAGCAACCTCGCCCACGGCTTCGCCGCCATGGACGGCGTCGACAAGGAAGCCCTGCGGGCCGCGCGCGCCCCGGGCGTCGCGATCGTCTCGTCCTACAACGACATGCTGTCGGCGCACCAGCCGATGCAGGAGTACCCGGCCTGGCTGAAGAAGTCCGTCCGTTCCGCGGGCGGGGTCGCCCAGTTCGCCGGCGGCGTGCCCGCGATGTGCGACGGCATCACCCAGGGCCGCGCCGGCATGGAGCTGTCCCTGTTCAGCCGCGAGGTCATCGCGATGTCGACGGCCATCGCGCTCTCCCACGACATGTTCGACGCGGCGCTGCTGCTGGGCGTCTGCGACAAGATCGTGCCCGGCCTGCTGATCGGCGCCCTGTCGTTCGGGCACCTGCCCGCTCTGCTGGTCCCGGCCGGCCCGATGAACTCCGGGCTGCCGAACAAGGAGAAGGCGCGCGTCCGGCAGCTGTACGCCGAAGGCCTCGCGACGCGCGAAGACCTCCTGGACGCCGAAGCGGCGTCGTACCACTCGGCCGGCACCTGCACGTTCTACGGCACGGCCAACTCCAACCAGATGGTCGTCGAGGTGATGGGCCTGCACCTGCCCGGCGCCAGTTTCGTCCAGCCCGGCTCGGCGCTGCGTCAGGCGCTCACCGAAGAAGCCGGACGCCGGATCGTCGCCATCTCGCGCGGCGAGGAGTACACGCCGGTCTCGCGGATCCTCGACGAGAAGGCGTTCGTCAACGGTGTCATCGCGCTGCTCGCCACCGGCGGCTCGACCAACCACACGATGCACCTGGTCGCGATCGCCGCGGCCGCGGGCATCCAGCTGACCTGGGACGACTTCTCCGACCTCTCGGCCGTCGTGCCGCTGCTGGCGCGGGTCTACCCGAACGGCAGCGCCGACATCAACCACTTCCACGCCGCCGGCGGCATCCAGTTCCTGGTCGGCACGCTGCTCGACGCCGGGCTGCTGCACGAGGACGTGCACACGGTCGCCGGGTTCGGGCTGCACCGCTACCGCGCCGAGCCGATCCTGTCCGACGGCGAGCTGGTCTGGCGCGACGTGCCGACCCGCAGCCTCGACGAGGACGTGCTGCGCCCGGCGTGGCGCCCGTTCGCCGCGGACGGCGGGCTGCGGATGGTCGAGGGCAACCTCGGCCGCGGGGTGGTCAAGGTGTCGGCGGTCGCGCCCGAGCACCGGGTCGTCCAGGCGCCGGCGCGGGTGTTCACCACCCAGGAGGCGTTCAAGACCGCGTTCGAGGCCGGCGAGCTGGACCGCGACGTCGTCGTGGTGCTCCGGCAGCAGGGGCCGCGGGCCAACGGCATGCCGGAGCTGCACGGCCTCACGCCGGCGCTCGGCGTGCTGATGGACCGCGGGCACGCCGTGGCGTTGCTCACCGACGGCCGCATGTCGGGCGCGTCGGGCAAGATCCCGGCCGCCATCCAGGTGACGCCGGAAGCCGCGGCGGGCGGCCCGATCGCGCGCATCGCCGACGGCGACGTCGTGCGGCTCGACGCGGCCACGGGCAGCCTCGACGTGCTCGTCGGTGACGAAGAACTCGCCCGCCGTGAGCTTGTGGACTCGCCGCCGTCCGAAGCATCCTGGACCGGCACCGGCCGAGAGCTGTTCGCCGCGTTGCGCCGTGCCGTCGGCCCCGCTGACCAGGGCGCTTCGGTGTTCGGCGGCTTGATGCCGGAGCACTTCGGAACGCCCGCTTTCACAACCCAGGAGGTCGGTCAGTGACCACCGGTCAGGACCTGCTCGAGCTGTCCCCCGTGATGCCCGTCGTGGTGATCGACGACGCCGACGACGCGGTGCCGACGGCCCGGGCCCTGCTCGCCGGCGGGATCGGGGTCATCGAGCTGACCCTGCGCACCCCGGCGGCGTTGCCGGCGATCGAGCGCGTCGCCACCGAGGTACCGGAGATCGTCATCGGCGCCGGCACCGTCACGGCGGCTGACCACGCGAAGCAGGCGGCGGACGCGGGGGCGAAGTTCCTCGTGACGCCGGGTTGCACCGACGCGGTCGTCGACGCGTGCTTCGAGACCGGGCTGCCGTTCCTGCCCGGCGCGAGCACCGTGTCCGAGGCGATGCGGCTGGCCGAGCGCGGGCTCACGGCGTTGAAGTTCTTCCCGGCCGAGGCGTCCGGCGGGGTTGCGTACCTGAAGTCGATCGCGGGCCCGTTGCCGTCGTTGAAGTTCTGCCCGACCGGCGGGATCACGGTCGCGTCGGCGCCTTCGTACCTGGCGTTGCCGAACGTCGGCTGCATCGGCGGTTCATGGCTGACGGCCTCGCTCGACCCTGCCACGATCGAGAAGCTGGCCGCGGAAGCCGCGCAGCTGTAGCGGAGATCACCCCGTGTCGTAGCGACGCCCCGAACGGCGGAATACGCGTCCGCATCGCGGGAGCACCGTTCCAGTTCCCTGGAACGGTGCTCCGAGCGGGTGTGGCGGCAGTCATGAATCCCGCTGAATATCGACCGCGAAAACGCGGTGATCCACTTCCTGAACGACGCCCGCCATTCCTTTCACGCAATCTATAGCGGAGAAGAGATCCTCGGCGTCCCCGAAGAACGGGTGCGCGCGGAGATCGACTCCTACAACCAGGACTTCTGCCACGCATCGGACCGCCGGTTCCTGTTCGGCATTCTCGCCCGCCACCCGCAGCTGCTTTCCCTGGAGAAGGTCGAAGTCGACACGATGCCGGCCGCGCTGATCCGCGAGTTCCACACGTGCGTCGCGCGGTACGTCGACCCGGCGCTGCCGCTGGTGTTCAAGCCGGCCAACCAGCTGCAGGAGCGGATCGTCCGGGAGATCCCGCCGAGCGAGCTGCCGCGGGTGTTCGCGCACGAGCTGTTCTCGACGGCACCGTTCGTCCCGCTGAACCCCGGCACGGCCACGGGCCGGCTGCGCGCGTTCCGCACGGAAGCCGAGTACCGCGCCGCGACGCTGGACTGGTCGGACATCATCGTGATGGACCGCGTCCCCGACGACATCCCCCGGCTGTCGGGCATCGTCAACGCCGCCACACGACACCGTTGTCGCACACCAACGTCCTTGCCACCGGCTGGCAGATCCCGAACGCCGTCCAGGTCGGCGCCCTGGCCGTCGCGGTGGCTGATGCTGTTGATGGTGCAGGGCATCGCAATGTTCACGCTGGTCCGGATCTGCCAGGTGAACCTGTTCCAGCCGATCCTGGAGTCGAAGTCGCTCTCGGTGAACTGGTACGGCGCGGTACTGGCCGCCATGACGGTCTTCGAAGCCTTGGGCGCGGCTCGTCCGCACCGCCTCCGCCGCGCGATCGGCCCGGTGGGCTCGGTGTTCGCGCTGACGATCGTGATGGCGTTGTGTCTCGGTGTGGTCGTGTTCGCGGGTTCCTTGCGACGGTGGTCCTGTTGTGCGTCTTCGCAGTGGCGACGGGGGATTTCGTTCCCGGTGCGGAAGCAGCTGCTGAACGACTCGATCCCGGACCCCCGCTACCGCGCGACGCTCCTGTCGATGGAGTCCATTGTGGACCGAGCGGTGTGCGCCCTGGTGGCGGTGGCGCTGGGCGCGTACCTGGCGGCCGGGCAGCTCGACGAGTTCCTGGTGCTCTCGGCGGTGGTGACGTGCGCGGTGATGGGGTTGCTGGCGGTGTTGCTGCTGGCGGTCCGCAAGCACCGCTCGGACCGGCGGCGGCCGGCCCGGCGGGAGACGGTGTCCGCCACCTCCCCATGAGGGAGGCACCGCCGGCCGTCAGTCGATGACGGCGTCGTCCAGGAGGGTGGACTCCGCGCCGTACTCGCGGAGCTCCTCCCTGATCACCGTGTACGCCAGCCCCTGCGGGTAGCCCTTGCGGGCGAGGAAGCCGAGCAGCCGGCGCAGCGCCGTCTGCTCGTCGACGTTGCCCAGGGACCCGAGGCGCTTGCGGACCAGTTCCCTGGCCATCTGCTCCTCGGACTCGCGGTCGACCTCGCCCGCCGCCTGCGCGGCGACCTCACCGTCGACGCCCTTGCGCCGCAGCTCGGCCACCAGCGCGGTGCGGGACAGCCCCTGGTTCGCGTGGCGGGACTTCACCCACAGCTGGGCGAACTCCTCGTCGTTGACCAGCCCCGCCTGATCGAGCTTGCCGAGCAGGGTTTGGCTGGTTTCCTCGTCGAATCCCTTGCGGTGCAACGCCTGCCGGAGCTCTTCCTGAGTCCGCGGCCGCGCGGCCAGGAGATCGAAGCAGATCTCCTTGGCCTTCTTGTACCGCTCCTCGGGAGGAAGCTCGGCGGGCGGCACCTTGGGCGCC
The DNA here is from genome assembly GCF_055633805.1 of Amycolatopsis sp. NPDC114478. Taxonomy (NCBI): domain Bacteria; kingdom Bacillati; phylum Actinomycetota; class Actinomycetes; order Pseudonocardiales; family Pseudonocardiaceae; genus Amycolatopsis; species Amycolatopsis sp. NPDC114478. The sequence continues at coordinate 145,151 of NZ_JBVKDO010000020.1, read as the reverse complement.
CTCGCCACCTGAGTCACTCCTTCGTCACGCCCCACCGCGAACCACGGCCACGGCGGGGCTCATCCGCACCGGACCTCAGAAGTCGACCGGCGCCGGAACAGCTTCGACGGCTTCCGCGTCGAGCTGCGGGCCGATGCCGAGCTTCTCCTTGATCCGCTTCTCGATCTCGTTGGCGATGTCCGGGTTGTCGCGCAGGAACCGGCGCGCGTTCTCCTTGCCCTGGCCGAGCTGGTCGCCTTCGTAGGTGTACCAGGCGCCGGACTTGCGCACGATGGACTGGTCGACACCCATGTCGATCAGCGAGCCCTCGCGGGAGATGCCCTGGCCGTACAGGATGTCGAACTCGGCCTGCTTGAAGGGCGGGGCCACCTTGTTCTTGACGACCTTGACGCGGGTCCGGTTGCCGACCGCCTCGCCGCCGTCCTTCATCGTCTCGATGCGGCGCACGTCCAGGCGGACCGACGCGTAGAACTTCAGCGCCTTACCACCGGTGGTCGTCTCCGGGGAGCCGAACATGACGCCGACCTTCTCGCGGAGCTGGTTGATGAAGATCGCCGTGGTGCCCGAGTTGGACAGCGCACCGGTGATCTTCCGCAGCGCCTGGCTCATCAGGCGGGCCTGGAGACCGACGTGCGAGTCACCCATCTCGCCCTCGATCTCGGCGCGCGGCACGAGCGCGGCCACGGAGTCGATGACCAGGATGTCGAGCGCGCCGGAGCGGATCAGCATGTCCGCGATCTCCAGCGCCTGCTCACCGGTGTCCGGCTGGGAGACGAGCAGCGCGTCGGTGTCGACGCCGAGGGCCTTGGCGTACTCCGGGTCGAGCGCGTGCTCCGCGTCGATGAACGCCGCGATGCCGCCGGCGCGCTGCGCGTTCGCCACCGCGTGCAGGGCGACCGTCGTCTTACCGGAGGACTCCGGGCCGTAGATCTCGACGACCCGGCCGCGGGGCAGCCCGCCGATGCCGAGCGCGACGTCGAGGGCGATCGAGCCGGTGGGAATCACGGCGATGGGCGGCCGGGTGTCCTCGCCGAGGCGCATCACCGAGCCCTTGCCGTACTGCTTGTCGATCTGCGCGAGCGCGAGCTCGAGCGCCTTGTCCTTGTCGGGTGCTGCAGGCATGGAAGTCCACCTCGCTGGTCGAAGCCCCGGCTCTCCGGGGGCTCTGTGTCGGTTCTTCAGCTGTCCGGTCCGACGCTAGCGGCGGGGACCGACAATTCCAGGCGCGGCGCCCAATCTGTGGATCGCTGGACCCGATGTGGACAACACCATAGACGAACACCTGTTCGAGGTCCGCAGCGACACACCCTTGCGCTAGGATTTTCGCCCACCCGGGTCGCGTGCCCGGGGATCCGCCCAGGTCAGCGCCGTTCGCGGGGGACGTCGAAGGCGTCGCAGACCTCTCGCCAGACCTCTTTGGCCGGGATTCCCGCGGTCAGCGCCTGGTCGACGGTGCGGCCGCCGAGCCCGCTGAGCACGTGGTCCCGGGCCAGCACCTGGGCCCGTCCGGGGCCGAACTCCTCGGCCATCAGCCGCCGGAAAACCGTGATCCGCATCGGACCCACTCTAACCGGCGGGCGCGAACGGTCCGTTCGCGCCGTCTACTCCCCCGGCTGGACGCTCGCCTCGAAGTAGTCGGCCAGCGTGCCCGGCGTGGTCGCCACGGCCTGGTCGGCCGAATTCAGCTGGTAGATGAACCCGGCGAGCGGCCGGTCCGACACCGTGAACACGAGCACCGCCGACGTCCGGCCCGCGGCCGACGAGTAGTGCCCCTTGAGCCCGTTGCCACCCCAGTCGGCCTCGGTGCGGTCGCCGCCCGCGGAGGCGAGCAGGCCGTCGGTGTACTGCTTGAGCGTGTCGGCGTTGTCGCCCTGGACGTAGGTCACCTGCGTGCCCGCCCGGCCCGGCGCGGAGCAGGTCGAGGACACGCCGAGGCTCGCCGCCGGCGCCGCCGGGCCGTTGCCCATGCCCGGCTTGCAGTCGCCGGTGTCGGCGATCTTCCCGGCGAGCTGGCGCAGGCAGCCGGTGAGGCCCTTGGCGTCGGCCTGTCCCGGCGTCTTGCACTGGTCGGCGGTGTAGGTCGTCGCCGAGGACGACGCCGTCAGGAAGTACGTCAGCCCCGCAGCGAGCACCACGACGACCGCAGCCGCGATCCCGATGAGCAGCTTCTTCTTCCCGCCGGACTTCGGTTCTGCCTTCTCCGGGGGTGAGTACGCGGGGAAGTTCGACGGCACCGGCTGCGGCCCGCTCGGCGGGAAGTTCGACGGCGCGTACCCGGGGTACTGCGGCGGCGGAGGCGCGTACTGCGGGCGGTGCGGAACGGCACCGGCGGCCACGGCTCCTTCGACGTTCTGCGTCCGCGCGCCCAAGCCGTCGCGGGCGACGTGCTGGGCACCGAGCGCGACGGCGGTTTCCGGCTGGTCGAGGCTGCCCGGCACGACGCCGAGCTTCTCCGCGATCATCGCGGCGACCAGCGGCAGCCGGCTCGATCCGCCGACGAGGTAGATGCCGGCCAGCCGGTCCGGGGTCAGCCCGGACGAGCGCAGCGTCCGCGACAGCAGTTCGACGCTGCGCAGCATCGCCGGCCGGACCAGGCCTTCCAGCTCACCGCGCGTGACGAGGACGTCCTTGAACGGCTCGGGCATCGGTACCTCGGTCTGCGGGTGCCGCGACAGCGCCTCCTTGGCCGCCTTGACGTCTTCCTGCAGCGCGCGCCGGGTGCGGCGGTCGCCGGTGGACTCGGGACGCAGGAGCCGCTGCCAGCGCTGCGGGTCCGAGTGCGAGACCTCGCGCCCGACGTGCACCATCAGCGCCTGGTCGACGTCGAGGCCGCCGAGGTCGGGCAGGCCGTCCTCGGCGAGCACCGTGAAGCCGTTCTGCGTGGCGCCGACGACGGCGACGTCGAAGGTGCCCGCTCCGAGGTCGTAGACGGCGAGCGCCTGGCCGGGCGCCAGCGACTTGCCGGGGAACGACGCGAAGTGCGCGGCCGCGGCGACGGGTTCGGGCACCAGCAGGACGTTCTGGCCCATCCCGGCGAGCCGGGCGGCGGACATCAGGACGTTGCGGCGGGTCTGGCCCCACTGCGCGGGGTGGGTCAGCCGGACCTCGTCGGGCTGCTCGCCACCGAGCTGGCGGGAGGTTTCTTCGAGGACGCGGCGCAGGATGGCGGCCAGCGCGTCGGTCACCGGGACGACATCGGTGCCCAGCAGCAGGGTCTGCTCGTCGATGCGGCGCTTGGGGTTCGGCTCGAAGCGCGTCGGGTCGAGGCGGGCGCGGCGCTCGGCGTCGCGGCCGACCATGATCGTGCCCTCTTCGGTGGCGAACACCGCCGACGGCATGTTGGCCGAGCCGTCGACCTCGACGACCCGGGGCGGCATGCCGTGCGCCGAAAGGACGGCGACGGTGTTGGACGTCCCGAGGTCCACCGACAGGATCCGCACAGCACTCCCCTTCGCGAAACACGCCGTACACGGCGTTCGCGGTGATGCTGCCATGCGCGCGGTCACCGTGCGTGCGGACCCGGGAAAGTCGCCGGCGCTTGACGGAGAGGTGGATCACGGTGCACGATAGTTGCGCAGTTCGGTCAGCCGAGTTGCACGAACCGCGCAAAGGAGCGGGTGATGCCGAAACTGCTCGTCCTCGGGGACGACCTGACCGGCAGCAACGCGACCGGAGCGCTGTACGCCCGCTTCGGGCTGCGCGCGGTTTCCGTCAACGCGCCGCTCGAACCGGACGCACCCTGCTTCCGCGCGGGAAGCGGGATCGACGCACTGGTGGTCAACCTGGGTACCCGGCACGCTCCGCCGTCACACGCCGCGCGGGCGGTGCGGGACGCGGTCGGGCTGGCCGGACCCGTCGAACTCACGGTGAAGCGCGTGGACACGACGCTGCGCGGCAACGTCGGCGTGGAGACCGAGGCCGTCCTGGCGTCGGCGCCGGAGGCCCGCGCCCTGGTGGTCCCCGCGTTCCCGGACGCCGGCCGGGTCACCCTCGGCGGCCTGCACCTGGTCGACGGCGTGCCGCTGGCCGAAAGCCCGGCCGCCCGCGATCCCCTCGCCCCGGTCAGGACTTCGCGGATCCGCACGCTCCTGCGGCCCACCGACCGGGAGATCGCCGAGCTGCCGCTGGACGTCGTCGAGGAGGGCGTGGACGCGGTCGAGGCCGCCTTGCGCGGCCCGGCGGGGATCGTCGTCTGCGACGCCACGACGAACCGGCACCTCACCACCGTCGCCAAGGCCGCCGCCCGGCTGGCGGCCGAAGGCACGCGCTGGATCTCCGTGGACTCCGGGCCGTTCGGGGTCCGGCTGGCGGCCGCGCTGGGCCTCGCGCCCGGCCACGGCACCGTCCCGCCGGTCCTCGCCGTGGTCGGCAGCATCACCGGGCAAACCCGCGACCAGGTACTGGAAACCGAGCTGGTGCTGGACGTGCGCTACGTCGACGTCGACGCGGAGCGGCCCGATCCCCCGGCGATCGCCGCCGCGGCCGGGAAGCTGCTCGGCTCCGGGCACCGCGTGGTCGGCATCCGGACCCGGGCCCCCACGCCGGGCGTCCCGATCGACCCGGACGTCGCGGCGCGGATCCCGCCCGCGCTCGGCGAAGCGACCCGGCTGGTGCTCGGCGCGCACCGGATCGGCGGGCTCTACGCCACCGGCGGCGACATCGCCGTCGAGGTCACGAAAGCGCTCGGCGCCGACGGCTTCGAGATCGACACCGAAGTGCTGCCCCTGGCGGTCGCCGGGCGGCTCTCCGGCGGCCCGCACAGCGGGCTGCCCTTCGCCACCAAGGGCGGGCTGATCGGCGGGCGCGATGCCGCCGTCGCCTGCCTGGAACACCTGAACCACGTGCTGGCCACCGGAAGGAACAACCCGTGAGCGACCTCCCCATCCTCGCCGTCACCCTCGGCGACCCCGTCGGCATCGGCCCCGAGATCACCCTCAAGACCCTCGCCGAGCCCGAGTCCCTGCAGATGGCCCGCGGGGTGGCGGTCGGCGACGCGATCGTGCTGGAACGCCTGGTCCGGCACCTCGGCCTGCACCTGGAGATCAACCCGATCGCCACGGTCGCCGACGCGCGCTTCACCACCGGCGTGATCGACATCCTCAACCTCGGCGTGGTCCGGGAAGACCTGCCGTGGGGCGAAGTCAACGCGACCGCGGGCGCCGCCGCCGTCGGCGCGATCGAAGTGGCCACCCGGCTCGCGCTGGCCGGCGAGGTCGACGCGGTCGTGACCGCGCCGATCAACAAGGAGGCGATCTGGGCCGCCGGTTCCCAGCACCTCGGGCACACCGAGATGCTCGGCGAGCTGACCGGCTCGACCCGGTACAACACGATGTTCTGGGTGTCCGGGCTGAAGATCTTCTTCGCCACCCGGCACCTTTCGCTGCGCGAAGCGATCGACCAGATCACGCGGGAGAACATCGAGCACGCGATCCGCGAGGCCTACACCGCGCTCGAAGTGTTCGGCACCGAGAAACCGAGACTCGCCGTGGCGGCGCTTAACCCGCACGGCGGCGAGAACGGCAAGTTCGGCAACGAGGAGATCGTCGCGATCGCGCCCGCGGTGGCCGCCGCGCGCGTCGCGGGACTCGACGTCGTCGGCCCCATCCCGGCGGATTCCGTGTTCCACCAAGGGATCCAGGGCCGGTTCGACGGCGTGCTCTCGCTCTACCACGACCAGGGGCACATCGCGTCGAAGACGTACGACTTCGACGGCACGGTGTCGGTGACCGTCGGCCTGCCGATCCTGCGCACGTCGGTCGACCACGGCACGGCGTTCGACATCGCCGGCACCGGCCGGGCCTCGCACGGCACGATGATCGCGGCGTTCAAGGCCGCGGCGACGCTGGCGCCGTACGCGCGGAAGCTGCCGTCGATCTACCCGCCGGGCGTCCGGTGATCCCCCGCAAGCGCTGGGCGTACGTCATCCCGGTCGCGGTGGTCATGTACATGCTGGCCTACCTCGACCGCACGAACGTCGCGGTGATCCTGCCCTACATCGGCGACGACTTCCCGCTGTCGGCCAGTGCGAAGGGCCTGGCGAGCGGCATCTTCTTCGTCGGCTACCTCGTGCTGCAGATCCCGGCCGCGGTGCTGGCGGTGAAGTGGAGCGCCCGCAAGACGGTGCTGATCCTGATGGTCGCGTGGGCATTCGCGGCGGTGCTCTGCGGGTTGGTGCAGAACGAAACCCAGCTGTACCTGGCGCGGCTGCTGCTCGGGCTGTTCGAAGGCGGGGTGTGGCCGGCGGTGCTGATCCTGCTGGCGTCCTGGTTCCCGCAGGCCGAACGTGCCCGCGCGAACGCGCTGTGGATGACGTGCCTGCCGATCTCCGCGATCGTCATGTCCCCACTGTCCGGGCTGATGCTCGACCACGTGTCGTGGCGCTGGGTGTTCGTCATCCAGGGCCTGCCGCCGCTGCTGTGGGCGGTCGTCTGGTGGTTCGCGGTGGCCGACCGCCCGGCGAAGGCCCGCTGGATCTCCGCGGAGGAACGCGAGTACCTCGAAACCACCTTGCGGGCCGAGGAAGAGGCGAAGCCGGCGTTCGTTAAGCAGGGCTACCGGCAGGCACTGGCGAACCGGCAGGTGCTGCTGCTGATCGGCGTCTACTTCTTCTGGATCACCGGCTTCTACGGCTTCAGCCTGTGGTTGCCGTCGGTCGTGAAGACGATGACCGGCGGCTCGGCCACCGCGGTCGGGTTCCTGTCGGCCGTGCCGTACGTCCTCGCGCTGGCCGGGATGGTCGCGTGCGCGCACTGGTCGGACCGCACCGGCAACCGGCGGCTCGCCGTCGCGGTGCCGCTGCTCGTGGCCATCGCCGGGCTGCTGCTCGGCAACCTCGTGCACTGGCCCGCGGCGGTGCAGCTGGTGCTGCTCTGCGTCGTCGCGACCGGTGTCTACATGCCGTACGGGCCGTTCTGGGCCATCCCCAGCCGGATCCTCGGGATCGAGGTCGTCGCCGTGGCGATGGGCCTGATCAACGCACTGGGCAACCTCGGCGGGTTCGCCGGGCCCTACCTGGTCGGCTGGCTCACCGACGTCACCGGCACCGCGACGACCGGGTTCGTCGTGCTGGCCGCGTTCCTCGCCGTGGCCGCCGGCCTGGCGTTCTTCGGGCTGAAATCCGCGACTGTGGAAGAGTCGGCGCATGTCCCAGCCGCGACCAGGCACCCGTGACCGGCGCGCGATGCTGCTCGAAGCCGTCCGCGACGGCTCGGGCGGCATCGCGGAGCTGGCCGAGGAGTTCGGCGTCTCGGAGTCGACGATCCGCCGCGACCTCGCCTCCCTCGCCGGAGCCGGGCACGTCGTCCGCACCTACGGCGGCGCGCTCGACACCGAACGCAGTCCCCGCGAGAAGGACCGCGAGAACGCGACGGCGAAGGAGGCCATCGCCCGGCAAGCGGCCGCGCTGGTGCGCGACGGCGAGGTCGTACTGCTCGACGCCGGCGCGACCACCGGCAGGCTCGCCCGCCACCTCGCCCACCGCGAGGGGCTGACCGTGGTCACGAACGGCGTCACCGCCATCCGCGAGCTGGCCGGCTTCGCCGGGATCGACCTGATCGTCCTTGGCGGCCGGCTGCGGCACCCCAACGAGGCCATCCTCGGCGAGAGCGTGCTCGCCCAGCTGAGGCACATCTCACCCGATCGGGTGTTCCTGGGCGCGGACGGCGTGGTGCCCGGCCGTGGGCTGTGCTGCCCGTCACTGGAGCAGTCCGTGGTCAAGCACGCGATGCTGCACGCGGGCGCCGAGGCCTACGTGCTGGCCGACCACTCCAAGCTGGACCAGGCCCCTTTTTCCTACTGGACGCCGCTCGACCGCGAGTACCGGCTGATCACCGACGAACCGACGATCGACGCCGTGTACCCGCCGTTCGCCGAGAGCGTGATCGTGGGCGACGAGCACGAAACTGTCGGTGGTGCCGCGCATCATGGACGACGTGGCAGTTGACGTGCTCGACCTCTTCTCCCCCGCGACCCGGGATTGGTTCGCGGGAGCCTTCGCCGCGCCCACCGCGGCCCAGGACGGCGCCTGGCGGGCGGCGCACGCGGGTGAGCACGCCCTCGTCGTCGCGCCGACCGGGTCCGGCAAGACCCTGTCCGCCTTCCTCTGGGCGCTGGACCGGCTTTCGGTGGAACCACCGCCGGCGGAGGCCACCAAGCGCTGCCGGATCCTCTACGTCTCCCCGCTGAAAGCCCTCGCGGTCGACGTCCAGCGGAACCTGCGCGCCCCGCTCGCCGGCATCTCGCAGGCCGCGCGGCGGCTCGGGCTCCCGGTACCGGAGATCGAAGTCGGCATGCGCACCGGCGACACCACCGCCGCCGAGCGCCGTTCGTTCGGCAAGACCCCGCCGGACGTGCTGGTGACCACGCCGGAGTCGCTGTTCCTGATCCTCACGTCGTCGGCGCGGGAGTCGCTGCGCGGCGTCGAGACCGTGATCGTCGACGAGGTGCACGCGGTTGCGGGCGGCAAGCGCGGCGCGCACCTCGCGCTGTCGCTGGAGCGGCTGGACTCGCTGCTCCCGAAGCCGGCGCAGCGGATCGGCCTGTCGGCGACGGTCCGCCCGGTCGACGAGGTGAGCGCGTTCCTGGCCGGCGGCCGCCCGGTGCGCGTGGTCCAGCCGAAACTGGCGAAGACCATCGAGGTGCGCGTCGAGGTCCCCGTCGAGGACATGAGCAACCTCGACGCACCGCGCAGCGGCCCGGCGCCGAGCCCGCTCGACGAGCTGGAGTCGCTGACCGACGCGTTCCCGCCCGGCGACATCGCGCCGGGCGGCCTGGGCACGCTGGAGGAGATCGCCGGCACCCCCGTGCAGCGGCCGTCGATCTGGCCGGCGGTCGAAGAGCGGGTACTGAGCCTGATCCAGGCCCACCGCTCGACCATCGTGTTCGCCAACTCGCGCCGGCTCACCGAGCGGATGACGGCCCGGCTCAACGAGCTGGCGGCGGAGCGGACGGAGCTGACGCCGGAGGACTCGTTCCCGGCCGAGGCGGTCGGGCAGTCCGGGGTGAGCACCGGCGCGCCGCCGGTGATCGCCCGGGCGCACCACGGTTCGATGTCCCGGGAGCAGCGCACGCGCGTCGAGGAGGACCTCAAGTCCGGGCGGCTGCCGTGCGTCGTGGCGACGTCGTCGCTGGAGCTGGGCATCGACATGGGCGCGGTCGACCTCGTGGTGCAGATCGAGGCGCCGCCGACGGTGGCGTCCGGCCTGCAGCGCGTCGGCCGCGCCGGGCACCAGGTCGGCGCGGTCTCCTCCGGCGTGATGTTCCCCAAGTTCCGCGGCGACCTCGTCTCCTGCGCGGTGGTCGCCGAGCGGATGGCGAGTGGCGCGATCGAGGCGGTCCGCTACCCGCGCAACCCGCTGGACGTGCTGGCGCAGCACATCGTCGCGATGGTGGCGCTGGAGCCGTGGACGGTGCCGGACCTCGCCTCGCTGGTGCGGCGAGCAGCGCCGTTCGCGTCGCTGCCGGACGACGCGCTGCACGCGGTGCTCGACATGCTCTCGGGGCGCTACCCCAGCGAGGAGTTCGGCGAGCTGCGGGCCCGGATCACGTGGGACCGCATCGGCGGCGAGCTGCGCGGACGGCCTGGCTCGCAGCGGCTGGCCGTGACCTCCGGCGGCACGATCCCGGACCGGGGCCTGTTCACCGTGATGACGCCGGGCGGGGACGACAAGCCCGGTTCGCGCGTCGGCGAGTTCGACGAGGAAATGGTGTACGAGTCGCGCGTCGGCGACACCATCCTGCTCGGCACGTCGTCGTGGCGGATCACCGACATCACGCACGACCGGGTCATCGTGGTGCCCGCGCCGGGCGAACCGGCGCGGATGCCGTTCTGGAAGGGCGACGCGCCGGGCCGTCCGCTGGAACTCGGCCGGGCGCTGGGGAAGTTCGTCCGCGAACTGTCCACATCGGACGAAGAGAAGGCTCGTGAGCGGGCCGCCGCGGCGGGGCTGGACGAGCGGGCGTGCGACAACCTGCTGAACTACCTGGCCGAGCAGAAGTCCGCCACCCGGCACGTCCCGAACGACCGGACGATCCTCCTCGAGCGCTACCGCGACGAGCTGGGCGACTGGCGGATCGTCGTGCACTCGCCGTTCGGCGCTCAGGTGAACGCGCCGTGGGCGCTCGCGATCGCCGCGCGGCTGCGGGAAAACCGCGGGGTCGACGCGCAGGTGGCGCACTCCGACGACGGCATCGTCCTGCGCCTGCCCGACGCGCTCGACGCCGACGGCGGTGACGTCACGATCGGCGCGGACGACGTCCTCCTCGACCCCGAAGAGGTGGAGCAGCTGATCGTCGCCGAGGTCGGCGGTTCGGCGGTGTTCGCGGCGCGGTTCCGGGAGTGCGCCGCGCGGTCGCTGCTGCTCCCGCGCCGGGACCCACGGCGGCGCACTCCCCTGTGGCAGCAACGGCAACGGGCGTCGCAGCTGCTGTCGGTCGCGTCGAAGTACGAACGGTTCCCGGTCGTGCTGGAGGCGATGCGCGAGGTCCTGCAGGACGTCTACGACGTGGGCGGCCTGCGGGAGCTGATGGCCGACGTCCGGGCCCGCAAGGTCCGGCTGGTGGAGGTCGAGACACCGGCCGCGTCGCCGTTCGCGCGCAGCCTGCTCTTCGGCTACGTCGGGATGTTCCTCTACGAGACCGACGCTCCGCTGGCCGAGCGGCGGGCGGCGGCGCTGTCACTGGATTCGGCGCTGCTGGCCGAGCTCCTGGGCACCGAGGCGATCCGCGAGCTGCTGGATCCCGAAGCGGTCGCCGAGGTGACCCGGTCGCTGCAGCGGCTCGACCCCGACCGGCACGCCCGCTCGGCGGAGGACGCCGCCGACCTGCTGCGCTTCCTAGGCGACCTGACCGTCGAGGAAGCCGCGGAGCGCGGGATCCAGGCGGAGTGGCTCACCCAGCTGGAGAGCGCGCGGCGGGCGATCCGGGTGCGAATCGGCGGCACCGAACGGTTCCTGGCGATCGAAGACTCCGGCAAGGTGCGGGACGCCCTCGGCACCGCGCTGCCGGTGGGGGTGCCCGAGGCGTTCACCGAACCGGTCGCGGACCCGCTCGGTGACCTGCTGTTCCGCTACGCCCGCAGCCGGGGGCCGTTCGCCGCGGCGGACGTGGCCAAGCGGTTCGGGCTCGGACTGGCCGTCGTCACCGGGGTCCTCGACCGGATGACCGGCGAAGGCCGCCTGGTCCGCGGCGAGCTGAGCCCGGTCGGACACCCGGACACGCACGGCGTGGGTGTCGAGTACTGCGATTCCGCGGTGCTGCGGCGGCTGCGGCGGGCGTCGCTGGCGAAGCTGCGGGCCGAGGTGGAGCCGGTCGAACCGGCGGCGCTGGGCCGGTTCCTGCCGTCGTGGCACGGGTTCGGCGGCCGCGTCCGGGCGGCGCCGACGGCGGACGACGTGCTGTCGGTGGTCGAGCAGCTGGCCGGGGCGCCGTTGCCGGCGAGCGCGGTGGAGTCGCTGATCCTGCCCGGACGGCTGCCGGGCTACTCCCCCGCGTTGCTGGACGAGCTGACGACCGCGGGCGAGGTCACGTGGGCCGGCTGCGGCGCGTTGTCCGGCGGGGACGGCTGGATCGCCCTCGCACCGACGGACGTCGCCGACCTGCTGCTGCCGGAAGTCGTCGAAGACATCCCGACCGGCCCGCTGCACGACGCTCTTCTGTCCACTTTGGAGGGTGGCGCGCTGTTCTTCCGCCAGCTGGTGGACCGCGCGACCGTCCTGGTGGACAAGGCGCCGAACGACGCCGAAGTCGTGGCCGCGCTGTGGGACCTGGTGTGGGCCGGGCTGGTCACCGGCGACACGCTGGGGCCACTGCGGGCCCAGGTGGCCGGGCACGGCGCGCACAAGCCACGGCGTCAGGCACCGCGCGGCCGCTACGCGCGGCTGCGGGCGGGGCGGCCGCAGATGCCGTCGCGGTCGGGTCCGCCGACGGTCGCCGGCCGCTGGGCGCTGACGCCGAACCGCGAGACCGACGCGACTCGGCGCGCCCACGCGCGGACGGAGGCGTTCCTGGAACGCCACGGCGTCCTGACCCGCGGGGCGCTCGACACTGAACGCGTCACCGGCGGGTTCTCCGGGATCTACAAGGTGCTGCGCGGCATGGAGGACACCGGCCAGGTGATCCGCGGCTACGTCGTGGAAGGGCTGGGCGCGGCCCAGTTCGCGGCGAAGGGCGCGGTGGACCGCCTGCGCGCGCTGTCAGGGCCGGGGCGCCCGGCGCCCGGCCGCGCGGTGGTGCTGGCGGCGGCGGACCCGGCCCAGCCGTACGGCGCGGCGCTCCCCTGGCCGGCCGCGACGGGCGACACGAAACACCGTCCGGCCCGCAAGGCCGGCGCGCTGGCGGTGCTGGTGGACGGCGTGCCGGCGCTGTACGTCGAGAGAGGAGGCCGGTCGCTGCTGAGCTTCACGGAGGAGCGGCAACCGTTGTCGGACGCGGCGCAGGCGCTGTCGGCGGCGGTCCGGGAGGGCTGGCTGGGTCAGCTGGCGGTCCAGCGCGCCGACGGCGAGCAGGCCTTGACGTCGGAGCTGGCGGAGGTGCTGAGGGAGGCGGGTTTCCGGGCCACACCGTCCGGTCTGCGGCTGCGGGCCTAAGCTGCCAGTTCGACACCGCACGAAGGATGTTCTGCTCATGGCGATGCGCGAACTGCGCTATTTCGGCGACCCGATCCTCAAGTCCGTCTGCGACCCGGTCACCGTGTTCGACGAAAAGCTAGAGGCGCTCGTGCGCGACCTGGTCGACTCGGTGAAGCCGGCGGGCCGCGCCGGGCTGGCGGCCCCGCAGATCGGCGTCGGGCTGCGCATCTTCAGCTACGACGTCGCCGGCCTCACGGGTTACGTCATCAACCCGGAGATCGCCGAGCTCTCCGAGGAGACGCACGAGATCAACGAGGGCTGCCTGTCGGTTCCGGAGCTGTGGTTCCCCACGAAGAGGGCAAAGCACGCGAAGGTCCGTGGCGTCGACATCCACAACGAGCCGATCGAGGTCGAGGGCGAAGACGTGCTGGCCCAGTGCCTCCAGCACGAAACCGACCACCTCGACGGAATCTTGTACCTGGACCGCCTCACGGCCGAACGCAAGAAGACGGCCCTACGCGAAGCGCGCGACAAGGACTGGTTCTGGAAGCGCTGACCAGCTGAGCAAGCCGCCCCCGCCGGACGCGAATCGCTCGGGCCGCCGCTCCCCCGCCGGCCGGCTAGCGCGGCCACCGCGAGGCAGCTCGGCCGGCTCACCACGCCTCCGGAGCCACACGGCTCACCCGGCCACCGCCAGGTTGCTCGACTGACCCACCGCGCCTCTGCAGCCACGCAGCTCACCCGGCCACCGCCGGGCGATTCGACTGACCCACCACACTTCCGCAGCCAACCCCGCTCATCCGGCCACCGCCGGGCGGCTCTACCGGCACACCGCGCCTCCGCAGCTAACCCAGCCACCGCGAGGCGGCTCGACCGGCCCACCCCCTCCGCAGCCACCCCAGGTCGCGGCCCGCCAACCCATGCGGCCGAGCCGGTCAGTCGCGCAGGAACATTCGCAGCTGGGTGCTCTCCTCCGCCGAGCGTTCCGCGCGCAGGCCCGCCCGGACCGCCGTGCGCGGGAGTACGTCGTCCCCGGACAGGCAGTCCGCTCGCAGCTCCGTGATCCCCTGCGCCTCCGCCAGCACCGCCACGCGGGACAGCAACGCCGTGCCGATGCCCTGGCGCTGCCAGTCGTCCTCCACCAGCAACGAGATCTCGGCGCCCCCCGAAGCCGACGGGATCAGCTGGGCCAGCCCGATCACCTCGCGGCCGAAGACCGCCAGCACGCTCGTCCCGCGCGGCGGCACCAGCAGCCGGTGCAGCCAGCGGCGCGGGACCGTGCGGACTCCCGTGTGGTAGCGGCGGAAGAGCGTCGCCGTCGAGCAGCGGCGGTGCAGTTCGGCCACCGCTTCGGCGTCCGCGGGGAGGCCCTTGCGCAGGACGATCGCCGCGCCGTCGGGGCGGTTCAGCACCACCGGGCCCGCGACGTTGCTGGCCGCCGCGCCCAGCAGCGTGACCAGCGCGTCGGCGCGGGTCAGCTCCAGCTGCACGAACGGCGCCCACTGGCGCCGCGCCACCAGCGCTTCCCCGCCGCCCAGCTCGAACACCGCGCGGTGCCCGCTCTCGGTGCGGCCCGGGTTCGCCTCGGCCGCGGGGACGCGCGTGACCACGTCCGCGGCCAGCACGTCCTTCAGCACCTCGGCGAGCCGGGCCGGGTCGTCGATCGCGCGACGGGCCGCGAGCAGCGTCGACGACGAAGGGTCGACCAGCTCGTGGACGTCGGCGTCGATGATCGCCGTGCACTCACAGCCCTCGGCGCGAATCGCGTCGACGAGGTGCCGCCGCGGCAAGCCGGTCGCCGGGCGCAGGACGATCTCGTCGAGGACGCCGCCGGGAACCGGCAGCACCGCCAAGCCGAGGATGTTGCACTCGAGATCGGCGAGCCGGATCGCGATGCGGGCCAGGGTGCCGGGGTGGTCGTGCATCCGGACCCGCACCCGCCACGCCGTCGGGGCGCCCGGCACGTCGACCGCGGCCGCCGGACCGAGCTGGGGCAACGCTCTGGAGGTCTTCATGCCCCCCACGGTCCCGCGCGGTTGTTGCCGCCCCGGGACGCGGGTGTTTCGCGCAGATCAGCGTTCGGGACGGCTCGGCAACCCGGCCGAAACGCTCAACGCGGGGTCAGCACGCAGAACTCGTTGCCTTCCGGGTCCATCAGCACGCGCCACGGCAGGTCCGGGCCGCCGAGGTCGGCCGGCGCCGCGCCCGCGGCCACCACCTCGGCCACCGACTCGCCGTGGTCGGCACCCGCGGGAGGCGCCACATCGAGGTGGACGCGGTTTTTAACGCTCTTCACGTCCTCGTTGCGGAGGAACTCCAGCCACGGCCCGCGGCCCGACGGCGCGCGCAGCCCGACCAGGACGTCCTCCTCGCGGGCGCTGATCGGCCAGCCGGTCAGCCGCGTCCAGAAGCCCGCCATGCGCTCCGGGTCGTGGGCGTCGACCAGGATCGATGCCACCGCGCCCGCCGCGGCGTACCGCTCGCGGGGCTCGAGGACGCAGAACTCGTTGCCCTCCGGGTCGGCCAGCACGACCCACGGCACGGCGCCCTGCCCGAGGTCGACGCGGCTGCCGCCCAGCTCCAGGGCGCGCGACACCAGCTCCTCCTGGTGCGCGGGCGTCGTGCTCGCCAGGTCCAGGTGGATCCGGTTCTTCACCTCCTTGGGCTCGGGCACCGGGACGAACACCAGGTCCAGGTCCCAGCCGTCGGTCTCCGGGGCGCGCACGTCGACCTCGTCCGGCTCGTCGACGGCGACGCGCCAGCCGAGCAGCGCGGCCCAGAAGTCCGCCAGGACCCTCGGCCGCGCCGCGTCGATCACCAGGTTCACCAGGCGCGTGTTCATGGGCCGCAGGCTAACCGCCACCCCCGACAGTTCCGGTTCGGCTTCCCCACCTACCGGAGTCATCGGGTCGCGAGCCGCAGCAGCGCCCAGAGCTGGGCCGCCTGGTCGTGCACCCCGCGCACGGTCACCGAGGTCAGGGACGACCGGCCCCACAACCAGAGGTAGATCCGCTCGGGCTCGGCTGCGGTGACGACGTCGTCCGCGGCCTCGGCTTCCTCGGCCGAACAGCGCCAGGCCTCCGTCACGTCGGGTCCGGCGCGCGCGATCCAGCTGTGCGCGCCGGCGCGCACGCCGACCGAGCCCGCCTTCGTGCCGGTCAGGCCCAGCATCGGCAGCTTGTGCCCGAACCAGAGGGTCAGGGCCTCGTCGATGCCGTCGATCGCCAGGTCTTCGTCGATGCCACGCGCCTCGGCGCCCGCGGCTTGTTCGACGTCGACGCGGTGGACGAGGGTCTCGTGCAGCATCCGCCGTCGCCAGAAGCCGTAGGTCGGGTCGGCCGGCCACCACGTGTCGGCGTGGTCCTCCGAGTCGTGGGCGGCGAGCTCGTCGAGCAGCTCGGTCAGGCCGGTTTCGAGGTACCCGGCCAGGCTCTGACCCGGTTCGGGGTCGCGCAGCCAGTCGTCGGGGCTGCGGCCTTCGACGAGCCGGCGCCGGACCATCCGGTAGAGGCTCCCGACGTGCCGGGCCACCTCGGCGAGCGACCAGCCGGGGCAGGCGGGCACCGGCGCCTCGAGCGGCGCTGCCTGGACGGCTTCGGCCAGCACACGGCCTTCGATCCCCAACGCCGTGAGCAGCCGCCCCTGGTCGACCGGGCCGTGCTCACGCGACATGGGCTTCCCCGGTGATCGGGAGGCCGTGCACCAGCCGGCGGACGAGCTCGAGGAACGACGTGGCGGCGCGCACCAGCTCCGCGGCCGACTCGGCGGTGACCTTCCCGGTGATCCCGGCCTGCGCGGCGGCGCGCGCGGCGGAGTTGCCGGCGAAGAAGGCGGACCATTCGCGCAGTTCGGGGGCGACGGAGTCGAGCAGCACCCAGGAGCTGGCCGGCCGGGCGCGCCCCCGGTGCGGACGACCCCGAGCGGCAAGCACGGCGGCGGCCCCGCGCAGGGCGGCGAGGTAGGCGCCGATGAACCGTTCGACGGGATCGGTCTCCCGCTCGGCCTCGGCGAGCCCGCGCCGAGCTTGGGCAAGCAGGCCGGCGGCCACGGGCGGAGCGGGCGGGCGAAGGGACATGGGCAGTTCAGGCTCGGCGGCGGCCCGGGACTCCGCACCGGCGGGCGGACGAAGAGACATCGGCAACGCAGGCTCGGCGACCGGCCTCTGCTCCGCGGCGTCGGCAACCGGCGGGCGCGATCCGCTCGGCCGAGGCCGCTCAGGCACCGAACCCGCCGCAGCGGGCACCTGCGGCCGGGACTCCGCACCGGCGGTGGGCGGGCGAAAGGACATGGGCAGTTCAGGCTCGGCGGCGGGCCGGGCTTCCGCACCGGCGGCGGCCGGGCGCAGGGCCATGGGCAGCTCAGGCTCGGCGACCGGCGGGCGCGATTCGGTCGGCTGAGGCCGCTCGGGCACCGAACCCGCTACCGCGGGCAGGTGCGGCCGGGGTTCCGCACCGGCGGCGGCCGGGCGCAGGGCCATGGGCAGGGCCATGGGCAGCTCAGGCTCGGCAACCGGCCGCTGCACCGCAGCGTCGGCAACCGGCGGGCGCGATCCGCTCGGCCGAGGCCGCTCAGGCACCGAACCCGCCACAGCGGGCAACTGCGGCCGGGACACCGCACCAGCGGCAGGCGGCTTCGGCAGCTCAGGTTCGGCAGCCGGACCCGGGGTCATCGGCAACTCAGGCTGGCCGGCGTCCACCGGGCGGCGCCGGGGCTTGCGGGGCTCCACGCAACCCGGGACCGGCGGGGCCGACGACACCGACGGGCGCAGCGGGGACCGCCCGGTGTGCGGGCGCAGCGACATGGGCAGCTGCGGCTGCCCGGACTCCGTGGGGGACACGACCTTGACGGACATGACGACCCTCCTCCTGCGCTGGATGAGCCCGATCATGTGCCCGGCGCCGAGACGCTTCCCCCGCCCCGGAGCCGGGCACCTGACCGGTGCGCGCTCACCGATGTCGAACGTCTGTTCGAACAAAATCCAGAGTAACCCTCCACCCGGCGTCCGCTCAACCCCAGGGGTGGATTCCCGCGGGACAGCAGGTCGGCGGCGTGATCTCATAGGCTCATGAGTTCGCTGGACCACCCCGCCGTCGCCAAGGTGGCGGCCGCGCTCGCCGAAGCCGGGCAGCACGCGGCCGCCGAGGGCATCCGCGTGCTGCCCGCCGAAGTCCGGACCGCCGCCCAAGCGGCCGACGCACTCGGCGTGCCCGTGGGTGCCATCGCCAACAGCCTCATCTTCCGCCTGGGGTCCGACAAAAAAGCGCTCCTCGCGCTGACCTCCGGCGCCCACCGGGCGGATCCGGCCACCCTCGAGCGCCTGGCCGGCGGCGAAATCGGCAAGGCCGACGCCGATTTCGTGCGGGCGCACACCGGGCAGCCGATCGGTGGCGTCGCGCCCACCGGGCACCCCACCGAGCTGCCGACGCTCGTCGACACCGCGCTGCGCGCCCACGACGTCGTGTGGGCCGCCGCCGGGCACCCGAAGACCGTCTACCCGACCACCTTCGCCGAGCTGGTGGCCTTGACCGGGGGCACCCCGGGCGCGCTCGACGGCGCGGAGGAAGATGGGCAGCCGTGACCGCGATGCCCGCCGGCTGCTCCCGCTACGTCCAGCTCTCGACGGACGAGTTCCGCGCGCGCCTGCCCGAAGCCCTGGACATCTACGTCCGGGCGATGCGGTACCCGACGGGCACCGCCGAGCAGCGCGCGCCGATGTGGCTCACCCACGCGCTGCGTGAGGGCTGGCGCTGCATGGCCGCCCTCGACGCCGACGACGTCCTGCTCGGGCTCGCCTACGGCTACCGCGGCCGGGCCGGCCAGTGGTGGCACGAGCAGGTCCGTCACGGCCTGAGCCGCCGGTTCGGACCCGAGGAGGCCGAGCGCTGGCTGTCGGACTACTTCGAGCTGACCGAGATCCACGTCAAGCCGGAGAACCAGGGCCACCAGATCGGCGAGGACCTGCTGCGCGGCCTGCTCGACGGCGTGCCGAGCGCGAACGTCCTGCTGTCGACGCCCGAGGGCACCAGCCGGGCGTGGAAGCTCTACCGCCGCACCGGGTTCGTCGACGTCCTGCGCGACTACCACTTCGCCGGCGACCCGCGGCCGTTCGCGATCCTCGGGCGGACGCTGCCCCTCGACGCGCGCTGAACCTCAGCGTCGTTCGGGCCGCCAGTAGCCGATCGCCAGCGCCACGACCAGTATGGCGGCGCCGCACCAGGCCGTGAGGCCCAGCCGTTCGCCGAACAGCAGAGCGGCCAGGATCGTCGCGGTCAACGGCTCGAGCACGGCCGACAGCGCGCCGAGGACGGGGTGCGCTGTCGCGAGGCCGCGCAGGTAAGCGGCATAGGCGAGCGCCGTCGGCACGGCGCCGAGGTAGCAGACGATCGCGAGGACGTCGGCGTGCAGCGGCAGTGCCATGCCGGTCCAGCCAGCCACGGGGGCGAGCAGGAGGCCGCCGATCAGGCAGCCGAACGCGGTCGTGGCCAGCGGGTCCATGACCGGTTTCGCCGTGAGCAGCGTCAGCGTCGCGAAGCCCGCGGCCGCGAGCAGCGCGAAGCCGAGGCCGCCGAGGAGGTGGGCGGGTTCCTCCGGCGACCAGCGGAGCAGGACGAGCCCGGCGAGGGTGCCGGCGACCGAGACGAGCGTCCAGCGGCCGGGTTTCCGCACCGCGGCGAGGGTGACGAAGACCGGGGCCGCGCCGATGGTGGTCATCGTGGCGACGCTGACCGAGCTGAGCGCGACGGCGGCGAAGTAGCTGGCTTGGAAGAGCGCGAACAGCCCGCCGACGGCGAGGAGCCGTTTGCCGGCTTCGGCCGTGCGCGGGAAGGTGCCGCCTTTGAGGAGAACCGCCAGGGTGGCGACCCCGCCGCCGACGAGCAGCCGGTAGGCGGCGACGGCGAGCGGATGGAGGCCGGCGCGCTGGGCGAGCAGCGAGCCGGCGAGGCCACCGGTGCCCCAGAGGACCCCGGCGAGAACGAGCGCAGCCGACGAACGGGCGCGCGTGGGCATGTCAACGGACATGGGAATGCTCCTGCGTCGAAGGAAAAGGGAGTTCGACGCGGGGCGGTTTGTGCACGACAGATCAGCCGCGGGCGCTGGAGGCCACGCGGCGGAGAACCACCCCGCTCAGACGCGGGGCGGTGGGGTGACGAAGAGAATTCGGCGCACGAAAGGGGAATCTAGCGGCGGGTCCGGCGCAGCGCGACGGGTTTTCCACAGGGCGGCGCGGTTGTGGACAGTCGAGCCGTGAGCTGGCTTTCCGGGCGGTTTTGTCGGGCCGGGCCGATAAACTGGACGTGGGACGCCCCCCAGGGAAGGGCGGGGGCCGCCCGTTGTCGGACGGCCCCGCACACCTCAGTCCAGCTGGGCCAGCTGCTCCCGCAGCGTGTCCAGCCCCATCCCGCCCATCTGCAAAGCCTGAGTGTGGAACCGCTTGATGTCGAACCCGGCACCCGCCCGGCCCTGCGCCTCGGCCCGCGCAGCCAGCCACAGCCGCTCGCCGATCTTGTACGCCGGCGCCTGCCCGGGCCAGCCCAGATACCGGTCGATCTCGTCCCGGACATGGGCCTGGTCCGTGATCGTTCGCGTCAGCATGAACTCCAGACCCAGCTCCGGCGTCCACCGCGAACCCTCGTGGAACCCCGTGCCCGACGGGATCACCAGCTCCAGGTGCATGCCCAGGTCCACCACGACCCGCGCCGCGCGGAACAGTTGCTCCGACAGCATCCCCAGCAAATCTCCGTCGTCCGCCAGGTAGCCCAGTTCCTCCATCAAGCGCTCCGCGTACAGCGCCCAGCCCTCCGCGTGGCCCGACGTGAACGCCATCAGGCGCTGGTACTTGTTCAGCCGCTCGGACTGGTCCACCGCCGTCGCGATCTGGAGGTGGTGGCCCGGCGCTCCCTCGTGGTACACCGTGCTCGTTTCGCGCCACGTCGAGAACTCGTCGCGGCCGGCCGGGAGGGACCACCACATGCGGCCCGGGCGGTCGAAGTCCTCGCTCGGCCCTGTGTAGTACGCGCCGACGCCGCCGCCCGGTGGGGCGATCTTGCACTCCAGCGCCATCACGCGGTCGGAGATGTCGAAGTGCTTGCCGCGCAACGACTTCAGTGCCTCGTCCGACAGGTGCTGCATCCACGCCTCGAACTCGGCGCGGCCGCGGACGCGGTAACGCGGGTCGGCGTCCAGGGCCGCCGCGGCCTCCGCCAGCGACGCGCCCGGCTTGATGCGGTTCGCGACCGCGCGCATCTCGGACTCGATGCGCGCGAACTCCGCCCAGCCCCACTCGTACGCCTCGCGCAGGTCCAGCGCCGCGCCGACGAAGTAGCGCGACCACAGGCGGTAGACGTCCTCGCCGACCGCGTCCTTCACCGGGGCCTTCGGGGCCAGCTCGGCGCGCAGGAACCCGGCGAACTCCGCGAACGCCTCGTCAGCCGCCCGCGCGCCGTGCGTGAGGTCCGCCGCCAGCGCCGGGGAAGGCGCGCCGCTGACCAGCTGGGTGAAGTAGCCCGTCTCCTCCTTCAGCCCCGCCCACGTCTCGCACTGCTCCGCGACCTTGGCGACCTGGCGCAGCGCCGCGACGTGCCCCGCGTCGGCCGCCGTGAGCAGGCCGTTGCGGACGTTCGCCAGCGCCCGCGGGACCTCGCCGAGGCGGGCCGAGACGACCGACCAGTCGTGCTCGGTCTCCAGCGGCATCAGGTCGAACGCCATCCGCAGCTCTTGAACGGGGCTGGAGATGACGTTCAGGCTCGCCACGTCGAGGCCGGCCTCGTGGATCTCCAGCTCCAGCCCGACGCGCTCGGTGAACACGGCCTTGGCGGCGCGCTCGGCGGCGTCGCGCGGCTCGGCGGCGGTGACGGCGGCGTGCGCCCGCGCGGCCAGCCCGGCGCGCTCGGCGAACCCGTCCGCCGAGTAGTCGGTCAGCCGGTCGTCGTGACCCTTGACGCCGTAGGCGGTCGCGGCGACCGGGTCCACGGCCGAGTAGTCGTCGACGTAGCGGTCACAGATGCCGTGCACGCCGTCGGAAGCAGTAGAAGCCATGCGCCGCACGCTACCGGGCCACCGGGACCCGGTGGTACGTACTTAAGCACGGGCCGGGACGAGCCCCAGCCGCGCGATCACCTCGCGCGTCGCCTTCGACCGGTTGAACGTGTAGAAGTGCAGGTTCGGCACGCCTTCGGCGATCAGCTTCTCGCACAGTTCCGTGGTCACGTCGATGCCCGCCGCGCGGAACGCCTTGGGGTCCTCGGCCAGCGGTTCGAGCCGGTCCAGGAGCTTCCGGGGCGCCGGCGCGCCGGACAGCTTGATCGTCGTCTGCAGCGTCCGCCACGTCGTCAGCGGCATCACGCCGGGCAGCACCGGCACGTCACAGCCGGTCGCGGCGACCCGGTCGCGCAGCCGCAAGAAGTCCTCGGCGCCGTGGAACAGCTGCGCGATCGCGAAGTCCGCGCCCGCCCGCAGCTTGCGGACCAGGTACTTCGTGTCCGTTTCGAGGTCGGGCGAGCGCGGGTGTCCGTAGGTGTAGGCCGACACGCCGACGCAGAAGTCGCCCAGCTCGCGGACCAGCTGGACCAGCTCTTCGGCGTAGGTCAGCCCCTCCGGGTGCGGGATCCAGTCGCCGTAGACGTCGCCCGGCGGGTCGCCGCGCAGCGCGAGGACGTTGCGCACGCCGACCGAGGCGTACCAGCCGATCACGTTCCGCAGCTCGGCGACGGAGTGGTTGACCGCGGTCAGGTGCGCCATCGGCACCAGCGTCGTCTCGGTCGCGACGCGGGCGATGCTGCGGATCGTGCCGTCGCGGCTGGAGCCGCCGGCGCCGTAGGTGATCGACATGTAGGCCGGGTCGTACGGCTCGAGCTCCCGGATCGCCTTCCACAGGACGCCCTCGTCCGCCGCGTCCCGGGGTGGGAAGAACTCGATGGAGAACTTCGGCCCGTCTCCTCGCAACCGCTCGATCACCGACGTCATGCCTCGAATGTTAAGGGGCCCGGCTCTAGACTCGATACAGGAGTGAGCGATGAGGGATGACGACGCCAGCTGGGACGAGGACGTGCGCCTCGCCGTGTACCACGCCTTCGCCGACCGCGGCCGCGCGCCGAGCGGGCCGGAGCTGGCCGACGCGGCGGGCGGATCCCTCGCCGTGGCCAAGCAGGCGCTGCACCGGCTCGCCGACGCCCACCACCTGGTGCTCGACGAGTGCGAGCACGTCGTGCTGGCCCACCCCTTCGCCGCGAAGTCCCTCGGCTTCTCCGTGATGGGCTCGCACACGCTCTGGTGGGGCGGCTGCGCCTGGGACTCGTTCGCCATCCCGCACCTGGTCGACGACGAGCCCGAGGTGCTCGTCGCGACCCGCTGCCCCGGCTGCACCCAGCCGCACGCCCTGGTCGTGGACCGGGCGAAACCGCCGGAGGGCGCGCAGGTGGCGCACTTCCTCGTGCCCGCCGCGCGGATGTGGGACGACGTGCTGCACACCTGCGGCAACCAGCGGCTGTTCTGCTGCGAGTCCTGTGTGGACGCGTGGCTCGCGGCGACCGGGCAGGCCAAGGGATACGTGATGGACCTCGTCACGCTCTGGCGGCTCGCCCGCGGCTGGTACGCGGGCCGGCTCGAGCGCGGCTACCGGCGGCGCGAGCCGGACAGCGCGGTCGCCTACTTCGCCGAAGCGGGCCTCACCGGGCCGTTCTGGGCACCGGCCACGGCCGGAGTCTGATTCGCCACATCCAGGTGCCCCGGCGGCCCGCGGCCCCGCCGGTTCCGCGAGGATGGCGGGATGAACGCGCCCGTCTCCGACGCCGACCTGCCCGCCCACGTCGAGCGCGCGCTGGCCGGGTTCCTCGAGCGGGCGGGCACCGCGATCCTGGACACCGAACCGACCGTGGCCGCCGGGATCGACGCGCTGCGCGGGTTCGTGCTGAACGGCGGCAAGCGGCTGCGCCCGACGTTCGCCTGGTGGGGCTGGCGCGGCGCGGGCGGCGACCCGGCGGGCCCGGACGCCGAGGGCGTGCTGCAGGCGGTGGCCAGCCTCGAGCTGATCCAGGCGTGCGCGCTGATCCACGACGACCTCATCGACTCCTCCGACTCCCGCCGCGGCTTCCCGACCGTGCACATCGCGGGCGCGAAGCTGCACGCCGACCGCGGCTGGCTCGGCTCCCCCGCGACGTTCGGCCTGGCCACCGCGGTGCTCGTCGGCGACCTGGCGCTGGCCTGGGCGGACGACATGTTCGCCGACGCGCCGCTGCCGGCTGAGACGCTCGCCGCGGCGCGCCCGGCTTGGCGCGCGATGCGCACCGAGGTCCTCGCCGGGCAGTACCTCGACGTCCGCACGCAGGCCACCGGCGACGCCTCCGTCGAGGCCGCGCTGAAGATCGACCGGCTGAAGACCGCCGCCTACACCGTGCAGCGGCCCCTGCACCTGGGCGCGGCGCTCGGCGGCGCCTCCCCCGAACTGATCGGCACGCTGCTGGAGTTCGGCGGCGAGGTCGGCGTCGCCTTCCAGCTGCGTGACGACCTGCTCGGCGTGTTCGGCGACCCGTCGGTCACCGGCAAACCCGCCGGCGACGACCTGCGCGAGGGCAAGCGCACGCTGCTCGTCGCGCTCGGCCTGCAGCTCGCAGCGGAGAAGGGCGAGACGGCCGCAGCCACGGTCATCGCCGACGCGATCGGCGACGCGGACCTCTCCGACGAGGGCGTGGAGACCGTCCGGATGGCGTTGCGGCAGGTCGGCGCGGTCGACGCCGTCGAGCGCCGGATCGACGAGCTGACGACGGCGGCGATGGCCGCGCTGGACCGCGCGCACCTGGCCGAGCCCGCGCCCGAGGCGCTGACCGGGCTGGTCGTCAAGGCCACCCAGCGGACGTACTGACGTGCGGACGATCGACGGTCCGGCCGACCACGTCGTCGTCATCGGGGCCGGGCTGGCCGGGCTTTCGGCGACCCTGCACCTGCTCGGCGCCGGACGGCGCGTCACGCTGCTCGAACAGGCCGCCACCCCGGGCGGCCGCGCCGGGCAGGAGAACTTCGACGGCAACGCCGTGGACACCGGCGCGAGCGTGCTGACCATGCCGGAGCTCCTCGAAGAGGCGTTCGCCGCGGTCGGCGAGCCGCTGGCCAAGAACCTGCGCCTGACCAGGCTGGACCCGGCGTACCGGGCGCGGTTCGCCGACGGCCGCTCTCTCGCGTTGCACACCGACGGCGACGCCATGGAGGCCGAGATCCGCGCCTTCGCCGGCGCCCGCGAGGCGGCCGGCTACCGGGCGCTGCGGCGCTGGCTCACCGAGCTGTACGCCGTGCAGAAGGACCGCTTCCTCGCGGCGAACTTCGACTCGCCGTTCGACCTCGCCCGTCCCGAGCTGGCGAAGCTCGCCGCGCTGGGCGGGTTCGGGCGGCTCGGCCCGCGCGTCGGCCGCTACCTGCTCGACGAGCGCGTCCGGCGGCTCTTCACGTTCCAGGCGCTCTACGCCGGTCTCGATCCGGCGAGCGCGATCGGCGCGTACGGCGTCATCGCCTACATGGACACCGTCGGCGGCGTCTACTACCCCGAAGGCGGGATGGGCGAGATCGGCCGGGCGATGACCGGCGCCGCCGCGCGAGCGGGCGCCGACGTCCGGTTCAGCACCGAAGCCGCCTGGCTCGAACGGGTGAACGCGCGGGTGCGCGCGGTCCGGACGCGCTCGGGCGAGCGGATCGCGTGCGACGCCGTCGTCCTCGCCACCGAGCTGACCGCCGCGTACCGGCTCATCGGCGCGCGGCCGCGGCGGCCGGTGCCGCTGCGCTACTCGCCGTCCGCCGTCGTCCTGCACGGGCGGACGAGCGCGAAGTGGGACCTCGGGCACCACACGATCTTCTTCGGCGACGCCTGGGAGCGGACGTTCGCGGAGATCATCCGCGAGGGGAAGCTGATGAGCGACCCGTCGCTGCTGGTGACGCGGCCGACGGCGACCGATCCGGGGCTGGCCGGCCGCGGCGGCGAGATCGTCTCGGTGCTCGCGCCCGCGCCGAACCTGCGGCGCGGGCCGATCGACTGGGACCGCGTCCGCGGGCCGTACCGCGAAGAGCTCCTCCGCACGCTCGAAGCGCGCGGGCTGACCGGGTTCGGCGACGAGTTCACCGTCGACGAGACGATCACCCCGGCCGACTGGGCAGCGCGTGGGCTCGCCGCCGGGACGCCGTTCTCGCTGGCGCACACGTTCGCGCAGACCGGCCCGTTCCGGCCGGCGAACCTGGTGCGCGCGGCGGGCAACGTCGTGCTGGCCGGCTGCGGTACCACGCCCGGCGTCGGCATCCCGCCCGTGCTCATCTCCGGACGACTGGCAGCGGAAAGGATCACCGGCCGGTGAACGAACTCGACGCCGCGGGCATCCTCTCGCCGGACCTGCGGGCCGCGTACACGGAGTGCCGCCGCATCAACGCCCACCACGGGCGCACGTTCTTCCTGGCCACCCGGTTGCTGCCGGCGCGGGCCCGGCCGGCCGCGCACACGCTGTACGGCTTCGCGCGGATGGCCGACGAACTGGTCGACAACCCGGAGCCGGGCAGCGATCCGGCGGCGTCCCTCGATCGTGTCGGCGACCTGGTCGACGTCGTCTACGACGGCGGCACCCCGGACGACCCGGTGCTCGTGGCGCTGGCCGACACCGTGCGGCGCTACGGCATCGCGCGGGACCTGTTCGACGCGTTCCTGAAGTCGATGCGGATGGACCTTTCGCCGGTCGAGTACCGGACGTTCGCCGAGCTGGGCGAGTACATGTACGGCTCGGCCGCGGTGATCGGGCTGCAGATGCTGCCGGTGTTCGGCACGGTCGGCCCGCTGGCCGACGCCGAGCCGGGGGCCATCGCGCTGGGTGAGGCGTTCCAGCTGACGAACTTCCTGCGCGACGTCGGCGAGGACCTCGCCCGCGGCCGGCTTTACCTGCCGTCGTCGGAATTGGCGGCGTTCGGTGTCACGCGCGCGTTGCTGGAGGAGAGGCGGCCGGACCCGCGGATCCGGGCGGCGCTGGCGTACTTCGTCGCGCGGACGCGGGCGGTGTACCGGCGGGCCGAAGCGGGGGTCGCGCAGCTGCGCCCGGAATCACGGCCCTGTGTGCAGACGGCGTTGACGTTGTACGAGGGGATCTTGGACGAGATCGTGGCGCTGGACTACGACATCCTCACGCGGCGCGCGGTGGTCCCGAAGTCGCGCCGGCTGGCGGTGGCGGGCTCCGCGCTGGCGCGCGAGAGGTTCCGGAGCGGTCGTAGGCTGCGATCATGACCGAACGACGCATCCGGATCGGCCTGCAGCTCCAGCCGCAGCACGCCGACTACGACAGCATCCGGCGCACCGCGTCGGCCGCCGAGGACCTCGGGGCCGACATCGTCTTCAACTGGGACCACTTCTACCCGCTGTACGGCGATCCCGAGGGCAAGCACTTCGAGTGCTGGACCATGCTCGGCGCGTGGGCGGAGTCGACGTCCCGGGTGGAGATCGGCGCCCTGGTGACCTGCAACAGCTACCGCAACCCCGAACTGCTGGCCGACATGGCGCGCACGGTGGACCACATCTCCGGCGGCCGGCTCATCCTCGGCATCGGCTCGGGCTGGTTCGAGAAGGACTACGACGAGTACGGCTACGAGTTCGGCACCGCGGGCGGGCGTCTCGACGACCTGGCGGAGTCGCTCCCCCGCATCGAGTCGCGCTTCGGCAAGCTGAACCCGCCGCCGACGCGCAAGATCCCGGTCCTCATCGGCGGCGGCGGCGAGAAGAAGACCCTCAAGCTGGTGGCCAAGCACGCCGACATCTGGCACGGCTTCGGCGACCCGGAGGTCGTCGAGCGCAAGGTGAAGATCCTCGACCAGCACTGCGTGGACGTCGGCCGCGACCCGGCCGAGATCGAGCGCTCGTGCGGCGTCCAGGGCGAGCCGGACGAGCTGGGCCCGAAGCTGCTGAACCTGGGCGTCACGACGTTCACGGTCGGGGTCGGCGGCCCGGACTACGACCTCGGCGCGCTCGGGAAGTGGATCGCCTGGCGAGACAAGACCAACAGCTGATCACGCTCGCGCCCGGTGCGCGGCGACTCGCTCCCGCGTCGCGCACCGGGTTGAGCAGAACCTCCGCGGGCTTCCTCCGCCCGTGTGGGCGAACGGCTTCCCGCACGACACCGACGCGCACAACCCTCCCGGCACGTCCTGGCGCTCTGCCAGCAGCGAAGCCAGCCCCAGCGCCGACGACGTCACCAGCCACGCTCCCCACGGCCCGTCGTCCGCCGCGTCCACGTGCAAGTGCCAGCCGTA
Organism: Amycolatopsis sp. NPDC114478; assembly: GCF_055633805.1. Classification (NCBI taxonomy): domain Bacteria; kingdom Bacillati; phylum Actinomycetota; class Actinomycetes; order Pseudonocardiales; family Pseudonocardiaceae; genus Amycolatopsis; species Amycolatopsis sp. NPDC114478. Next base: position 117,324 of record NZ_JBVKDO010000020.1, on the reverse strand, counting down.
GCCCTCTTCGTGGTCCGTCAAGCGCGGTGGACGCGCGTACGCCGCGAACAACGCGTTGAGCACCGAGGCCGCCGAAACCACGTCCGGCGCCGCGAACACCTCGCGCAGTTCAAACGCAGCCCTCTGCAGCTCCGAGACGTCCGCGGCCGACAGCCGGACGTCCGGTTCGCCGTGGGACCGCAAAACCTGCGCGACAGCCGGCGGCGAAGGGTCCGAAACCAGCAGCACGCCCAGCAGGTCGACCGCGCGCTGCACGGAATCCCGGTGCGGAAAGGCCATGCCCCACTGTAACGTCTTGCTGATGATAAGGCGTTACCTGACCGGGGCGACGCTCGCGCGGACCGGGGACGAGCTGTCCGGCCCCGCCCTGCTCCTGCTCGGCCTCCAGCACGGCGCGCACGCCGGCTCGGCGCTGCTCGCCGGGCTGACCGCGGCCGCCGCCGTGGGCGGCCCTGTCTTCGGCGCCCTCCTGGACCGCAGTCCGGCGCCCGGGCGGCTGCTCGCCACCGCCCTCGCCGGGTACGCCGGCGGCCTCGCGGTCATCGCCACGGCGTTCGGGCACCTGCCGCTGGTCAGCGTGGTCGCCATCGCGGTCGTGACCGGCCTGCTCAACCCGGCCATCGCCGGCGGCTGGACGGCCCAGCTGCCCGCCGTCGCCAAGCAAGAACTCCCCAAAGCCAGCCGCCTCGACGCCCTGACCTTCACCGCCGCCGCGCTGGCCGGGCCCGGCCTCGCCGGACTCCTCGGCGGCACGAGCGGCCTCGGACTGGCGGTGGTCCTGGTCGCGGCGGCCACGCCGATCGCCTGGCACCTCCCCACGAAACGCCCCCAGAAGAAGACCCGCCTCCGGGACGGCTTCACGGTCCTCGTGCGCAACGCCCCGCTGAGACGGGCGACCACGGCGTCGACGATCTCCTGCGCCGGCATCGGCATGATCACCGTCTGTTACCCGCTCCTGGGCGCGGCTCACCTACGCGGCCCAGAGGACGGCGCCCTCCTGCTGACCGTCCTCGCGGTCACGTCCCTCCTGGCCAACGCGGTCTTCACACGAAAGCCGCTGCCCTGGTCGCCGGACCGGACCGTCCGGCTGAGCACGCTGGTCCTGGCCGCGAGCGCCGCGCTGGCGGCTGTCGGCACGGACACCGTCTCGCTGGCGGCAGCCGCCGCGATCGCCGGGATCGCCGAAGGACCGCAGCTCACGGCCTTGTTCGCGATCCGCCACCGGGAAGCCCCGGAGCACGTACGGGCTCAGGTGCTCACGACGGCGGCGAGCGTGAAGATCACCGGCCTGGCGGCGGGAGCGGCCCTGGCCGGCCCCCTCGCGGCGTGGTCGCTCCCGGCGTGCCTGCTCACCGCCGCGGCCGTCCAGCTGGGCGCCGCGGCGGCCTGTTCACACAGGTCAGAACGCCATCGCCTGCGCGCGCCGCTTCACCTCGGTGCCGTGGCTGGTGCGCAGGGCGTTGATCGGCGTGTTGCCCGGCAGGCTCTCGTCGGTCTCGAAGAGCCAGCGCAGCATCTCGGTCCGCGAGAACCCGGAGTCGGCGAGCACCGTGATCGTGCCGGCCAGGCCCTTGACGATCCCGTCCTTGACGAAGAAGTCGCCGGGAACGCACAGGTCACCGCCGCGCTTGAAGGCGATCAGCTGCCCGTCGCGCAGCATCTGGCGGACCTTGTTGGCGGAGGTCCCGAGGACGTTCGCCACCTCCGCCAGCGGGAGAACCGCGATGGCGGTGTCGAGGACGTCGTCGGCGACAGGAATCCCACTCACGCGTGACACTCTGCCACATTCCGCACCCACTCCCGCTAGTACGCGCGGGTGACCCGCCAGGTCTCCTCCACGAACCGTGTGCGGTTCCGTACGATCCATACTCGTGACTCGCACCCACCCCAGCCTGGTCGGCACGCTCCTCGAGCGGCGCTACCGGGTGGACCGGCTGCTCGCGCACGGGGGGATGTCTTCCGTCTACCGGGGGACGGACACCCGGCTGGACCGTCCGGTCGCGATCAAGATCATGGACCCGCGGTTCGCCGACGACCGGTCGTTCGTGGACCGCTTCGTCCGGGAGGCGCAGTCGGCGGCGCAGCTGCACCACCCGCACGTGGTGGCGGTGCACGACCAGGGCTTCGACCTGCCCCAGGGCGCCGAGTCGGGCCTCGCCTTCCTGGTGATGGAGCTGGTGGACGGCGGAACCCTGCGGGACCTGCTGGACGAGAAGGGCCCGCTGGACGTCGCGCTGGCGCTGAGCGTGGCCGAGCCGGTGCTTTCGGCGCTGGCCGCCGCGCACCGGTCCGGGCTGGTGCACCGGGACGTCAAGCCGGAGAACGTGCTGATCGGCCGGACCGGGCCGCACACCGGCGGCGCGGTGAAGGTCGCCGACTTCGGCCTGGTGCGGGCCGTGGCGAGCGCGGGCACGACCAGCTCGAGCGTCATCCTCGGCACGGTCGCCTACCTGTCGCCGGAGCAGGTCGAGACCGGCGCGGCGACCGCGCGCGGCGACGTCTACTCGGCCGGCATCCTGCTCTACGAAATGCTGACCGGGCAGGTGCCCTACACCGGCGACACCGCGATCTCGGTGGCCTACCGGCACGTGAACGACGACGTCCCGCGGCCGAGCGCGCTGCGCCCGGACCTGCCGCCGGAGCTCGACGAGCTGATCACCCGCGCGACCCGGCGGGACCCCGGGCTGCGTCCCGCCGACGCCGGGGAGTTCCTGACCGAGCTGACCGCGGTGCGCGCGCAGCTGGGCCTGCTACCGGTGACCGTCCCGGTTCCGGTGTCGCACGGCCAGGGCGGCCTCGCCGACACCGAGCGCACGCTGCCGCGGATCCCGCAGGTGGCGCCGGACAGCGAGAAGACGATGCCGGTGCACCGCCCGAACGCGACGCGGGCGCTGAGCCACCCCGGCACCCCGCCCCCGGGCTTCACCCAGCAGATCCCGCCCGTGCGGCCGCCCGCCGGGCGGCGCCGGAGCGAGCCGGAGCCGGAGAAGCCGGCGGACAACCGGAAGCGGATCGCCATCATCGCCGGCGCGGTGCTGCTGTTCGGCGGGCTGATCACGGCGTTCGTCTTCATGCTCACCGACACCGGCGGCGAGAAGACCTCGACCGTGCCGCACCTCGCGGGGCTGAACCAGGCCGCGGCGGGTGACGCGCTGCGCGCGGTGAAGCTGACCCCGAAGTTCAGCCAGGAGTACGACAACACGGTCCCGTCGAACACCGTGCTGCGCGCCGAGCCCGCCGAGGGCACGACGCTGGCGCCGAACTCGACGGTCTCGGTCGTGCTGTCGAAGGGCCGCCCGGTCGTGCCGGACATCCGGCCCGGCACCGCGCTGCCCGACGCGGAGCAGGCGATCAAGACCGCGCAGCTGACCCCGACGCGCGGCACCGACGACTACGACGCCGAGGTCCCGCAGGGCGCGGTGATCCGCACCGAGCCGTCGTCGGGCAGCCAGCTGAACATCGGCGGCCAGGTCACGATCATCGTGTCGAAGGGCCCGCTCCCGCTGCCGCCGGTCCCGGACGTCACCGGGCGGAGCAAGGACGAGGCGTTCCAGCTGCTGCAGCAGGCCGGGTTCGAGCCGTTCCAGGCGGGTGAGGAGTTCAAGCAGGAGGTCCCGGGCGGCGCCGTCACCCGGACCGACCCGCCGGCGAACTCCCAGGCCAGGGACAAGCGGATCGGCGTGTTCGTCAACAACGCCGTCCAGGTGCCGGACGTCCGGTTCCGCTCGTTCGACGACGCCCAGAAGATCCTCGAGCAGGCCGGGCTGAAGGCCGACCGCGACGGCAAGGGCGGCGGCCGCGGCGGAGGCGGCGGCGGGTTCGACTTCGTCTTCCAGCAGGACCCGCAGCCGGGCACGTTCGTGCAGAAGGGCTCGAAGGTCAAGCTGAAGGGCTTCGGGGGATGATCGGCAGCCGAGGCCGCGTCACCGGCACGATCGGCCCCGGCCTCATCGGCGAAGTCCTGCTGAACGTCCGGGGCGGCACGGAGGCGTTCTACGCCTACCCGGCCGACCCGGACGCGACCTTCTCCTCCGGCACCCAGGTGCTCGTCGTGGACTTCGAACCCCCGCGCACGGTTTATGTCGAGCGGTGGCAACCGCTGGGCCGCTGACGGCGTCGTAGAGGCACCAACGCACCCACAACAGAAAAGAGCGAGGGGGTCGGTGCCATGAGTCTCGTGGAAATCCTGCTGCTTTCCGCCGGTGGACTCGTCGTCGTGCTGTTCGTGATCTTCGGGATCCTGCGGCTGCTGTACAAGGTCGCCGAGCCGAACGAAGCCCTGATCATCTCCGGGCTCGGGGTCCGGGTCGACCGCGCGGACACCGCGGACAGCCTGGGCTTCAAGATCATCACCGGCCGCGGCGTGAACGTCCTGCCCGGCTTCCAGACCGCGCGCCGGCTGTCGCTGGACACCCGCGGCGTCAACCTGCAGGTCTCCTGCGTCACCAAGCAGGGGCTGCCGGTCACCGTGCGGGCGGTCGTCATCTACAAGGTCGGCGACGACTTCGCGTCGATCGCCAACGCCGCCCGCCGGTTCCTGGACCAGCAGAAGGGCATGAACGACACGATCCACGAATTGTTCTCCGGGCACCTGCGCTCGATCGTGGGCGGGCTGACCATCGAGGAGATGATCCACAACCGGGACGCGCTGACCGGCGAGGTCCGCCAGTCCTCGGCCACGGAGATGATCAAGCTGGGGCTGATCGTCGACTCGCTGCAGATCCAGGAGATCGACGACGAGTCGGGCTACATCACCAACCTCGGCAAGCCGCACGCCGCCGCGATCGCCGCGTCGGCCCGCATCGCCGAGGCGCGCAGCGACCAGGAGGCCGCCGAGGTCGAGCAGGTCTCCGCGGCCAAGAAGGCCGCCGCGGTCCGCGAGAGCCAGATCCAGCAGGCCGGCTACCAGGCCGAGGTCGACCAGGCGCGGGCGAAGGCGTCGCAGTCCGGCCCGCTGGCCGAGGCGACCGCGCGCCAGGAGGTCGTCGTCCAGGAGACGCGGGCGGCCGAGCTGGAAGCGGCGCTGGCCGAGCAGCGGCTGCAGTCGCAGGTACGCAAGCCGGCCGACGCGAAGGCGTACGACACGCGCACGACGGCCGACGCGGCCCGTGACGCGTCGATCGCCAAGGCCCAGGCCGAGGCGAAGGAGACCGAGCTGCGCGCCGCGGCGGACGCGACCCGCGTGAAGACGGCGGCCGAGGCGGAAGCGCAGGCCATGAAGGCCCGCGCGGAGGCGTCGGCCGGGGCGACGCGGGCGACCGGTGAGGCCGAGGCGGCCGCGGCCAAGGCGCGCGGTCTCGCCGAGGCGGAGGCCGCGAAGGCGAAGGGGCTTGCCGAAGCCGAGTCGGCCCGGGCAAAGGGCCTGGCCGAAGCGGACGCGATCAAGGCACGTGCGGCGGCGCTGGCGGAGAACCAGGAAGCCGTCGTCGCGCAGCAGCTGGCCGAGCGCTGGCCGGAGATCGTCGAAGCGGGCGCGAGCGCGTTCGGCAACGTCGACCACATGGTCGTGCTCAACGGCGCCGACGGTATGTCCGACATGTTCGCCAAGGCGCTCTCGCTCGGCGGAACCGGTCTCGGCCTGGCCCGTCAGCTGATGGACGCCATGGGCAAGCCGCCCGAGAAGGAGCTGGACGAGCCCGCGCGGAAGAACGGCGAGCTCAAGCTGACCGACTAGCTGACCGACTAGCTGAGCGACCACCGCGTCACGCTGCGTACGGCCCTTGTGTCCCGGATCACGGGAGGCAGGGGCCGTACGCCCGTTCGGGGGCGGCAATTCCCGGGCCGTTGTCCTACCGTGGGCGCATGGTGCCGGACAGCGTGTCGCGGGCCGCCCGATGAGCAGCTTCTTCACCGGCGGTCCCCGCGAGCGTCCCCTGTTCCCCGTCCCGGAACAGGAGCTGTACGCGTTCAACGGCCGGCACTGGACCGATCCCCCGCGCGAGCACATCGTCCCGGCCGTGCTGCCGCTGGCGCAGCCGCTGGGCCGGTCCGAGCGCACCATCGTGGCGCTGCGCTCGGTCGAGGTGTGGCCGCAGGCGTTCACGCTGCGCATCACGGTCTACTCCCGGGACAGCCTGGTCGACGACCCCGCCGAGGGCCTGATCGACCACCGCCGCAAGCCTGACTACAACGGGCTGCTCATCGGCGTCCTCTACGCCGACGGCAGCCGGGCGAGCTCCGAGGCGGTCTCGGTGCCGTCGGCTTCCGAACCGGAGGAACCGGTCCTGCGGGCGCACCCCGTCGGCGGCACGCGCTTCGCCGTCGAGCACGAAGTGTTCCTGTGGCCGCTCCCGCCGGCCGGCCCGCTGAAGCTGGTCGTCCAGTGGACCGACCGCGAGATCCCCGAGACGCGCACGACGCTCGACGGCGGCGCGATCCGGGCCGCGGCGAAGGACGCCGCGGAGATCTGGCCGGGGCTCGGCAAGCGCCAGGTGAACGGGCTGCCCGTGCGCCGCGTCGGCAAGCAGGTGGCGCTCACCCCCGAATGGGGGACTTCGGTGGTCCGGGCGGAAGAAACCCCGCCTACGCCGGAAAGCTGAACGTTTTTCTTGATCTGTGACCCCGGGCACCGGCGGCCGGGGTATCTCGAATGGATGAACGGGGTGGGTAGTTAGCGTCGTGGAAACACTTCGACCACCCGGCCGTCACGTCGGGCTGGTGTTGTGGGTTCACCTCACCTTCCGACGCACGTGGCCGTGCACACCCGCGAACCCGGAAAGGTCGCCCATGGCAGGCTCGCCGCTCAGCGCACTCGACGTCGCTTTTCTGTGCCTGGAAAGCGAAAACTCCCCGATGCACATGGGCGCGGTGGTCACCTTCACCGCTCGCGGCCCGGTGGACCCCGCGGCGCTGACCGCGGTGCTGGCCGAGCGCGCCGCGCGACTGCCGAAGCTGCGCCAGCGCGCCCGCGCGGAGCTGTTCCCGCCCGGCTCGGCCAGCTGGGCCGACGACCCGGACTTCCGTGCCGCGGACCACATCCACCACGCGGAGCTCAGCTCACTGTACGAACCGGACCCCTTGGCCGCGTACGCGTCTCGGTGGATCGCCGAGCCGCTCGACACGTCCCGGCCGCTGTGGCACCTCACCCTCGTCACCGGGCTGCCGGACGGGAAGTTCGCGCTGCTGCTGAAGCTCCACCACGCGCTCACCGACGGCGCCGGCGCGTACGCGGTCGCGGCCGGCCTGCTCGACGGCGTCAAGCTGCCGGAGCGGATCTCTTCGCCGGCCCGGCCGATCCCGGCGCCGCGGTCCACTTTGGACACGGTGAAGGACGCGCTGGGCACGGTCTGGGGCCAGGCGAACGAGACGGCCGGGATCGCCTCGTCGCTCGTGCGGGCCGCGCGGCCGCCGCTGTCGCCGGTGTCGGCGCCGCAGTCGGCCGAGCGCCGGCTCGGGTTCGTCCGGCTGCCGCTGAGCGAGCTGCGCCGCGTGCGCAAGGCCCACGGCGGCACGACCAACGACGTCGTGCTCGCGGTGCTTTCCGGCGCACTGCGCGAATGGCTGGTGAACCGCGGCCACCGCGCCGACGGCCGCACGCTGCGCGCGCTGATCCCGGTGAGCGTGCGCGGCCGGACGGGCGACCAGCTCGGCGGCAACAAGCTGTCGGGGTACCTCTGCGACCTGCCGGTCGGCGAGGACGACCCGGTCGAGCGGCTGCGCGTGGTCCGCCGCGCGATGACCCGCAACAAGGCGGCGGGCCCGAGCCGCGGCGCGGGGGCGCTCCCGCTGCTGGCCGGCCGCGTCCCGCCGCTGCTGCACCGCCTGGGCACGCGCACCGCGGGCCTGGCCGCGCCGATGCTGTTCGACCTGGTGATCACGACGGTCCCGGTGCCCCCGGCCCGCCTGTCCCTCGGCGGCGCCCGGCTGGCGGAGATGTACCCGTTCGTCCCGCTGGCCCCGCGGCACGCGGTCGGCATCGCGGTGGCGACCTACCGCGACTCGGTCCACATCGGACTGCAGGTCAACGGCGAGGCGGTCCCGGACGTGGGTTCCCTGCGGGACGCGGTCCTGAAGTCCGCGGCCCGGCTGGTCGACGCCTCCTGACTCAGGGGGCCACGCCCACCACTTCCAGGAACGCGAGCGCCTCGGCGCCGCGGGAGCCGGGCGGTGCGGTGTAGAGCACCAGGTGCTGGTCGGAGTCGGGCAGGACGAGCGAGTCGCAGTCGACCGTCACCTCGCCCACCTCCGGGTGCCGGAAGGTCTTGGTGAGCACCGGCGTCGCCTGCACGTCGTGGCGCTCCCACAGCCGGGCGAAGTCGGCACTGCCCGCCCGCAGCTCCTCGACGAGCCCACGCACCGCCGGGTCGGCGGGGTAGCGGGCCAGGGTGGCGCGCAGCTCCATGACGACGGTGAGCCGGAACTCGGCGGCGTCGGAGATCCCGTACGGCGGCTCAGCCGGCCCGAGGAACGCCTTGCGGGCGAGGTTGCGCCGCTCGGGCGGCACGGCGGCGAAGTCCTCCATGAGCGCCGCCGCGAGGTCGTTCCAGGCCAGTACCTCGAACGTGGCGGAGATGACGATGGCGGCCGTCTGCGGCAGCCGCCGCAGCAGCGCGAGGATGCTGGGCCGCACGTCCCGGCGGTGCACGGCGTTCCGGATCGGCGCGGTGCCCGCCACGACGTGCAGGTGCTCGGTTTCGGCGTCGGTCAGCCGCAGCGCACCGGCGATCCCGGCCAGGACCTCGCCCGACGGCCGCGGCGCCCGGCCCTGCTCGAGGCGGACGTAGTACTCGGTGGAGATGTGCGCGAGCACCGCGACCTCCTCGCGGCGCAGGCCAGGGGTTCTCCGGCGCGGCCCGGCGGGCAGGCCGACGTCCTGCGGCCGCAGCCGCTCACGCCGGCTGCGGAGGAACGCCCCGAGCTCTTGCTTGTCCACGTCTCCAGTATGCGGACGCACCGGCGCCGGATCCTGGTACGGCTTGTGCCTGCCTCCGCGTCGCGGACCGGGGCACCGTCGGAACCATGACGAATTCCCCTTCGATCGGCCTGCTCACCGGCAAGGTCGTGCTCATCACCGGAGCCAGCCGCGGCATCGGCGCGGCCGCGGCCCGCCTCTTCGCCCGGGAGGGCGCCGCCGTCGTGCTGGCCTCGCGCGGCACCGAGGCCCTCGACCGCGTCGCCGGCGAGATCCGCGCGGCGGGCGGCACCGCCGACACCGTCGCGCTGGACCTGGCCGATCCCGCGAGCATCCGGGCCGCCGTCGACCGCGTGGAGCAGCTCCACGGCCGCCTCGACGGCGCGTTCAACAACGGCGCGGCCATCCAGCGGCCCGGTCCGCTCGAGACGACCGCTGAGGAGGACATCGACGAGCAGTTCGCGGTGAACTTCCGCGCGCACTGGACCGCCATGACCGCCGAGGCCGCGCTCATGCGCCGCAGTGGCGGCGGGGCGATCGTGAACACGTCGAGCATCGGCAGCCGCCGCGCCAACCCCGCCCTGCCCGCCTACGGCGCCATGAAGCGGGCGCTGAACAGCCTCACCGAGACCGCGGCCGTGACCTGGGGCCCGCAGGGCATCCGGGTCAACGGCCTCACCCCCGGCGGCACCGCCACGGACATGATCGACGCGTGGGAAGCGGCCTCACCCGGGGTCGTCGAGCAGATCACCGCGTCGGTCCCGCTCGGGCGCATGGCCGAACCCCGCGAGGTCGCCGAGGCGGCCGCGTGGCTGCTCAGCGACCGCGCGGCCATGGTGACCGGGGCGATCGTCCCGGTCGACGGCGGCGCCGGGGCCTAGCTAGCCGCGCAGCATCTCCGCGACCAGGAAGGCCAGCTCCAGCGACTGCTGCGTGTTCAGGCGCGGGTCGCAGGCGGTCTCGTAGCGGCCCGACAGGTCGATGTCCGAGATCTCCTGGGCCCCGCCCAGGCACTCCGTGACGTCCTCGCCGGTCAGCTCCACGTGGATGCCGCCCGGGTAGGTGCCCAGCTGGTTGTGGACCTCGAAGAAGCCCTGGACCTCGTCGACGATGCGGTCGAAGTGGCGGGTCTTGTACCCGGTGGACGACTCGTGCGTGTTGCCGTGCATCGGGTCGCACTGCCAGATGATCTTGTGGCCGGAGGCTTCGACCTTCTCGACGATCGCCGGCAGGACGTCGCGGACCTTGCCGTTGCCCATGCGGGAGATGAGCGTCAGGCGGCCCGGCTCGAAGCGCGGGTCGAGCCGCTCGACGTACTCCAGCGCCTGCTCGGGCGTGGTCGTCGGGCCGATCTTCAACCCGATCGGGTTGGCCAGCAGCTCGGCGAACGCGATGTGCGCGCCGTCCAGCTGGCGGGTCCGCTCGCCGATCCACAGGAAGTGCGACGAGAGGTTGTACAGCTTCGGGTTCGCCGCGTCGGCCTTGTCGAGCCGCAGCATCGACCGCTCGTAGTCGAGCAGCAGCGCCTCGTGGCTGGCGAAGATCTCGGTGGACTGCAGCGAGGTGTCCGTGACGCCGCAGGCCGACATGAACCGCAGGCCGCGGTCGATCTCGTTGGCCAGCGCCTCGAAGCGCTGCGCCGCCGGCGACGCCGAGACGAAGTCCTTGTTCCAGTCGTGCACCTGGTGCAGGTCGGCCATGCCGGCGCCGGTGAGGGCGCGGACCAGGTTCATCGCCGCGCCCGCGTTCGCGTAGGCGCGGATCATCCGGCCGGGGTCGGGCACGCGCAACTCGGGCTTCGCGACGAGGGAGTTGATGATGTCGCCGCGGTAGACCGGCAGGCCCAGCGCGTCCGTTCCCGCCGACCGCGGCTTCGCGTACTGGCCGGCGATGCGGCCGACCTTGACCACCGGCAGGCTCGCGCCGTAGGTCAGCACGACCGCCATCTGCAGCAGCGTGCGCAGGTTGGCGCGGATGTGCGGCTCGGTGTTGGACTCGAACGTCTCCGCGCAGTCACCACCCTGCAGCAGGAACGCCTCGCCGCGGGCGACCATCGCCAGCCGGTCCTTCAGGCGGTCGATCTCGGCCGGGACCGTGATCGGCGGCACGCTCTCCAGCACGCCGCGGACCCGCCGGGTCGCGTCCGGGTCGGGCCACTCCGGCTGTTGCGCCGCGGGCAGGGCCAGCGCCTTGTCGAGCCGCGCGCGCAGCTCCGGCGGCAGCGGCGGCAGTTCGGGCAGGGTGTCGACGGGGACGTCCACAGTCCAGTTCACGAACACCAGGATAGGGTTTCCGCCCTTCCGCGCTTCGCCCGGTTCGCCGTCCCCAGGTCGCGGGCGGGAAACCGGTTTCCCGGCCGCGACCTCCGGGGTCGGCCGCGCGGGACGAGCCGGACGACCGCGCCCGTGCCCTGCGACGTGCCGTTGGTGGTGACGAACACCTCCTCACCGCGCACGGCCGGGCCGGTCCGGGTGCCGTTCTTCTCCACCCGGGTCAGCACGCCGGGAGAGGGCGGCGCCGCGATCCCGTCACGAGCGAACGTCAAGGCCGGCAGTCGGACGCGAGGCCGGTCAGCGCCGTGAAGCCGTCGGCGTGGATCTTCGGCCGCTGCCCCGGCACCACGCGATGCTGTCCGAGCCGACGTCGGCGCGCTCTGCACCGGGATGCGCATCCCCGGCGGCAGGCCGAGCGCGGGCGGCGCGGTGACGAGCCGCGTCGGCGACCGCGAAGCCGTCGCGGTAGCGCGTCATCCCGAACGGGTTCGAGTCGATCACCGGCGTGGCCGGATCCGCTCCGGCGCCGCGGTCCGGGTTGTTCTTCGCCTCGAACGCGGCCGAGTCTGGCCGAACGGGCCGGCGCCGGTGGCCGAGTCGGCCCCATCGGGCAGCGGAGATTTTCCCACCCGCGGGTGCGCCGGTGGTTACGCGACTTGCGCGCGGTTGTACAGGTTCTGCGCGTCGGTGCCGAAGTACGGCCCGAACATGTACCCGGGCAGGAACGTGTAGCCGAAGCTGTTCACCGAGGCCTGGACGCCTCCCCCGGTGCTCTCGTTGAAGGACAGGAACCACGGGCCGCCGCTGGAGCCGCCGGTCATGTCGCACTTCATTCCGTGGTCCTGCGTCAGCAGGAAGTCGGTGAAGGTGCTGCCGCTGCAGTAGATCAGCTTCGTGCCGTCGTACGGCGAAGCGGCCGGGTAGCCGAAGGTGTACATGCCCTGGTTCTTCGGCTGGTTGAAGGCGATCCCCTGCGCGCCGACGACGTCGGTGAGCTTCTGCCCGTTCAGCGGGTTCACGACGGCCATGCCGACGTCGTAGTTCATGTCCTCACTGGCTTCCCACTGCGGTGTGGTCAGCGTGGTCTTCGCCGCCCACTGGCCGTACGGCGCGTTGCCGTTGTTGTAGCCCGGCACGAATACCCACTCGGTGTGCCAGGTGCCCTGGTACTTGACGCAGTGCCCGGCGGTGACGACGACGCTGCCGTTGGTGCTGGTCACGGCGTCACCGGAGCACGAGGCTTTCTGGCCGTTGAAGAGGAAGAACACGCGGCCGGCGGTCTGGGTGACCTTGCCGCCGCCGGTCCAGGCGCCCCCGCCGTTGGGGATGCTCCGGATGATCGCGCTTCGGCCGCGCGCCACGTCTTTCGGCGTGAAAGCCGGCGCTTTCACGAGGTTTTCCATGGGCACGGCCGCCCGCATCGCATCGGGCGTCCAGAAGGGTTTCGGCGCGGCCTGAACGGGCGGCCCGGCCAGGGCGAACGCGAGGGAGAGGACCGCGGTGACGACCGCTGCCCGGAAAGTCGTGTGCTTCAAGACGCCCCACCCTCCGCGGAAGTGAATTGTCGCAAAGCGGCATAGCTACTCGAAAGTAGTTGGCCGTGTACGGAGTGCGCAGCCGCCATCCGGAGTAATGGGTCGAAACGGTCGAAAGCCCCCTCGCCAGCGGCGAGGGGGCTTTCGCGAACCGAGAAATCAGACGACCGCGAGTGGCAACGCCGTCGGGTGGACCGGGGCCGGGAGGTCCGACGCCCCCGTCAGGAACGCGTCGACCGCGTTGGCCACCGAGCGGCCCTCCGCGATCGCCCACACCACCAGCGATGCGCCGCGGTGGGCATCGCCGCAGACGAAGACCCCGGGGGTCTCCGTCTGCCAGTCCGCGCCGCACGACAGCGTGCCGCGCTTCGTCAGCGACAGGCCCAGCCCGTCCAGCAGCGGCATCTCCTCGACGCCCTCGAAGCCGATCGCCAGCAGGACCAGGTCGGCCGGCAGCGTCTCGATCTCGTCGTTGACCGGGATGACCTCGCGGCGGCCCGTCGCGGGGTCCTTCTGGACGCGGACCTGCTGCAGCTCGACCGCCGTCACGCGACCGTCGGAGTCGCCGACGAACCGCTTGACCGCCACCGCGAACTTCCGCTCGCCCGCTTCCTCGTGCGCCGGGTAGGTGCGCAGGATGTACGGCCACGTCGGCCACGGCGACCGCTCGTCGTCCCTTGTGGACGGTGGCATCGGGTACTGGTCCAGCTGCGTCACCGAAAGCGCGCCCTGGCGGGTGGCCGTGCCGTAGGAGTCGGCGCCGGTGTCGCCGCCGCCGATGATCAGCACGTGCTTGCCGCGCGCGTCGACCGACGGCGGGCCGTCGCCCTCGACGAACTTGTTGGCCGGCACCAGGTGCTCCATCGCCAGGTGGACGCCGGCCAGCTCGCGGCCCGGCGTCGTCGTGTCGTCGCGGCCGCGCAGCGCGCCGACCGCGAGCACGACGGCGTCGTACTGCGCGCGCAGGTCCTCCACCGACAAGTCGACACCGACCTCGCAGCCGGTGACGAACCGGGTGCCTTCCTTGCGCAGCTGCGCGAGGCGGCGGTCGAGGACCTTCTTCTCCATCTTGAACTCGGGGATGCCGTAACGCAGCAGGCCGCCGAGGCGGTCGTCGCGCTCGAACACCGTGACCTCGTGCCCGGCGCGGGTCAGCTGCTGGGCGGCGGCGAGCCCGGCCGGGCCGGAGCCGACGACCGCGACGCGCTGCCCACTGGCCACTTCGGACACCTGCGGCTGGACGTAGCCCGCTTCCCACGACTGGTCGGCGATCGTCTGCTCGACGCGCTTGATCGCCACCGGCCCGCCCGACAGCGGCGAGATGGACAGGACGCAGCCCGCCTCGCACGGCGCCGGGCACAGCTTCCCGGTGAACTCGGGGAAGTTGTTGGTGGCGTGCAGCCGGTCGCTCGCCGCGGCCCAGTCGCCGCGGCGGACCAGGTCGTTCCACTCGGGAATCAGGTTGCCGAGCGGGCAGCCCGAACCGCCGGAGTGGCAGAACGGGATGCCGCAGTCCATGCAGCGGGACGCCTGCTTGCGCACCTTTTCGTTGCGCTCGCCCGGGTCGACGTCCGCGTAGACCTCACCCCACGATTCCAAGCGGTCCTTTTTGGACTTCTTGGGCGGCTCTTCACGGTCGTACTTCAGGAAACCGGTCGGGTCAGCCACGAGCGGCCTCCATGATCGCCTCGTCGACGTCGCGGCCGGCGGCCTTCGCCGCCTTCGCCGCGTCCAGAACCCGCTGGTAGTCGCGCGGCATCACCTTGGTGAACGCCACGGACCGGCGCGGCCAGTCGCCGAGCAGCGACGCCGCGACCGCGGAGCGGGTGAGATCGTGGTGCTGCTGCACCGTTTTCTTGAGCCAGGCCAGGTCGTCCGCGGTCGGCTTGAGGAGATCCACCATGTCCTGGTTGACCTTCTTGCGGTCGACGTCGAGCACGAACGCCATGCCGCCGGACATGCCGGCCGCCAGGTTCCGCCCGGTCGGGCCGAGCACCACCGCGCGGCCGCCGGTCATGTACTCGAAGGCGTGGTCGCCGACGCCCTCGGCGACGACCGTGGCGCCGGAGTTGCGGACGCAGAAGCGTTCGCCGACCTGGCCGCGCAGGAAGATCTCGCCGCCGGTGGCGCCGTAGGCGATCGTGTTGCCCGCGATCGTCTGCGCCTCGGCGGCGAAGGACGCTTCCGGGTCGGGGCGGACGACGATCCGGCCGCCCGAAAGCCCCTTGCCGACGTAGTCGTTCGCGTCGCCGACCATGTCGAGGGTGATGCCGCGCGGCAGGAACGCGCCGAGCGACTGGCCCGCCGAACCGGTGAGCGTGACGTTGATCGTGCCCTCGGGCAGGCCGTCCCCGCCGTAGCGGCGGGTGATCTCCGAGCCGAGCAGCGTGCCGACGGTCCGGTTGACATTGCGCACCGGCAGCTCGATGTTCACGTGGTGCGCGTCTTCCAGCGCCGCCTCGGCGAGCTGGATGAGCGTGCGGTCCAGCGCGTGCTCGAGGCCGTGGTCCTGGCCGCGGGTGCGTCGCTTGGCGCCGCCGTACGGGGTCTCCTGCGGCATCTCGAAGATCGGCGCCAGGTCCAAACCGGACGCCTTCCAGTGGTCGACGGCCTCGTCGGTGTTCAGCAGCTCGGCGTGGCCGATGGCCTCGTCGAGCGTCCGGAAGCCCAGCGCCGCCAGGGTTTCCCGGACTTCTTCGGCGACGAACTTGAAGAAGTTGACGACGTGCTCGACCTGGCCGGTGTAGCGCTTGCGCAGCTCGGGGCTCTGCGTGGCGACGCCGACCGGGCAGGTGTCGAGGTGGCAGACGCGCATCATGATGCAGCCCGCGACGACGAGGGGGGCCGTCGCGAAGCCGTACTCCTCGGCACCGAGCAGCGCCGCGATGACGACGTCGCGCCCGGTCTTCATGGCGCCGTCCACCTGCACGGTGATCCGGTCGCGCAAACCGTTGAGCAGCAACGTCTGCTGGGTCTCGGCGAGACCGATCTCCCACGGCGTGCCCGCGTGCTTGAGCGAGTTCATCGGGGACGCGCCGGTGCCGCCGTCGTGGCCGGAGATGAGCACCACGTCCGCGTGCGCCTTGGACACCCCCGCCGCGACCGTGCCGACACCGAGCGAGGACACCAGCTTCACGTGGATGCGGGCGTGCTCGTTGGCGTTCTTGAGGTCGTGGATCAGCTGGGCCAGGTCCTCGATGGAGTAGATGTCGTGGTGCGGCGGCGGGGAAATCAAGCCGACACCCGGCGTGGAGTGCCGGGTCCGCGCGATCCACGGGTACACCTTGTTCGGCGGCAGCTGGCCGCCCTCGCCGGGCTTCGCGCCCTGCGCCATCTTGATCTGGATGTCGTCGGCGTTGACGAGGTACTCGCTCGTGACGCCGAACCGGCCGGACGCGACCTGCTTGATCGCGCTGCGGCGCTCGGGGTCGTAGAGCCGTTCGGGGTCTTCGCCGCCCTCGCCGGTGTTGGAGCGGCCGCCGATCCGGTTCATCGCGATGGCCAGGGTTTCGTGCGCCTCGGCCGAAATCGAGCCGTACGACATCGCGCCGGTGTTGAAGCGCTTGAAGATCGCCTCGGCGGGCTCGACCTCGTCGAGCGGGATCGGCTCGCGGACGCCGTTCTTGAACGAGAACAGCCCGCGCAGCGTGCCGCCCTCGCGGTAGAGGCGGTGCACCTCGTCGGTGTACTTGCGGTATACCTCGTCGCGGCCGGTCTTGGACGCGTGCTGCAGCAGGAACACCGTCTCCGGCGTGAACAGGTGCAGCTCGCCCTCGCGGCGGTAGGCGTACTCGCCGCCGGTGTCGAGTCCACGGTGGACGCGCTCGGTCGGGTTGTCCGGGTACGCGCGGCGGTGCCGGACGGCGACTTCTTCGGCGAGCACCTCGAGCCCGACGCCGCCGAGCTTCGACGACGTCCCGGTGAAGTACTCGTCGAGCAGGTCCTGGCTCAGGCCGAGGGATTCGAAGGCCTGGGCGGCGGTGTACGCGCCGACCGTCGAGATGCCCATCTTGGACATGATCTTCAGGACGCCCTTGACGAGCGCCTGCACGTAGTTGCGGATCGCCTTGGCCGCCTCGATGCCGGTGACCGCGCCCTGCCCGATCATGTCCTCGATGGTCTCGAAGGCCAGGTACGGGTTGACCGCGGCGGCGCCGTAGCCGAGCAGCAGCGCGATGTGGTGGACCTCGCGCGCGTCCCCGGATTCGACGACCAGCGCGACGCGCAGGCGTTCCTTGGTGCGGACCAGGTGGTGGTGCACCGCGGAGACCAGCAGCAGCGACGGGATCGGCGCCATCCGGTGGTCGGAGTCGCGGTCGGACAGCACCAGCGTGCGCGCGCCGGCCGCGATGGCTTCGGACGCCTCACGCCGGACGCGCTCGATCGCGCCGGCCAGCGCCTCGGCGCCACCGTCCACTTCGTACAGTCCGGAAAGGACACTGCACGCGAAGCCGGGGAGGTCGCCGTCGTCGTTGATGTGGATGAGCTTGGCGAGCTCGTCGTTGTCGATCACCGGGTACGGCAGCTTCAGGTGGCGGCACGACGCCGGCCCGGGGGCCAGGAGGTTGCGCTCCGGGCCCATGATCCGCGCCATGCAGGTGACGAGCTCCTCGCGGATCGCGTCCAGCGGCGGGTTCGTCACCTGCGCGAAGTTCTGCTTGAAGTAGTCGTAGAGCAGGCGAGATCGCTGGGACAGCACCGCGGGCGGGGTGTCCGTGCCCATCGAGCCGATCGGCTCGGCGCCCTTCTCGGCCATCGGCGCGAGCAAGATCTTGAGCTCTTCTTCGGTGTAGCCGAAGGAAAGCTGGCGGCGCAGCACCGAGTCGTGGCTCTGCACGACGTGGTCGCGGTCGGGCAGCTCGGCGATCTTCAGCAGGCCCGCGTGCAGCCAGCCCTCGTACGGGAGCTTGCCGGCGAGCGCGGACTTGACCTCTTCGTCGTCCACGATCCGGCCGGCTTCGGTGTCCACCAGGAACATCCGGCCGGGCTTGAGCCGCCCCTTGGCCACGACGTCCTTCGGAGCGACGTCGAGAACCCCGGCCTCGCTGGCGAGGACGACGCGGTCGTCGGCCGTGCGCCACCAACGCGCCGGGCGCAAGCCGTTGCGGTCCAGGACCGCGCCGACGAGGGTGCCGTCGGTGAAGGTGACGCACGCCGGACCGTCCCACGGTTCCATGAGACTCGCGTGGAACTGGTAGAACGCGCGCCGCTCGGGCTTCATGGTGGCGTGGTTTTCCCACGCCTCCGGGATCATCATCAGCACGGCGTGCGGCAGTGACCGGCCACCGAGGTGCAGCAGCTCGAGAACCTCGTCGAAGGACGCGGAGTCCGACGCGTCCGGCGAGCAGATCGGGAACAGCCGGGACAGGTCGCCCGGGATGAGGTCGGATTCGAGCAGCGCCTCGCGGGCCCGCATGCGGTTGCGGTTGCCGCGGATGGTGTTGATCTCGCCGTTGTGCGCCACGAACCGAAAGGGGTGCGCCAGCGGCCACGACGGGAACGTGTTGGTGGAGAAGCGGGAGTGCACCAGCGCGATGGCGCTTTCCAGTCGCTCGTCGCGCAGGTCGGCGAAGAACGCGGGCAGCTGCTCCGGCGTCACCATGCCCTTGTAGACGATCGTCCGCGAGGACAGCGACGGGAAGTACGTGCCGCAGCCGGAGTTCGCGCTTTCGTGCTCGACGCGCTTGCGCAGGCAGAACGCGAGCCTGTCCAGCTCCAGGCCGGTTTTTCCGTCCGCCGTCACGAAAAGCATCGCGAAGTGCGGCATGACCGAGCGGGCGGTCGGGCCGATGTCGGCGCGGTCGGCGTCGACCGGGACCTCACGCCAGCCGAGGACCTCCAGGCCCTCTTCGACGGCGATGCGTTCGGCCAGCCCGACGGCCTTGCGGCGCTGCTCGGCGTCTTCGGGCAGGAACGCGATGCCGGCGGCGTAGGCGTGGTGGCCGCGGGAGTCCGGTTCGGGAAGCGCGAAGCCGGCTTCGGCGCGCAGCAGCGTGTCGGGCAGCTGCAGCAGGATGCCGGCGCCGTCGCCGCTGGTGGGTTCGGCGCCGGCGGCGCCGCGGTGGTCGAGGTTGGTCAACGCGGCCAGGCCGTCGGTGACGATTCCGTGGGAGCGGCGCCCGCGGATGTCGGCCACCATGGCCACACCGCAGGAGTCCTGTTCGGTCTCCGGGTCGTAAAGACCCTGCTTGCCGGGCATGGCGGAGAAGATCATGAAGGGACCTCCTTCGTCGTCTGTTCGTGCGGGGCCGGGCTACCGGCCGGGGAGCGCACGGGACGACGATGGCCCGCTTGTTAGCGCGACTTTAACACCTGGGAAACATGCCAGCACCTGTTCAGAGCGCCCCGAGCGACGTCGGACGGTAACGATCTGGCTGCGCGGAACGACGTAGTTCCTGATGGGTTCCCGGTAGTTCGCTGTGCTAAGTATACGGCCCGGAAACTCCCGTCAAGCCTAACGTGACGGGCCCGACCCGGCAGCCCGGAATTGTGTTGCCGGTCACTAGAACGTGTTACATTTCGCCGCATGATCCTCGATCGGTTCAAGCTCACCGACCAGGTCGCGGTGGTCACCGGCGCCGGACGCGGAATCGGCGCGGCCACGGCCGTGGCGCTCGCCGAAGCGGGTGCCGACGTGGTCATCGCGTCCCGCACTTCCGCTCAGCTCGACGAGATCGCCGCGCGCGTCTCGGCGGCCGGCCGGCGGGCGGTGGCGGTGCCGGTGGACCTCTCCTCCCCGGACGCGGCGGCGGCGCTGGCGTCGACCGCGGTGTCGGAGTTCGGCCGGCTCGACCTGGTGGTCAACAACGTCGGCGGCACGTACCCGCGGCCCCTGCTGGAGTCTTCGGTGGACTTCATGGAGGAAGCGTTCCGCTTCAACGTGGCGACGGCGCACGCGTTGACGGTGGCGGCGGCACCGTCGCTGGTGGAGACGGGCGGCTCGATCGTCAACATTTCGTCGGTGATGGGCCGGGTGTCCGGCCGCGGCTTCGCGGCGTACGGAACGGCGAAGGCGGCCCTGGCGCACTACACGCGCCTGGCGGCGGCGGACTTGGCGCCCCGCGTGCGGGTGAACGCGATTTCGGTGGGCTCGGTGGCGACGTCGGCGCTGGAGATCGTGGTCGGCAACCCGGAGCTGAAGGAGAAGATGGAGTCGGCGACGCCGCTGGGCCGCATCGGCGAGGCGGAAGACATCGCGGCGACGGTCGTGTTCCTGGCGTCCCGGGCCGGCGGCTACATCACGGGCAAGATCCTCGAGGTCGACGGCGGGTTGCAGGCGCCGAACCTGGAGCTGGGCCTGCCCGACCTCGGCTGACACACCTCTCGCGGACCTCGTTTCTTGACTTCCAATCAAGAGAGTCTTAGCCTTCGCGTCGGTCAGTTCTTGATCGCAAGTCAAGAGCGGCGGGTGAGCTGAGCGGGGCAGGCGATGGAAACTTCGGCGGACAAGGACAGCCGCACCGCGCCGGTGCGGCGGGACGTGTGGTTCGAGTCCGGGGGCGTGCGGTGCGCGGCGTGGCTGTACGCGCCGGCAACGGAGGGCGGCCCTCGGCCGTTGGTGGTCATGGCGCACGGATTGGGCGCGGTGCGGGAGTGGCGCTTGGACGCGTTCGCGCAGCGGTTTGCCGCGCAGGGGTGGATGGTGCTGGTGTTCGACTACCGGTATCTGGGGGCCAGTGAGGGATCTCCTCGGCAGTTGCTCGACATCGGCGACCAGCTCGACGACTGGCGGGCGGCACTGGCCTACGGCCGCTCCCTGCCGGAGGTCGACCCGGACCGGATCGCGGTGTGGGGGACCTCGTTCGGCGGCGGGCACGTGCTGCGGGTCGCGAGCGAGGACCACGATCTGGCCGCGGTGGTGGCCCAGTGTCCGTTCACCGACGGCCCGGCGTCGTTGCTCTCCCGGTTCCGGGCCGGCCCGGTGAGCATGGTCGGGCTCATCATCGCCGCGCTGCTCGACGTCGCCGGGTCGGTGTTCGGGGCGAAGCCGGTGCTGGCTCCGGTGGTCGGGGTGTGGTGGATGCCCGCCTTCCTGGTGTCGCCGACCGCGATCGCCGCGGCGTCCCAGCTGATCCCGGCGGGGTCTCGGCTCTCGCCTCGCACCGCCGGAGTCCTTGCCCGAATTCCTGCCGTGGGCAAGGGGTTGTCCGCGACCGTCGAGACGGGCGGGCAGCCGTTCCGCCCTGGCGACACCGCTGTCGGCCGCGACACGATCTGGGGTGTCATGAGTGGCCCGGACGCTGGCGGCGACAGCGCCAACGCGATCGCGGCCCGGCTCGCGTTGCGGTTACCGCTGTACCGGCCCGGCAAGGACCTGCGCAAGATCGCCGCGGCGACCCTGGTGTGCGTGTGCGACGACGACCGCGCCGCCCCCGCGCGCACCACGGCCCGCCTCGCGGCCGGGCAGGACCACGTCCAGGTCAACCACTACGACGGTGACCACTTCGACATCTACGTCGGTGACCTGTTCGAGCGGGCCGTCGCAGACCAGATCCGGTTCCTGGCGGACCGGTTCACGGCCGCGGCGATCCGGTAGCCGGCACGGCGGCGATGCCGCGGGCACTGCGGACCAGCGTCTCGACGACGGCGCGATCGCCTGCGGCGTCGGCCGCGTGGGTCAGCATCCCTTCGACGACGAACACCCCGATCCGGGTCATCGCGTCCTGCTCGGTCTCCGGCACGCCCAACGCGGCCAGGTGCCACCGCAGGATCGCCTCCACCTGCGCGTGGAAACCGTCGTGCCAGACCCGCAGTGCCTCCGATGCCGCGACCCTGGCGTGCACCGTCGTGATCAGCCGGTCGACCCGCCGCAACTCGGTGACTGCCCACAGCAACTGCTCGACCGGCGGTTCGGCCGAGCGTTCCGCCACGCCGGCCAGGAACTGCGCGAACAGCGCGTCCAGGACAGCGACCAGTACCTCGTCCTTGTCCTTGAAGTACCAGTAGACGGTGTTGGAGGTGACCCCCGCCTCGCGCCCGATCCGCGTCACCGTCGTGGGGTCGTAGCCGTGGTCCACGAACAACCGGGTGGCCGCGGCGACGATCTCACCGCGCTTCTCTTCCCGGTCCTGCGGGCGTCGGTTACGCGGCATCCCCCACCTGGCCAGATCAGCTTTCGTCGGTCTTCTTCGGTTCCTCGGTCGAGGCGTCCTCCGAAGCGGGCTTTTCCGCCGCCGGAGCCTCGGCCGCCACCTTCGCGTGCTCGGGCTCTTCTTCCGAAGCCTCCTCGGCCGGAGACTCCGCAACCGGCGTCTCGTCCGGACCGGGCGCGTCCTTGCTCCGCAGCGTCTCCGGCAGCTCCCGCGGCCCGCGCTTGCCCGCGAGCACGAAGTACACCACCGCCGCCGCGAACAGCAGGATCGACGTCCACACGTTCACGCGCAGCCCGAGAATGTGGTTCGCGGTGTCGGTCCGCATCATCTCGATCCAGCCGCGGCCAACGGTGTAGCCCGCGACGTACAGCGCGAACGCCCGGCCGTGCCCGAGCTTGAAGCGCCGGTCCGCCCAGACCACCAGCAGCGCGACCAGCAGGTTCCAGATCAGCTCGTACAGGAACGTCGGGTGGACCGGGCTCTCCGGCAGCGGGATGTGCCCCGTCGCGACGCCGTTGAGGAGGTTTTCCGGGTCGTCAGGGTTGAAGCGCTGGTAGACCTCCAGGCCCCACGGCAGGTCCGTGTGCGCGCCGTAGAGCTCCTGGTTGAAGTAGTTGCCGATGCGGCCGATGGCCTGCGCGACGACGATGCCCGGGGCGATCGCGTCCGCCATCGCCGGCAGCGGAATGCCCTTGCGGCGGCACGCGATGAGCGCACCGACCGCGCCGAGGGCGATCGCGCCCCAGATGCCGAGGCCGCCGTCCCAGATCGCGAACGCCTTCCACGGGTTCTTGCCCTCGGTGAAGTACAGCTCGGGGTCGGTGATCACGTGGTACAGCCGGCCGCCGACCAGGCCGAACGGCACGGCGAACACGGCGACGTCGATCACCGTGCCCTTGGTGCCGCCGCGGGCGGCCCAGCGCCGCTCGCCCCACCAGATCGCCACGATGATGCCGGCGATGATGCACAGGGCGTACGCGCGGATCGGGATCGGCCCCAGGTGCCAGACCCCCTGGTCGGGGCTCGGGATCGTCGCGAGGTAGGCGCTCATCACGCGGCCACCGTAGCGCTAGCGGCTCCCGGCATCCACAGCGGCCAGGTAGCCCGCCACCAGCGCGTGCGCCACCTGGACGACGGCCTGGTCGCGCGGGAGGAACTGGTCGTCGTGGAGGCTGGGCACGCCCGCGGTGTCACCGAGGCCGACGAACAGCATCAGGCCGCGGGTCGCGCCGCCGCAGTAGTGGGCGAAGTCGTCCGCGCCGAACGACCGGAACTGGTCGTCGACGACGAAGCCGCCGTGGCTCAGCCAGCGCCGCGCCCCCGCCGCCAGCGCCGGGTCGTTGTCCAGGACCGGCTCGCACGGGCTGATCTCCAGCTCGGCGGTGCAGCCGTGCGCTCGCGCGGTGCCGTGCACGATGTCCGCGAGCGCTTCCAGCGCGTCCTCGCGGTCCTTCGCGCGCATCAGGCGCAGCGAGCCGAACGCGGTCGCGGTGTTCGGGACGACGTTGGCCGCCGTGCCACCCTGGATCCGGCCGATCGAGCAGACCGCGCCGAACACCGGGTCGATCCGGCGCGACGCGAGCTGCTGCAGGCTCACGACCAGCTGGGACAGCGCCAGGATCGGGTCGCGCAGCAGGTGCGGGTAGCCGGCGTGGCCGCCCTGGCCCTGCATCGTGACCTCGAACTCGTCGGTGGACGCGTTGACCGGGCCCGGCACCGCCGCGACGACGCCGTGCGCGATCCGCGGCTGGACGTGCGCGCCGATCACTGCGTCCACCCCGGCCTCGGCGAGCACCCCGGACTCGACGACGTCGAGCGCGCCGGGCGGCGACGTCTCCTCGCGCGGCTGCAGCAGCGCCAGGATCGGCCGCGGGACGCCGACGCGCCGCGCCGCCCGGCAGACGGCGACCAGCGCGGCGAGGTGGACGTCGTGGCCGCACGCGTGCATGAACTCGTTGCCCGACGCCCACGGCACGCCGGTGCCCTCCAGCACCGGGAGGGCGTCGAGCTCGGCTCGCAGCGCCACGGCCGGGCCCTCGCCGCCGGGCAGGGGGATCGCGCGGCCGGTCTTCGCGACGCGGACGCCGTCGCCGGCCCCGAGCGCGGCGACGACCAGCCGCGCGGTGTCCTCTTCGTCGCCGGAACCGCGCGGGTCGGCGTGCACCGCGTGCCGCAGCTCGATCGCGGCGGGCAGCTCCTCCTCGATCGCCCCGGTCCAGGCGTCCCACAGATCACTCACGCGCGCTCCCAGCGGTAGATCCTCTTCGCGTTCTCGTGTCCCACCAAAGCACACAGCCGGACGGCGTCCACTTCGGACATCGCACCGGCGTCGAGCCCGGCGCGCACGAAGTCCGAAAGTCCCTGCCGGAACAGGGCCGTGCCCAGGTGGTAGAGCTCGGCCAGGCCGAACGCGTCGGTGGAGAAGAGGACCTTCCCGAAGGGCGCGATCTCCAGCAGCTCGGCCAGGATCGCCGGCGCGCGGAACCCCGCGTTGTGGGTGGCGAGCCCGACGTCCACGAACACGTGCTCGAAAACCTGCGCCAGATACGCGGCGTTGCGGTGGAACGGGTAGTTGTGCAGCAGGAGGATCGGCACGCCGCGGTCGCGGGTGGCGCGCAGCAGCCCGGTCAGGTGCAGCGGGTCGCAGCGGTGCAGGTCGACGTCGGAGTCGCCGTACCCGACGTGGAACTGCACCGGCAAGCCGAGGTCGAGCCCGGCGAAGACGAGGAACCGGTGCAGCACCTCGTCGGCCAGCCGGCCGCCGCCCGCGGCGAGCCACCGTCCCGCGGCGGCTTCCACCTCGGCCGGCGAAGGCCGCTCCCCCGCCAGTTCCAGGCCGACGCGGTAGGCCGCGATCGACTTGAGCCCGACCGCGGTCTCGGCGCGTTTCCCCAGCTCATCGGTGAAGGCGGCGGCGAACCCTTGAGCCGTGCTGCCGCGGATGACGTGCTCGGCCACCTGTTCCAGCCGGACGATGTCGTGCGCACGGGTGCCCGCCAGCTGCGCGAACTCGCCGGTCGTGGTCAGCGCGTCCGGCAGGAAACCGCCGTCCAGCAGGAAGTCCGTCGTGCCGGTGGCGCGCAGGAAGCGCCGCGCCACCTCGGCCGCGCCCAGCTCGGCTCGGCGGTCGAGGTAGACGTCGGCGGGGGCGTGCGCCGGGAGGTCGAGCACGGGTGCGCAGCGTGCGCGCACCGCGAACCCGATCAGCGAGTCGAAGAGGCTGGTGCCGAGCGCCGACGTCGTGTCCGCCTCGGTCAGCATCGCCTCGAAGTCCGCGCGGGCCACGTCGTGGGTGATGACGCCGTGGCAGTGGTGGTCCACCAGCGGCAGGTCCGCGACGAACGGGAGCAGGTCGGTCATGCGCCTCCGTCCACGGTGGTCAGCCTCTCCCCCACCCTACGAGCGAACCCGGGCGCGGACAGCACCAAGATCACCGCCAGCACCAGCACGGCCCCGGCCACCACGGGGAACCACCGGGCCGGGCCTTCGGTCGGGTACGGCACGACGTTGACGTAGACGGTGTAGCCGAGCACGGCGAGCGCGCCGATCGGGAACACGAGGTGCCACGCCGGCACGCGCATCCGGCGCTTGACGAACAGCAGCAGGATCGCGCCGGCCGTCGTCAGCAGGTAGATCACCAGCAGGATCAACGTCCCGATCGAACCGCTCCACGCGAAGGTGTCCGACGCCGTGGCGCCGAAGAACAGCGCGCACACCAAGATGATCAGGACAGCGGCGCCCGTCACCGCGCTGACCGCCGCCACCGGCGTGCCGCGGGTGGACGTCCGGCCGATGCCGCGGCCGCCGACCGCGTCGCGGCCCAGGGCGTAGAGCAGCCGCGACCCGCCGACGACGCAGGCCAGGCAGCAGCCGAACGCGCTGATCGCGGCCCCGACGCTGATGACGTCACCGACCCACGGGCCCGCGTACCGGCTGCCGAGGTCGCCGAGCAGGGACGGCGAGTCGTGGAACGCCGTCGCGTCCGCGCCGAACGCCATCATCTCGACCGCGGTGACCACGACGAAGTAGACACCGCCGAAGACCGCCGTGCCGAGGATCGCGCGCGGGATGTTGCGCTTCGGGTCGTGGGTCTCCTCGCCGAGCGTCGCGGCGGCTTCGAACCCGGCGAAGGACAGGAAGCCGAAGACCGCGCCGAGGAACACCCCGGACAGCCCGGTTTCCGGGACGAACACGTCCATCGTGAAGCGCGCGCCACCCGGGGCGCCGCCGGCCAGCAGCCGGACCAGGATCACGACCGTGACCAGCAGGATCACCGCGATGGTCGCGCCTTCGACGGCGAGCAGCGTGCTCGTGCCGCGGCGCGCGGGCACCACCGACAGCAGCCAGGCGCCGATCAGCGCCACGGCCGTCAGCACGAACGGCCCCCAGGACGGCGGGTTCGGCCAGATGCCCACCTGCGTCAGGAAGGCCGTGCCGAGCGTGCCCGCGGCCGAGCTCGTGACGACGGCGTAGAACGTGTACGTGCCGAGGAGCCCGATGCCGGAGACGACGCCGGCGCGCGGGCCGAGCGTCGCGCCGACGAACGCGTACACCGATCCCGCGTGCTGGTAGTACTGGCAGAGCTTGACGAAGCCGTAAGCGACCAGCAGCACACCGACCGCGGAGAGCAGGAAGGCGAGTGGGACGGCGCGGCCGGCGGCGGCCGCGGTCTGCTGGGGGTTGATGTTGGCGGCCATGCTGGGCGCCATCAACGCCACCGACAGGCCGACGGCCTGCCAGACGGAGAGGGAGCGGCGCAGCCCTGGACGGGTTTCGACGGTGTCTGACACGATCTCCACCTCTTTCTTGAAGTACCAGTGAACATCGACGGGAGCACGATGAGCCAGCTCGACCGGGCGGAACTCGCACAACAGGGCGCACTGCGGGCAGACGCCCTGCGCGCGGCCGGCGTCGAGCTCGTCGCGCTGACCTTCGTCGACAACAGCGGCATCGCGCGCGTCAAGGCCGTCCCGGTGGACCGGCTGTGGTCGGCGGCGGCGTGGGGCGTCGGCGCGTCGAACTCGTTCGACTTCTTCCTGGCCACCGACGACATCACCGACGGGACGTACTCGCGTGGCCCGGTGGGAGATCTGCGGCTGCACCCGGACCTCGACGCGCTCGTGCCGCTGGCCGCGCAGCCGGGCTGGGCGTGGGCGCCGGTCCGCAAGTACGACACCGAGGGCGAACCGCACCCGCAGGACGCGCGGGCGCTGGCCGCGACCGCGACGGCGCAGGTGGCGGCGCTGGGCTACAACGTGCGGACGGCGTTCGAGATCGAGTGGGTGATCACGGCGGCGGACGCGCCGGACGACCCGCGCTCGGCCACGGCGGGCCCGGCCTACGGCTTCGCGCGGCTGTCCGCGCGGGCGTCGTACTTGCGTGTGCTGGTGTCCACTCTGTCCGCCCAAGGCGTGACGGTGGAGCAGATCCACCCCGAGTACGCGGCCGGGCAGTTCGAGCTGTCGGTGGCGCCGGACGACCCGGTGCGCGCGGCGGACATCGCCGTTCTGACCCGCGAGACGATCCGGATGGTGAGCGAGCAGCACGGGCTGCGGGCGTCCTTCACGCCGAAGTTCTCCCCGGACGGCGTCGGCAACGGCGGGCACGTCCACCTGAGCCTCTGGGACGGCGACCGGAACCTGTGCGCCGGCGGCGCCGGCCGGTTCGGCCTGACGCCGACGGCGGAAGCGTTCGGCGCGGGGATCTTTTCGCGGCTGCCGGCGTTGCTGGCGATCGGTGCGCCGTCGGTGGTCAGCTACCTGCGTCTCGAGCCGCACCACTGGGCCGGCGTGTTTTCGGTGTGGGGACTGGAAAACCGCGAGGCACCGCTGCGGCTGGTCCAAGGCCCGGCCGGCCAGCGCGACCGGGCGGCGAACTTCGAGGTCAAGTGCTTCGACCTGACAGCGAACCCGTACCTGGTGGTGGCGGCGCTGCTGTTCGCGGGCCTGGCCGGGATTTCGGAGTCGTCTTCGTTGCCGGAGCCGGTGGACGTCGACCCGGCGACGCTCCCCTCGGCGGTCCGGCTGCCGACGTCGCTGGCGGACGCGGTGACGGCGTTCGAGGCGGATGCGGTGTTGACGAAGGCGTTCGGCGCGGAGTTCGCGACGACGTTGATGGACGTGCGCCGGGGCGAGATCGCGCAGCTCGGCGAGCTGCCGCCCGACGAGCTGTGCGCCGTGATGCGCTACCTCCATTGAGATCTTTTCACCGGAAACCGTTCGCGCCGAATGTCGCATTCATGCCCGGAAATCATTCTGTGATCGGGCCGTTATCTGTGCTAGCGTCCCGCTCCGGGTGAGGTGAGGAGGCCGAAAGAAGGCACAGTCCATGCCAGACGCTCGTCCCCGCCACCGGCAGAAGCCTTGGAAGCTCAAGGTGGCCGTCGTGGTGGCAGCGGCGTCGCTGGGCGCGGTCGGGATCGCGGTGGCCGCACCGCGCACCCCGGCGCCGCCGCCCGCGACCCCGAACCCCGGCTGCACCCTCAAGGTGCCCGACGACCCGTTGTCCGCCCGTGGCCTCGCCACGCCGTACCAGCTCAGCGCGACCGATCCGCGCCTGGGCGCGTGCCACGAACCGGTGGACGCGCAGGGCGCGTTCGCCGAGGCGACGATCCTCGATCCCGCCACCGGCAAGCTGTCGGTGTACCGCCCGCTCGTCGTCGACGCCGGCCGCGGACCCGCCGCGCCCCCGGTCGTCCCGGCCCTGCCCCGCGGCGCCGTCGTCGGACTGTGGTTCGGCTTCAACGGCGACACGTTGACCCTCGGCGGCAGCCCGGCGGCGCTGCGCGCGGGCCAGTGCGTCAACGGCCTGGGCCGCTCGTTGTTCGGCCAGGTCGCCTTCTGCGGCGCGCAGGCGTTCTTCGACGCAGCCAACCAGGCCGTGCGAGCGGGCAAGCTGCGGATCCCGCCGCTCGGCCGGGCGAAGGACGGCCGGCCGTGCCCGTCGGTGCGCGACTTCTCGCTGGTGGACCAGGACCAGAGCGACAACGTCACCACGACCTACCTCGCGACGCCCGACGGCCGGACGGCCCAGGCCACCACGGCCAACGCCCGCGCGCTCGGGAGGCCCGCGACGCTCGCCAACGGCAGCGACAACCGGCTGCTCGACGTGTTCGTGGACCCGGCGCTGGGCTGCACGCCGTTCACGGCACCGGACCTCACCGACGGCGGCCGGCAAACGACGTCGCTCGCCCTCAACGAGCTGCAGGCCGCGGCCGCGCAGCGGGCACCGGTCGCGCTGGTGCCCCAGGGTGACCCGATGACGCTCATCGACGGGAAACCCAGCCAGGCCAAGGCGAACCTGTACCGCGCGGGGGTCGACCAGCCCGCGCTGGACCGGCGGTCCGCCAGCACCCGGTCCTACTGCCGCAACCTGCGGAACTCCGGGCTGGACCGGCTCACCGCCGACCGGCGGCTGCTGCGGGCGGCGCCGTCCCCGGACGCCGGCGTCGGCCTGCTGAAGTTCCTGACCGACCGGCTCCAGGGTTCGCTGCAGCAGCTGGGCTGCACCCGCCCGGCGGCGTCGGCCCACCCGGACGCGGCCGCCGAACCGGACCCGGCCGATCAGGCGGCGGCGACCGACGCCGTGCGGACGCTGGACACGCTCAAGGACGGCTGAGCGTTCACCCCAGTGCCCCGGCGACCTCCTCGCGCAGCTGTGGCAGCTTGGCGTAGAGGCGGTCGCCGGGGCACTCGGTGTTGTAGAAGTCGCGGTGGCCCTTGATCTCGGCGGCGGAAATGCCGTACTGGCGGCAGATGAAGGCGCAGAAGGTCACGAGGGACGCCCACTGCGCCTCGGGCGGCTCGACGCTGGTGTAGGTGCCTTCGTTCTCGATGCCGATGGCGTTGGTGTTCTGCCCGGGGCAGTGCGCGCCCTGGATCATGGTGGTGCCGCCGAGCAGGGCGTCGAGGCTGCCGTGCCGCCCTTCGAGCCGGTACCCGCCGCGGCTGACGGTGAAGTGCTGCCCGGTGTCGGACCAGCCGTTGTTGTCGATGTGGTCGTGCTGATCGTCCCGGGCGACCTGGAAGGCGTGGGCCAGGGAGTAGTCGGTGCTGTTGGGGCAGGCGATGTGGTGGATCAGGACGCGGTTGGCCGGGTGGTCGAGGGTCGTGAGCGCGTCGGCCGGCGGCCGCGCTCCCCACTCGGCGCATGAGTAGATCCGCGGGGGCGTTGCGGCCCGCGCGGCTTGCGGGAGGAGAAGCCCGGCGGCCCCGGCCGCGACCAGACCGGCGGCGCCGCGGAGGAAGGTGCGCCGCGGGAGGTGTGCGATGTCCATGGGGTCGACCTTCTCGCGGCGCTGTACAGCTTTCGTACAAAGCCGTTCAGAGCTTGAGGATGGCTGTCGTCACTCTTGGCGATGGGCTCGTAGTCGCCGCCTTCCGGTCCTGCACCTCGGTCGACGGCGACACGATCTCCGCGCACCTCGGTGCCATCCGGCAAAAGCAGCATCCCGTCGACGAGTTCGACTCGGTGCAGCAAGGTTTGTTCTTCGGGCAGCGCGAGAACGTCGTCGGCCGTCCAGCCGTCCGGGTCACGCCGGTGTGACAGCCAGCTCTCCCGCGCTGCTGTACAGCTGGATCTTGAACTGGATGTGCTCCCGGTGTTCCTGCAGCCGCGCGATCTGGGACGCCACCCGGGCCTCGTGCTCCCGGAGCACGTCCACCCGCTCCTCGCGCGTTGCCTCACCGGACCGCAGCAGCTCGACGAACCGCAGCATCTCCGCCACCGGCATGCCCGTGTACCGCAAGCACCGCAGCAGCTGCAGGAACTCCACGTCCTGCTCGGTGAAGAACCGGCGCCCGCCGGCCGTTCGGCCCACTTCGTGGAGCAGGCCGATGCGCTCGTAGTACCGCAGCGTGTCGATCGTGAAACCGGTCTTTTCGGTCACCTGGGCCGGGGTGTAAGACGTCACCAACCCAGGGTGGCACCTGGAGTGCACTCCAGGTCAAGCGGTGGCGACCGCCCGGCGCACGCCCTCGGCCAGCTCCGACGACAGCGCCCGGACTCCGGACGCGCCCTCCGCCGCCGCCGTGACCAGGGCCGAACCCACGATCACCGCGTCCGCGAACGACGCCACCTCGGCCGCCTGGTCGCCCGAGCGGACGCCCAGACCCACGCCGATCGGGAGGTCCGTGTGGGCCCGCGTGCGGCGGACCAGCGTCTCCGCTCCCGCGCCGACCTGGTCGCGCGCGCCCGTCACGCCCATCACCGCGGTCGCGTAGATGAACCCCGACGACGCCCCCGCCGTCAAGGCCAGCCGCTCCTCCGACGACGAAGGCGCCACGAGGAAGATCCGGTCCAGACCATGCTCGTCGGAAGCCGTCATCCACGCGCCGGCCTCGTCCGGGATCAGGTCCGGCGTGATCAAGCCGAGCCCGCCCGCCGAAGCGAGGTCACGCGCGAAGCGGTCCACGCCGTAGCGGTTCACCGGGTTCCAGTACGTCATGACGACCGCGCGGCCGCCGCGGGCCGAGATCGACTCGACGACCTCGAACACGTGCTTGAGGCGGAACCCGTTGTCCAGCGCGGTCACCGACGCGGCCTGGATCGTCGGGCCGTCCATCACCGGGTCCGAGTACGGGACGCCGACCTCGATCAGGTCCGCGCCGCCGTCGACGCACGCCGCGATCAGGTCCTTCGAGCCGTCCACCGTGGGAAACCCGGCCGGGAGGTAGCCGACCAGCGCGGCGCGGCCCTCCGCGCGCGTCGTCGCGAAGAGGTCGTCCAGCCCGCTCATCCGTTCACCAGCCCGAACCACTTCGCCGCCGTGTCCATGTCTTTGTCGCCGCGGCCCGACAGGTTGACCACGATCAACCCGGAAGGGCCCAGCTCGCGGCCCAGCACCAGCGCGCCGGCCAGCGCGTGCGCCGACTCGATCGCCGGGATGATGCCCTCGGTGCGGGACAGCAGCTTGAACGCGTCCATCGCCTCGGCGTCGGTGACCGGCCGGTACTCGGCGCGGCCGGTGTCCTTGAGCCACGCGTGCTCCGGGCCGACGCCCGGGTAGTCCAGCCCGGCCGAGATCGAGTGCGACTCGACCGTCTGGCCGTCCTCGTCCTGCAGCAGGTACGTCATCGCGCCGTGCAGGTTGCCCGGGGTGCCCTTGGTGAGCGTCGCGCCGTGGCGGTTGCCCTCGATGCCCTCGCCGCCAGGCTCCAGGCCGACCAGCCGCACGGACGGGTCGTCGTAGAAGCCGGAGAAGATGCCGATCGCGTTCGAGCCGCCGCCGACGCACGCCGCGACGACGTCGGGCAGGCGCCCGGCCTGCTCCAGGATCTGCTCGCGGGCCTCGGTGCCGATGACGTGGTGGAAGTTGCGGACCATCGCCGGGAACGGCGCCGGGCCGGCGGCCGTGCCGAACAGGTAGTGCGTGGTATCGGCGTTGGTCACCCAGTCGCGCAGCGCCTCGTTGATCGCGTCCTTCAGCGTCCGCGACCCGGTCTTGACCGGGATCACCTCGGCGCCGAGCAGCCGCATGCGGGCCACGTTCAGCGCCTGGCGCTCGGTGTCGACCTCGCCCATGTAGACGACGCAGTCGAGGTCGAGCAGCGCGCACGCGGTGGCCGTCGCGACGCCGTGCTGGCCCGCGCCGGTCTCGGCGATCACGCGCTTCTTGCCCATCCGCTTGGTGAGCAGCGCCTGGCCCAGCACGTTGTTGATCTTGTGCGAGCCGGTGTGGTTCAGGTCTTCGCGCTTGAGGAAGACCCGCGCGCCGCCGGCGTGCTCGCCGAAGCGCTTGGCCTCGGTGAGCAGCGACGGACGGCCCGCGTAGTCGCGAAGCAGGCGGTTGAACTCGTTCAGGAACTCCGGGTCGTGGCGGGCCTTGTCGTACTCGGCGGCGACCTCGTCGACGACGCCGATCAGCGCCTCCGGCATGAACCGCCCGCCGTACGGGCCGTAGTAGCCGCGCTCGTCCGGGTCGTGCTTGTCGTGCTCTTCGGTCACCGCGAGGGCCTCGGGCAGGCGGGGTGGGAGCCGGCGGTGACCAGCTTGACCAGGGCGCCCTTCGGATCGCCGGACGCGACGAGCCCTTCGCCGACCAGCACCGCGTCGGCGCCGTGACCGGCGTAGGACATCAGGTCGCCCGGCCCGCGGACGCCCGACTCGGCGACCTTGTAGACGTCCATCGGCAGGCCGGGGGCCAGCCGCGAGAAGACGTCGCGGTCCACCTCGAGGGTGTGCAGGTTGCGCGCGTTGACACCGATGACCTTGGCGCCCGCCTCGAGGGCCTTGTCGGCCTCCTCGGCGTTGTGGATCTCCACCAGCGCGGTCATGCCCAGGGACTCGACGCGGTCGAGCAGCGCGGCGAGCGCGTTCTGCTCCAGCGCGGCGACGATCAGCAGCACCATGTCGGCGCCGTGCAGGCGGGCCTCGTGCACCTGGTAGGGGCTGACGATGAAGTCCTTGCGCAGGATCGGGATGTCGACCGCCGCGCGGACCGCGTCGAGGTCGGCCAGCGAGCCGCCGAACCGGCGCTGCTCGGTGAGCACGCTGATGACGCGCGCGCCGCCGTCTTCGTAGTCCTTCGCCAGCGCGGCCGGGTCGGGGATGTCGGCCAGGTCGCCCTTGGAGGGGCTGCGCCGCTTGACCTCGGCGATGACGCCGATGCCGGACTCGCGCAGCGCGGACATCACGTCGCGGGGCGCCGGGGCGGCCGCCGCGCGGATCTTCAGCTCGTCGAACGGCAGCACGGCCTCGCGTGCCGCGAGGTCCTCGCGCACGCCGGCGACGATGTCTTCGAGCACGGTCACCGGACGCCCCCGCCCGGGTACGCGCTCACGGTTTCCTTCGCAAGGTCGCTCACAAAAACCTTCCCCTTCCCGCCGAAACGATGCTAACCCCCGCATCTGGAGCGCCCGGTTCCGGGTGCGCGCGTTACTCCGAATGCCTCCCCCGGACGTCGGTCGGATCCTCTCCTTCCGACAGCGCTTCCCACAGCTCGGCGTCCGGATCCCGAGCCTTCTTGCGCGTGGCCGGTGCCGCGTACTTGGTGCCCAGCCGCGCCGTCTTCGCCGCGCCCTTGACGGCTGCCAACCCGCCGGCCGCGACGAGAATTCCCCCGAGCACGGCCAGGCCGCGGCCCAGCAGCATCTGCGTGACGGGCAACCCGTCGGCCCAGCCGGAGAACCGCACGCCGGACACGCCGGACCAGACCGCGGCGACGCCCGCCAGCGCCAGCACGACGCCCAGCACGCGCCGCGCCCAGCCGCCGGTCGCGATCACCCCGGCCACGCCGGCCAGGGCCAGCAGGGCCAGCGGCACGAGCGCCGTCGCGCGCTGCTCGCCGGTCTCGCGGTGGAGGACCGTGCCGCGCACGCCGCCGTCGCGGAACTCGGCGAACCACGTCAGCCGTGACGCACCCCACAGCGCGAGCGCGCCCAGCAGGAGCGCGACCACGATCATCCACAGTGGACGCCGGGAGGGCGTGGTCTCCTCAGACATGCGCGGAGTCCGCGGCCGGGTCGAGCGAGCCCGCCGCCACCATCGTCTGCGCAGCGGCGACGGCCGAGAGCACGGTCTTGGCCTTGTTGAGCGACTCGGTGTCCTCGTAGTCCGGCACCGAGTCGGCGACCACCCCGCCGCCCGCCTGGACGTGCGCGATCCCGTCCTTGACCAGCGCGGTGCGGATCGCGATCGCCGTGTCGGCGTCGCCGGCGAAGTCGAGGTAGCCGACCACCCCGCCGTAGAGCGCGCGGCGGACCGGCTCCAGCTCCTCGATCAGCTGCATCGCGCGGACCTTCGGCGCGCCCGAGAGCGTCCCGGCCGGGAAGCACGCGGTGACCGCGTCGAACGCCGTCTTGCCCTCGGCCAGCTCGCCGGTGACGGTCGACACGATGTGCATGACGTGGCTGTAGCGCTCGATCTGGAAGAAGTCGACGACCCGCACGGTGCCCGGCTTGCAGACCTTGCCGAGGTCGTTGCGCCCGAGGTCGACGAGCATCAGGTGCTCGGCGCGCTCCTTCTCGTCGGCCAGGAGGTCCTTGGCCAGCTGGGCGTCCTCCTCCGGGTCGGCGCCGCGCCAGCGCGTGCCCGCGATCGGGTGCGTGGTCGCGCGGCCGTCCCGCACGGTGACGAGGGACTCCGGGCTGGAGCCGACGATGTCGAAGCCTTCGAGCCGCAGCAGGTACATGTACGGGCTCGGGTTGGACGTCCGCAGCACGCGGTAGATGTCGAGCGCGTCGGCCGCGGTCGGGATCTCGAACCGTTGCGACGGCACGATCTGGAACGCTTCGCCGGCCTTGATCGCCTCGACGGCCTTCTCGACGGCCGCGTGGAAGTCTTCCTTGGACCTCTTGCGGACGAACTCCGGCACGGGCCGCTCGAACGCCGCGACGGTGGCCGGCGCGGCCACCTGGAGCTGCTCGGTCATCGCGCTCAGCCGGGCGACGGCGTCGTCGTAGGCCGCGTCCACGCGCTCGGGCGAGTCGTCCCAGTTGACGGCGTTCGCGATGAGCGTGACCGTGCCCTCGTGGTGGTCGAACGCCGCGAGGTCGGTGGCCAGGAGCATGGTCAGCTCGGGGATGTCGAGGTCGCGCTCGGCCAGCTCGGGCAGCTTTTCCAGCCAGCGCACGGAGTCGTAGCCGATGTAGCCGACCATGCCGCCGGTGAGCGGCGGCAAGCCGGGCAGCGGCTCGGTGTGCAACGCTTCGATCGTTTCGCGCAGCACGGTCAGCGGGTTGCCCTCCGACGGCAGGCCGACCGGCGGCGTGCCGGTCCAGACCGCTTCGCCGGCGCGGACGGTCAGCGCGGCCGGGCTGCGGACGCCGATGAACGACCAGCGCGTCCAGGAGGCACCGTTCTCCGCGGACTCGAACAGGAACGTGCCCGGCCGGTCGGCGGCGAGCTTCCGGTAGACCCCGATCGGCGTCTCGCCGTCGGCGAGGACCCGGCGCACGACCGGGATCACCCGGCGGCTCTCGGCGAGGGCGCGGAAGTCTTCGCGGGAGGGACTGACCGAGCCGGGACCGGTGGATGCGCTGACCATGGCCCTCATTGTGCTGCACCCCCCGTTGGGGGTTCTCCTGGACCCTGAATTCAATGATTGTTGAATTCAGGGTGGTCGTGGGTCATGATGGGACCGTGAGCACCACCGACAGCACCGAGCCTACTTCGCGCCGCCGCGGCCGGCGGCCCGCCGGCCAGGACACCCGCACGGCGCTGATCGAGGCGGCCCGGACCGTGTTCGCCGAGAGCGGCTACGACGGCGCGACGGTGCGCGCGATCGCCACCCACGCGGGCGTCGACGCGGCGATGGTCAACCACTGGTTCGGCGGCAAGGAGGGCCTGTTCGCCCAGGCGGTGCTCAAGCTGCCGTTCGACCCCCTGGAACTGCTGGGCGTCCTGCGCGACGGCCCGGACGACGAGCTCGGCGAGCGCATCGTCCGCACTTTCCTCACGCGGTGGGACGCCGCCGGCGGCGGGGTGTTCATCGCGCTCATCCGCAGCGTCAGCGGCAACGAGCAGGCCGGCCACGTGCTGCGCGACTTCTTCCAGAAGTTCTTCACCGCGCTGATCTCGTCGATCGGCTCGGACGACGTGGCGCTGCGGATGACGCTCTGCGCGTCCCAGATGGTCGGCATGGGCATGATCCGGTACGTGGCGAAGTTCGAGCCGTTCGCCACCGCGGAGGTCGAGGCCCTGGTGCGCGCGGTGGCGCCGAACCTGCAGCGCTACCTCACCGGCGACATCGGCTGATCCCGCGGCCCGGCCGCGAGCACCGGGACGCACTGCGGCCCCGGCTTGTCCGGCCCGTACGGGAACAGGACCACCATCTGCCGTCCCCAGCCGGCGATCCAGGCTCGGCGGCGGGCCAGGTCGCCCGGGCGGTGCAGTGATGGGGCGCAGCGCAGCTCGATGCCGCTGCCGTCGCGGTAGCCGACCTCGATCCGAGGCCCGCGCCGGACGCGGGGCACGACCGTCACCGTCGCGATCCGCCACCCCGTCTCCGCGACCGCGCGGGCCCGGCGCCACCAGCCCCACGCCGCGCTCGCCGCCAGCGGGAGCACGAGGAAACCGGCCACCAGAGCCGTGACGGCGAACCCTTCGACGACCTGGCTTCCGTTCGCCTCGGCGGTCGTGCGGACGTGCGCCGGGTCGGCCGGGTCGTAGACCACGGTCACCGCCTCGCCCGCGTGGTACTCGCGCCCGGAACCGCGGACGATCTCCTCGGTCCAGGACGCACCCGGCGTGTGGTAACGCACCCAGAACGTCGGCGCGCCCCGGGCCTGCTCCTCGACCGACAGCACCGTGCCCTCGGTGTGGACGCCGGTGGCCAGGAGGTCCGCCGCCGCGCGGTCGGCGGCGATCACGGTGGCGAGGCCGCCCGTGAACAACACGGCCCAGGCGCCCGCGATCGCCGTGGCCGCCAGCGCGGTCCGGCGCAGGCGTGCGGTCTGGGCGCCGAGGTCGACGCGGCCTTCGCCGTGGGAACCGTCGCGCCCGGGCAGCCAGGCGCCGAAGTCCGGCACGCTGTCGCGCA
This sequence comes from Amycolatopsis sp. NPDC114478, assembly GCF_055633805.1. NCBI lineage: Bacteria > Bacillati > Actinomycetota > Actinomycetes > Pseudonocardiales > Pseudonocardiaceae > Amycolatopsis > Amycolatopsis sp. NPDC114478. Next base: position 80,095 of record NZ_JBVKDO010000020.1, on the reverse strand, counting down.
GCCGCACGTCGGGTGCGCGCAGGCGATGGGCGCCGAACGCGGCGAGCGCCAGGGAACCGGTCAGGATGACGGCCTCACCGAGGAGTTCGCCGTCGGCGAAGGCGTAGTCCGGAGTCAGCAGCGAGTACGCCGTGCCCGCGCCGAAGAACAGGAAAACGAGCACCGCGGCGACGATCAGGGCAAGCCACCCCGCACGCCCCTTCACCGGTGACCCCCGCCTTCGGTGCGCCGGGTCGTCGCGAACGCGGGGACCGCGTACGGACCCGGGCGGCGGGGGCCGTTCGGGAACAGGACGACCATCCGCCGGCCCCAGCCGCCCACCCACGCGAGCCGGTCGGTGAAGTCCGCCAGCGCGTTGGCCCCGTGCGTCGAAGACACGGCCCGCAGCCGGATCCCGGTGCCCTCGCGGTAGCGGACGTGGATTTCCGGCGGCACCCGCCTCGGCGAGCGGCCGTGGTAGGAGATGACGCGCACGATGTCGACGGTCGCGTTCCGCCACCCGGTGGCCGCGACCGCTCGGGCCCGGCGCCACCAGCCCACCGCGGCCAGTGCGGCGACCGGCGTCCCGAGCGAGCCGGCCACGATCGAGACGATCCCGAGGTCGACGGCGAACTCGTTCTCGTTCTCCTCGGACGAGGTGCGCACCCGGTCCGGGTCGGCGCGGTCGGCGATCACGGTGACCTGCTCGCCGACGTGGTACGGGTGCTTCGAGTCGCGGACGACCGTCGCGGTCCGCGTGCCGTAGCGCACCCGGAACGTCATCCCGTCCCGGCTGTGGTTCTGCACGGACACGACTTCGCCGGGGATCCGGGCGCCGGTCGCGAGGAGCTCGTCGGCGGCCCGGTCGAGCAGGACCAAGCCGGCGCTCCCGCCTCCGACCAGCGCCACCCAGACGAGGACGAGCAAAGACGCGCGACGCGCGATCCGGCGCAGCCGCACGGTTTCGGCCGCGAAGTCGATCCGGCGGTCGTGGTCGTGCCCCGTCGGCGGCGGCAGCCAGCCCGCGAAACCGTCCTCGCCCGCGGCGGCGCGGTTGCGAGCCGACACCCGCCGGCGCCGGACACCCAGTACCACGCAGCCGGACACCGCGACGAACGCGACGACGAGGACCGGAACCATCTCGTGAGCCGCCACCACCTCCGCGGAAACGGAAAAGACGGCCACCACGGCCGCCGGGAGGGCGAACCACACCCACCGCCGCCGGACGAAACCGCCGAAGGGATCCATCAGCCGAGCTTAGGAGCTCGTGAGCCGCGGTGATGCTGCGAGAAAAGGCACAGGGGGCGAAGGCAACCGGACGGCCGCGTCGAACGTGCAAGTGAGCAGGCGATCGTCACCCGGATGCCGGACGGAATGGCGCTTTCTCGCATTTCGTGGACACCGTTCGCACATTCGGGGAATCGACGAGATTCGTATTATCGGCTCATGAAGCCAACGTCTTCGGGGCCTGCCGCGCGCACTCTCGCCGCTTCACTGCGTGAAGAACGCGAAGCACGCAACGTCGGTCTGCGCGCGCTCGCCGATGAGCTGGGGATCCTGCCGCAGCTGTTGTCGGCGTGGGAAAAGGGGCAACGCCTGCCGAGCGTCGAGGACGTGTCGGCGATTCTCGCGCTGCTCGGTATCCGCGGGGAGAAGCGCGACCGGATCCGGACTCTCGCCCGCCACGCCCGCGAACCCAACTGGCTGGCGTCCAGCATCGATCCACCCTTCGCGCTTACCACGCGATTAGAGCTCGAACGGACCGCCACCGCCATCACCATGTGGTCACCGTTGATCGTTCCTGGGCTGCTGCAGACCCCGGACTACATCCGGTCGATCATGGATAATTCCCTGGTACCGATCGAGCAAGCCGACGAGCGGCTGCGAGTCAGGTTGGCTCGGCAGAGGATTCTCACCCGCGCCGACCCGGTCCGATTCACCGCACTGCTCGGCGAACGTTCGCTTCAGGAGAACTTCGGCGATCCCGGGATCATGTCCGACCAGATCGATCACCTGGTGGCGATGTCCGCGCGCAGGAACATCAGCCTGCGCATCGTACCCGCCGGGATCGGCTACCACCCTGGCCTGATCGGGCCCTTCGACATCTACGAGTTTCCCGGCTCACCGCCAATCGCTTCGGTCGAACATGTCTACTCGACGGCTTTCCTCCACGAGGACACGCAGATCTCCGGACACCATCAGGTTGCTAAACTTCTTCGCAAGGTAGCTCTGAGCGAAGAGGCATCCCAGGCTTTGCTTCGGGAGGCCGCCCAGTGACCGGAGGCGATGGTGAGCTCGACCGTTTGGCGCAAATCTTCGTATAGCGGCCACGACGACAACTGTGTCGAGGTGGCGCTGGGGCCGGTCGTGGGCGTGCGGGACACCAAGGCCCGCCAAGCCGGTCAGCTGACCGTCTCCGCGCGAGCCTGGCGTTCCGTCCTCGACCGGTTGCGCTGACCTACCGCGCCAGCAGCAGCGCGACCAGGGCCAGCGCGGCCGGCAGCACCTGCACGAACAGGATCCGCTTGCTGGCCGTCGCGGCGCCGTAGAGGCCCGCGATGATCACGCAGACCAGGCCGTACAGCTGGAGCTGGAACTGGCCGGCGACCAGGCCCCAGACGAGGGCCAGCGCGAGGAAGCCGTTGTACAGCCCCTGGTTCGCGGCCAGCGTCTTGGACTCCTCGGCGAACTCCGGCGTCGTGCCGAAGGCCGCGCGGGCGCGCGGGGTCGTCCAGAGGAACATCTCGAGGACGACGATGTAGACGTGGATCAGGGCGACCAGCCCGATCAGGACGTCGGCGACGATGGTCACGCGTGCTCTTTCTCGTCGGCCAGGAGCAGGCGCTCCTCGGTGTCGAAACAGGTGTGCGTGCCGGTGTGACAGGCCGGGCCGGTCTGGTCGACGCGCAGCAGGACCGTATCGCCGTCGCAGTCGATCCGCACCTCGCGGACGTGCTGGTAGTGGCCGGACGTCTCGCCCTTGACCCACAGCTTCTGCCGGCTGCGGGACCAGTACGTGCCACGGCGGGTGGCCAGCGTCGCCGCGAGGGCGTCATCGTTCATCCAGGCCATCATCAGAACGTCCGAAGTGGCGTGCTCGACGACGACCGCGGCGATCAGGCCGTCGGCGTTGCGCTTGAGGCGCGCCGAAACGGCCGCGTCCAGGGTCATGCCCGTACTCCCAGGATGTGCCGCTTGAGCGGCATCGAGTTCAACAGGACGAAGGCGTAGCCGTACCCGGCGAAGGACAGGCCGGAGAACAGCTTGTTCCACCACAGCGCGGCGCCGAGCAGGAGGAACGCGTGCAGCAGCGCGAAGACGACGCTGACGACCAGGCCGCCGATGCGGGCGCTGCCCATCTTGAGCACGAGCCCGGTCGTCACGACGCCGCCGAGGATGAGCGCGAGCGCGGGCACCCGGTAGATCTCGAGGCCCGACCCGGCGCTCAGCACCGGGATCAGGTCGAGCAGCGCCCACGCGAGCGGCAGCCCGACCAGCAGCGCGGCGGTGACCTTCACCTCGACGGGTGCCTGCCAGGACTTCACCGGACCTCGACCCCGCCTTCGCGCAGCGCGTCCTTGACGTCGCCGATCTTCAACTGTCCGAAGTGGAACACGCTGGCCGCGAGCACCGCGTCGGCGCCCGTCTTCACCGCGGGCAGGAAGTGCTCGACCGCGCCCGCTCCCCCGCTGGCGATCACCGGGACGCGCACGGCCTTGCGGACGAGCTCGATGAGCTCGAGGTCGAAGCCGTTCTTGGTGCCGTCGGCGTCCATGGAGTTGAGCAGGATCTCGCCGACGCCGAGCTCCTCGCCGCGGGCGGCCCACTCGACGGCGTCGATGCCGGTGCCGCGGCGGCCGCCGTGGGTGGTGACCTCGAAGCCGGACGCGGTCGGCTCGCCGCCCTCGGGCACTCGGCGCGCGTCGACCGACAGGACGATGCACTGGGCGCCGAACCGTCTCGACGCTTCGCTGAGGAACTCCGGCCGGGCGATGGCGGCGGTGTTGATGCTCACCTTGTCGGCGCCGGTGCGCAGGAGCCGGTTGACGTCGTCGTTGCTGCGGACGCCGCCCCCGACGGTGAGCGGGATGAAGACCTGCTCGGCGGTGCGGCGGACGACGTCGTAGGTGGTCTCGCGGTCGCCGGAGGAGGCCGTGACGTCGAGGAACGTCAGCTCGTCGGCTCCCTCGGCGTCGTAGCGCCGGGCCAGCTCGACGGGGTCGCCGGCGTCGCGGAGGCCGGCGAAGTTGACGCCCTTCACGACCCGGCCCGCGTCGACGTCGAGACAGGGGATCACCCGCACCGCGACAGACATGCCCACCAGCGTAGTCAAGGGCGTTCTAAGCTCGGCCAATGGCACGGGCGGGACGGCGGCCGGGGCAGACGGAGACGCGCGAGAAGATCCTCGACGCGGCCCGGCACCGGTTCGCCGAGCTGGGGTACGACGGCGCGACGGTCCGCGGGATCGCCGCCGACGCGGGCGTGAACGCGGCCCTGCTGCACCACTTCTTCGGCAGCAAGCAGGCGCTGTTCGCGGCGGCGATGAACCTGCCGGTCAACCCGGCTTCGCTGGTCCCGGCCATCTTGGCGGGTCCGCGCGAGGGTGTCGGCGAACGCCTGGTGCGGGCGTTCCTGGCGGTCTGGGCCGCCCCCGAGGGACGCACGCCGTTCCTCGCGATGCTCCGCGCGGCGGCGACGAACGAGCAGGTGGCGCTGATGATGCGCCAGTTCATCGAGCGCACGGTCCTGGCCGAGGTGGCGCGCGCGCTCGACGTGCCGAAGATCTGCGTCACCGGGATCGCGGCGCAGATGATCGGGATGGCGCTGCTGCGGTACGTGATCAAGCTGCCCCCGCTGGCCGACGCGGACGACGAGGAGATCGTCGCGCTGCTCGCCCCGGTGGCTCAGTACTACCTCGACGGCCGCGAAACTGTCGGTACCCCGCCGTAGACTGGAGACCGGGGGCTGCGCCACAGCGCTCGTTCACGTTCCGGGCTCGTTCACGTCCCGGTCATCCGATTCGTCTACTTTGCCGCGCGTGCGCAGATTCCTTCCGGTGGCCGTCGCCGCCTTCTCGCTGCTGACCGCCGTCCCCGCCTCCGCCGCGCCCCGCGATCCCGCGCCGGTGCTCCAGACCCAGGCCTTCACCGAGCCCGCCGACGCCGACGACCCCGCCATCTGGGTCCACCCCCACGACTCCGCCCGCAGCGTCGTGCTCGGGACGCTCAAGGAGGGCGGCCTGGCGGCGTTCGACCTGGACGCGCGGACCCTGCAGCTCGTGCCGGCCGGGCCGGGCGGGCGGTTCAACAACGTCGACGTCGTCGGCGACCTCGCCGTCGTCAGCGACCGGGGCCGGGACCAGGTCCGCGTCTACCGGATCGACCCGCGCGGCGCCGCGGCCGGAGCGGACGTCCTGCGGGACGTCACCGGCCCCGCCGCCGCGCGGGTGTTCCCGGAGTCCGATGTGGACGAGCAGCGCACCGCCTACGGCCTGGCCGCGGGCCGCGACCCGGTCACCGGGATCCGCTGGGTGGCGGTCACCCGGCGCCACGAGACGCGGGTGGCGCTGCTGAAGCTCGTCGACCTGCCCGGGGGCGCCGTCGGCACCGCGAAGCTGGCCACCGTCGACCTGCCGTCCTCCTTCCGGCTGCCGGACGGCACGACGTGGTCGCCCTGCGAGGAGCCGGACGAGGGGCCGCAGCTGGAGGGGTCGGTGTTCGACGGCCGGGTGCTCTACACCGCGCAGGAGGACGTCGGGATCTGGCGGATCCCGGTCACGTCCCGCGGCTTCGGGCAGCCCCAGCTGGTCGACCGCGTGCGCTCGTACGGCGTCCCGCAGCGGTGGGACGCGGCCACCGAGGAGTGCGTGCCCGACGGTGCCGACCCCGGCTTCGGCGGCAGGTGGCTGACGGCCGACGCCGAAGGCCTCGCCGTCGCGCACGGGACGCTGTTCGCCTCCAGCCAGGGCGACTCGCGGTTCGTGGTCTACGGCCCGCGCACGCGTGACCTGCGGATCGTCGCGGGCCGCGGCACGGACTCGGTGGAGCACTCCGACGGCTCGGCGATCAGCACCGCTCCCCTCGGCAAGCGGTTCCCGCACGGCCTCCTGGTGGTCCACGACGGCGAGCGCCGCCCGGCCGCAGGCGACCTCGCGACCACGGGATTCGCGTTCGTCCGGCTCGACGACGTCCTCCCCCACTAGGGGGAATTATACCGACACACCATTGTCCGAATTACTCCTTCCCGCCGGTCACGGTGATTCTTTAACCGTGACCGGCGCTTTCAAAAACAGCCGCGATAGTCCACTGATGGCGGTATTCCCGGCATCGATCTCGCGTAGGTTCCACGGCATGTCGCGCCTCCATTCCGCGCTCGCCGTCGTGCTCGTCGCCGCATTCGTCTCCCCCGTTTTCCCGGCCGCCGCTCCCGCCGCGGCCGCCGGCACGGGGGCCGTTTGCGACCACCAGCCCGCCCTGAATCCCCAGGCACCGGCGGGGGCCGTGGTCGTCGACCCCGCCATCGAAGGTGACCTGTACGCGAAAACGCTGTCCGCGCCGCCGGGGACGACCTTCTGGCTGCCGCCGGGCACGCACCTGCTCGCCCCGGACCAGTTCGGCCAGGTCATCCCGAAGGACGGCGACGTCTACCTCGGCGCGCCCGGCGCCGTGCTCGACGGCCGCTCGGTGAACCGCGCCGCTTTCACCCAGCAGGCCAAGGACGTCGTCATCCGCGGCCTGACCATCCAGAACTTCGTCGCCCCGCAGGACCAGGGCGTGGTCAACCACGACTCCGGCGCGCACTGGGTGATCGAAAACAACACGATCCAGAACAACCGCGGTGCCGCGCTGATGGCCGGCGTCCGCCAGGAAGTGCGCGGCAACTGCCTGCGCGACAACGGGCAGTACGGCATGAACGCCTACCGCCCCGACAACGCGATCACCGGACTGGTCGTCGAGGGCAACGAAATCTCCGGCAACAACGTCGACGACTGGGAAAACCGCAACCCGGGCTGCGGCTGCAGCGGCGGAATCAAATTCTGGGCCGTCGACGGCGCCGACGTGCGCGGCAACTGGATCCACCACAACCACGGCGCCGGCCTGTGGGCCGACACCAACGACAACGATTTCCTGATCGAGGACAACGTCATCGAGGACAACGACGCCGAAGCGATCTTCTACGAGATCAGCTACAACGCCGTCATCCGCCACAACGCCATCCGCCGCAACAACGTGGTGGCCGGCAGCCGGCGCGCGGCGCGCGGCGACAACTTCCCGTCGGCGGCGGTGTACCTCTCGGAGTCCGGCGGCGAACCGCGCGTCCCGGCCCGCACCGACGTCCTGGACATCTACGGCAACACGTTCGAGGACAACTGGTCGGCCATCACGCTGTGGGAGAACGCCGACCGCTTCTGCAACAGCCCGGCCAACACGTCGACGGCGAGCTGCACCAAGCTGGTCACCGACCGGACGCTGTGCTCGGCGCCGGGCATCGACGACGCCCCGCTGTACGGCGACTGCCGCTGGAAGACCCAACGGGTCGAGATCCACTCGAACACGTTCCGCTTCGACCCGGCCCGGCCGGGCTGCAACGGCCTGTGCGGGCGGATGGCGGTGGTGTCCAACTACGGCACGTACCCGGCGTGGTCCCCCTACCACGGCACCCTCGTCCAGGACGCGATCACCCACGACCAGGACAACTACTGGTACAGCAACGACTACTTCGGTCCCTGGACGTTCGTGGCCGGCGACACCTCCCGCAGCCTGACCCCGGACCAGTGGCAGAACGAGCCCTGGAACCAGGACGACTGCGCCTCCTTCGACGGCGTGACGCCCAACTGTTGAGTGTGACCGCGGCCACTCCGGCCGCGTGCAGCAGTCCGGCCCTCTCAAGCGTCCCCAGGGGGTGGGTTTCGAAGAGTTCGTGGCGGAGCGGCTGGACGGGCTGCTGCGCTACGCCACCGTCCTGACGAACGACCCGCACCTCGCGCAGGACATCGTCCAGGACGTGCTGCTGCGCGCCCAGCAGCGCTGGGACGGCATCGCCTCGCCGCCGACCTACGTGCGGCGGATGGTCACCAACGAGTACCTCTCGTGGCGCCGGCGGGCGGTGCGGCGGATGGTGCCGAGCAGCCACGACGTCCTCGACGCGCTCGGCCCGCCGGCCGCCGACCCCTCGGCCGCCTACGACGAGCGCGACGCGATGCTCGGCCTGCTCGCCACGCTGCCCCGCAAGCAGCGCGCCGCGATCGTCCTGCGCTACTACGAGAGCTACTCCGACGCCGAGATCGCCGCCGTCCTGCGCTGCGGGACCTCCACCGTGCGCAGCCAGATCTCCCGCGCCCTCGCCACCCTGCGCCAGGCGCCGCACCCCGCGGCACTCACCACCGGAGCCGGAGAATGACCCACCGCGAGCACGACACCGAGACGCTGATCCGGGAGAGCCTCGACCGCCTCGCCACCCGCGCCCCGGACGGCCGGGCGGTGCGGGACGCGCTGGCCCGCGCCGGGCGGCCGCGGCGTCCGGCGACGAGGCTGGCCCTGGTCGCCGCGGCGGTGGTCGTGCTGGTCGCCGGCGTCTTCGTGGGCACGCGGGCGGTCACCACCACCCCGGACCTCGACCCGGCCGCGAGCCGCCCGGTGCTCGGCTACAGCCCGGGCTGGCTGCCGGACGGCTTCACCGAGCAGTACCGCGAGGGCGGTCCCGGGATCACCCCGCAGGTCCGGCGGTGGTTCGCCGGGCCCGCGGAGGTCACGCTGTCGGTCTACTCGACCGCCGACCCCGAGTGGTCGCAGACCGAGCTGCGGATCGCGTCGATCCACGACCAGGTCCTGGTGCGCGGCCGCGTCGCCATGATCACCGGCGACACCGGGTCGACCGCGCTGATCACCTGGCTCGCCGACGACGACCACGTCCTGACCGCGCGGGTCGGCGGGGTCCCGGACGCCCGCCTGGTGGCCCTGCGGATCGCTCAAGGGGTCACCCCCGAACCGGTCGGCGTCCGCGGTGAGCTGCGCTTCGGCGCGCTCCCGGCGGGGCTGACCGAGCGCTCGGCGGCGGTCAAGGGCACCGGCCCGGACGACGCGAGCACCGAGCTGACCGCGGCTGATCCGGCCCGGCCCGCGGAACCCGCGGTCCGCGTCACGGCCAGTGCGGGCTCCCCCGGCGTGGCCGGGGCCGCGCCGGTCACCGTCCGCGGCGGTCAGGGGTATTTCATGGCGGGCACGGTCGCCGTCCGGCTGCCGTCCGGGCGCTGGCTGACGGTGTCGGGCGCGCGGCCGGAGGGCGAGCTGATCGCCGTCGCGGACGGCGTCCGGCTCGACCCCGCGCCCGACTACCGGTGGCTCGGCCGGGCTACCAGCTGACCATCGGGAACCAGATGATCCCGAGCCTGCCGAGCACGCGGACGTCCCAGTAGAGCAGCGTGAACGTGCCGCCGACGAGCAGCGCGGCACCGGTCACGGTGGCGATCCGGGCCGGTTTAGCCGCGAACCAGCGCTGCAGGCGGCCGCGCGTGGCGTAGGTGAGGATCAGGAACAGCACCGCCATGACGACGATGTTGCCGAGCGACTGCAGGGCGAACGCGGCGGCGCCGTAGAAGATGTTGTGCTGCTCGGCGGCGCTGCGGAACATGATCCGGAACAGCGGGTACGGCCGCCCGATGAGGAACCCGCCGATGAGCGCGCCCATCAGGACGTGCGGCGCCGCGGGGTGCCGCCGGGTGAAGGCCGCGAAGGGGTTGCGGAGGATGCCGAGCGCGACCAGGCCCATCAGCAGGAAGACCAGGCCGACGACGCCGAAGGCGACCATGGACTGGATGCTGCGCGGGCTCAGCCCGCTCGTCTGCGCGGTGGAGAACTGCGGCATGCCCGTGCCGACGAGCGCGACGACCACGCCGTAGGCGATCGAGACCGTGAGCATGCCCGCGGCGATCCAGCCGAGCGGCTTGAACGGGCTGCGCTTCTCGGCGGCCTGCCCGCCCACCAGCGGCGCGACCGCCCCGAACGCGGCGATGTTGCAGGCGGTGAACGAGCCGGCGAGCCCGGAGACCCGAAGGTCGTGCCTGCCCGGGCACCGCTGGTCGAGGTAGCTTTCGCGTCGTAACCGAGGAGCCCCGTCGGCGACGCGGCCGCCGACCATGGAGTCCACGAACGGCGCCGGCCGCCGCGGTGAGCGCGACGCCGGCAGGTATCGCCCGCCTCGGGCCGGGGCCGACGTTCGGCGGCCCCGTCGACCAACGGCAGCCCCCGCCCTCTCCGGGGGTCCGGCCCCGCTTCCATTCTACCGGGGGTGCCCGACGAAACCCTTGGTCTGAGCGGGGTTGTCCACACCTCCGCCGAGTTGTGGACAACCGAGTGGAACCGCCCCTTGACTCCGGAAACTCATCGCGCGCAGAATTAAACACATGACTAATTCTGCGCTGGCGGTCACCGGCCTGCGGGTCCGGCGCGGTGGCCGGCCCGTGGTGCGCGACGTGAGCTTCGAAGTGCCGCGCGGGGCCGTCACCGGGCTGCTCGGCCCGAGCGGCTGCGGCAAGACGACCCTGATGCGGGCGATCGTCGGCGTCCAGATCGTCGAAGGCGGCACGGTCACCGTCCTCGGCCTGCCCGCCGGCAGCCCGCCGCTGCGGCGGCGGATCGGCTACGCGACGCAGAACCCCGCGATCTACGCCGACCTGACCGTGCGGGAAGCCCTGCGGTACTTCGCCGCGGTGCTGCGCGCGCCGGCGTCCGATGTGGACAGGGTGATCGCCGAGGTCGGCCTGGAAGACCACGCCGGGAAGCTCGTCGGCTCGCTGTCGGGCGGCCAGCACAACCGGGCGAACCTCGCCGTCGCGCTGCTCGGCACCCCGGAGCTGCTGGTGCTCGACGAGCCGACCGTCGGGCTCGACCCGCTGCTGCGCGACGAGCTCTGGGCCCTGTTCCGCCGGCTCGCCGACGGCGGCGCCACGCTGCTCGTGTCCAGCCACGTCATGGACGAAGCCGCGCGCTGCGACCGTCTCCTGCTCATGCGCGAAGGCACCCTGCTGGCCGACGACGCGCCTGCGGTGTTGCGTGAGCGCACCGGCGCCGCCGACCTCGAACAGGCCTTCCTGCACCTCGTGCGGGCCGCGTCGTGAACCCCGCGCTGACGCTCGCGACCACGCGGCGCATCCTCACCCAGCTGCGGCACGACCCGCGCACCGTCGTGATGCTGGTCCTGGTGCCGACGCTGCTGATGATCCTGCTGCGGTACGTCTTCAACTCGACCCTGGTGTTCAGCCACGTCGCGCCCGCGTTGCTCGGCGTGTTCCCGTTCCTGATCATGTTCCTCATCGCGTCGATCACGACGTTGCGGGAGCGGACGACGGCCACCCTCGAACGCCTGATGACACTGCCGATCGGCCGGCTCGACCTGCTCTTCGGCTACGCGCTGGCGTTCGGCGCGATCGCCGTCGTGCAGGTTTCGCTGGCGGCCGGCGTCTCGCTGTGGTGGCTCGGGCTCGACCTCGCGGGGTCGGTCGGGATGCTGCTGGTGATCGCCGTCCTCGACGCGCTGCTGGGCATGGCGCTCGGGCTGTTCGTCAGCGCGTTCGCGCGCACCGAGTTCCAGGCCATCCAGTTCATGCCGGTGTTCGTGCTGCCGCAGATCCTGTTGTGCGGGCTGTTCGTGCCGCGCGACGACATGGGCTGGCTGCTGCGGTGGCTCTCGGACGTCATGCCGCTGTCGTACGCGGTCGAGGCGCTGACCCGCGTCACGGCGTCGTCGACGGTGGACGCGGTGATCCTGCGCAACCTCGTCGTCGTGGCGTGCTGCGCGCTGCTGGCGCTGGTGCTCGGCGCGGCGACGCTGCGGCGCCGGACGCCGTGACTACCGTGGTGCCATGGCCTCCGAAACGGACCGGCTCGCCGCCGAGCGCTACGTCCTGCTGACCACGTTCCGCCGTGACGGGCGCGCGGTGCCGACCCCGATCTGGCTGGCGGGCGACGCGGGCGAGCTCGTGTTCTGGTCGGAACGCAAGGCGGGGAAGGTCAAGCGCATCCGCAACAGCGGGCGCGTCGAGGTCCAGGCGTGCGACCTGCGCGGGCAGAAGACGCACGGCGCCGTCGCCACCGGGCAGGCCCGGCTGCTGGACCTCGCGGAGACCGAGCGGGTCCGTCAGGTGATCGGCCGCAAGTACGGCATCATCGGGCGCGTCACGATGTTCTTTTCGAAGCTGCGCGGCCCGGCCGACCGGACGGTCGGGATCGCGGTCAAGCTGGACGGCTGAAGCTGCGGAACCCCCGGCGCAGGTAGTTCGGCAGCGCGTTCGGGTGGTCGAGCGTCGAGGTGTGCAGCCAGACCCTTTTCGTGCCCGGGAGTGCCCACGCGTCGGCGACGACGAGGGTGAGCGCGTAGCCGCCGAGCCCCTTGCCGACGAACTCGGGCAGCAGGCCGAAGGTGGTGATCTCGACGTCGGATTCGTTCTGCGGCTCGAAGTCGGCGGCCCCCGCGATTTCGCCGCGGTATTCGACGAGCCGGTACCGGCGGCCCGGTTCGGCGAGCCAGCGTGCCCAGTCTTCGTCGCTCCGGGTCGCGCTCGGCCACTGGTAAGGCGTCCCGATCCGCACGTGCAGGTCCTGGATGAGCGGGCCGGGCTCGGTGGCTCTCAGCGTGACGCCGTCGACGACCGGCGCGGGGTTGAGCTGGTCGGCGGCGGTCATTTCGAGCTCGGTGACGATCTCTTCCACCCGCGGCAACCTACGGTTCCCGGAGCGTGCTGTCAGCCCCTTTTGGGCGGGTTAGGCCATCGCGCGCAAGGCGGCGCCGAGCGCGGCCGAGTCGTGGTCCGGCCCGCAGCCCTCGACGAGCACGAGATCGCCCGGGATGTGGTCGGCCCGCAGGGACAGGATTTCCCGGTAGGCGGCGGAGTCGTACCACCGGTGGGCGGCGTCGAGGTCCGGGAACTCGATGACGACCAGGGTGCCGGGCCATTCGCCTTCCATGACCTCGACGGGCGAGCCGTGCACGACGAACTTGCCGCCGTAGGGATCGAGCGTCGCCTGGATGCGTTCCAGGTACTGGAAGACCTCTTCGTGGAGCACGGCGGGCGGGCGCAGGTGGGCGAGTCCGTAGGCGTTCTTCGTCATGCCCTGAATCGTGGCGGGGAAGTTGTACGGCGTCGATTACGCCGGAGGTAATGCTCAGACCTTCGCGACCGCGGCAAGAGCCTCCGGCAACGTGAAGGCCCCCGCGTACAGCGCCTTACCCACGATCGACCCCTCGACCCCATCGGCAGCCAACCCCGCCAGCGCGACGAGGTCGTCCACACTGGACACCCCGCCCGAAGCGATCACCGGCGCGTCCGTGCGCGCGACGACGTCGCGCAGCAGGTCGAGGTTCGGGCCCTTCAACGTGCCGTCCTTGCTCACGTCCGTCACCACGTAGCGGGACGCGCCGTCTCGGTCCAGGCGCTCCAGGACCTCCCACAGGTCGCCGCCGTCCGACGTCCAGCCGCGGGCCGACAGGCGGTGGCCCGCCTCGGTGATCCGCACGTCCAAGCCGATCGCCACGCGGTCGCCGTACTCGCCGATCACGCGCGCGGTCCACTCCGGGTCCTCGAGCGCGGCCGTGCCGAGGTTGACGCGGCGGGCGCCGGTGGCCAGCGCGGCCTTCAGCGACGCGTCGTCGCGGATGCCGCCCGAGAGCTCCACCTGCACGTCGAGCCGGCCGACGACGTCGGCGAGCAGCTCGCGGTTGCTGCCCTTGCCGAACGCGGCGTCGAGGTCGACCAGGTGGATCCACTCGGCGCCGTCGCGCTCCCAGGCGAGCGCCGCTTCGAGCGGGCTGCCATAGGAGGTCTCGGTGCCGGCCTCGCCCTGGACGAGTCGCACGGCCTGGCCATCGGCCACATCAACGGCGGGAAGCAGCGTGAAAGTCACGCCGGTAACTCTAAAGCGGAGACCCGCGTCACCCGGTCAGAGGGTCGCGAGCCAGTTCTTCAGCAGCTTCGCGCCCGCGTCGCCGGACTTCTCGGGGTGGAACTGGGTGGCCCAGAGCGGCCCGTTCTCGACCGCCGCGACGAAGTCCTCGCCGTGGTTGGCCCAGGTCACCTTCGGCTCCTGGCCGATGCCCGATTCCAGCTCCCACTTGCGCGCCGCGTAGGAGTGCACGAAGTAGAACCGCTCCTCCGGGTCGAGCCCCGCGAACAGCTGCGAGTCCGCGGGCGCGCGCACGGTGTTCCAGCCCATGTGCGGCAGGACGTCGGCGTGGAGCCGGTCGACGACCCCCGGCCACTCCCCCGTGCCCTCGGTCTCCTCGCCGTGCTCGACGCCGCGGGAGAACAGGATCTGCATGCCGACGCAGATGCCGAGCACCGGACGGCCGCCGGCGAGGCGCTTGCCGATGATCCGGTGGCCCTTGACGTCCAGCAGCCCCGCCATGCACGCCGAGTAGGCGCCGACACCGGGCACGACCAGGCCGTCGGCCTCGATCGCGGCATGCGGGTCGGCGGTGACCTCGACTTCGGCCCCGGCGCGCGCCACAGCGCGTTCGGCTGAGCGGAGGTTGCCGGAACCGTAGTCGAGGATCACCACACGAGACACGCCACCCAGCGTAGCCGGAGGGCTCAGCGGCGCTCGAACGAATAGACGTCCGTCACGGTGTTGCACGGCGCCGGCGGCACGACCTCGACGCGCAGCACGCCGGCGTCGTAGTCGACACCCTCCGGCGTGAACGTGCCGGTGCAGGTGCTGACCAGCGGGACCTGGCTGATTTCACGCACCTTCGCGGTGACGTCGTGGCCGTTCAGGGGCCGCGGGAGGTCGATCTGCAGGAGCTGCAGGTTGGTCGGGAACAGGTCGTTGTACGGGTCGCTCGTCGCGCAGATCAGGCGCGTCGGGCTGACGAAGTCGCAGCCCTGGGCGCTGCGGATGTGGTGGTCGAGGTGGATGCGGGCGGCGACGGGCAGATCGCCGGCGGTCTTCGGGCCGCGGGGGTTGAGGAACGGCGTCGGGGAGATGTAGAGGCGGTCGATCTCGCCGAGCGGGCCGGAGACGAGCCACTGACCGTCGGGGGTGGCGGCGACCTGGGCGTTGGCGTTCGCGGCGGGCTCGTCGGGCAGCAGCGGGTGGACGAACTCCGTCGTCGTGCCGTCGGGCTGGGTGACCAGGTACATCTTCCTGGTCGGCGTCGGGGTGACGGTGTCCTGGTAGACGTCGAAGACGTAGCCGCGCAGCGAGTCCGGGTCGCCGACGTGGCCCCAGCCCTCGTCCTTGAGCGGCTGCGGGATGGTGGCGCCGTTGCGGTAGACGATCTCCGGCGCGTGGCCGGGCAGGCGCAGCGTGGTGAGGCCCTCGCCGCTGACCCGGTTCTCGGCGGTCGTGTGGCCGACCTGGCGCCAGGCGGACTCGTGCGCCGTGGCGACGCCGGTGGCGGTGAGCAGGGCGGCGGTGGTGAGGGCGAGCAGACTGGCCGCGCGCATGTGCGCTCCTCGGGAGTTGAGGCGGTGGCGGCGGCGACGCGATTCTGCCACGGAGGGCTCGCCCGCCGGAAGAATCTTGGAGAAGGACGTTTCACCGTCCCGCTCGCCGGGTATCAAGTCACCCGATCGTGTGGGCTGAGCCCGCGCGACCGGACGCCAGGGAGGCGAAGATGGCCGAGGACGATCTGCTGTCCCAGATGCTGCGCGCCTGGCGTGACGACATCGAGAGCGTGCCGTTTCCGCAGTTCGGCGAGCTGCTGATCCCGCGCCAGCAGGTCCGCCCGCGGTGCACGCCGTCCGCGTCTGCTGTCCGCGTGACGAACGCCACGCACAAGACAGACGCCTGACTGTGGTTTCCTGCGGGGGCCGCATCGACGCGTCCCCCGGGAGCCCTCATGAGCAGCCGCACCCCTGACCCGCACGACTTCCTCGACCTCGACGCCGGGCTCGCCGAAGAGGAGCGCGGCATCCGCGACGCCGTCCGCGCGTACGCGAAAGACAACCTGCTGGACCAGGTCGCGGACTGGTACGAGTCGGGCTCGCTGCCGGCGGCCGAGCTGGCCAAGGGCTTCGGCTCGCTGGGGTTGCTGGGCATGCACCTGGAGGGCTACGGCTGCGCCGGCACCAGCGCGGTCGCGTACGGCATCGCGTGCCGGGAGCTCGAAGCCGTCGACTCGGGGTTGCGGAGCTTCGTGTCGGTGCAGGGGTCGCTGGCGATGTACGCGATCCACAAGTGGGGCAGCGAGGAGCAGCGGCAGGAGTGGCTCCCGCGGATGGCCACGGGCGACGCGCTGGGCTGCTTCGGCCTGACCGAGCCGGACGCGGGCAGCGACCCGGGCTCGATGCGGACGCGCGCGGTGCGCGACGGGTCCGACTGGGTGCTGTCGGGCACGAAGATGTGGATCACCAACGGAACGGTCGCGGACGTCGCGGTGGTCTGGGCCCAGACCGACGACGGAATCCGCGGCTTCGTCGTCCCGACGTCGACCCCGGGGTTCACGGCCAACGAGGTCAAGCACAAGCTGTCGCTGCGGGCGTCCTTGACGGCGGAGCTGGTCCTGGACAGCGTCCGGGTGCCGTCCTCGGCGGCGTTCCCCGAGGTCCGGGGCTTGCGCGGGCCGCTGTCGTGCCTGAACGAAGCGCGTTACGGGATCTTGTTCGGCGTCGTCGGCGCGGCGCGCGCGTGTTACGAGGCGGCGCTGGAGTACACGCTGTCGCGGTCGCAGTTCGGCAAGCCGCTGGCGGGGTTCCAGCTGACGCAGCGCAAGCTGGCGGACCTGCTGGTGGAGGTCAACCGAGCCGGCCTGGTGGCGCTGCAGATCGGGCGGCTGAAGGACGCGGGGACGTTGCACCACAACCACGTGAGCTTCGGCAAGATGGCGAACGTGCGATCGGCTTTGGACGCGGCCCGCTCGGCCCGCTCGATGCTGGGTGCGAACGGGATTTCGCTGGAGTACCCGGTGATGCGCCACATGGCGAATCTGGAGACGGTCCTGACGTACGAGGGCACGGAGGAGATGCACGCGCTGTCGCTCGGCCAGGCGGTGACGGGGCTGGCGGCGTTCCGCTGATTTTTGTCGGTGGTGGTCTCTAGTGTGCGGGTCGTGGACTTTTCATCGTTCGAGACGGTGCTGGAGCTGCGCCGCTACACCCTGCACCCGGGGCGCCGGGATGAGCTGATCGCGCTGTTCGAGCGCGAGTTCGTCGAGCCGCAGGAGGCGGTCGGGGCGCATCTGTTCGGGTTGTTCCGGAGTTCGGCTTCGCCGGACGAGTTCGTGTGGCTGCGGGGGTTCTCTTCTCTTGCCGCCCGCGCTGAGGCCCTTTCCGCGTTCTACTTCGGGCCGGTGTGGCGTCGCTTCCGGGCCGAAGCCAACGCGACGATGGTGGACTCGGACAACGTGTTGTTGCTGCGTCCGGTCGTGCGGGGGTTGGCTTCGCCCCCACCGGGGTCGGGCGTACACGTCTCCTTGGAGGCATCGCCGTCGGCTTTCGCGGTGTTCGAGACGGAGCCCGGGCCGAACAACTTCCCGCAGCTGCCGGTGCGCACGGACGGGCCGTTCACGGTGTCGTTCAGCCGTTCGCCTTCTCCCGGCTCCGAGTTGCTTGAGCCGACGTCGAGGTCGTTACTCCGATGAGAGCAGTTCGGTGAGCCCGTTGGGGTAGAGGATCTTGCGGCCGTCTCGGAAGTCGGCCAGCGGCACCCAGATCGCGGTGGCGGGATCGTCGAGGATCTTCATCTCGTCTTTGGCGTACAGCTCGGGATCGACGAACTCGGCGGCGTAGACGAAGGCGATCTCGTGCCCAGGGTTGCCCCGCCAGGTGAAGACGTTCTCGAGGACGCCTCGGAGTTCGCCGACCTTGATGTCGGCATCGAGTTCCTCGCGAAACTCGCGCTTGAGGGCTTCATCGCTGCGTTCGCCGAACTCGACCCCACCCCCGAGGGGCCGGTAATAGGTCTCGCCTTTGACATCATCGCGCCCTTCGAAGACAAGGATGTGATCACGCCGCCGAACCAGACCGAGCGCGATCGGCCGAATGCTGGACCCCATACCCGCCACGCTATCGGCCCGCGGCTCGCGAAGCACCACCCAGCCGAGCCAGCCGATCCCAGCGGCGAGGAGGGCCCCGACGGCAACCCAGGCCCAGCCGGCCCCGAACACCCCGGCCACGGCGATCACGGCGATCCCCACAGCGGGCACCGCCCAGGGCGAGAAGCCCATCATCACCTCACCTCGGCCTGTCGACGGAGCTTGAATGCTGACCTACCATGGTCGGATCCTGGAGGGCGGGGTGAGGCGGATGCGACGACTTCGGCTCGTCCTCAGCCTGACGCGGCTGATAGCAGCCGCTGCCGGAAGGTTCCCGCCTATCAACCCGCCCGGCGAAGACAAGAGCCGCAGTAGCAAGATCTGCTCCCGGTGCGGAAAAGGTGTGCTCCAAAAGGAGGAGGACCTCGCGTTCTGCCCGGTTTGCAAGAAGTTCGTCGGTCCCTGGAACTAGCTCATGCCCGGACCTTCGATTCCCGATGCCGTGACTGGTCTCGGCAACCAGATCGGGCAGTACTTCAGCGTCGTCAGCATGGTTCCGTCGATCTTCCTGACCATGTGGACGACAATGCTGGTGTCCAGCGGGAGCTGGGGAGCCGGTGTTCCCGACCTTGCCAAGATGGTGCACGGCATCGCCGGGCTCACCCTCAGCGGAGCGGCGTGGCTGTTCTTAGCCGCCGTCGTATTCGCGCTCTTCCTGCACCCCTTGCAGGTCGGCCTGACCAGGCTGCTGGAGGGCTATTGGGGCAGTTCCCGGCTGTCGAGGCAGCTGCTGCGCCTGCGGATCGTCCGGCATCGGAAGCGTCGCGCCCGGCTCAGGGATCTGCAGAACGACCTCGAGCGACGGCGAGACATGTATCTGCTGAAACTGCTCCGCGAGGAGTACTACGTCGCCCTGCGCGAGAGGTCACCCCATGCGGAGGACCCCGACGGCTGGAATGAGACGGAGCGGCAGCTGAATCTCAAGGCCAGGTTCACGAGCGACGACGGGTTCGCGGTGAGTGGTTTGCACGCCGCGGCCGAGTCGATCCCGGCGGCGCTGGACGAGTACCCGAGTACGCCGAGGACGATGCCGACGAGGTTCGGTAATGTCCTGCGCCAGGCGGAGGACACCCTTGGCGGCCAGTACGGGCTCAAGGCCATCAAGACGACACCGCACCTCGCGCTCGTGGCGCCCGAACTGCATTTGAACTACCTGCAGGACACCCGCCAGCAAATGGACACGGCTGTACGCCTGTGCGCGACCGCGCTGGTCGCGACCGCGGAAAGCGCGCTCTTCCTCGTCACCGATGGCTGGTGGCTCCTCGTTGCCTTGGCCCCCTATGTCCTCGCGTACCTTTCTTATCGGGCATCGGTGGCAGCCGCGCGGGAATACACCGGCATGATCCGGACTCTGCTCGACCTGAACCGGTTCAGGCTCTACGAAAGCCTGCACCTCCGGCTCCCGGGGAGCACCGCCGGCGAGCGGCGGAACAACGCAAAGCTGATGGCGCTGCTGGGCGGAGACAGCAAAGTCAACTTCCGGTACCGACATCCCGCTGCCGACGCCCCCAGCACCGGCGCCGATCCTCCGCCTACTCCCCCAGGAAATCCCTGATCGACAGCCTCAACGATCCCGCGTCCAGTCCATGAGCCAAGTCGTGGTCCGGGATTTCTCCGTACGTTCGGACCTCCGCGTCACGCCGCACCCCCAACGACTTCAACCGGTGTGGCACGTCCGACAACGCCTCCGTAGCCCAGTAAGCCGAAGTCCCCGCCAAGTAAGGCTCAACGAGCACCACCGAAGGCGAAGCCGCAAGCACCGCCGACCGAAGGCCAGCCGAGTCGAAAGGTCGGATCGTCGACGCATAAAGCACCGTGACATCCAAGCCGGCACAAGCCCGAAGCACCCGGTCCAACACCGGGCCGACAGCGATCACAACGCCAGAAGAACCGAACCGCAGCCGGGTGAAACCGACCCCCAGATGCGGCGCAGCATTCGTCTGCGCCGACAACCGCAGATAAACACGGCCGTCTCCAGGGATCGACTCCAACAGCAACCGACGGACCTCGGAAGCATGCCCCGGCACGTGAACCGTCCACCCCGGCAACGAATCGATCAAAGCGACGTCCCCAGGTGACTGGTGCGTCCGCCCCGCGGCCGACATGTCGTACGAAGCCCCGTACGACACCAGCACCCCGCCCACCTCCTGGTGCGAGAAGTCCAGCTTGATCTGCTCGAACGCCCGCTCCACCAAGAACGACGGGAACGTGTGCACGATCGGCCGCAGCCCCGCCAGCGCCAACCCCGCCCCCGTGCTCACCAGCAACTGCTCGCGGATCCCGACATTGATCACTCGCTCAGGGTGACGCCGCGCCGCGGCCGCCAGCTGGGCTGCCGAAATGTCCGCCAGCACCACCGCCACGTCCGGGTCCGCGTCCAAGATCTCCTCCGTGACGCGGAGAAACGTCTCCCTCATCAAAGCTCCTTCGGCTCGACGACGGCGACCACAGCCAACGGCCGGCCGGGATGCGGCGAAGTGAACGCCGAGTACAGCGAAGAGTGGTCGCGGCCGGATACCGTGCGCGTCTCCCAGCCCTCCAGCTCGAAGCGGCGCCCTATTCCTCCTGGCCACCCTTGCGTCGACGACTGGTTGTCGATCACCACCGTCGTCAGGTTTTCCAAGCCGGAGCGGGCCGCGACGACCATCGCCTCGTGGTTGGATCCCTCGTCCAGCTCCGCGTCACCCACCAGCGTCACCACCTTCGACGCCAGGCCGCGGGCTCGCAGGCCCAGCGCCGTTCCCAAACCGAGAGGCAGGCCGTGGCCCAAGGAGCCGCTCGAGATCTCGACCCCGGGGACGCGGCGGCGGTCCGGGTGGCGGCCCAAGCGGGACAGCGCGTTCGACCACGTCGGCAGCTCCGCCGCCTCCAGGAAGCCCTTCACCGTCAGCACCGCGTAGTACGCCATCGGACCGTGTCCTTTGGACAGCAGGAAGCGGTCGCGGTCCGGTGACCGGAAATTGGCCGGCGTGATGTCGAGCACGCGGTCGTAGAGCACCCACAAAACGTCCACAGTGGACTCCGCGGCGGCCTGGTGCTTGTCGTCGCCGGTCATCAGGGAAATCAGGCGGGGCAGGTCCGCGTAGCCCGGTTCGGTCGCAGTGGTCATGTCTCCGACCATGCAACCTCGACTAAACTCGAAGTCAAGGATAGCCTGAGCAGGTGACGAGGCTCGCTGAACATCTCAGCATCGGACAGGTCGCCGACCGCAGCGGGGTGCCGCACACGGCACTGCGGTTCTACGAGGAAAAAGGGCTGATCAGCTCGGAGCGGTCGGCGGGCAACCAGCGCCGCTACCCGCGCTCGGTGCTGCGCCGGATCGCGTTCATCCGCGCCGCGCAACGCGTCGGGCTCTCCCTCGAAGACATCAGTTCCGCGCTGAAGACGCTGCCCGCCGACCACGCCCCGACGAAGGCCGACTGGGCACGCCTGTCCCGCGACTGGCAGCACGAGCTCGACGCCCGCATCGACGCCCTGCAACGCCTCCGCGACCGGCTCACCGGCTGCGTCGGCTGCGGGTGCCTGTCGCTGCGCAGCTGCGCGCTCTACAACAACGACGACGCGCTCGCCCGCTTCGGGCCGGGGGCGAGCAAGCTGCGTCCCGCGGTCGAAGGCGGCATCTAAATCGCTTGCCCGCCGCGGGATCCTGGGCAGGAAATGAACGAGAAAGAAACGACCCGCATCTCCAAGCGGCTGTCACTGCACCTGCGCCACGATCCCGCCGCCATCGGCCTCACGCTCAGCCCGGACGGCTGGGCCCCGGTCGACGCGCTCCTGCGCGCGCTCGCGATCACCCGCGAGCAGCTCGACGAAGTCGTCGAGACGAACAACAAGCGCCGCTTCGCCTTCGACGAGACCGGCACGCGCATCCGCGCCAGCCAGGGCCACAGCGTCGACGTCGACCTCGGGCTGGCGGACGCCGTCCCGCCGGACGTCCTCTACCACGGGACCGTCGCGAAGTTCCTCGACGCGATCCTGCGCGAGGGCCTGCGCCCGATGAAGCGCCATGCCGTCCACCTCTCGGCGACGGTTGACACCGCGCGCACCGTCGGCGCCCGGCGCGGAAAGCCGGTGATCCTGCGCGTCGACGCCGCGGGGATGACCGCCGCGGGACACGCGTTCCAGGTGAGTGCGAACGGCGTGTGGCTGACGGCGGCGGTGCCGCCGGAGTACCTGTACCGCGTCGGCTGAAGGCTAAGGCGTCACCGAAACGAGCCCGCGGCGGCGCGGCCGGCCCAGCAGGCGGCGGCCCACGTCCAGCAGCTCCGTGCGCAGCTCGTCGTCGCTCAGCCGGGCCAGGTCGGGGGAACCGCCGGCCATCGCGATGCCCGTCAGCGTGACCATCGCGTTGACCCGGGCCGCCGGCGTCGGGTCCGGGCCGGACAGGATGCCGAGCAGCGCCTGGCCGAAGCCCTCCATGCCGCCGTGCGCCGACTTCTCGATCGCGCGAGCGATCCCCGGGTCGCTCGAAAACAGCGCCACCAGCGCGCGGTGCCGGATCACCAGGTCGACGAACCCCTCCAGCAGCAGGTCCACCTGCGCGCCGCGGCGCTTCTGCGCGGCCGCGCGCAGCACCAGCTCGTCCAGGTCGCGGACGCCGGGCTCGGCCACCGCCTCGGTGATCTCCGCCTTCGTCTTGAAGTGGTAGTAGACCGCGGCCTTGGTGATCCCCAGCGCGTCGGCGATCATCTGCAGCGACGTGCCCTCGACGCCGTGTTCGGTGAACAGCCGCAGCGCGGTCTGCAGCAGTCGGGTCCGGGTGTCCCCGTCCGGGCCGGCGGTCATTCTTCCTCCTCAGCGAGCCGTCGGAGCGTACGTCACGCCCTGTCGATCGGCAAACCGACTACTAGCCGATCGGCTGGGATAAACCTTGCTGTTCGGCAAGTCACATACTTGCCGATCGGCTTGGAGGTCTCCTTGCCGATCGGCTAGCTTGGTCAGTAATCATTTGGAGTGAACCGACCCCGTTCGGGCGAAACGGAGCTGACTCGTGGCGACATTCCTGTACCGGCTCGGCCGGGCGTCCTTCCGACGGCGGGCGTTGGTCGCCGCCGTCTGGGCGGCCGTCCTCGTGGCGCTCGGGCTCGGCGCCCTCACGCTGTCCGGCCAGCTGTCGAACTCGGTGACGATCCCCGGCACCGAGTCGCAGCGGGCCGTCGACCAGCTGACCGCGAAGTTCCCGCAGGCCAACGCCGGTGGCGCCACCGCGCGCGTCGTAATCGAAGCCCCGGCTGGCACCGCGGTCACCGACGCCAAGGGCAAGGCCGCGGTCGAGGCCCTGGTCGGGCAGCTGAAGACGGCGCCGAAGGTCTCCGCCGTCGTCGACCCGTTCCAGGCGCAGTCCATCTCGCCCGACAAGCGCGTCGCGCTCGCCCAGGTCAGCTACGGCGCGAAGGCGTACGAACTCACCGAGAGTGACCGCGCCGCCCTCCAAAAACCCGCCGAAGATGCCCGCGCGGCCGGGTTCACCGTCGAGTTCGGCGGCGACGCCGTGCAGGGCGTCCCCGAAACCGGCGCGACCGAGGGCCTGGGCGTCGCAGTCGCCGCCGTCGTGCTGATCATCACCTTCGGCTCGCTGGTCGCCGCCGGGATCCCGCTGCTCACCGCGCTGATCGGCGTCGGCACCGGGATGGCGGGCATCTTCCTCGCGTCCGGGTTCCTGGAGCTGAACTCGAACACGCCGATCCTCGCGCTGATGATCGGGCTGGCCGTCGGCATCGACTACGCGCTGTTCATCGTCTCGCGCTACCGGCACGAGCTGAGCCTCGGCCGCGAGCCCGAGGAAGCCGCCGGCCGCGCGGTCGGCACGGCCGGTTCGGCCGTCGTGTTCGCCGGGCTGACCGTCATCATCGCGCTGGCCGGGCTGACCGTCGTCGGCATCCCGTTCCTCGGCCAGATGGGCGTCGCCGCGGCCGTGACCGTCGCGGTCGCCGTGCTCATCGCCCTGACGCTGCTGCCCGCCGTCCTCGGCTTCGCCGGCGCCCGGGTCGCCGACGGCCGCATCCGGCTGCGCCGCAAGCCGGTCGAAACGACGCACGGCGAGCGTTGGGCGCGGTTCGTGGCCCGCCACCGGATCCCCGTGCTGCTCGTCGCGCTGGCCGGGATGGCCGTCGTCGCGCTGCCCGCGCTCGGCATGCAGCTCGGCCTGCCCAACGACAGCACCGCCGCACCCGAGTCGACGCAGAAGAAGGCGTACGACATCGCCAGCCGCAGCTTCGGCGAAGGCTCCAACGGGCCGCTGCTGGTCGTCGTCGACACGGGCGCCAGCACCAACCGCCAGGCCGCGCTCGGCCAGGCCGCGGCCGACATCCAGAAGCTGCCCGACGTCGCCGCCGTGACCCCGGCGCGGGTCAACCAGACCGGTGACACGGCGTTGCTCACGGTGATCCCGAAGAGCGGGCCGAGCAGCACCCGGACCGAGGACCTGGTCGCCGCGATCCGCAGCGAATCCGGTGTGCTGGAGAACGCGACGGGCGCGAAGCTGGCCGTCACCGGGCAGACCGCGGCGAACATCGACGTCTCGGCGAAGCTGTCCGACGCGATGCTCCCCTACCTGGCGTTGATCGTCGGGCTGGCGTTCGTGCTGCTGATGCTGGTGTTCCGCTCGGTGGTGGTGCCGCTGAAGGCGACGATCGGCTTCCTCGGCTCGGTCGCGGCGACGTTCGGCGCGGTGGTCGCGGTGTTCCAGTGGGGCTGGCTGACGGACCTGCTGGGCGTCAAGTCGACCGGGCCGATCATGAGCATGCTGCCGATCCTGCTGATCGGTGTCCTCTTCGGACTGGCGATGGACTACCAGGTGTTCCTGGTGACGCGGATGCGCGAGGAGCACGTGCACGGCGCGGAGCCGCAGGAAGCGATGGTGACCGGCTTCCGCCACGGCGCGCGGGTGGTCGTCGCGGCGGCGCTGATCATGATCAGCGTGTTCGCCGGGTTCATCCTGGCCGAGTCGGCGCTGATCCAGTCGATCGGCTTCGCGCTGGCGTTCGGCGTGCTGGTGGACGCGTTCGTGGTCCGGATGACGCTGGTGCCGGCGGTGATGTCCCTGCTGGGCCGCGGCGCGTGGTGGCTGCCGAAGTGGCTGGACCGGATCCTGCCGGACGTGGACGTCGAGGGCGAGAAGCTCACGAAGCACCTGGACGCCGCACCCGATGACGACGAGCGCGAACTGGTCGGCGCGAGCCACTAGCCCGTGGTCGGTGCGGGAACGCCGTCGAGGAGGATCACCGGGAACACCCGGTCGGTGTTCTGCTCGTAGGCGGAAGCGCCCTCGGAAACCGTGCGGTAGAGGCGGTCGCGTTCTTCGCCGGTCGTCACGACGGCCCGGGCCTGGTAGGTGCCGGCGCCGAGCTCGACCGTCACCGCCGGGTTGGTGCGGAGGTTGTGGAACCAGGCCGGGTGCCGGGGAGCGCCCGCCTTGGAACCGACCACGAAGACGCGGCCCCGGTCGTCGACCGCGAAGCCGAGCGGCACCGTCGTCCGCCGTCCGGTGCGCGCCCCGGTCGTGGTCAGCGGCAGGATCGGGAACGGTGGCCGGGCGACCGTGCCGTGGTTGGCGCGGAACTCGCTGATGACGCTTTCGTTGTAGGCCCGGAACTCCTCGTCGGCCGGCACGGGGGTTCTCGTGGCGGGAAGGCCGAAGCCCGCGACCAGGGCCGGACCGCCGGGGAAGACGGTGATCCGGGCGATCCCGGCCGGGGTGGCCTCGAGCACGGCGACCCCGAGGGCCTCGTGGGTTCCGTCGGCGGTGCGGTGGTAGGTGGCCGCGGCGGGGTGGCCGTTCGCGCGGGTCGGGGTCATCAGCCAGTCGCCGGGCACGCCGAGCACGTGCGCCAGGTACCGCAGGCAGCGCACCTTGCCGGAGAACCAGGTCCGCGTGCCCACCAGCTCGATCGCGGCGTCGGTGCGCAGCGCTTTCTCGAGGGCGGCCAGATCGGCGTTTTCGAACCCCGCGATGTACTGGCGCAGCAGCTCCCGGGCGCGCGGGTCGGCCGGTTCGACGACGTCGTCGGGCGACGGCGAGATTTCGTCGAGCCGGGCGCGGGCGCGTTGCAGGGTGCTCTTGACCGCGGCGACCGAGACGTCGAGCATGGCCGCGACCTCGGCGGCGCTGAACCCCAGCACCTCCCGGAGCAGGAGGACGGCTCGCTGCCGGGCGGGCAGGTACTGCAGAGCGGCGACGAGCGCGAGCCGCACGCCGCCCCGCGCGGCGGGGTCGCTCACCAGGGCGTCCGGGACCGGCCCCAGCCAGGCCACCTCGAGCGCCGCCGGGATCGGGGCGTCCGGGTCGTCGGCCGGACCGCCCAGACCGGACGGCAACGCCCGCCTGCCGCTTCGGTCGAGCGCCGACAGGCAGGCGTTGGTCGCGATCCGGTGGAGCCAGGTGCGCAGCGACGAGCGGCCCTGGAAGGTGCCGTAGGACCGCCAGGCCCGCAGGTACGTCTCCTGCACCAGGTCCGCCGCGTCGTCGGCCGAGCCGACCATGCGGTAGCAGTGTGCGAGCAGCTCACGCCGGAACGGTTCGGCCCGCCGGGCGAACTCGTCCGGCCACTCCGTCGTCGTCATGCAGTGCAGACCGCCCGCGACGGCGAAAGGAACCGGTCAGCTCATGAACCAGAAGATGGCGCCGCCGATGGCGAGCAGGGCCGCGACGCCGAGCACCACGGCCATGAACTTGGCCGTCTTCCACGTCGAATAGACGCCGCCCACCAGGAAGCCACCCAGGGCGAGCAACAGGACGCCCACCACTCCGTTGTTCACAGAACGCCCTTCGTGGACGGGATGCCGCCCGCCCTCGGGTCCGGCTCCGTCGCCGCACGCAACGCGCGGGCCACCGCCTTGTACTCCGCCTCCGCGATGTGGTGCGGGTCGCGGCCGTGGATCACCCGCACGTGCAGGGCGATCTGCGCGTGGAACGACAGCGAGTCGAACACGTGCCGGGTCAGCACGAACGGGTAGTTGCCGCCGATCGTGAAGGTGTTGAACTGCTCCGGCTCGCCGGTGTGCACGCAGTACGGCCGACCCGAGACGTCGATCGCCGCGTGGGCCAGGGTTTCGTCCATCGGGATCCACGCGTCGCCGAAGCGGCG
This sequence comes from Amycolatopsis sp. NPDC114478, assembly GCF_055633805.1. NCBI lineage: Bacteria > Bacillati > Actinomycetota > Actinomycetes > Pseudonocardiales > Pseudonocardiaceae > Amycolatopsis > Amycolatopsis sp. NPDC114478. Next base: position 53,003 of record NZ_JBVKDO010000020.1, on the reverse strand, counting down.
GATTCCGCTCTTGTCGCCCAGCGCCTGGCGGATCGCCTGGCCCAGCACGATCGCCGTGTCCTCGACCGTGTGGTGCGCGTCGATGTGGATGTCGCCCGTCGCCTCGACCTTCAGGTCCAGCGAGCCGTGGACGCCGAACGCCGTCAGCATGTGGTCGTAGAACGGCACGCCCGTGGAGATCTCCACCTCGCCCGTGCCGTCGAGGTCCAGCTGGACGACGATCGAGGACTCCTTGGTGGTCCGTTCGACCTTGCCGATGCGGGTCATCGCGAGACTTCCTTACTCGCCTCGAGGAAGGCGTCGTTCTCCTCCGGGGTGCCGATGCTCACGCGCAGGTGGCCCGGGATACCCGGGTCGCGGATCAGCACACCTTTGTCCAAATAGGACTGCCAAGCCGCGTGCGGGTCACTGAACCGTCCGAAGAGGACGAAGTTCGAGTCGCTCGGCACCGGGTCGTACCCCAGCCCCGCCAATGCTTCCACGACGCGGTCGCGTTCGGCCGCCAGCTTGTGCACACTGTCCAAAGTGGCGTCCGCGTGCCGCAGCGCCGCCCGTGCTGCCGCCTGCGTCAGCCGCGAAAGGTGGTACGGCAGCCGCACCAGCTGCAGCGCGTCGACCACCGCCGGGGCCGCCGCCAGGTAACCGAGGCGGCCGCCCGCGAACGCGAACGCCTTGCTCATCGTGCGCGACACGATGAGCCGCGCCGGGTAGTCGGCCAGCAGCTCGACCGCGCTCGGCTGGGACCCGAATTCCGCGTACGCCTCGTCGACCACGACGATGCCGGTGGCCGCGTCGAGGACCACGCGCAGCTCGTCGAGCGGGATCGAGCCGCCGGTCGGGTTGTTCGGGCTCGTGACGAACACGATGTCGGGCTGCTTCTCGCGGATGACCGACGCCGCAGCGGCCGTGTCCAGCGTGAAGTCGTCCCGGCGCGGCGCCGGGACCCACTCGGTGCGCGTGCCGGACGCGATGATCGGGTGCATCGAGTACGACGGCTCGAACCCGAGCGCGCTGCGCCCCGGCCCGCCGAACGCCTGCAGGATCTGCTGCAGGACCTCGTTGGACCCGTTGGCGGCCCAGACGTTCGCCTCCGACAGCACCACCCGCGTCGACACGCTCAGGTAGTCGGCCAGGTCCTGGCGCAGCGCCAGGGCGTCGCGGTCCGGGTAGCGGTGCAGCTCGGCGGCCTCCGCACGGACCGCTTCGGCCACGTCCGCGACCAGCTCGGGCGGCGGCGGGTACGGGTTTTCGTTGGTGTTGAGCCGGACCGGGACGTCCAGCTGCGGCGCCCCGTACGGCGTCTTGCCGCGCAGGTCCTCACGCAGCGGCAGCTGGTCCAGCGTGACCTCTTCGCCGATCGTCATCGGACCGAACCTCCGAAGCGCGCGGTGACGGCCTCGCCGTGCGCGGGCAGGTCCTCGGCGTTGGCCAGCGCGACGACGCGGCCGGCGACCTCGCGCAGCGCGTCCTCGGAGTAGTCCACGACGTGGATGCCCTTGAGGAAGCTCTGCACGGACAGGCCCGAGGAGTGGCGGGCGAACCCGCCGGTGGGCAGGACGTGGTTGGACCCGGCGCAGTAGTCGCCCAGCGACACCGGGGCGTACGCGCCGACGAAGATCGCGCCCGCGTTGCGGACCCGGGCGGCGACCGCGCGCGCGTCCGCCGTCTGGATCTCCAGGTGCTCGGCGGCGTAGGCGTCGACGACGCGCAGGCCGTCGTCCACTGTGGACACCAGGATGACGCCGGACTGCTTGCCCGCCAGCGCTTCGGCGACGCGCTCGGTGTGCTTCGTCGCGGCGACGCGGTTCACCAGCTCCTTGTCGACGGCGTCGGCCAGCTCAGCCGACGTCGTGACCAGCACGCTCGCCGCGAGGGGGTCGTGCTCGGCCTGGCTGATCAGGTCGGCGGCGACGTGCACCGGGTCGGCCGTCTCGTCGGCGAGGATCGCGATCTCGGTCGGCCCGGCCTCGGCGTCGATGCCGATCAGGCCGCGCAGGAGCCGCTTGGCCGCGGTGAGGTAGATGTTGCCGGGACCGGTGACGATGTCGACGGGGGCGAGCTCGGCGCCGTCGGTGTCCGTGCCGCCGTACGCGAGCAGCGCGACGGCCTGCGCGCCGCCGGCCGCCCACACCTCGTCGACGCCGAGCAGCTCGGCCGCGGCGAGGATGGTCGGGTGCGGCAGGCCGTCGAAGGCGGCCTGCGGCGGCGAGCAGACGACCAGGGAGCCGACGCCGGCGATCTGCGCCGGGACGACGTTCATCACCACCGTCGAGGGGTACACGGCCAGGCCGCCCGGGGCGTACAGCCCGACGCGCTCGACCGGGACCCACTTCTCGGTGACCGTGCCGCCGTCGACGACCGTGGTCGTGACGTCGGTGCGGCGCTGCTCGGCGTGCACCTTCCGGGCGCGGGCGATCGACTCCTCCAGCGCGGCGCGCACGGCCGGGTCCAGCTCCGCCAGCGCCTTCGTCAGCGAAGCACGCGGCACCCGCACGGACGCGGGCCGCACCTTGTCGAACTTCTCGGTGTATTCGAGGACGGCTTCGACACCGCGGTCACGGACCGCCTCGACCACCGGGCGCACGTGGTGCAGCGCCGCGTCCACGTCGTATTCGGCGCGTGGGAGCGTGGTGCGCAGTTCGGCGGCGGTCGGGACCTGCCCGCGCAGGTCGGTGCGGTTCAACATGCCCCCAGGGTACGAGGTCACGCCCAGCGGCTTTTCAGCGATACTCCCCGGTGACGGCCGATCCCAGCATGCAGGAGGCAGCGGTGGCGCGAATCGCGTTGTGCCAGGTCAACTCGGGTGACGATCCGGAGGCGAACCTGAAGCTGATTCGCTCCGGCGTCGAGGCCGCGGTGGCCGACGGCGCGCGGATCGTCGTGTTCCCGGAGGCGACGATGGCGCGGTTCGGCCGTCCCCTGGCGCCGGTCGCGGAGGAGCTCGACGGGCCGTGGGCGTCGGCGGTGGCCGCGGTGGCGGCCGAGCACGACGTCGTGGTCGTCGCCGGCATGTTCACCCCGGCCGACGAGGGCCGGGTGCGCAACACGCTGCTGGTCACCGGCCGCGGGCAGCACCGCGGCTACGACAAGATCCACCTCTACGACGCGTTCGGCTTCGCGGAGTCGGACACGGTCGCGCCCGGTGCTTCGGTGACCACCTTCGAGCTGGACGGCGTCGTCTACGGCGTCGCGACCTGCTACGACGTGCGCTTCCCGGAGCTGTTCCGCGCGCTGGCCGACGACGGCGCCGACGTCGTGCTGCTGCCGGCGTCCTGGGGCGCCGGCGAGGGCAAGCGCGAGCAGTGGGAGGTGCTGGTGCGGGCGCGGGCGCTCGACTCGGGCTGCTGGGTGCTCGCGTGCGGCCAGGCCGACCCGGCGGCGACGGGGCTCTCGGTGAACCCGAAGGCGCCGACCGGGATCGGGTATTCGCTGGTCGCGGACGGCTTCGGCCGGGTGCGGGCCGCCGCGGGCGCGGGCCCGGAGACGCTGGTGGTGGACGTGGACCCGGCCGTGTCGGCCAAGGCCCGCACGGCGACGGGAGCCCTGGCCAACCGCCGGCTCTAGCGGAGCAGGCCTTCGCGGATCGCGACCCGGACGAACCCCGCGCGCCGGCGTTCGCCCGTCTTGTCGCGGATGCGGTCCAGGTAGGACCGGACCGTCCGGACGCTGATGTTCAGGATCTCCGCCACGTCGACGTCGCGCTCGCCGGCCGCCACCAGCCGGAGGACCTGCTTCTCGCGCTCCGACAGCACGATCTTCGGGCCCGCGTGGCGCTCTTCGCTGTCCTGGATGATCATCCCGGCGAGCGTCGGTGACACGTACGCGTTGTCGTCGGCGATCGTGCGGATCGCGCGCAGGAGCTCGTCGCCGTCGACGTCCTTCGACAAGAACCCCTTCGCGCCCGCCTGCATCGCGCCCAGGACCTCCGGCTGTTCCGCGTGCGCGGACACCACCAGCACCTTGTGCCCCATCTGCCCCACTTCCAGGACCGCGGCCGCGTCCTGGACGCCCCTTAGCTTGAGGTCGAGGACCACGACGCTGCCCGCCGGCTGGTCCTGCACCGCGAACCGGGCCACCGAGTCGGCGACCGCGCCGAGCTCGATGTCCGGCGCTTCGGTGAGCACGCGCGTGAGCGCGTACCGGTAGAGCGGGTGGTCCTCGATGACCCCGACGGCGATGCGGCGCGGCGCCGGGGCCGGGGCGTCGCCGGCCGGTTCGCTCATTTGCGGCCGCCGCGCCGGGGCCCGGAGCCGCCGATCAGGCCGCGCCGGATGGCCTCCTTGACCAGGCCCGGCCGCCGCCGTTCGCCGGTCTTGTCGCGGATGCGGTCCAGGTAGCCCCGCACGGTCCGGACGCCGATGCCGAGGATCAGCGCGATATCGACGTCCCGCTCCCCCGCCGCCACCAGCCGCAGCACCTGTTCCTCGCGCGGCGACAGCTCGACGTCCGCCGAGACGGCCGGCCGGTCCGCGTTGTCCTTCATGATCATCCCGGCGACCACGGCGGAGACGTACGCGCCGCCGTCGGCCACCGTCTTGATCGCGATCAGCAGTTCGTCCGCGTCGACGTCCTTGGAGAGGAACCCCCGCGCTCCCGCGGCGATCGCCCCCAGCACGACCTCGGGTTCGGCCTGCGCGGAGACCACGAGCACGTGGTGCCCGAGCTCGCAGACCTCCAGCACCGCCGCCGCCCCCGCGACGCCGGGCAGGCCCAGATCCAGCAGCACCACGCTGCCGGGCGGCTGCCGGTGGACGTGGAACCGAGCGACCGAGTCCACCACCGCCCCCAGCTCGATGAACTCCGCTTCGGCCAGCACCCGCTCCACGGAGACGCGGTACAGCGGGTGGTCTTCGATCACCGCGACCCGGACCCGGCCGGAGTCCAGGTCGTCCTCGGCCGAGCGCTCTTGTGTCATGTGCACGACTTTCACCCCGTTCCACCCGACGGAGCCGGCCGCCCGGCCGTGGCCGGGTCCAGCGCGGGGCCCGTCGGCACCAATGCCAGCAAACTACCTGCGACCGGTGACTTCGCCACGCTTCCGTAGCCGAGCGAGGCCAGAGCCTGCGCGTTCACCACCGGGTACTTCCGGCCCGTATCGGTCACCAGGTACGTGGTGGCCGAGCCGGATTCGACGACGACGGCTCCCCCCGACGGAGGTACGAACACCTCGTCCGCCACCCGTGCTTCGGTCCTCGTGGCGACCTGGATTGCCTTGGCACCAGGGGAAAGCGGGAATTCGGCCGAAACGAGCAACCGGCTGCCCTGAACGCACAACGCGACCGAGCCGCCGGTGATCGGCGCCTTGCCGGGGATGCGGTCGGGGAAGGCCGCGGGGTCGGCGCCCCCGGCGCGGGGCGCGGCGACCTTCGGCACGGCGGCGACGTCGGCCGCGCGGACCTCGACCGGCTTCGGCGTCCCTTCGTAGGCGGCCGCGTTGGCCTCGGTGGTGACCAGGAGGCTCGCCTCGGTCTGCCCGACCGGCTCGAGCCCGTCCCGGCGGACGAGGTAGTACGACGTCGCGGAGCCGGGCGCGGCCATCGCGTCCACGACGGCGAGGACCTGGCCGACGCGGGTGTCGCGCCCGCCCACCGTGGGGCCGCGGTCACCGGCGCCGTCGACGGGCAGCGCGGTCAGGTCCCGGCCGGCCGGGACGGTGTCGATCCAGCGCGCGGAGACCGCGATCGTCGGGTAGCTGTCGAACTGCAGCGCGGTGGCGGCCTCGTCGGAGAGCTTGTAGCGGCGGCCGCCGGCGAGCAGGAACCGGTCGCCCTGCGGCAGCCGGACGATCACGCCCTGGTCGCGCGGCAGTTCGACGCCGGACGCGGGCGCGGCGAGCAGCACGGCGGTCCGCGGTTCGGCCGACGCGGGCGCGTCCTGGGTGGTGCGGCTGCAGCTCGTCCACGGCGTCGTGACGAGCGCGCTCGCGGCGGGCAGCGAGTCGGGCGCGCCCGGGATGCCGATCTGCGTGCCGCGGCCGGCCTTGCCGAGGTTCTCCGAGGAGACGGAGACGGTGGCGTCACCGGCGCCGCCGGCCAGCAGCCGCGCGGAGGCGTAGTTGAGGACGGGGTGCAGGACGCCGTCGGCGCCGAGCACGAACCGGGCGCCGGTGCCCTCCTCGACGATCACCTTGCCGCCGGCCAGCCAGTCCTTGCCGCCGGAGGGGTTGAGCAGGCCGATGATGCCGAAGACGGCGGTGACCAGCAGGGCGGCGACGAGCCCCAGCACGGTGGCGAGGACGAGCCGGCGGCTGGGCGAGACGGGGTGGTTGGCGTCGGCGGCGACGAGTGCGGAAACGAGCCTGCGCCGGAGGAACTGGTACGCCTGGATCTGGTCCCGCTGCGTCCACACGCTGACTGGCCCCCGCCTGTGCGTCGTCCTCCCGAGTGCCCGACGCTAGGCACCCGGACGGCGGATGGGGAGGGTAATTTTTACGCCCACGCGGCATCTGGGGAGGCAGTAGCGTCGGGGACCCGGGGAAAGGGGAGCCCGTGTCCGTCGAAACCGCCGGCGCCGTGCGCCCGGCACCGCCGCGGCCCGCGTCGACGCCGCTGCCCTGGCTGCTGCCGATCCGGCCGCTGCAGGCCGCGCTGTGGGAGATCGCCGGGATCGCCGTCCTGCTCGCGTGGCTGGTCGACGGCGTCACGCAGCCCGTCCGGATCGGCGTCAGCGTGGCGGCCGGCCTGCTCGTGCTGCTGACGTCGGTGCGGTTCGCCGGGCGGCACCTGGCGGGCTGGGCGCTGACGTGGACGGCGTACCGGCTGCGGCGCCACGACACGCGCCGCGACAGCCCCGATCCGCTGCTGCGGGTCGCCGGGCCGGTGAAGGTCCGCCAGCACGTCGACCGCGCGGGCAACCGCTTCGGCGTCGCCGAGGTCGACGGCGGCTGGAGCGCCCTGGTCCGGCTGACGCAGGGACCGGGCGCGCCGGGCCCGCTGGTGGAGGCGTTGCGTTCGGCTTATGCGCGCACGGACGTGCCGTTGGCGTCGGCCCAGCTGCTGACGTGGGCCATCCCCCGCGGCGACCAGGTGCTGCGCGTGCGCTGGCTGGCGGTGCGCTACCGCCCGGACCTGGCCCCGATCGCGGCGTTGGCTCGCGGGGGCGGCGACCTCGGGGCGTTGCGGAGCACGGCATCGGCGGCGCTGAGCCTGATGGGCGCGCTGGCCGAGGCGGGATACCAGAGCACCGTGCTGGAGGCCGGTGAGCTGGCGAAGGAGCTTCGGGTGGCGTTGGGAGTCCAGGGGGCACCGGACGGCGAACCCGACCGGTGGCGGTCGTGGACGTGGGGCGGCGCGGCGCAGGTGTGCTTCCGGCCGAGGTCGTCCCGGGTGCTGGACTTTTCGGTGCCAGGAGCGGCTTTCACGGCGACGTCGTACACGTTGACGCGGACGCCGGGCGGGCGCGAGAAGGCCGAAGTGACGGTGCGGGTGGGGGGTCGGCCTGGTGCTGCGGTGCCGGCGCCGGGGATCCCGGTGGTCCCGTTGCACGGGCGGCACAGTGCCGCGGTGCGTCAGACGCTTCCGCTGGCGCTGGATTCCTGAAAACCACTGTGCATCGCGTGAGAAACCCCTAGCGCTGGCCGTCCGGTTGGACAGCCGACTCGAGCGATTTCCTTTCACGCTCGAGTCGGCTGAGGCTCAGCCGCGGACGGCCTCGTACACCCCAGCGATCATGCCCACGAAAGGCACCAGCGACAGCAACACCAGGAACTCCGACACGTCCAAAAGCCGTGACCAGTAAGGCGAACGCAGCCCACGGGCCACCCGCGTCGCGTACACCAAGCACACCACCGCCGCCAGGATCACCGTGCCGCCTGCCGCGAACACCACCGTGCGGTTGCCCGACACCACCAGCCACACGCCCGCGCAGACCAAAGCAAGAATGCCGAAACCCACCAGCACCAAGCGCTGGACGCGGCCCGCGTACGAACGGGACCTCAGGATCCACGCCACGCCCAGCAACCCCGCCAAACCCACGTCCCACGGCCCGCCCGATGACAGCACCACCGACGATGCCAGCACCACCAAGCCGAGGCCGACCAGCAACCCCGTCAACAGCGCCTGCGCGCGGGACGTTCGGCCGATCATCTCCGTGCCCAGGGACGGCTGCTCGTCCGCGCGGAACGCCTCCATGTCGTCCGGGACGCGCGGGAGCGGCAATCGGGCCAGGCGCAGCGCCAACATCGGGGCCACCGCCGCCAGAGCTGTGGCCAGCACCGCCACCACCGCGGCCGCCGACAGAGGCGCGACCCCCGCCAGCAGCACAACGCCCGTCGTGATCGCGCCGAAGCCCGCCGCGCTCGTGATCGCCACGAACCACGGCAACCGGTCGGCCACCGAGACCGCCGCCAGGACGCCGTACACCGTCACCGCCGCCAGCCCCGCGGCCAGCGGGCCCGCCGACAGCGAGAACAGCGGGTGCGGTGGCAGCACGGACATCCCCGCCAGCAAGGCGACGCCGACCCCCGCCGAAGAACCGGCCGCGCCCGCTTCGGCGTCGCCGTACGCGCGGCTCAGCGCGCCGCCGCCGAGGAGCAGCACCAGGGCCAGCAGCCCGGTCCCGATCGGGGCCAGCACGCTGCCGGACGCCGCCGCCTGCACCAGGAGTCCGCCGGCCAGCAGCAGCACGACCGCCGCGACCAGCCCGGACCGCCGCGCGACGGCCGGGCTCCAGCCCCCGGAAGAGTCGGCGACGCTGGCGATCGAGTCGATGACGTCGTCGAACAGCAGCGGACCCCGCGGGCGCTCCCGCGGGGTCAGGTGGAGCACTTCGCCGTCGCGGATCTGGGCGGCCGCGACGCTCAAGCCCAGGGCGAGAGGCGCGCCGCCGAGCCGGGACAGCACCCAGCCCGGGTGTTCGGCCGACGCCTGCCCGGCGGCCCCGGCCAGCCGCACGAGCTGCGGCACCAGCTCGGCGAACGTCGACTGCTGCGGCAGGGCGACGTCGACGCGGGCCCGCGGTGTCACCACCGTGACCCGGCGCGTCGTCCCGGTCAGAGAAGCGGTCATCAGACGTTCTTGGCGGCCGAGATGACCGGGGCGAACTTCGCGTTCGACGCCTCGGCGAGCTTCTGCAGCCCGGCGTTCACCGCTTCGAGCACGATCTCCGACAGGTTGCGGGCGTCGTACTCGCGGATCGCGCGGGGGTCGATGTCGATCGAGGTGAAGCGCCCGTCGCCGCGGAGGGTGACGGTGACCTCGTTCTGCCGCGAGTGCGCCTTGACCTCCATCGCCTCGACCGTGCGCTGGATCCGCTGGACCTCTTCGGTCTGCTTGCGCACCTGAGCGAGCAGCTCGTCCATGTCCGGCACCGCGTACGGATCGGTCACTGTTGCGTCCCTTCGTGCTGGCGGACGCGGACACTGCCCACGAACCGCTGGAAACCGGGTGAGAGCCGCCGCGCGGTCGCGGGCGCGGCCGTGCAGGCGAGCTCGAGCACCAGCCGCTCCTCCGGCGTGGCGCCGGGGACGGTCAGGTGCACCTGGGTCTGGATCAGCTCCTCGCCTTCGCCGGTGCGCAGGCGCAGCAGCTGCATGACGCCGGGCGCGGCCGGTTCGCCGACGTCGCGGCGGCTCACCACCTCGAGCCCGGCCGAGACCAGCGAAAGCCGTTCGACGGCTTCCTCCGCGATGGCGTCGATCGACGCGTCGTCCGGCCGCTGCTGGACGCTCACCGTGATGTTCGGGACGAACTCGCCCGGTGCGGCGTCGTGCACGGCGACGAACACCGCGCCGGAGCCGCCCGGGTCGACGGCGGTCCAGCCGTCCGGGATGACGAAGTCGAGGGGAAGCGTCATCGCAGCCCCACGTACGAAACGGCGTCGTCCCAAGCGGATCCGACGGCGTCGGCCGCATCGGTTGCCGCGTGGCCGACCGCGTCGACGGCCGCGCCGCCGTACTCGCCGATGGTGTGGCCGAGCTTCGGCAAGTCGATGTCGATCTTCGCGCCGACGCCGAGGCCGAGGCCCAATGCCGCGCCCGCCTTGAAGTTGACCTTGACGTGCCCGGCGTCGTAAACGGCTTGGGCGTCGAGCTGCGCGCCGAGGCCGTACTGCAGCGTGCCGTTCGCGCCGACGCCGACGCCGGCGACGTCCGCGGCGACCTCGCCCTCGACCTTCCCGCCCACGAAAGCGTTCGCGTGCGCGCCGACGCCGTGCGCGCCGATCGTGCCGGACCCGCTGACCTCGCCGCCGGCGAACACCGTGCCCTTGGCGTGGGCTTCGGCGACGCCCCACTCCTTCTTGAGCTCGGCCTCGCCGTGCACGGCCGCGAGTTCCGCGTGCCCGGACGCGCCAGCGTCCCAGCCCTTCGACGTGATCTTCCCGTCGTACTCCGGGGTGAGCCCGTCCTGCTCGTGCTGGAACTTGTAGTACGTGATCTCGGTGTTGCGGCCGATCTTGTCCTTGAGGCCCTCGGCTTCCGGCTGCCCGAACGGCGTGTCCGCCTTCTTCGGCGCGCGCGTGCCTTCGAGGCCGTCCCAGGTGAGCTTCTTCCAGCCGGAGTTGCCGAACCACGACGGCACGGTCCGCGGCCGCTTCCGGCCGTCCAGCGGTTCGCCGTTGAGCCAGTGCAGCGGGCCGCGCGCCCACTTGCCCAGCTCGTGCTCGAGCCGGCCGACGCCCTCGGGCGGGAACAGCTCGGCGAGCGCGTCGGAGAACTCGTCGACGACCTGGCGGGCGGCCTGCACGCTCTGCTCCCCGAGCTGGCGCGCGGCCTGGATGAACGCGCCGACCGAGCCGGAGTTCACCGCGCGGGCCTGGGCGGTCAGCTGCTGGGCGTACTGGTCGAACTGGGCGATGATCGAGTCGACGGCGGCCTTCGCCGACTGCACGAGCTGCGACGCCGTCGAGAGCCGTTTCGCCTGGTCGTCGAGCTTGGTGGCCGCCTCGGTGAGCTCGTCGCCGAGCTTCCCGGCGGCCGTCGCGAACGCGGTGTAGGCGTCGCCGTCCCAGTCCGCGTGCAGGGTCTTCGCGGACTCGTCGATCTCCTTCGCCTTGCCCGAAACCGTCGTGGCCTGGGTGGCGACCCGCTGCGACGCGGCACTGAGCGCACCGGAGTCACCGGTGACGCGTCTTTGGCACTCGACCAGGACGCGCCGGTAGCCGGACAGTACGGAGCTGACCACGCCCGACGCGTCGACGACCCCCGAGGACCACATGGCTAGTTCCCGGCGGCGTCGTAGCCGACGTGCTGGCTGAAGTGCTTGCCGTTGTAGTCCATCGCGATGTCGATGTCGAAGTCCTGGCCGCCCGGAGCCTCCACAGTGGACTCACCGGTGGTGAGGTTGGTGTGGATGACCACCTCGTCGGCGCCGTGCACCGGCGCCGGCTGCGTGACGGGGGCGGGCTGGGTGACCGGCGCCGGCTGGGTCGGCACGGTCGCGCCGTGCTGCGCCGGGTCCACGGCGATCCAGCTGTTCGCCGGGTTCAGCGCGGTGCCGTTGCCGGACACCGCCGTGCCGGTGCCGGTGCTGGAACCGCCGCCGGTGGCGAGCGCGGGCGGGGTGTAGTCGGTGAACGAAGGCTGCTGCGGGATCCCCCCGCCGCTCCCGCCCGCCACCGCCTGCTGCCCCGACGGGCTCGCCACCGGCGACGGGGCCTGGGGCGCCGTGACCGGGGTGTTCCCGATCGACGGCGTCGTCGCACCCGCGCTGCCGGAGTCGTGGTGGAAGAGCTTCTCGATCTGCCCGATGACCTGCGCGAGCTGGGTGATCTGCTGGGCGAGGTCGACCGCGCCGAGCGCCTTGAGCAGCGCGCCGATCGCCGTGATGAACGCCCGCAGCGACGCGCTGGTCGCGGTCGACAAAGCGACCGCCGCGCCGTAGGTCCACCAGTTCGACATCAGCGCGGCGACCGTCGGGTTCACCGCCGAGACCACCGCGCGGTAGGCCTCCTGCGCGGTCTTGATCAGCGTGCCGGAGACGCCGAGCAGCTCGGCGCCCTTCTGCACCACGCCGATGATTTTCGTGAGCTGGTCGAGGGAGTCGGAGATCTTCTTCAGCGCCGACTCGCTCGCCGCGCCGGACCAGATCTTGCCGAGCTGGTCGGCGGCCTTCGTCAGCTCGTTGTACATGCTGAGGAACTGCTCGGCCTTGCGGACCAGGTCCGCCACGTGCTTCGCGATCTGCTCGGGCTGGCCGGTGACGATCTGCGGCAGGATGGTGATCGGCCCGCCCGAGGACGCGGTCGCGTCCATCGCGCTGGAGTTCGGGAAAGTCAGCATCGGACCTCACAGAGATTCAAGGACGGACGATCAGGCGACGACGGACGCGGGCCGGTACACGCTGACCTTGGCCAGCCCGCTGATGCGGGCGTCGAGGAGCCCGTGGTTGTAGAGGCGGCCGCCGTCGCCGGCGACGCCGATGACCGGCTGGCGGTCGGAGAACAGCAGCGGCTCGACGACCACGACATCCCCGCTGTGCACGCCGCCGGGAACGTCGGAGAAGGTGCGCGCGGTGCCGGCGTAGACCTCGATCAGCCCGATGCGAGCCTGGTTGTCGGCGTCGCCGGCCAGCCAGTCGTTGAAGTCGGCGACGCCGTGGAAGCGCGCGTCGGTGATCGGGTGGTCGCCGAGCCTGCCGAGCCGCGCGTCCCCCAGGTAGCGCAGCACGTTCCCGACCGACGACGGCTCGCCGTGGGCACCCGCGCTGTCGTTGATCGCCAGCGTGGCGAGCTCCGAGGCGTGCGGGCTCCCCCAGATCGACGACGTGGGCGCCGCGGACCCGTCGTGGCCCCCGCCGTAGCCGGCCGCGGTGGCCTGGTCGGCCGCCTGGTAGGCGTCGGCGCTGGCCTTGACCAGGCCGTTGATCTGCTGCAGCAGCTGCAGGAGCGTGCGGACGGCGGTGACCTGGCTGGAGTGCAGCGCGGCGTTCGCGGCGGCGACGGCGCTGCCCAGCCCCGCGAACGACAACGGCTGCACGACCAGGCGCTCGAGGTCGGACACCGCGTTGATGCCGTGGGCGATGATGCCTCCGACGTTGCCGACGGAAGAGCGCATCGCCTCGGGCTCAGCCCGGTACTCGCCGGCCATGGCTCTCCTTCCGCGGGTGGCTGCTCGGCAGAGCGTAGGTTCGGCCCCGGAAGCGGGCGGACGGCAAAAGTACCCACCGCGCCGTGTCGGCAAGTGGCCAAAATACCGGTCAGCGCCCTTCCGATCTGCTGGAGCCTTGACGCATGAGCCTCACGCCCGAGCGACCTTCCGAGATCGTGCTGCAGTCGCCGCCGATGCTCCCGAAGAGCTCGTCCGGCGGCATGGTGCAGCTGATGATGTTCCTGCCGATGATGCTCGGCATGGGCGCGATGTCGTTCGTCTACATCGGACGCGACGGCGGCGTGATGACCTACATCTTCGGCGCCCTGTTCATCTGCGCGATGGGCGGCATGGTCGTGATGTCGCTGGGCCGCGGCGGGATGGCGAAGAAGGCGCAGATCAACGACGAGCGCCGCGACTACCAGCGGTACCTGTCGGGGCTGCGGACCCAGGTCCGGGACATCGCCGACGGCCAGCGCGCGGCGATGGTCGCCGTCCAGCCCGACCCCGCCGACCTCTGGGCCTACGTCGAGTCCGGGAAGCTGTGGGACCGGCGGCGCGCCGACGGGCAGTTCGCGCAGGTCCGCGCGGGCACCGGCCCGCAGCGGCTCGCGACGCCGTTGAAGGCGCCGCAGACCGTGCCGCTGGAGGACCTGGACCCGGTGTCCTCCAGCAGCCTCAAGCACTTCATCCGCACCTACTCCACGGTCGACGGGCTGCCGGTGGCGCTGTCGCTGCGCTCGTTCGCCGCGGTCACCGTCGCCGGGCGGCGCCCGGACGTGCTCGGCCTGACGCGGGCGCTGCTGTGCCAGCTCGTCACCTTCCACTCGCCGTCCGACCTGCGGGTCGCGCTGTGCGTCCCGGCGGACCGGCAGCACGACTGGGAATGGGCGAAGTGGCTGCCGCACGCGACGGCGGCCGGCGCGACCGACGCCGTGGGGTCCCGCCGGCTGGCGGCCGACTCGGCGGCCGGGCTGGCCGAACTGCTCGGCGCCGACCTCGGCGAACGCCCCGCGTTCAGCCGCCGCGCCGCGGCCGAGCTCGACCTGCCGCACCTGATCGTCGTCGTCGACGGCGGCAACGCCCACGGCGAGCCCCGGCTGATCGGCGAGGACGGCCGGCTCGGCGTCACCGTCATCGAGGTCGGGCAGGAGCACCCGCGGACGTTCTCGACCGAGCGGCTGCTGAGCCTGCACACCGCGCCCGACTCGCTCGGCATGGTCGTCGGCGACGCCACCGAGCAGCGGCTCGGGTTCCTCGGCCGCCCGGACGTCCTCGACCGCGGTGCCGCCGAAGCCCTGGCCCGGATGCTGACGCCGTTGCACACCCCCGCCGCCGTCGTCGGCGAGAAGCCGATGTCGTCGACGTTCGGGCTCGCCGGGCTGCTCGGCATCGGCGACCCGCGCGACACCGACACGACCGTGACGTGGGCGCCGCGCGCAGCCCGCGACCGGCTGCGGATCCCGCTGGGCGTCAACCCCGAGGGCCGGCCGGTGGACCTGGACCTCAAGGAGTCGGCCGAGGGCGGGATGGGCCCGCACGGCCTGGTCATCGGCGCGACCGGCTCGGGCAAGAGCGAGCTGCTGCGGACGCTGGTGACCGCGCTGGCCGTGATGCACTCGTCGGAGACTCTGAACCTGGCGCTCATCGACTTCAAGGGCGGCGCGACCTTCGCGGGGATGACCGGCCTGCCGCACACCTGCGCCGTCATCACGAACCTGTCCGACGACCTCGCGCTGGTCGACCGCATGGCCGACGCGCTCAACGGCGAACTGCTGCGGCGCCAGGAACTCCTGCACGCGGCGGGGAACTACGCGTCGGTGCGCGACTACGAGAAAGCGCGCGCGGACGGCACGCCGCTCGAGCCACTCCCGTCGTTGCTGGTCATCATCGACGAGTTCAGCGAGCTGCTGTCCGCGCGGCCGGAGTTCATCGACCTGTTCGTCGCGATCGGCCGGCTCGGGCGGTCGCTGGGCATCCACCTGCTGCTGGCGTCCCAGCGGCTGGAGGAGGGCCGGCTGCGCGGGCTCGATTCCCACCTGTCGTACCGGATCGGCCTGCGGACGTTCTCCGCCGCCGAAAGCCGGGCGGTGCTGGGTGTCGCCGACGCCTACCACCTGCCGCCGGTGCCCGGGTCGGCGTACCTGAAGGCCGACACCGACTCGCTGATCCGGCTCAAGGCCGCGTACGTCTCCGGGGAGCTGCCGCCGCGCAGCACGGTCGTGCGCGAGGACGGGCAGGAGCTCGGCGTGCTGCCGTTCTCCCTGGCGCCGGTGGAAATCCCGGTGACGACGGAAATCGAAGACGCGCCGAAGGCCGACGGCACCGGCGAGACGATCATCCACGCGATGCTCTCGCGCCTGGAGGGCCGCGGGCCGGCCGCGCACCAGATCTGGCTGCCGCCGCTGAACGAGCCGCCGACGCTGGAGCAGCTGCTGCCGCCGCTGGGCGAGGACGCCGCACGCGGCCTGTGCCCGCTGGGCTGGGGCGGCAACGGCAAGCTGACGATCCCGGTCGCGCTGGTGGACAAGCCGTTCGAGCAGCGCCGGGACATGCTGTGGGCCGACTTCTCCGGCGCGGGCGGGCACGCGCTGATCGTCGGCGCGCCGCAGAGCGGGAAGTCGACGCTGATGAAGGACATCGCGGGCATGCTCGCGCTGACCCACACCCCGGCCGAGGTGCAGCTGTTCATCCTCGACATGGGCGGCGGCGCGCTCGCGCCGATCGCCGGGCTGCCGCACACGTCCGGCTACGCCACCCGCCGGGACGCGCAGCGCTGCCGCCGGGTCGTCGCCGAGCTGACGACGTTGCTGGAACAACGCGAGGAGTTCTTCTCCGCGCACGGGATCGAGTCGATCACGACGTTCCGCCAGCGGCGGGCGGAGTTCACCGAGAGCACCGACGGCCGCGAGTTCGGCGACGTGTTCCTGTTCGTGGACAACTGGACCACGATCCGCCAGGAGTACGAGCAGCTGGAGGAGCAGATCACCGGGCTGGCCGCGCGCGGGCTCGGGTTCGGCATCCACGTGATCGTCTCGCTCAACCAGTGGATCGGCGTGCGCGCGCAGCTGCGCGACGCGATCGGTACGCGCTTCGAGCTGCGCCTCGGCGACCCGATGGACTCCTCGATCGACCGCAAGGTCGCGGTCAACGTCCCCGCCGACCGGCCCGGCCGCGGCATCACGGCGGAGAAGCTGCACTTCCTGGCGGCGCTGCCCCGCATCGACGGCGACCAGCGCCCGGAGACGGTCGGCGCGGGCGGCGTCGACCTCGTGCGCCGGATTTCCGACGCGTGGAAAGGCCCGCGCGCGCCGCAGGTCCGGCTGCTGCCGCCCGAGGTTCCCCTGGACACGCTGCCGGCGGCCCCCTCGCGCCAAGTCACCCTGGGCATCGCGGAATCGACGTTGCGCCCGGTGTACCTGGACTTCGCGGCGGACCCGCACTTCGTCGCCTTCGGCGACGTCGAGTCGGGCAAGAGTTCGCTGCTGCGCGCGATCGCCCACGGGATCACGTCGGCGTACAGCCCGGAGGAGGCGGCGATCATCGTCGCGGACTACCGCCGTGGCCTGCTGGGCGCGGTGTCCGAGCCGCACCTGCTGGGGTACGCGGGCGCGGAGGGCAAGCTGACGGACCTGATCGCGGAGTGCGCCACCGCGATGCGCAACCGCCTGCCCGGGCCGTCGGTGACGCCGGAGCAGCTGCGCAACCGCTCGTGGTGGCGCGGGCCGGAGCTGTTCGTGCTCGTGGACGACTACGAGCTGGTGGCGACGGTCGGGCGGAACCCGTTGCAGCCGTTGCTCGAGTTCTTGCCGCAGGCGCGGGACATCGGGCTGCACGTGATCATCGTGCGCGGTTCGGGCGGCGCCGGGCGGGCCTTGTTCGAGCCGGTCCTGCAGCGGCTGCGGGAGCTGGGTTCCCCGGGGCTCATCATGTCGGGCACGAAGGACGAGGGCGCGCTGCTGGCGGACGTCAAGCCGTCGCCCCAGCCGCCGGGCCGGGGAACGCTGGTGTCGCGCCGGCACGGGACGGGCCTGGTCCAGGTGGCGTGGACCAAGCCGGCGGAGTCCTAGGGGCCCGCGAGGTCCCTCAGCTCGGCGACGAACCGGCGCACGGAGTCCCCGTCCGGTCCGGGGAACCGCGCCTCCACGGCCGGCAGCAGCGGACCCCGCAGCAGCGCCAGCACTTCCTCGCGCGCGGCCGGCGGGAGGTCGCCCAGGTCGATGGTGCGGAAGCCGTGCTCCGAGGCCAGCCGGAACTGCTCCGCGACCGCCGGATCGGTGACGGCGCCCGCGAGGTGGTCGACGACCCAGTAGTAGACGCCGCTGGAGGCGGTCCAGCACCGCCCGTCCGGCAGCACGAGGTTTCCCGACACCGCGTCCTCCCGTGGCTCAGCGCGCGGGCGCGGTCATGTCGGCGTCGAAGCGGTAGTAGCAGACCGCGCGGTGCTTGCCGTGGGCCCAGGTGTCCGACGTCGGCGTCATGACCTGGACGCGGGCGCCGGGCAGCTGCTTCGCGTCGGCCTCGCACCGGGCCAGCGACCGGTGGTAGACGTCGACGATGTCGGGCATCGGGCCGTCCTCCAGCGCGACGACTTCGAACGCCTCGCCGGTGTGCGCCTCGGTGCACGACCGCTGCACGACGTCGGTGTTGCCCGAAGCCGGTGGCGACCAGAAGCAGTCGCCGGCGGCGAGGTCGAGCCCGTGCGCCACGCCCTCGGGCAGCCGTTCCCCGGACGCCACCGCGGCCCGCTGCTGCCACCACGTCGTCCCGGTGGCGAGCTGGTACCCGAGGAACCCCATCCACCCGGCGAAGGCGACCAGGCCGCAGATCACCAGGACCAGGCCGCGCTGGTGCTGCTTGCGGATCCGGACGATCGCGACGACGGCGAACACCGGCGCGAGCCACCCGCCGAGCAGGCCCGAAACGAGCGTCGCGATGGCGTAGCGGCTGACCGGCTGGTTGCGCAGTTCCTCCCGCATCAGCTCGTCGAAGAGCTCAGGATCGTGCGATGGCGCGGACATGGTTCCCCCTCGTGCGGCTGCCCGGGGAACTCTAGCCCGCGCCTTCCGGCGGGGTGGAACGGTTTTCACCGTCAGCGACTTACCGACTTCGGTAGGTTCCGGAAAATTCCCGCGCAACTTACGTTGGGCGGGTCGTCCCGTTCGGGACTGATCATCCGGATCACCTGGCCGAAGGGCATTTTCATGCGAATGTCGAGGGCTGTTGCCGCGGTGGGTGCCGCCGCCGCGGCGCTGAGCTTGGTCTCAGCGGGGGTTGCGGACGCCCAGCAGGACATCATCGGCGGGAGCACCGTCTCCTCCGCGCCGTGGGGCGCCCAGATCTACTGGAACAACGTCACCACCTACGGCGGGTTCGAGTGCTCGGGGACGATCATCGCCCCGCAGTGGGTGCTCACCGCGCAGCACTGCCTGAACTCGCCGGGCATGCACGTCAAGGTCGGCAACGTTACGCTCCAGCAGGGCACGAACGCCAACGTCGACCAGCAGAAGGCCTCGCCCAACGGCGACATCGCCCTGCTGCACCTGACGACCGCGGTGAACACGACCTTCATGAAGCTCGGCACCGGGAACCCGCCGACCGGCTCGACCAACCAGATCTACGGCTGGGGCCGCACCCAGGGCACCAGCCCGCCGTCGAGCACCCTCAAGACCGCCAACGTGCGCGTGACCGGCACCAGCACGGACGCGTTCGGCGGCACGGCCATCGCCAGCCAGGGCGTCAACGGCTCGGCGTGGCACGGCGACTCGGGCGGGCCGGAGCTCTCCAACGGCGTCCAGGTCGGGGTGTGCTCGACGGGCAACAACTCCGGGTCGAACCCGCAGGGCACGCAGAACTACGCGAGCATCGCGTCGAGCCGCAGCTGGATCCGCACCACGGCCGGCGTCTGACCCACCCGTGCCGGCCTCCCCGCCCGGGAGGCCGGCACGCGGCATACTCGCCGCCATGGAGTTCCGCACGCAGGTCCTGCCCGGCGGCAAGACGGCGACCGGGCTGCCGGTGCCCGACGCCGTCGTCGAGGCGCTCGGCGCCGGCCAGAAGCCCGCGGTCACCGTGACGCTCGGCGGGCACAGCTACCGCACGACCGCGGGCGACGAGGTCGACGTCGAGCTCGCGCCGGACCACCGCCCCGCGCGAGCTGGAGATCCCCGCGGACCTGAGGAAAGCGCTTGCCGCCGACGACACCGCGCGCGCCCGGTTCGAAAGCCTGTCCTACAGCGCGAAGCAGTCGGCCGAGACCCGGCAGCGGCGCGTCGCCAAGGTGATCACCGACCTGCGCGCCGGCACGTGACGGACGCGGCCACGGTCCTGCGCGTCCTCGACGCCGTGCGCCCGGCCGGGGTGTGGCTGGCGGGCGGCTGGGGCATCGACGCGCTCCTCGGCCACCGGACGCGCGACCACCGCGACCTCGACCTGCTCCACCGCTCGGACCACGAAGACGCCGTCCTGGAAGCACTGGCCGCCCTCGGCTACCGCGAGACGCTCGACCTGCGCCCGGTCCGGTTCGTCCTCTCCGACGGCGCGGGCGAACTCGACCTCCACCCGCTGGTCTTCGCCGAAGACGGTTCCGCGGTCCAAGCCGCCGACGACCACGGCGGGACCTTCCGCTACCCCGCGGACTGCTTCGTCACCGGGCGCGTCCTCGGCGTCCCGGTGCCGTGCATTTCGGTGGCCCAGCAGGTCCTCTTCCACCAGGGCTACGAGCCGCGGCCGCACGACCTCGCGGACATGCGCCACCTCCGCGAGGCCTTCGGCGTCGAAACCCACTTCTAGTCCACAATGGACCTTCGCAACGCGGCTTTGTCCGGTTTCCCCGACGGGGCGACGGGAACCGCGCCCACGAAGCTGAACCGCGCCGGCACCGCCGCCTCCCCCAGCTCCGCCGCCACTGCCTTGCCGACCGCGTCGAGGTCCGGCTCGCGGCCGGGGACCGGCACCACGAACGCGTGCGCCGCCTCGCCCGTCACCGGGTCCGGCACCGCCACGACGTACGCCTGGTCGACGTCCGGGTGCGCGGCGATCGCCCGCTCGATCGGGCCGGTGTAGTGGATGACCGCGTTCACGATCACGACGTCACGGGCGCGCCCGGACAGGTGCAGGTACCCGGCTTCGTCCACGAACCCGAGGTCCTGGGTGCGCACCCAGCCGTCGCGCAGCACCTCCGCCGTCGTCGCGGGATCGCGCCAGTACCCGGCGAACGCCGAGGGCGTGCGCACCCAGATCTCGCCGTCGCGGCTCTCGACCTCCACCGTGTCGCAGGCCTTGCCGACCGACCCGAGGCCCTCGCCGGCCGGGCAGATCGTCAGCATCCCGGTCTCGGTCTGGCCGTACGCGTGGTGCATCGCGGGCCCGATCCGATCGGCCGCTTCGGCGAGCTGGTGCGGCGGCACCGGCGACCCCGCCACGACCAGCACCCGCAGCGAGCTCAGGTCGACGTCCTCTTCGCGCAGCACCTCGAGCACCTGGTGCAGGCGCGGCACGGTCATCAGCGCCGCGGTGATCCGCAGCCGCGGCAGCACCCACGGGAAGTCCGGCAGCTCCTCCGGCACCACCGCCGTCCCGCCGGCGAGCAGGCACACCCCCAGCTGTTCGAGCATCACCGCGCTGCTGAGCGTGCCGAACAGCAGGTACCGGCCGAACCCGGCGCCGAGCCGTTCGTGGGCCGAGCCGGGCACCGGCGGCCGCCACACCCGGCCCTCGGTCAGCGCGCGGTAGTCGTAGGCGACGCCCTTCGGCACGCCGGTGCTGCCGCTGGTGAACACGACCGTCGCGACGTCTTCCGGGCGCCCCTGCGGCACCGGTTCTTCGTACGCGGCGAGCAGTTCGGGCCCGACGCGCAGGATCGGCACGCCGGCGACGGTGCCCAGCAGCTCCGGCGACTCGGACGCGGCGTCCACGACCAGCGCGTCGACGTCGCCGACGACGTGCCGCAGCTGCGGCACCGGCAGGCCGGGCCGGACCCCGACGACCCGGCAGCCCAGCACGTGCGCGGCGACGATCGCGGCGAACCCCTCCGGCGTGACGGCGGTGGCGATGCCGACGCCGTCCCCCGGCCCGAGCCCGGCCGCCCGCAGGCCCGCGGCGAACCGGCCGACCAGCTCCCGCAGCTCGCCGCGCGACGTGACGCGCGAGCCGTGTTCGAACGCGGGAACGTCCGGGGCGCGCCCCAGCTCGTCCAGCAGTGCCTGCGGGTGGACCATCTCGACCGCCTTTCGCCCGGGGCGTCCCGGTCTACCGGGCGGATCTCAGAATTTCGGCAGAAGGCCGCAGGACCACGGCCGCGGCGCACGTACGTCAGCAGCCAGGCCGGCGTCAGCGCGCAGGCGCCGACCGAAATCGAGAACTCGAGCGGCTTGGGCCGGACCGGGACGTTGACGAGCGTGCGATCATCGACGAACAGCCCCAGCGGCGAATCCGAGCACCACCAGCGGATTTCCCTTGTCTGCCATGGCATACAGCCTGTGCGGGACCACCCCTGCGGGCACTGGAGCACGCCCCCGTCCGGGGGTGCGGCGATCCCCACCGGCCCCCTGTGGGTAATAGTGCCGTCACCGCGACCGGCAGTTGTGCCGTTTGACCACACAGGCCTCTTTTCTAGCGTGACTTTCACACCGCGCGGACCACCGCGCCAGGGGAATTCGCTTCAGGAAGGAGGTGGCCCGTCGATGTCCAGTCCGGGATTCCAGGCAGATTCCGCTGCCATGACGCGCGCCGTCCAGGGTTTCGAGGAAACCGCGACGAACGCCAAGTCCACGATGGCCAGCTTGGAGTCCGAGCTGACCGAGGCCCTGCGCAACTACAAGGGTGACCAGGCCGTGGCGTTCTGGGACCTCCAGCGCCGGCTCCAGGAGAAGATGACCGTGGCGGTGAAGGAGCTCGACACCATGTCGCAGCTCGTCCACACCAGCCACCAGAACTACGGCCGCGGCGACGCCGACGTCCACCAGAGCTTCCAGGGGGTCGGCAACTCCCTCGAGGGCTCGGGCGTGATCCCCCGCCTCAACCCCTGACCCGAGAGGACGCCCACCATGGCCGACGTCGTCGAAATCAACTTCGCCGCGCTGCAGCACAGCTCGGCATCCCTGGCCGCCAAGGCCAAGGCGCTCACGTCGCAGCTGGAGCAGCTGCACCAGAACCTGCAGCCGATCACCGCGACTTGGTACGCCTCCGGCAGCTCCGCCGGTGACGCGGCCCGCCAGTCGGAGACCCGGCTGCGCCAGGCCACCGCGGACATCGTCGCCATCATCGCCCAGTTCGGCGGCAAGGTCGGCGAGGCCCACGACCTCCAGCAGTCGCTGGAGAACCGCAACCAGGGACTGTTCGCGGGCTGATCCGCGCCCAGACGTCGGTCGGCCGGTGCGGGAAACCCCCCGCTCGCACCGGTCGACCGGCTTTCCCCATGTCCGCCGCGCGCCCAGAGAGCCGGGACCGATGCCAGACCAGTCGTACTACGTCCACCTGGAATCGCTGAAGGACTTCGTGCGGGAGCTGGAGACCCAGATCCACGCGATGTCGAAACCGAACGACTTCCTGCTCACCCTCGGCCAGGAGCCGCTGCTGTTCGGCGAGTTCGGCGAGGCCGGGTCACTGGCCGACGCCCACCGCGCCGCGGTGTCGGAGATGCAGGGCCTGCTCGACCAGGTCCGCAGCGCGATCGGGTTCGCCCAGGACGTCACCACCACGGTCGCCGACGGCTACCAGAACGCCGACCAGGCGGTGGCCGGGGACCTCCACCACTCGGGCGCGGTCACGAACCTGCTCGACCCCGTGCTGGGCCTGCTGGGCCTCGGTGACTCGGACGGGAGCCGCAAGGGATGACGAAGCACAACACCGCGCACACGAACTTCGCCGCGTACAGCCACCAGCAGCTCTACGCGATGCTCCAGGCCGGCGACCCGAACAGCGCGCGGCACGCCGCCGACAAGTGGAAGTCCGCCGCGCTGCACCTGCACGAGCAGGCCCACAACCTCAACTCGGAGCTCACCGAGTTCAAGGACCAGTGGACCGGCGGCGCGGCCGACCAGTACCAGCACATGATCGTCGACCTCGCGAACGGCATCTCCAAGGTGGCGCAGACCGCCGAGGCGATGAACGTGATGCTCGACGACGCCGCCGACGCGCTGGTGAAGGCCAAGAAGGAGATGCCGCCGCCCGTGCCGGTGCCGGACGTCTCCCCCGCCGACGTCGCGCTCGCGGTCAACCCGCCACTGCTGCCGCCGGACTCCTCCCCCGCCGTCGTCCAGGCCGCGGCGCAGCAGCGCCAGCAGGCCATCGCGAACGTCGAGGCGCAGCAGTCCGCCGCCGGCGCCGCGGGCAACGCGCACGGCAAGGCGATCGCCGTGATGACCGAACTGGCCGGTGAGTACACCGTGGCCGAGGACTCGATCCCGGCGTCGCCGAACGCCGTGCAGACGCCCACCGCGCCGCCCGCCGGCGGTGGCGCGGGCGGGGCGGGTGCGCCCGGCCTGGTCGGCAACGGCGTCACCGATCCGGGCGTCGTCGTCACCCCGACCGGCGGGCACCCGCTGCCCTCGACCGGCACGCCGCAGCAGCCGGGGACGACGACCGTGCCGACGTCGAACCCGCTGTTCGGCGACATGTTCACCGCCGGGCTCGCCGCGGCCTCGGCCGCCGCGTTCGGCCGGTTCGGCTCGATCATGCCGAAGGTGCCGTCGTGGGCGTCGGGCAAGGACCCCAAGGACAACAAGGAAGAAGCGCCCGGCACGAAGCTCGGCGGCGGCGGTGCGGGCGTCGAGGGCGGCGCCGGCGGCGGCATCCCGATCGGCGGCGGTGACGCGCCTTCGCTGGGTGGCGCCGGCGGCATCCCCGGCGGCGCCGCCATCGGCGGCGGTGGCGACGGCCCGGCGGCGCACTCCGGCCTGGCCGGCGACGGCGGCGCGGGCAACGCGCTCAGCGGCCTCGCGGGCGGCGCGGCCGGAGCCGTGGGCGCGGCGGCGGCCAAGAGCGCGATGCCGATGATGCCCATGATGCCGATGGGCATGGGCGGGGGCGGCGACATGGGCTCCGGTCGCCGGATCCCGGCGTGGCTGGTGGAGACGGAGAACGTCTGGGGCCAGTCGGCCCCGGTCGCGCCGCCGGTCATCGGCGAAGAGCCCGAAGCGTACTGATCACCCGACGAAACGGAGGCGGGCCGTGACGGCTGCCGGCTATCGCGTCGCC
Source organism: Amycolatopsis sp. NPDC114478 (assembly GCF_055633805.1). NCBI lineage: Bacteria > Bacillati > Actinomycetota > Actinomycetes > Pseudonocardiales > Pseudonocardiaceae > Amycolatopsis > Amycolatopsis sp. NPDC114478. The sequence continues at coordinate 28,780 of NZ_JBVKDO010000020.1, read as the reverse complement.
CCGGCCCGCCTCGACACCGTGGCCGGCGAGTTCGGTTCCCGCGCCGATTCCCTGGCTACGGCGCAACGGGCGGTCGCGGGCGAGAAGGTGCCCGCGACCGCGTTCGGCCAGGTCAGCGAGTCCGCGGCCGCGGCCAAGACGTTCGAGAAGACCATGACGGAGCTGGGTTCCGAGCTCGAGTCGAGCGTGTCCCGGCTCCGGACGCTCCAAAATGGACTGACCGCGTCTGCGGCGGGCTACCGCCGCACCGACGCGCAGATCGCCGCGATGTACCGGGCGCTCCTGCCCGAAGACCCCCTCCCGAAGGCCGGGAACCCCGCGGGCATCGGCGGTTCGGCCGACACCGGCGCGTGGGCGCAGGCGATCGAGCAGAACCGCGCGAAGGTCGCCGACGCGCTGACCGCCGAACGTTCCCGGCTCGCGTCGCTCACCGACGCCGATGAGATCAAGCGGTCGCAGGCGCGGATTTCGCTGTACGAAGACATCCTCGCGAACAACCGGCAGATCCTGAAGTTCGACCCGGCGGGCAACGGCCGGATCGCCGAGCTGGTCGGGCACATCGAGCCGGGGACGCGGAACGTCGGGTTGTTCGTCCCGGGCGTCAACACGCAGATGTCCAACTTCGACGCCTACGCCGGCCTCGGGCGCAGCCTGGTGGCCGCGGACCCGACCGGCCGCACGGCGATGGTCGTCTGGGCCGACGGCGTGTTCCCGCAGAACCCGGTGGTCCAGGGCCCGGACGCGAGCTACGCGCAGGCGATGGCGCCGGACCTCAAGCACTTCACCGACGACCTGCGCGGCGAGATCGCGAGCCACGCGGGCTCCGACGTCACGCTGACGGCGATCGGGCACAGCTACGGCGGCGCGACGGTCGGGCTGGCCGAGACGCAGGGCTTGGACGTCGACCGCGTGCTGCACGTCGAGTCGGCGGGCATGGGCCACGGCGTGTGGTCGCCGGCGGACCTGCCGGCGAGCCAGGCGGGCGTCCAGCGGTACTCGATGACGGCGCCGCTCGACCCGATCGAGGTCGCTCAGGGCAACGCGTGGGGCCTGGAGTGGACCGGCATCGGCCACGGCGCGGACCCGGACACGTTCCCGGGCGTCACGGAGCTGGAGACCGGGCGGTCCGCCGACGGTTCGCAGTTGTGGGGCTTGTCTTCGCACAGCGACGTGCTGAAGCCGGGTTCGGAGTCGTGGACGAACATCTACCGGGTGATCACGGCCGGGCCGGTGTCCCCGGACGGGACGTTCCAGCCGGATGGCATCCTCGAGCACGGCGTGGAGTTCTTGAACGACGGAGGTGTGCTGCGATGAGACCTCCGGAACTGGACCGCTTGGCGGGCGAGCTGACGGACGTGATCGACAGCGTCGCGGAGGCGTTCGGCACTTCGGCGGACCGAACGGTGAACGGCGAGCTGGACTGCGACCCGACCCAGCCGGGCAACCTCCTGTGCTGGCAGTACGGCGTGCGCCTGGAGCACGCGGGCGAGCCGGAAAGGCGGCTGGCGGAGGTGGTCCTGCCGACCCTGGAGCAGCGCGGGTGGCAGGCGCATGACCGGAGCACACCGCGAGAGCTGATCGCGCGGTTCAGCCGGGACGGGGCGGATTTCACGGTGCACGTGGCTCGGGCGAGCCACGCGGTGGCGATCATCGGTTCGACCCGCCCGGTCCCGGCAGCCTGACGCGACTCCCGGGGCCGCCGGCTCCCTTGCACAAGCTCGCTACGGCCCTGACAGCCGCAAGATCCGGCCTGTCGCACCGCCACCGCAGCCAGCCCCGCGGCCGCCGCCAAAGCGACTCCGCCACCGCCGCCCGCCCCGCGGCCGCCGCCAGCGCGCTACGGCGTGAACCGCGACGCGCGCCAGTTCCGCTTCCGGCCCCGCCGGACCGCCGCCACCGTCACCCCGGCCGCCGCGGCCAAAGCCACTCCCGCCAGCGCGATCGTCCCCGCCGGCACGTCCGCGCGGTGCTCGGCCGGGGCCGCCGCCGGGATCACCGCCGGCTCCGCGGCCGCCGGCACCACCGAGCCCGGGGCCGCGATGTCCGCCGGCAGCGTCGAAGACACCGCCGCGTACGCGTCCAGCACTCCCCAGCCCAGCCTGGGATCGTGGCCGCCGGAGGCCGGGCGGTGGGCCGTCAGCTCGAGCCGCGTCACGACCTGGTCGCCGGTCAGCTTCGGGTGGTACGCCCGGACCAGCGCCGCGACGCCGGCGACGTACGCCGCCGCCAGGCCCGGGTCGGTCACCGGCCAGCGGTGCGCCACCGCGCCGCCCGCCCCGGCCGACGTGCTCACCAGCTCCGCCCCCGGCGCGGCGACGCCGACGTAGTCACCCGCCTCCGTCTGCACCGGCTCGCCCGCGGGGTTCACCGAGCCGACCGACAGCACGCCGGACGTCGCCGTCGGGTACGACCGCGCGCCCTGCTGCGTCGCCGACGCCGCCGAAACCACCACGGCGCCGGAAGAACGCGCCCGCGCGACGGCGCCGGACAACGCCGGGCTGTCGAACGCCGCGGGCACCGCGACCAGGATGACGCCCGCGTGCCTGTCCAGCGCCGTGTCGATCGCGCCGGCCAGCGCTCCCGGGTCGCCGCCGTCGCGCGAAGCACCGTCGGTGTAGCGGATCGGCAGCAGGTGCGCGCCGGGGGCGACGCCGGCGAACGTCGTCGACGAGTCCGGCTGCGCGCCGACGATCCCGGCCGCGATCGTCCCGCGGCCGTCGCAGTCCGTGCGCTCGGTGCCGTTGCCGCCTTCGAGCTGGCCGGGCGCGAACTGCGAGTTCTGCCCGTCGACACCGGTGCCCACGACGGCCACCAGCTGCCCCTCGCCCCGCGTCAACGGCCAGAGCCGCGCCGGGTCGACCAGCCGCTGCCCCCACGGGACGTCGCCGGTGTAGGTGCCGGACGGGTTCGCGCACTGCGCTCCGGGCGCCGCGACGGCGAACGCGGGCGAGCCGAGCGTCACCAGGCCCGCGACCGCCAGAACCGCCGGTATCCGCACCCGATCCCCCCGCAACGAAAGACGGTGGCGGAAAAGAACTTCCGCCACCGCCAGCTTACCCGGGAAGCGCCCGTCAGCGAAGGTCCATGCCCAGATCCAACGCGGGTGAGGAGTGGGTCAACCCGCCCACCGACAGATAGTCCACACCGGACTCGGCGTAGGCCCTACCACGGTCGAGGGTGAGCCCACCAGAGGATTCCAGCCGCGTCTTCGGCGAAACCTCGTCGCGGCGCGCCACCGCACGCCGGCACTCTTCCGGCGTGAAGTTGTCCAGCAGCACCTCGTCCGCCCCGGCGGCCAACGCCTCCTCCAGCTGCGCAAGCGTGTCGACCTCCACCTCGCACGCCAGTTCCGGCGCGTGCGCGCGTGCCGCTTCCAGCGCCGCGGTCACCGAACCCGCGGCGACGACGTGGTTGTCCTTGATCAGCACCGCGTCGCCCAGCCCGAGCCGGTGGTTCACCCCGCCGCCGCACCGGACGGCGTACTTCTGCAGCAGCCGCAGCCCCGGCAAGGTCTTGCGGGAGTCGCGGATCGCGCAGCCGGTACCGTCCACTTCGGACACCCACGCGGCGGTCGCGGTGGCGACGCCGGAGAGGTGGCACAGGAGGTTCAACGCCGTGCGCTCGGCCGTCAGCAGTCCGCGCACCGGGCCGCGCAGCACCAGCGCGGGCTCGCCCGCGACCAGCCGCTCGCCGTCCTCGCGCCCGGCCAAGACCTCATAACCGTCGCCCAGCACCATGTCGAACACCGCCAGCGCCACCGGCAGCCCGGCGACGACGCCGTTCACGCGCGGGGTCAACTCGGCCACCGCGACCGCGGAGGCGGACACCGTGGACTCCGTGGTCGCGTCGGGCCCGTACCGCAGGTCCTCGCCGAGGGCCGTGGAAACCACCCGCGTCACGTCGTCGACGTCGAGGCCGGACGCGGCGATCAGCTTGCGGGCCGGTTCGGAGATCGGGAACGTCATGCCACGCCCTCCAAGGGGATCGGGTCGGCCAGCACGGGCTGGCCGGACGGGCTGAGCCGGATGAGCTGGCTGCGGCGCCAGTGCTCGTCGAGCGCCGGGAAGTCGGACCGCACGTGGCAGCCGCGCGACTCGGTGCGCCGGACGGCCGCGGCGAGCAACGCCTGCGCCACCACCGTCAACGCCGCGTCTTCGACCGCCGCGTGCGTCCACAACGGACTGTCCTGGGCCGACAGGTCGAGCACGGAACCCGCCGCGGCGAGCCCGTCGGCGTCGCGGCCGATCGCCGCGTACCGGCTCATCACGCGCTGCAGCGAATCACGCGACGCGGCCGGCGCGGTGGTCCACGACGGCAGCCGCCCGCGCGCCGGGTCGGCCAGCAGCCCGGCGGCGAGGTCCGCCGCGACGGCCTCCGCGACGCGCTGCCCGACGACCAGGCCTTCGAGCAAGCTGTTGGAGGCCAACCGGTTCGCGCCGTGCAGCCCGGTCCGCGCGACCTCGCCCGCGGCGTACAGCCCCGGCACCGACGAGCGGCCGTCCACAGTGGTCACGACGCCGCCGCACGAGAAGTGCGCCGCCGGGGTCACCGGGATCGGGTCCGACGCGGGGTCGAGGCCCAGCTTCGCGCATGCCGCCGACACCGTCGGGAACCGCGCCGCGAACCCCGGGACGCCGGTCGCGTCGAGGAAGACGTGGTCGTCGACGCCGCCCGGCGCGGTCGCCATCCGGCGCGTGATCGCCGCGGCGACGACGTCGCGGGGCGCCAGGTCGCCGAGCGGGTGCACGCCCGCCATGACCGGCACGCCGGCGGCGTCGACCAGCGTCGCGCCCTCGCCGCGCACGGCCTCGGTGACCAACGGGCAGCGTCCCCGCGCGCCCGGGGTGTAGAGGACGGTCGGGTGGAACTGGACGAACTCGATGTCCGCGACGGCCGCCCCGGCCCGCAGCGCGAGCGCGAGGCCGTCGCCGGTGGCGATCTCCGGGTTCGACGTCGCCTGGTAGAGCTGCCCGATGCCGCCGCTCGCCAGCAGCACAGCGGACGCGCGGACCACACCGGGCACGCCGTTGCGGTCGAGCACCGTGACCCCGGCGACGCGGCCGCCCGGCGTGCGTAGCGCGTCGACGGCGATGTGGTGCTCCAGCACCGGCACCCGCGCCTGCCCGGCCTGCGCGACCAGGGCGCGTTCGACCTCGGCGCCGGTGGCGTCGCCGCCCGCGTGGATGACGCGGAACGCGCTGTGCCCGCCTTCGCGGGTCCGCGCGAGCAGGCCACCCCCCGCCGAGTCGAACTTCGCGCCGTCCGCCCGCAGCCGGGCGACGGCCGCCGGGCCGCCGTCGAGGATCGACCGGGCGGCCACCTCGTCGACCAGCCCGGCGCCCGCGGTGAAGGTGTCCTCCGCGTGCTTCGCGACCGAGTCGTCGAGGTCGTGCTCGTCTTCCAGGACGACGGCGACGCCGCCCTGGGCCCAGCGCGTGTTGCCGTCCTCGACCGCCGCCTTGGTGATCACCAGGACGTGCAGCCCGAGCGTCTGCGCCCGCAGCGCCGCGGTCAGCCCCGCGACGCCGCTGCCGACCACTACGAGGTCCGCGCGGGCTTCCCAGACCGGGGTTTTCGCCTGTGAATCATTAACCGGCGGGGTCATTCTCCGCCGCCAGGCTGCCCGATCTCGATCATCCGCTGCACCGACGCACGCGCTTTCGAAGCCGTTTCGAGGTCGACGTGGACCTCGTCGAGGCCGTCGCGCAGGCAGCGCAGCAGGGCCGCCGGGGTGATCATCTTCATGTACCGGCAGGACGCCCGGTCGTTCACGGCGCGGAAGTCGATGCCCGGCGCGGCCTTGCGGAGCTGGTGGATCATGCCGATCTCGGTGGCCACCAGGACCGACTTGGCCTTCGTGTCGCGGGCCTCGTGGACCATGTCGCCGGTCGAGAGGATCTTGACCCGCTCCGGCGCCACGGCACCCTCGCCGGCCAGGTAGAGCGCCGACGTCGCGCAGCCGCACTCGGGGTGGATGAACAGGTCGGCGTCCGGGTTCTCGGCCGCGCGTTCGGCCAGCTCGGCGCCGTTGATGCCGGCGTGGACGTGGCACTCCCCCGCCCAGATGTGCATGTTCTCCCGGCCGGTCACGCGCTTGACGTGCGCGCCGAGGAACTGGTCCGGCAGGAAGAGGACTTCCTGGTCAGCGGGGATGGAAGCGACGACGTCGACCGCGTTCGAGGACGTGCAGCAGATGTCGGTTTCGGCCTTCACCTCGGCCGTGGTGTTGACGTAGGAGACGACCACCGCGCCCGGGTGCTCGGCCTTCCAGGCGCGCAGCTCGGCGCCGGAAATGGAGTCGGCGAGCGAGCAGCCGGCCCGCGCGTCCGGGATCAGGACGGTCTTCTCCGGGGAGAGGATCTTCGCGGTCTCGGCCATGAAGTGCACGCCGCAGAAGACGATGGTGGACGCGTCACTGCTCGCCGCGATGCGGCTGAGCGCGAGGGAGTCGCCGGTGTGGTCGGCGATGTCCTGGATCTCCGGGACCTGGTAGTTGTGCGCGAGCAGCACCGCGTCGCGCTGTTTCGCCAGGCGCCGCACCTCCTCGGCCCAGGCCGCGTTCGCCTCCACGCCGCCGTAGGGGGTGAGGTCTTGTTCGAGCGTCGAAGTCATGCTGGCCCTCCTGGACCCTTCTCCGGTTTTCGCCTTATAATCGAAAACCGTGCGAAGTCATCTTAACACCCAGGCCCCCCTGGCCCACGAGGTTTTGGGAGCGGTCCTCCAAGTGCGCTCGGACACACTGCGGGTGCTGCTGTGGCGCCGCGCGCTCGACCCGCACCTCGGCCGCTGGTCGCTGCCGGGTGGCCGGCTGCGGCCCGACGAGGACGTCGAGACGTCGGTCCGGCGCCAGCTCAAGGAGAAGGTCGACGTCCGGCAGCTGAAGCACGTCGAGCAGCTCGCGGTGTTCAGCGACCCGCACCGGGTGCCCGGCCCGCGCGTGGTGGCGACGGCGTTCCTGGCCTTGGTGCCGTCCGACGTCGACCCGGAGGTGCCCGAGGACACCGAGTGGCACGACGTCGCGAAGCTGCCGCGCACGGCGTTCGACCACGAGGCGATCGTGCTGCGCGCCCGCGACCGGCTGCGCTCGAAGCTCTCCTACACCAACCTCGGGTTCGCGCTGGCGCCCGACCAGTTCACGATTTCGGCGTTGCGCGGGCTGTATTCGGCAGCGCTGGGCTACCGCGTCTCGGCGACGAACCTGCAGCGCGTGCTCTCCCGGCGCGGCTTGCTCGTTCCCACTGGTCACACGGCGCCACCGGGCCGCGCGGGCGGGCGTCCCGCGGCCCTGTTCTCCTTCGCAGGCAAAGGCATGCAGATCACGGATCCGTTCGCGGTGTTCAAGCCGCCGAACCGGTGACCATCCTGCGGCGGAGGCGTTCTCCCCTTACCGTGGAGCCGTGACCGAGCCGGAATCGGAAAGCGACGCGACGACGACCTTGCTGCCGTTGTTCCCGTTGCAGACCGTTCTGCTCCCGGGGACCAAGCTGCCGCTGCACATCTTCGAGCCGCGGTACCGCCAGCTGACGGCGGACCTCGTCAGCGGCACGGTGCCGGGGCGCGAGTTCGGCGTGGTGGCCCTGCGGTCGTCGCTGACCCGCGAGGTACGTGGTCTGGACCAGCTGTTCGAGATCGGCTGCAGCACGGTGCTGCGCGAGGCTAAACGCCTGCCGGACGGCCGGTTCGACGTCGTGACGCAGGCCCAGCGCCGCTTCCGCCTGACCGACCTCGACTGCGTGTCGGCGCCCTACCTGATCGCCTCGGTGGAGTGGGTCGACGACGACCCGGTGTCCCCGTCCGGCGACATGGCCGAACGCCTGGCGGTGGTCGCCCGCACGGCGCACCGGCGGTACTGCGAAACGGCGTGGCGCAGCGACGACTGGCACACCCCGGACGCGGACACGGAGCTGGCCGAGCTGGCCTACCAGCTGGCGGCGGACTGCCTGCTGCCCCTGGAGGACCGCCAGCGGCTGCTGGAGGAACGCCACCCCCTGCGCCGGCTGCGCATCGCGTGCCGCCTGCTGACGCGGGAGGCGGGGTTCCTGGACACCCTCGGCGCGGTGCCGCTGCCGCCGGGCGAGCTCACCGATCTCAGCCGCCCGGCCAGCCTGAACTGACTCAGTCCGCGGACCCGTTGCCGTTGCCGTTGCCGAACTTGGTCCACACCTTGCCCGCGGCGTCCGAAACCGCCTCGCCGACGTCGCTGAACGCCTTGGTCAGCGGGTCCGTGGACGAGTTCCACGACTCCTTGTACGACTTGGCGGCCGACTTCAGGTCGTCCTTCCAGTCGGACGTCGGCGTGTCGTCGTCGCGGCGCGGGTAGTCGCCCGCCAGGATCGCGCGGTACTCCTCCGACGCCGCCCACTTCTGCAGCTGGGCCGCGCGGACCACCGCAAAGGGGTGCGACTCCGTCTCGACGAACTTGAGCTTGAGGAAGCTGTCGCGGACGTCCTCGACCGACTCGTACTCGGTCGCCTGCTGCAGGAACGACGGGATGTCGATGCGGGCCGGGTCGATGCCGCCCGCGATCTGGATCTGGGCGCGCAGCGCCGCCGTCGGGTCCTGGCCGCAGAGCAGGCCGGCGCGGTCGCACGACAGCTCGGCCTTGCGGAACCACTCGCGCAGCGCCGCGATGACCGCCCGGATGCCGAGCGCGCTCACCGGCGTCCACGACAGCGACATCTGCAGCATGATCAGGCGCACCATGATCGTGCGGTAGACCGCGTGGCCGGACAGCACGTGGCCCATCTCGTGCCCGAGCACGAACCGCAGCGACTCGTGGCTCATCAGCTCGACGAGCCCGGTGCTGACCCGGATGAACGGCTCGTCCATGCCGACCGCCTCCGCGGTGACGCGCGGGTCCTGGTGGACGAACACGTTCGGCACCGACGGCAGGTCGAGCGTCTCGGCGCACTCGTGGCGCAGGCGGTCGAGCTCCGGGTACTGCTTCGGCCCGACGCGGATCGACGAGGCCAGCGCCATCAGCCGCTCGCCGCGCTCGTTGTAGAAGCCCGAAATGGCCTTGACGACCTGCGCGAACCCGGGCACGGCGCGCAGCGTGGCGAGCGCGCCGCGGTCCACGGGGTGCTCGTAGGCGCGCGGGCTGATGCCCGGGAAGCGGACGGCGTGGTGGCGCGAAACTTCGATGTCTTCGGTCACTGCTGGAATCCCCCTGTGGTCGAGGGGGCACAGCTTAGGGGAAAACGCTCACCTGGTGGGAAGCATTCAGCCGAGGCGGCGGCCGAGGTCGTCGCGGCCGTTCCAGGTGACGAGCAGGCCGTAGGCGATGGTCACCCCGAGCGGGCCGGTGAGCAGCACCCACCACGATTCGAGGCGGGGCGCGAGCTCGATCACCGAGCCGAGCGCGGGCGCGCTGGCGATGGCGTAGTGGCTGTTCGCCCAGCCGACGCCGAGCAGCATGGCCAGCGCGCTCGCGAGGGCGACCCCGAGCACGGCGGCGAGGAAGACGACCGGCCCGCGGCGTTCGCGCAGCAGCCAGACGACGACGCCGACGACGATCCCCAGCCCGAGCGTCATGAGCCCGAAGACGGCGAGGTCGTCGAAGCGGTGCCAACTCTCCAGTTCGAGGGCGGCCTGGGTGCCGTCGGCGGAGACGATGCGGACGCGCTCCGGCGGCGCGAGGCGGGACCAGGCGAAGGCGAGCGGGAAGCTCAGCAGGCTGAGGGTGCCGAGCACGCTCACGGCGGGCAGCAGGTCGGCTTTGACGACGACGCGCGGCCGCCGCTCGCGGACCAGCACGGGCACCGACCACGGACCGGCCACGGCCGACGGCCGGTGCGCGGGCCCCGACGACTCACTCACCCGGACTCCCTCCTGCTGCGTGCGACTGAGGGTAACCGGTCGGTGCTCGGACGCGGTGAGCCGCCGGTCGTGTCGCCCGGGCCGGGAGCCGGCGAGCGCCGCCCGCGGGTCAGCCGCTCGCCGTCTCGCCGTGGCGGCTGCAGCGGGCCGTCCAGCCGAGCGGGCTCACCTGGACCACCAGCCGCCGGGCGCAGACCGTGCAGTACCGCGGCGGCTCGAGCGCCGTCCGGGGGTTGTGGCACGCCGGGTGGTCCGCCCCGCCCGGCGACTCCTGTCCACAATGGACACAGAAGGCAGCGTCAGAGGCTGTCACTGAGCGCCTTGATGGGCATCTTGAGCTCGTCCAGCATCTCCAGGTCCGCACTGGCCGGGCGGCCCAGGTTCGTCAGGTAGTTGCCGACGATGATCGCGTTGATGCCGCCGAGCATGCCCTGCTCCGCGCCGAGGTCGCCGAGCGTCAGCTCACGGCCGCCGGCGAAGCGCAGCATCGTGCGCGGCATCGCGAGGCGGAACGCCGCGACCGTCCGCAGCGCGTCCTTGCCCTCGACGATTTCGTAGTGCTCGTACGGCGTTCCCGGCTGCGGGATGAGGAAGTTCATCGGCACCTCGTGCGGGTTGAGCTCGGCCAGCTGCACCGCGAACTCCGCGCGCTGCTCGACCGTCTCCCCCATGCCGATGATGCCGCCGCAGCAGACCTCCATGCCCGCCTCGGCGACCATCCGCAGCGTGTCCCAGCGCTCTTCCCACGTGTGCGTCGTGACGACCGACGGGAAGTGCGAGCGCGCCGTCTCGAGGTTGTGGTTGTAGCGGTGCACGCCCATCTCGACGAGCTCGTCGACCTGCTCCTGGGTGAGCATGCCGAGCGAGCAGGCGATCTGGATGTCGTTGCCGTCCTCGCGGATGGCCTTCACGCCTTCGCGGACCTGCGAGAGCAGCCGCTGGTCCGGACCGCGGACGGCGGCGACGATGCAGAACTCCGTCGCGCCGGTCTCGGCGGTCTGCCGGGCGGCCTTGACCAGGTTCGGGATGTCGAGCCACGCCGAGCGCACCGGCGTCGGGAAGCGGCCGGACTGCGAGCAGAAGTGGCAGTCCTCCGGGCAGCCGCCGGTCTTCAGGCTGATGATGCCCTCGACCTCGACCTCGGGCCCGCACCAGCGCATCCGGACGTCGTGCGCGAGCGCGAGCAGGTCGGGCAGCCGGTCGTCGGGCAGCCGCAGCACCTCGAGGACTTCGGCTTCGCCCAGGCCGACGCCGTTTTCGAGGACTTGCTCGCGCGCGTAGGCGAGAACATCGGTGTCCGGGACTGCGGTCACGGCGGCTCCTTGGTCGTGGTGGAAGCGTCCCTCATCGTGCACGAAGGCACGCCGGGACGACAGCGACGCAGGTCACTTCCCGGCGGAAGCGCATCCTGCGAACAGCTCGGGGTCGAACTCGCCGCCGAACCACGGCGAGAGCCCGGCTCGCGCGGCGGACAGGAACTCCTCGGGCGAGGCGTCCCCGAGCCCGGCGGGCAGCGCGCCGAGCAGGGGCGCCCCGGCGGCGACGGGCAGGTCTTCGAGGTTCGACAGCGCGGCGAGGTCCGGTTCGGCGGGCCACGACCCGATGATGACGCCGGCGACGGTCAGGCCCCGCTTGGTGGCGACCTCGGCGGTGAGCGCGGTGGCGTTGAGCGTGCCGAGCCCTGCCTCGGCGACGATGATCACGAGCGACCCGAGCGACCAGGCGACGTCGGCGAGGCTGGAGCCGGCCTTGTCGAAACGCACCAGCAGGCCACCAGCCCCTTCGATGAGGGTGAGGTCGTGCTCGGTGTCGAGGTCGGACGCGGCCCGCGCGATCTCCCCGGGATCGAGGGAGGGAAGGCCACTGCGCCGCGCGGCGGCTTCGGGCGAGAGGGGGTCGGGGTAGCGCCGCAGCTCCCGGGTGGTGACGTCCCGGCCCGCGAGCCGCCGGACATCGGCGAGATCCCCGGGCTCATCGGGCCCGACACCGGTCTGCGCGGGTTTCAGGACGGCGACGCGCTGCCCACCGGCCACCGCCAGGGCGGCGATGGCCGCCGTGGTGATCGTCTTGCCGACCCCGGTCCCGGTCCCCGTCATCACCAGCATGGTCACGGACCATCAACTTAGTGACCCGGGAGGGGAGTGCGCACCGCGGGCACCGGATGCCCAGGTCGAAGCGGGGTTCGGAGATGCAGGTGGTGCTCGGCTCCGCGGTGCGAGGACGGGTGACGAATCTCCGACCGGGAGCTGCGGGCCGGGCCACCCGGGCCCGGCCCGCCCACCTCAAGCCCCCGGCACCACCGCCGCCGCGCCGGCTGGCCGGAACGTCCGCTCCGCCGCGTCGAACAAGTACACCTGCGCCGTCCCGACCGCGAAGTACATCCCCGTCAGCTGGACCTTCCCCGCCGCCTCGGCGGCCGCCACCGATGGGTACTCCCGCAGGTGCTCCAGCTGCTGCAGCACGTTGTGCAACGCCAGCCGATCGCCCTCGCGCTCCGGGACCCCGCCGTCCAGCGTGGCCGAGCCCGTCCGGTGCGCGCTCGGCTCCGCGTGGCGCAACCACACCGACAACGGGCCTGGTGGCGGACCCTCGGCCAGCGCCGCCATCGCGCCGCAGCCCGAATGGCCGCACACCACGATCTCCTCGACCCCCAGCACCCCGACCGCGTACTCGATCGACGCGTTCATCGACGGGTCCGCCTGCCCCGGCGGCACCAGGTTGCCGATGTTGCGGATCGTGAACAGGTCGCCCGGGCCGCTGGTCGTGATCAGGTTCGGCACGATCCGGGAGTCGCCGCAGGTGATGAACAGCGTGCGGGGGCGCTGGCCGTCCGCGAGGCCGGACAGCGTGTCGCGCAGCAGCGGGGCCGCGCGGCGGTGGAACTCCGTCGCGCCGCGGCGGGTCTGCTGGGCCGGGATCCCTTCCACCGCTTGCCATTCCGACCACGGCGCGAGCCAGCGCGGCACCGCCCGGCTCGCGGCCAGCCGGGACCGCGTCGGCCGCCCGGCCTTGCCCTCGCCGAACCACGGGTGGCCGACCTCGTCGACGTCGACCGTGCCGCCGGCCCGCTCGTGCGCCTGCTGCCAGGTGTGCAGGCTCTCGAACGCGGCGTGGTCGAGGTAGTCGACGACCAGCTCCAGCCGCACCGGCACCCCGGCCGGGATGCCGCCGAGGATTTTCGACAACCGTGGGACCGACAGGAAAGTCAGGACGCCTTCGACGACCACGCGCCGGGCGTCCCCCTCGTGCTCGACGTGGATGCCCGACCACAACGTCCGGCGCAGCATCAGCACCAGCGAGAGCCCGATCCCGGCGAGCACGCCGGTGAGCAGGTCGAACACCACAACGCCGCCGAGGGTGAGCAGGTAGACGGGCAGGTCGCCGTGGGCGAGGACGGTCCGCAGGTGCCCGGGGTTGACCAGCTTCGCGCCGACGTGCACGAGCAATCCGGCCAGCGCGGCCAACGGAATGCTCTGGATCAGCCCGGCGAGCAGGACGACGAACAGCAGCACCCAGACGCCGTGCAGCACCGCCGACACCCGGCTCGTCGCGCCGGCCGCCACGTTGGTGGAGCTGCGGACGATGACGCCGGTGACCGGCAGCCCGCCCAGCGCGCCGGAGACCATGTTGGCCGCGCCCTGGCCGACGAGCTCGCGGTCCAGGTTGGTGCGCGGGCCGGTGTGCAGGCGGTCGACCGCGACCGCCGAGAGCAGGCTTTCCACGCTGGCGATCAGGGCGATGGTGACGACGGCGAGGGCGAACCCGCCCCAGCCGCCGTCCGGCAGCTGCGGGACGAGGTGGACGTTCAGCAGGTCACCGGGCAGTTCGACGCGCGGCAGCGTCATCCCGGTGACGATGGACAGGACAGTCGCGACGGCGATCGCCGTCAAGGGGCCGGGGACGCGTTGGACGGCCTTCGGCAGCCGCGGCCAGACGAGCAGGATCGCGATGGTGAGCAGGCCGACCAGCGCGGCCGAGTCGTGGTGGGCGATGATCTGGCCGGGCAGCTCGGCGATGTTTTCGAGCGCGGAGCTCTGGGCCTTTCCGCCGAGGATGACGTGCAGCTGGCCGAGCACGATCGTGACGCCGATGCCGGCCAGCATGCCGTGCACGATGGCCGGCGAGATGGCCAGCGCGGCGCGCGCGATGCGGCTCAGCCCCAACAGGATCTGGAGCGCCCCGGCGGCGACCGTGATCGCGCAGGTGACGACCCAGCCGAACGTCTGGATGGTTTCGGCCATGACGACGGTCAGACCGGCGGCTGGGCCGCTCACCTGGAGCGCGGAGCCGCCGAGCGCGCCGGCGACGATGCCGCCGACGACGGCGGCGACGAGCCCGGCGGCGACCGGCGCGCCCGAAGCGAGGGCGATGCCGAGGGACAGGGGTACTGCGACGAGGAAGACGACCAGTGAGGCCGGCAGGTCGTGGCGGAGCACGGCGAGGGGTCTCATGATCACCATGCAACCGGAAATCGTGTGAAATGTCCGCTATGTGCCACTCGATCGGGTGAATAACTGGCCACATTTAGCCTGAACGTCACAAATCGGGCAGATCGTTAACCCACACGTCACGCACGACTCGTCCAGACCACTGGACGAGTCGTGCACGACCTCAGTGCTCCAAGGCACCCGCCGGGACGAACCCGCGGGCCGCATCGTCCAAAAGGGACACTTGCGCGGCGCCGACGTCGAAGTACATCCCGGTCAGCCGCAGCCCGCCGCGCGCCAGCGCCGCGGCCACCACCGGGTAGCCGCGCAGCGTTTCCAGCTGCTGCACCACGTTCTGCAGCGCGAGCTGGTCGGCCTCGGCGGCCGGGCGTTCGCCGCCGAGCAGCAGAGGGGCTTCGCGCGAACGCCGCCGCACCGTCGCCTCGCCGTGCCGCAGCCAGCTGCCGAGCTGCACCAGGCCGTCCGGCGCCTGCCCGAGCAGCGCCTTCATCGCGCCGCAGCCGGAATGCCCGCACACCACGATCTCCGCGACGCCGAGCACGCCCACGGCGTACTCGATCGCCGCGCCCACCGACGAGTCGTCGCCGTCGGCCGGCGGGACGAGGTTGCCGATGTTCCGCACCGTGAACAGGTCACCCGGCCCGCTCGTGGTGATGAGGTTGGGCACGATCCGCGCGTCGCCGCAGGTGATGAACAGCGTGTGCGGCTCCTGGCCGTTCGCCAGCCCGCTCCACGTCTCCCGCAGCAACGGCGCCGTCCGGCGCTGGAACTCCGAAGCACCGCGGCACAGCAGCGAACTCGCCGTGCGCTGGGCGGGCAGCACGACGTGCTCGGCCTGCCACTGCGACCACGGCGCCAGCCACCGCGGCACGACGCGCGCGGCGACGCTGCGGCGCACGGTCGGCGCGCCCGAGGTGCCGCGTTCGAACCACGGGTGCCCGATCTCGTCGACCGTCACCGGCCCGGCGTGCGCCCGCTGCCAGCCGCGCAGGCAGTCGAACGCGGCGTGGTCGAGGTAGTCGACGAGCAGTTCCAACCGCACTTCGGCGTGCGGCGGCACTTCGGCGAGCACCCGGGTCAGCCGCGGCACGGACAGGAACGTCAGCGCGCCTTCGATGACGACGCGGTGGCGGTCGCCGTCCTTCTCGACGTGAATCCCGGAAAAGATCATCCGGCGCAGCATCAGCGCGAGCGCCAGCAGGATCCCGGCGGCGACGCCGGTGAGCAGGTTGACGGCGACCGCGCCGGCCAGCGTGACGGCGTACACCGGCAGGTCGCCGTGGCGCCGGACTTCCTTGAGCCCCTGGAGGTTCACCAGCTTCGTCCCGACGTACACCAGCAGCGCGGCGAGCGCCGCCAGGGGGATCAGCCGCAGCACGCCGGTCAGCAGCAGGCAGGCGGCGAGGATCCAGGCGCAGTGCAGGATCGCCGACGCGCGCGTGCGCGCCCCCGCCTCGTAGTTGGTCATGCTGCGCACGATGACGCCGGTGACCGGGAACCCGCCGAGCGCGCCGGCGGCGACGTTCGCCGCGCCCTGCCCGATCAGCTCGCGGTCGAGGTCGGTGCGCGGGCCGCCGCGCAGCTTGTCCACCGACACCGCGGACAGCAGGCTCTCCAGGCCGGCGATCAGCGCGATGGTGAGGGCGGCGAGCGCGAAGCCGGCCCAGCCGCCGTCGGGCAGCCGCGGCACGACGTCGAGCGCGGGCAGCCCGGCCGGGAGGTCGACGCGCGGCAGGGACATGCCGGTCACGACGGACAGTCCGGTGGCCAGGGCGACCGCGGCCAGCGGCGCCGGCACCCGGCGGACCGCCTTCGGCAGCCGCGGCCACGCCAGCAGCACCGTGAGGGTGACGACACCGATCAGCACGGCCTGGTCGTGGTGCGCGGCGATCCGCCCGGGCAGCGCGAGGACGTTGGCGAGCGCGGAGCCCTGGGCCGTGCCGCCGAGCACGACGTGCAGCTGGCCGAGCACGAGCGTGACGCCGATGCCGGCGAGCAGCCCGTGGACGATGGCCGGTGAGACGGCGAGCGCGGCGCGGGCTAGGCGCGTCAGGCCGAAGAGGATCTGCAGCAGGCCCGCGGCGACGGTGATCGCGCAGGTGACGGGCCAGCCGTGGGTGGCGATCGTGTCGGCCAGCACCACGGTGAGGGCGGCGGACGGGCCGCTGACCTGCAGCGGCGATCCGCCGAAGAGGCTCGCGACCAGCCCGCCGGCGACGGCGGAGATCAGGCCCGAGAGCAGCGGCGCCCCGGCGGCGAAGGCCACGCCGAGGGACAGGGGGACGGCGACGAGGAAGACGACTATCGAAGCGAGGAAATCGTGCTTGAGGTTCTCCGGGAACCGCGGGGTCTTCGGGGGGCCGGTGTCGTGTTCTCCGCGAACGATCTCGATCATGGGGGCAGGATCGCCGAAACCGCGCGAAAAGTCCGCTACGCAAGCATTTCTCGCGTTTGTCCCGGTACGGATCGGTTCGCTTCGGCGACCTTTCAGGCGAAAACCACCGCGGCAACCTCCGCCGATCGCGTGGTGTGGATCTTGCCGCGGCACTCAGCGCGACGATGAGGGACCTTCGGGTCTGGTTGTGCCCGTGGTCACACCCGATGTGCTGAATTCACGCCTTTTCCGCGACCGCGAGCATCGCGCGGGTGATCACGGCGAGGTCGTCGTCAGTCGAAACGTACGGCGGCATCGCGTAGACGAGGTCCCGGAACGGCCGCAGCCAGGCGCCGTGCTCGAGTGCGACGTCGGTGGCCACGGCCATGTCGACGGCGTGGTCGAGCTGCAGCACGCCGATCCCGCCGAGCACCCGGACGTCGGCCACCGAGCCGAGGTCGCGCGCCGGCGCGAGGCCGTCGAGCAGGCCCTTCTCGAGCCGGGTGACGTCCTGGCGCCACGCGCCGTCCGCCAGCAGGCCGAGCGAGGCGTTCGCGACCGCCGAGGCCAGCGGGTTGCCCATGAACGTCGGGCCGTGCGCCAGGACCGGCAGCGCGCCGCGGGAGATGCCCGCCGCGACCTCCGGCGTGCACAGCGCGGCCGCCATGCTGAGGTAGCCGCCGGTCAGCGCCTTGCCGACGCAGAGCACGTCCGGCGTCACGCCCGCGTGTTCGGCGGCGAACAACGCGCCGGTGCGGCCGAAGCCGGTCGCGATCTCGTCGAAGATCAGCAGGACGTCGTGCGCCTCGGTCAGCTCCCGCAACGCGCGCAGGTACGCCGGGCTGTGGAACCGCATCCCACCCGCGCCCTGCACGACCGGTTCGACGATCACCGCGGCCAGTTCCCCGGCGTGCGCGCCGATCGCGTCGGCCAAGGCGTCCACATAGGACGGATCCGGCGGCGTGTCGAAGCCGGCCGGCGGGGCGGGCACGAAGACCTGCTCGGGCAGGACGCCGCGCCACAGCGAGTGCATGCCGCCGTCGGGGTCGCAGACGCTCATCGGCGTGAAGGTGTCGCCGTGGTAGCCGCCGCGCCAGGTCAGCAGCTTGCGCTTGTCGGGCAGCCCGCGCGAACGCTGGTACTGCAGGCACATCTTCGCGGCGACCTCGACCGACACCGAACCGGAGTCGCAGAGGAAGACGTGCTCGAGCCCGTCGGGCGTGAGGTCGACGAGGGTCTTGGCGAGGGTGATCGCGGGCTCGTGGGTCAGGCCGCCGAACATGACGTGGCTCATCCGCCCGGCCTGGGCGGCGAGCGCGGCGTCGAGCACCGGGTGCCGGTAGCCGTGGACGGCCGACCACCACGACGACATCCCGTCGACGAGCTCCCGGCCGTCGGCGAGCGTCAGCCGCACCCCGCTCGCCTCGGTGACCAGCAGCGAGGGCACCTTCGCCGGCATCGGCGCGTAAGGGTGCCAGACGTGCTGGGCGTCGAGGGCGAGCAGGTCGGCGGAGTCCATCCGCCGACCCTACGACGTCAGCGCAGCCGGACGGGCAGCGCCTCCAACTCGTGCACCAGGGAGCTGGGCCGGTAGGCCAGGTCGCCCGGCTTGGCGTCCAGCGCGAGGTCCGGGAACCGCGCCAGCAGGCCGGCCAGCGCGATCTCGGCCTCCAGCCGGGCCAGCGGCGCACCGACGCAGTAGTGGATGCCGTGGCCGAACGCGAGGTGCCCGCCCGCCGCGCGCGTGACGTCGAGCCGGTCCGGCTCCGGGAACCGCTCGCCGTCGCGGTTCGCGCCCAGCAGCGAGATCAGCACGAACTCGCCCTCCGGGATGGTCACTTCGCCCGCTTCGACCGGCTCCGCGGTGAACCGGAGCGTGGCCAGGTGGATCGGGCCGTCGAAGCGGAGGAGCTCCTCGACCGCGCCCGGCATCAGCGACGGGTCGGCGCGCAGCAGCGCCAGCTGCTCCGGCTCGCGCAGCAGCGCCAGGACGCTGTTGGCGATCAGGTTCACCGTGGTCTCGTGCCCGGCGACCAGCAGCAGGAACGCCATCGAGATGAGCTCGTCCCCGGACAGCGAGTCGCCGTCGTCGCTCGCGTGCACCAGGTCCGACAGCAGGTCCTCGGCCGGCTCGGCGCGCTTCTGCTCGACCAGGCCGGTGAGGTAGGTGAGCATGCTCTGCGCCGCGTGCTGCGCGGCCTCCGGCGCCGACGCGCTCAGCAGCGTCTTCGACCAGGCCGAGAACTCGGTGCGGTCCTCCGGGGCGACGCCCAGCAGCTCGCAGATCACGGTGATCGGCAGCGGGGCGGCGAACGCCGGCAGCAGGTCGACCCGCTCCTGACCGGCCAGAGCGTCCAGCAGCTCGGCGGTGATCTCTTCGATCCGCGGGCGCAGCCGGGCGACCGTGCGGCCGGTGAACGCCTTGTTCACCAGCTTGCGCAGCCGCGAGTGGTCCGGCGGGTCGGTGTTGAGCATGTGCCGCCCGAGCGCTTCGCCGAAGCCGCCCTGGTTGGTCGCCCCGGCCGGGAGCTTCGCCTCGAACAGCTCGTACGCGCGCCGGTTGTCCTTGTGCAGCCGCGGATCCGCGAGCAACGCCCGCGCCTGCGCGAAGTCCGTGACGACGTAGCAGTCCAGGCCACGCGGCATCCGCACGCGGCGCACCGGGCCGCCGGCCCGCAGCAGTTCCGCGAACAGGTGCGCGTCCTGCGCGAAGTCCTCGGCCACTTCCATCGTCGTCATACCGCCCCCCATGAGTCCGCCTCAGCGCTCGGCGAGTGCCGCCACCACGCGCTCGGTCACGTCCTGCCAGTATGCCCGCTGTTCCTCGCGTTCCTCCGCGTCCGAAAGCCATTCCTGGTGGAACCGCAGCGTGGTCTTGCCGCCGGCACCGCTCAGCCGCACCTGGACCGTCGAGTCGTGGTCCCAGTCGCTCGGCCGCCAGGTCAGCCGCACGCGGTCGCCCTCGACGAAGCTGCGGATCTCGCCGACCGTGCCGGTCACCGTCTCGTACTCCGCGCCCGGCTCCCGCGGCAGCTCGACGCCCGGCCCCAGCCAGATCGCGACGCCGTCCCGGCTGACCAGGAAGTCCCACACCGTTTCCGCCGTGTACGGCAAGGTGCGCGAGACCCCGATGTTCCACCCCACATCGGCCGTCTTCCCCACTGAAGAAGTCATGGAGCCATCCTCCCACCGGGGTACGACAAAACCCGTCCCCGGCCCGGGTGCAGGATCGTCAACCGTGCGCTACCGCCCCATTTCCCCCCCCCCCCCCCCCCGTCCTGGCCGAAGAACTGACCGACCGCATCGACGCGCTCACCGGGCGGCGACGGATCGCGGTCGCCGTCGACGGCGCGGCGGGTGCGACGGAAACCACAGAACTCGCCGACGCCCTGGTCGACCCGCTGCGGCTGCGCGGCCGAGCGACCCTTCGCGTGTCCGCGCGCGACTTCCTGCGGCCCGCGTCCCTGCGCTTCGAACACGGCCGCACCGATCCCGACGCCCGCTACACCGACTGGCTCGACGTCGGCGCCCTGCGCCGCGAAGTGCTCGACCCGCTCGGGGAGAACGGCTCGGGCGAGGTCCTGCCGTCGCTGTGGGACGCCGAGCGCGACCGCGCGACCCGCGCCGAGCGCGTGCCGGTGCCCGACGGCGGCGTCGTGCTGGTCGACGGCGAGCTGCTGCTGGGCGCCGGCCTGGCCTTCGACCTGGCCGTGCACCTGTGGCTCTCCCCCGCGGCCCTGCGCCGCCGCGTGCCGGACGCCTGGGCGGTCCCGGCCTACGAGCGGTACGAGGAAGAGGTGGACCCGAGCGCGCTGGCCGACGTCGTCGTGCGCGTCGACGACCCGCGGCACCCGGCGCTCTACACGCCTTAGCGGACGACGGCCACCGGGTCGCCGTCCAGCAGGCCCGCCAGCCGCCCGGCCATCGTGTCCCAGCGCCAGTTCTCCGTCACCCAGGCCCGCCCGGCCTCGCCCATCCGGCGCGCGCGCACCGGGTCGGCCAGCAGGCTGGCCACGGTCTCGGCGAGCTGGCCGGTGTCCGGGCCCTCGACGACGTGCCCGGTGACCTCGTCGAGCACCGCTTCGGGCGCGCCGCCGGAGTTGCCCGCGACCACCGGCAGGCCGGTCGCGGAGGCCTCCAGGTAGACGATGCCGAGCCCTTCGACGTCGAGGCCCTTGCCGCGCGTGCGGGCCGGCATGGCGAAGACGTCGCCGGCCGCGTAGTGCGCCGGCAGCTCCGCCCACGGCACCGATCCGGTGAGCACGACGTCGCGCTCCAGGCCGAGCTCGGTGACCAACCCGGTCAGTGCCTTGCGGTACGGGCCGCCGCCGACGATCAACAGAGCCGCGTCCGGGACTCGCTCGCGGATCTTCGGCAGCGCGCGGATCAGCTGGTCCTGGCCCTTGCGCGGGACGAGCCGCGACACGCACACGACGGTCGGGCGGTCGGAAAGGCCGTGCCGCGCCCGGATTTCCGCGCGCCCGGCCGGGTCCGGTTTGTACAGCCCGGTGTCCACTCCGGACGGCAGCAGCTCCAGCCCGGCCATCGGGCCGAACGCGGCGGCGAACCGGCCGCGGGTGTAGCGGCTGACGTAGGTGACGACGTCCACGGTGTCGCCGATGCGCCGCAACGCCTGGCGCGAGCCGGGAAGCATGGACCAGCCGACCTCGTGGCCGTGCGTGGACGCCACGATCCGCCGCGCACCGGCCTGGCGCAGGGAATGCCCCAGCAGCGCGAGCGGCGCGGCCGCGCCGAACCAGACGGCTTCGCAGTCCCTCGCACGCATGATCTGCTTCGCGCGGCGAAGGACGTCCGGCGTCGGCAGCATCAGCGACGTCGGGTGCCGGACGACCTCGAACGGCGCCTCGGCGTCGAACTCCTCGTGCGACCCGGTCCGCGACTCCCACGACGGCGCGTAGACGACCAGGTCGTCCGCCGGCAGCCGGGTGGCGAGGGAGTTCAGGTAGTTCTGGATCCCCCCGGGCCGCGGCGGGAAGTCGTTGGTCACCAGCAGGGTCTTGAGCACGCCTCAGAGGCTAGCGGCCGTCCCGTACGGCGAAGGGGCGGCACCGCGTGTGCGGTGCCGCCCCTTCGTGGTGCTCGGGTCAGGACGTCGGGCGCCGGGCGCCCGCGTACTGGCTCTGCAGCGGCGAGATCTTCACGACGTCACCCGTGTCGGGCGCGTGGACCATCTTGCCGTCACCGATGTACATGCCGACGTGCGAAACGGGCGAGTAGTAGAACACGAGGTCGCCCGGCTGGAGCTGGTCCCGCGGCACCGCGGCACCGAAGGTGGACTGCTCGCGGCTCGACCGGGGCAGCGTGATGCCCGCCTGCTTGTAGGCCCACAGCATCAGGCCCGAGCAGTCGAACGTGCTCGGCCCGGTGGCGCCCCAGACGTACGCGCTGCCGAGCTTGCTCAGCGCCGCGTCCAGCGCGGTCTGGGCGGCCGCGGTGGGGGCCTTGAGACCGGTGGGCGAGCCGCCGGTGTCCCTCTGCTGGGCCTTGTCGAGCGCGCTCAGGTTCTTGTTGGCCGCCTTGAGCTGATCGATCTGGTCGTTCAGCGACTTCTGCTTGGCCTTGATGTCGTCGGTCAGCTTGGCCGCGGCGTCACGGGCGTCCTGCGCGCGCTTCGCGGCGTCGGAAGCCTTGTTCGTGGCGTCGGTGGCCTGCTGGACGGCACCGGTGAGGTTGCCCATCGCGCCGTTCTTCTCGGTCGCGATGACCTCGAGAGCCGAGGAGCGGTCCAGGAAGTCCTGAGTGGACGTGCCGGCCAGCAGCGCGGACAGCTTGTTCAGCTGGACACCGCTGGTGAACGACGCACCGGCGAACTTGTCGACCTCGGTCTGGTACTTCTTCTGGTTCTCGGCTGCTACGGCGGCCTGGTCCTTGGCCGCGTTGACGTCGCCGGTGGCCTTGTCGAGCTCGGCCTGCTTGGCCTTCAGGTCGTCCTGGGCCTTGAGCAGGTCTTCGTTGAGCTTTTCGGCCTGGGCCGCGAGGTCGCGGTACTGGGCGAGGGCGTCCGAACCGGTGGGCGGGGCCTGGAGGACGGGGACTGGGGCGGCGGTGGCCGTCGGCTGGGCGAAGGTGACGAGGGTGATCACCGAAGCCGCCGCGAGGGCACCTGAAACCACGCGCCTAACTGGATGCGACTGCACGGTCGCGCGGGTCTCCTTTGCGTCTCGGCCGCCGTGGGGACCGGGGCGCGAAGAGGTCGGGGGTTCCTCTTCGCCGCTGTCCCTGTCACCGCGCGCGAGCCGTCTTCTTCCGCAACAGCTGCAGCGCGGTGGTGGTTCCGGTTCCCAGCTTCCCGACAAAGCTGCGTCCGGCGGCGATCCCGTGTCGCCGCCCTTATCGACGGCCGGGGCCACGAGATCTCGGACAGGTTACGAAAAGACCGCCTGCGCGTCCACCACCTCCCCGGCAAAAACTCTCCGTAGCGCCGCTAAACCCGATCGGACCTGCGGTGGAAAAAACATGTGATGGGCGTTACACGCTGGGGTTTCTCCGGAGGCCTTTTCGGTCACCGACCGTTCATCGGATCCGATCGACCACTCGGCGCGCCGACACGAAACGGGCGCGTCAGGCGGTCCGCCGTTCCTCGACCAGGCGCAGCCGCGGCACCATCCCGGCCTCGGCGAGCGCGTCCACGGCCCGCCGTTCGTCGGCGTCCCAGACGACCGCAGGTGGCGCGCCGAGCAGGACGCTCACGACGCAGTCGTGGCAGGAGATTCCGCGCACCACGCAACGGTCGCAGTCGACCACGACGTTCTCGATGTCCGCAACCGAAATGTGCGAGACGTCCACTTCGGACAGCTCGGGGGTGTCGTGCATGAGGTCCTCCTCACGTCGGAACTGACTTGACGAGGACGGTAGGCGCTACCACCGACAGTTTCGGTCGGTCACACCCGCGAGAGGCGGCTGACCAGCACGGCTGAGGGCGTCGGATGCGCTCCGCGACCGCGTACGGAGTCGGCGACCGCCCGGTCGGACGTCGCCACCACCATCGGCCGGCCCGCGGGCTCGGCCGCCACGATGTTGCGGATCACGTCGTCGGCGAGGACCCCGCGGTCGGAGAACAGCACCCGGACCCCGCGCGGCACCGAAGCCGGGACCGACAGCACGCCGGCGCCGTCGAACACCACCGTCACCTCGGCCGACGTGCGCGCCGCCAGCGCGGACAGCTGGTGGATCAGCCGGTCGCGCTGGTCGGCCAGGGCCAGCTCGGGGTAGCCGGTCTTCGTGACGTTGTAGCCGTCGACGATCAGGTGCACGTTGGGCAGCGCCAGGTAGCGGTCCAACGTGGACACGTCGGCGATCTTGCCGCCCTGGCCGGTGCCGGTGCTGGCACCGCGGACCATGTCGGCGGGCCGGGCGCCGCGCGAGCTCAGGGAGAGCTCGCGGCGCAACCCCGTGACCGCGCCGTCGATCGTGTCGATGAGCAGCGCGAGCCGCACTTCGTCGGCTTCGCGGGCTTCACGCGCGGATTGGCGGGCGATGTCGGCGTCCGCGTCCGCGCGTTCGGCGCGGGCGCGTTCGTTGGCGACGCGCTGGCGTTCCCGGTCGAGCTGGGCGTTCAGGGTGGCGATTTCTTCCGCTCGCGCGCCGGCTCCGCGTTCGGCGTCTGCCGAAACCGCTTCGGCCGCGTCTTTGGCCTGGCGAAGCTGGACGCCTTGCTCGCGAAGGCGCTTCAACAGCTTCTCGACTTCGCCCTCACGCTCGCCTCGCGCGTTCTCGGCGGCGTTCTTGGCCTCGGCGAGCTCGACGCGCAGCTGCGCGAGTTCGGCTTCGAGGCGCTGGTTGCGGGCCAGCGCGGCGTCGCGCTCGGCGCGCAGGGCGTTTTCCTCGGCGTTCTTGGCGACGAGCCGGACGCGCCCGGCCGCGCCGGACTCCCCGAGCAGGACGGCGGCCGCCGCCGCGGCGACCGAGTCGGCCGCGTTCGGGTCGAGCGCGTCGGTGCGGTGCTCGCGCAGCCACTCGATGACGGCGGTGCGGAACTGGGCCGACTCGCCGAGCGCGGTGAGCAGCGCGGCGCCGCCCAGCTTGGCCCGCTTGGCCGGGGCGAACTTCGCGACCGGCCGCAGCTGGCGGGGCACGTCGGTGGCGGGCAGCTTGGCGACGGCGGCGGCCGAGAGCTCGGCGATCCGGTCGCGGACCGGCTCCGGCAGCGCGGGCCAGGTGGCCGGTTCGGGCCGCTCGGCCTCCTCCTCAGCCTGCTCCGGGCGCGCCGCGACACCCGACGGACCGGCGGGGTCCTCGGGCGGCTCCGGCACGAGCGGCTGCGGGTGCATTGGTCCAGGGTAGGCCCCGCCCCCGCATCGCGCGCCGCGCGGCACACGGACCGGCCGCGACCGGAAACCGTCAGCGCCCATCCGCGGCCCCGCCCCGGCCGGGGGCCCCGCCACCCGCACCCCCGAAAAACTGTCGGTGGTCACCTCTACTCTCCCGCACATGCGTTCGATCCAGGCTCAGCTCGCGTTCGACGAGCTCGGAACTCCCTTGCGGGACACGACTTTCGTGGTGTTCGACCTCGAGACGACCGGGGCGGCGCCCGGTCCGTCCGGCATCACGGAGATCGGTGCGGTGAAGGTGCGCGGGGGCGAGGTGCTGGGCGAGTTCGGGACGCTGGTCAACCCGGGGATGGTGATCCCGCCGCAGATCGTCTCGCTGACGGGCATCACCCAGGCGATGGTCTACGACGCGCCGCCGATCGAGGAGGTGCTGCCGGCGTTCCTCGAGTTCATCGGCGGTTCGGTGCTGGTGGCGCACAACTCGGGGTTCGACACGTCCCACATGCGGGCCGCGTGCGAAGGACACGGTTATGTGTGGCCGAAGCTGACGGTCGTCTGCACGGTCCGGCTGGCGCGACGCGTGGTCCCGCGTGACGAGGTCGGCCGCTACAACCTGACGGCGCTGGCGCTGCTGTTCGGCGCGCGGACGCGGCCGACGCACCGGGCGCTCGACGACGCCCGCGCCACGGTCGACGTGCTGCACGGGCTGCTGGAGCGCGTCGGCAACCTGGGCGTCCATTCGCTCGAAGAGCTGATGGGCTACCTGCCCGAGGTCACGGTCGCGCAGCGGGCCAAGCGGCACCTGGCGGCGGACCTGCCGTCGGCGCCGGGCGTCTACCTCTTCAAGGGGCCGAAGGACGAGGTTCTGTACGTCGGCACGGCGAAGGACCTCCGGCGGCGCGTGCGGACGTACTTCACCGGTTCGGAGGGGCGCAGCCGGATCCGCGAGATGGTCGGGCTGGCCGAGCGCGTCGACCACGTCGTGTGCGCGCACGCGCTGGAGGCGGAGGTACGGGAGCTGCGGCTGATCGCGGCGCACAAGCCCGCGTACAACCGGCGGTCGAAGAACCGGCACCAGGGCTGGTGGATCGGGCTGACGGAGGAGGCGTTCCCCCGGCTGTCGGTGGTCCGCCTGCCGCGGCCGGGGGTGCTCGGCCCGTTCCGCAACCAGGCGGACGCGCGCGCGACGGCGGACACGCTGGCCGGGGCGTCCGGGCTGCGGACGTGCACCCAGCGGATTTCGCCCCGGACGGCGAACGGGACCCCGTGCGTGCTGGCGGAGCTGGGGCGGTGCGGGGCGCCGTGCGCGGGCCGCCAGAGCGTGGAGGCGTACGTCCCGTCGGTCGAGTCGGCGTCGGGCCTGATCGCGGGGCTGGACGGCGGCCCGCTGCACGTGGCGGCGGCCCAGGTGGAGCGCCTGGCGGAGGGGCAGCACTTCGAGCAGGCGGCCCGCCACCGCGACGAGCTGGCGGCCCTGATCCGCGCGTTGGGAAGGGCGCACCGCCAGTCGGCGCTGGCGTCGATCGCGGAGCTGATCGCGGCGGCCCCGGACGGAGCGGGGGGCTGGGAGCTGTCGGTGATCCGCTACGGCCGCTTGGCCTCGGCGGGCGTGGCGCGGCGAGGGGTGCCGCCGATGCCGGTGGTGGAGGCGCTGGTCGCCTCGGCGGAGACGGTGCTGCCGGACCCGGGGCCGTTGAACGGGGCCCCGCCGGAGGAGGTCGGAGTGCTGTTGCGCTGGCTGGCCCGGCCGGGGGTGAGGCTGGTGCGGACGACGAGGCCCTGGGCGGAACCGGCCGCCGTGGCGGGCTGGCGGGGATGGCTGGACCTGGTTTCGAGCGCGCACTCCCTGGAGCACGTGGGGTGAGCTCTGGCTGGGCTGGGCTGGGCTGGGCTGGGCTGGGCTGGAAAGAAGCTAATCCGGCAGCCGAAAGCCGCAAGGGAGGGCCAACGAGACCAGACCTCCCCGCAACCCCGATCCAAAGCCCGAACACGGCCGGCGGTGGGGGGGGGGGGGGAGAGCTTTCCCCTTTCCCCCGCCACCCCCAACCTCGCACCCCCCCCGCCCTCGGGTGTGTGGA
>NZ_JBVKDO010000020.1:0-1760 GCF_055633805.1 Amycolatopsis sp. NPDC114478 | reverse complement strand
ACCAGCCCCCAACAAAACCACACCCAAAAACAAAACAATGGCCGTGGGGGCGGGGCCACGCCCCTCTTCCCCCCTCCCCCCCCCCACCGCCGGCCGTAGTCACAATCGGGCATCGGGGTGTCGGAACCCCACCAGCCCACTCCGACCAGGCCCCAGCCGAACACTGGCTGGCGCACACCGCGGCCTAGGATCGCGAACGAACCCCACGAGCCTTGGAGGACCCCAGGTGATCACCGCGATCGTGTTGATCCAGGTAGAGGCGGACGCTATCCCGGACGCGGCGCAGGCGATCGCCGACATCGACGGCGTCGGCGAGGTCTACTCGTGCGCCGGGGACGTCGACCTCATCGCCACCGTCAAGGTGTCCGCGCACGAGGAGCTGGCCGACCTGATCCCGGGCCGGATCGGGAAGGTGCCGGGGGTGCTGGACACCGTCACGCACATCGCGTTCCGGTCGTACTCCCGTGCCGACACCGAGCAGGCCTTCGCGATCGGCGCCGAGGATTGAGCGAGCTGCCCGGAGAGCTGGCCGACGCCCTCGACGCGGCGCCGGACGCGAAAG
Organism: Amycolatopsis sp. NPDC114478; assembly: GCF_055633805.1. Lineage (NCBI taxonomy): Bacteria > Bacillati > Actinomycetota > Actinomycetes > Pseudonocardiales > Pseudonocardiaceae > Amycolatopsis > Amycolatopsis sp. NPDC114478. The sequence goes on along the minus strand of NZ_JBVKDO010000020.1, from coordinate 1,198 downwards.
CCGCGTTCGAGGCCCTGCCGCCGTCACACCGCCGCGAGTACGTCCAGTGGGTGGCGGAGGCCAAGAAGCCCGAGACGCGCGTCTCCCGCGCGGAGAAGGCCGTACAGCGGCTCCGCGGCAAAGCCTGAAACGACCGAAGGCCACCTCCCGCGGGAGGTGGCCTTCGTCGTGTGCGGAACTCAGTGCTCCGAGCGCTTGGCGGCCTCGATGCTCTCGAACTCGCCCGGCTCGCCCTGGGTGACCGAATGGCCGTTGCCGTGCCCGTTGCCGTGGGCCCGCTCCAGCGCGGCGGTCTCCTCGGCGGGGTCCGGCGACCAGAACGTGCCCGGGACGGCCGAACCGGCCGAGCCCAGCTTGTTCATCTTCTTCGGCACCGGCGCGCCCTGGTACTCGAGCGGGATCGCGTGGCCGTGGCTGTCGACGCCGGCCAGCGGCTGGTGGATCTCGATGAACTCACCGTGCGGCAGCCGCTTGATGATGCCCGTCTCGATGCCGTGCTCCAGCACCTCGCGGTCGGCCCGTTGCAGGCCCAGGCACAGCCGGTAGGTCAGGTAGTACGCCACCGGCGGCACGATCAGCACGCCGATGCGGCCCGCCCACGTCGTCGCGTTCAGCGAGATGTCGAACTGGTCGGCGATGATGTCGTTGAAGCCCGACAGCTCGATGACGGCGAAGAAGCCCAGCGCCATCGCGCCCAGCGCCGTGCGGACCGGTGCGTCACGCGGGCGCTGCAGCAGGTTGTGGTGCGCGGTGTCCTTGGACAGCTTCCGCTCGATGAACGGGTAGCCCAGGAACAGGCCGAACAGGATCGGCATGCCGATCGCGCCGGGGAAGAACACCGCCGGGATCGTGTAGTTCCCGAGGTAGACCTCCCAGGCCGGCCAGATCCGGAGCATGCCGTCGGCCCAGGCCATGTACCAGTCGGGCTGCGAGCCCGCCGACACCTGCGCCGGGTTGTACGGGCCGAAGTTCCACACCGGGTTGATCTGGAACAACCCCGACATCAATGCCAGCACCCCGATGACCAGGGTGAAGAACGCCCCGCCCTTGAGCGCGAAGTACGGCATGATCCGCACCCCGACCACGTTGGTCTCCTTGCGCCGCACCCCCGGGAACTGGGTGTGCTTCTGGTACCACACCAGCGCCAGGTGCACCCCGACCAGCGCCAGCATGATGCCCGGCAGCAGCAGGATGTGCA
>NZ_JBVKDO010000019.1:48699-214392 GCF_055633805.1 Amycolatopsis sp. NPDC114478 | reverse complement strand
TTCAAGAACTACGACGGCGTCCTGAAGATCGACGGCGAGGTCGGCAACAAGAAGGTCTACGACCCGCGCTCGTACCTGAAGGCCGCTGAGGCCGGAATGGCCCAGCGCGTGGTCGAGGCCTGCCAGGCGCTCGGCTCGGTCGGGACGAAGCTCAAGTAAAGGGATCTTCACGCTTCCTGGAGGATCCGGGTGACCGCACCCGGATCCTCCGTCGTCCGCAGGACGTCGAGGTGCGTGGGGTGGACGAGCACGGCGGAGATCCGGCACAGGATTTCGACGTGCTCCGCGGCCGACGCGGCGATCGCGACGCACAGCGAAACCAGCGAGTCACGGTATCCCGCGTGGACGGCGCCGTGTTCCTCGAGTGAATTTCCGATGCGGATCGACGCATCCCAGCGCGTGGACACCGGGGCGGCGAAGTCGGTCACGCGCACGGAAAGGGAACGCGGCGGCAAACTGTTCACAGAATCGATTCCTACGCGGGAACGGCGGAAAGGCCGCGAATTCCGCCGCGGGGGCGCGTTGTCAAGCAATCGGCGGGAAGTCTGCGGAAAACCGGGTCCGGAACGCCGCGGCCAGGCACGAACCGCGCACGCCGCCGAGCCCGGTGCCGGTCCCGCCGGGCCGATGGGCCAGGCTGGGGGCGCCGGCCCGGGTTCCCCGTTCCGGCGATCGCGCGCGAGACGGGAGAAACGTGGCTCTTCGGAGTGGGTTGCGGGAATCGCCCCGGTCGGGGCTGGCCGGCCGCGACTGGGAGCTTCGGGTGCTCACCGAACGCGCCGCCGCCGCCGCACTCGGCCGAGGACAGGCGGTGCTCCTGCGCGGGCCCGCCGGGATCGGCAAGACCCGCCTGCTCTCGGTCGCGCTCGACGAGCTCGACCGGACGGCGGCCACGGTGCTCACCGTCACCTGCGCCGACAGCGGCGGCACGGCCTACGAGGCGGTCCGCGCCCTGTTCGGCCCGCTGTGGCCGGACGGGGACGCCGCGGGAGCCGACCTGCTCACCGGCAGCGCCCGGCTCGCCCTGCCCGCGCTCGCCCCCGGCAGCGGGGACGGTCCGACCGACACGTACTCCGTCATGCACGGCCTCTCCTGGCTGGTCGCCGGGCTCGCCGCGCGCGGCCCGGTCGTGCTCGCGGTCGACGACGTCCAGTGGTGCGACGAAACCTCACTGCGGTGGCTGGGTTTCCTGCTGCGCCGCGCCGAAGACCTGCCGGTACTGGTGCTGCTGACCCAGCGCACCGGACCGGACGAACCCGGCCCCGAGGTACTCGCCGAGATCGGCGCCGAGGCGACCTGCCTGACCGTCGATCTCGCGCCGCTGACGGCCGACGCGGTCGCCGAGGTGCTGGCGGCCGGGTTCGGCGCGGACCCGGCCCCGGAGTTCGTCCGCCACGCCGTCGAGGTCACCGGTGGCAACCCGTTCCTGCTCGATCGGGTGGTCGGCGTGCTGCGCGACCACGTCACCCCGGATGCCGAGCACGTCGGCGCGCTCGACGAGCTCGGCCGCGAGGCCGTGGTGCGCCCGCTGCTGGACCGGCTCTCCCCCGAGGCGCTGGCGGTCGCCCGCGCGGTCGCCGTGCTGGGCGGTGAGCCGTTGGAGACGATCGCAGCGCTCGCCGGCACCCGGCCCGGGCCCGCGGGCAACGCCGTGCGGGCGCTGCGAGAGGGCGAACTGCTGGAACCGGAGCGTTTGGACTACACCCACGACCTGATCCGCGCCGCCGCGCTGGCCACCGCCGACGCGGCGGAGCTGGCCCGGCTGCGGGAACGCGCGGCCACGCTGCTCAACGACAGCGGCCGCGCCAGCGAGGAGGTCGCCGTCCACCTGCTGGTGCTCGACGGGCCGCCTCAGCCGTGGATGGTCACCGTGCTGCGAGAAGCCGCCGCGGCCGCCGAGAGCCGCGGCGCCCCGGCGGCGGCCGCGCGGTACCTCACCCAGGTGCTGCGCGCCCACGAGGACGACGTGCCGGTGCTCGTGCACCTGGCCCGGGTGCTCGGGCAGATCGACCCGGCGGCCTCGCTGCGCCACCTCGAACACGCGCTCGAGCTGGTGAGCGACCCGCGGCGCCGGGTGCCGATCGCGATGCAGTACGCGATGGTTTCCCTGAGCGCGCAGAACGCCCGGCGCGCCTACCCGCTGGCCACCGGGGTGGCCGACGCGCTGGCGGCCGCGATCGGGCCTGCCCCCGACGCGGGCGACCGGGCGCTGCGGATGGTCAGCCAGTCCGCCGTGCTGCTGGCCGGGCTGGACGAGAAGGCGACCGTCGCGGCCGCGGCGGCGCGCTTCCGCGACGTCGTCCCGCCGCCGGGCGACACCGCCGAAGAGCGCGAGCTGCTCGGCATGCTCTCGTCGCTGGGCACGCTGCAGGGCCGGCCCGCCGACGAGGTCGTCGCCCAGGCCGGGCAGGTGCTGCGGATCGGGGACGTGGCCCCGGGCGGCTGGGCCGTGCTGAGCGCCGTGCTCACTCTGCTGCTCGCCGACCGGCCCGAACCCGCGCTCGCGGCGATCACCGGGGTGCTCGACCACGCGCAACGCCGCGGCGAAGCTTGGACCTACGTCCTCGGCGCCACCATCCGCGCGCTGATCCACCAGTTCTCCGGCAACCTCGCCGACGCGCTGGCCGACGCGCAGTACTCCTTCGACGTCATCACGCAGGAACGCTGGGCGCCCGGCATCGCGATGCCGCAGACCGCGCTCGGCACGCTGCTGGTGCGCCAAGGCGACGTGGACGGCGCGGAGGCGGCGCTCGCCGCGATCGTCCGGCCCCGGCTCGAAGAGTTCACGCTCGAGTACCACTGGTACCTGGTGGCCAAGGCGCGGGCCCGGGCTGCTCGCGGCGACGCCGAAGGCGCGCTCGCGCTGCTGCGCACCTGCGGGGAAAGCCTGGCCTCGGCCGGGATCGGCAACCCGGTGCTGGCGCCGTGGTGGTTCGAGGCGGCCGAACTGCTGGCCGGGCTCGGCCGCACCGCCGAGGGCGAGGCCGTGCTCGACTCCGTCGAACCGGCGGTCCGCCGCTGGGGGACGAACCGGGCGCTCGGCATGCTCGAGGCATCGCGCGGCGCGCTGGCCGGCGGCGACGCGGCGATCGAACGGCTGCGGAACGCGGCCGCGCTGCTGGCGGATTCACCGGCCAAAGTGGAGCAGGCGAAGGCCGAGTACCTGCTGGGGCGCCGCTTGCTGGCCCGCGGCGACGCCGAGGGCGCGCGGGAGCGGCTGCGCCGGTCGATCGACCTCTCCGTGCTCAGCCGGGACAAGCAACAGCTCGCGCTGTCCCTGCCGGCACTGGCCGAAGCGGGCGGCCGGATGCGCCACGGCACCGGCTCGCCGTCGGACGCGCTCAGTGGCAGTGAACGGCGGGTCGCCCAGCGGGCCGCGGAGGGCGCGACCAACCGTGAGATCGCGGAGTCGCTGTTCATCACCCAGCGCACCGTCGAGGTGCACTTGACGAGCGTCTACCGCAAGCTCGGCATCGGCGGCCGGGCCGAACTGGCGGAAGCGCTGCGCGACGTCTGAGTCACCGTTGGTCGCGGGGTTGCCCGCATGCGCCCGGGTTTCCTGGCCGGGCGGGCAGAAGTCCCGGTTTCGGTGAACGGTGCGGCGTCTGGTGCCCGACACCCCTTTAGGCTGCCCTGGCCATCGGTCGACGTCGACCGGTCGGCGGAGGAGGTCGTCCTGTGCGCGATGAGCGTCTCGTCGGCCGGAACCGTGCGACGCGCGCGCTCGGCGAGATGGTCACGGCTCTCGCGCAGGGCCGCGGCGCGACCGCGGGGATCTTCGGCGCCGCGGGCAGCGGCCGGACGGTGCTGCTCGACCGCGTGCTCGCCGAGGCGCCGGGCGCGCTCGCTTCCTGCGTGCCGGACGGGATCCCGTTCGGCGCGGTCACCCAGCTGGCCGCCGCGTTGCTGCCGGCGGCCGAGTTCGCCGACGTCGTCACCGCCTGCCTGGCCGACCCCGAAGGCGCGCCGCGGCTGCTCTGCGACACGTTCACCGCGCTGGCCGCCGAGCGGCCGCTGGTCCTCGCGGTCGACGACTTCCCCTGGGCGGACGAGGGCTCGCGGCGGTGGTTCGAGCTGATGGCCGACCGCACGGCCACCCACCCGGTGCTGCTCGTCGCGACGACCTACGAGCCGCTGTCCCTCGGCCTCCCGATCCCGTTGCCGCCGTTGACGGTCGTGGAGCTGACGACGCTGGCCCAGCGCGTGCTCGGCGTCCTGCCGCCTTCGGACCTGGCCGCGGTCGACGAGATCACCCGCGGCCGACCGGCGGTCCTGCACGAACTGGCCGCGCGGTGGGTGCCGGGCAGCACGGTGGCCGAGACCGGCCGGGAGGTGAACTCGGCGCGGGCGGCCCGGGTCCGCCGCGGGCTGTCCCCGGACGCGCTGGCCCTACTGCGCGCGTTGTCGATCTCGCCGCGGCTGGGCGTCGCGGCGACGGCCGAGCTGGCGCGCCTTCCGGTGACGGCCGTCCCCGCGGCGCTCAGCGCGCTGAGCGCGAGCGGCCTGGTGACCGCCGGCCGGCCGGCCGAGCCCGCGGACGTCCTGGCGGAGCTGGCCGAAGCCGAGCGCGACGATCTCCACCGGCGCGGCGCGGCGCTGGCCCACCGGACCGGCGCGGGTGTGCTGCTCGCGGCGGAGCTGCTGCGCAGCGCGCCCCCGGTCGGCGAGCCGTGGGCGCGGGAGGTGCTCGTCTCGGCGGCGGAGCGGTGGGCGGCCGAGGGCGACCCCCAAGCGGCCGGCACCCTACGGCGAGCACTGGCCGAGCCGTCCCGCCCGGCGGACCGCGCTGCCCTGCTGATCCGGCTGGCCTCGGTCTTGATCCGGCACGAACCCGACCACGCGGACCGGCGGCTGGCGCAGGTGCTGGCGGAACCGGAGCTCTCGGCCCTTCCGGCGGCGACGACGGCGGCCGATCTGCTGCTGGCCCGCGGCGACGCGGAGACGGTGCACCGGCTGGTGGCCGAGCGGGTCGCCGCGGACCCGTCCACTGTGGAGCCGGCGGGGGTGGCGCTGGGTCTGCTCGCGCGGGAGGACGCGGCGGTCGAGCCCGAGATGCCGATCCCGCCCCTGCCCGACTTCGGGAGCCCGGTAACCCGCCGAAGCGGCACCGTGTCCGGATGGGATGATCCCGCCGCGGCCGGGGTCGCCGCCTTTCGGCTGGCCGTGCGCGGGCAAAACCGGCTCCGGGCCCTCGAACTCGCCGAACGGGCCCTCATCGTGCGGGAAGACGCGCCCCTGATGCCGCGGATCGCCGCCTGCCGGGCCTTGCTCTGCGCCGGTGATCCCGATGCCGCCTTCGAAGGGCTGACGGTCGTCGTCGCGGCCGCGCGGCGGCAGGATGCCCGGGCCGCCACCGCTCGGGCGCTCGTGCACCGCGCCGCAGCCTCGCTGCGCGGCGATCGGCCCGAAGACGCCCTCCTCGATCTCGCCGCCGCCGAGCGTGAGCTGCCCGCGCGGTGCTGGCACCCCATCGTCGTCCCGATCTGGCCCGCCGTCGAGATCGCCGCCCAGCTGCGCCTCGGCCGGGTCGAGCACGCCCGCGCCGTCGCCGCGGAGCCGCTGCCGCGCGGCAGCGGCCACGGTGTCCTCACCGCTTTCCTGCTGCACGCCGAAGCCGAACTGGCCTTGGCCGAGGACGAGCCGGAGACCGCGCTCGCCGCGGTTCTCGAGTGCGGCCGCGTCCTGAAGGCCCGCGGCTGGGTCAACCCGATGCTCGGCGCGTGGCGCACGACGGCGGCGCTGGCGCTGCGCCGGCTCGGCGACACCGCCGGGGCGGTCGCCCTCGTCACCGAAGAACGCGAGCTCGCCGAGCGCTGGGGCACCACCGCCGCGCTCGACGCGCTGCGGGCCCGGGCGCTCGCCGGGCCGCGCCGCTCCGTCCCCGCGCCGCGCGAATCCACCGACACACTGCCCGAGCCGCGGTTCCCGTCGCGGCCGGACGCCCTCTCCCCCGCCGAACGCGACGTCGCCGAGCTCGCCGCGCGCGGCCTCGCCAACCGCGAGATCGCCGGGGAGCTGTCGATCGCGCTGCGGACCGTCGAGCTGCGGCTCACCAAGGTCTACCGCAAGCTCGGGCTGAAGGGCCGCACCGCGCTCGCGGACCGCTGGACGACCAGGGCGCCTGGGGGCTGATCCGGTGCTGCTCGAACGCGAAATCCCCGACGCCGTCTTCGACGAAGCCCTGCACGAAAGCCGCGGCGTCCTGGTCATCCGGGGCGAACCCGGCACCGGACGGTCCGCGCTGCTGCGCCGGCTCGGGCAGGCCGCGGCGGAGCGCGGTGCCCGCGTCGTGCGCGCGAACCCGGCGCCCGGTGAGCGTGACTTCGCGTTCGGCGTCGTGCGCCAGCTCGTCCTGCCGCTGCTCGACGACCCGTGTGAGGCCGCGCTGCCGCCGATCGCCGGCAAGATGCTGCGCGCGCTGGCCGGGCCCGTCCCGGAGGGCACCGACGAAGTTCCCCTGCTCTACGGCCTGCACGTCCTGCTCACTTCGCTCGCCGCGACCGGACCGGTCGTCGCGCTCGTCGACGACCTGCACTGGGCCGACGAGCCGTCGTTGCGGGCGCTGGCCTTTCTGGCCGGGCGACTGCACGGGACGCGGGTGCTGCTCGGCGTCGTCCCGCCGGACGCGCAGCGAGTGCCGCTGCTGCGCGAGCTCACCCGCGCCGCGCGGCACGAGGTGCGGGCGCTGCCGCTGTCGCCGGCCGGCACGCGCGCGATCGTCGCCGGGCGGATCGGCGCCGGTGACGACCCGGCGTTCGCCGCCGCCTGCCACGAGCTGACCGGCGGCCGGCCGAAGGAGCTCGAAGAGCTGCTGGACCGCGCGTTCACCCACCGCCTCACCGGCGTGGCCGCCGACTGCGCACGGCTGCGCGAGCTCGGCGCGACCGTCCAGCGGGAACGGCTTCGGCTGCTGGTCCAGCGCGAACCGGAGGTCGAGGCGTTCGCACGGGCGGTCATCGTACTCGGCCGGCACGCGGAACCCGGGCTCGTCGCGCAGCTCGCCGGCCTGGACGCGGCCGCGTGCGCCGAGGCCGCCGCCCTGCTGGGCGATGCCTGGCTCGACACGGCCGCGGACGGGCGGCTCGTTCCCGAACCCGCCCTGGTGCGGGTCGTCGAGGAAACGCGGAGCGCGGCCGACACGGCCGCCGCGCACCGGGCCGCGGCGGCTTTGCTGACTGCGCAGGGGTTTCCGTCCGAGCACGTCGCCGCGCAGCTGATCGGCGTCGACACCCTCCGCGGCCCCGCCGAGGTCGCGACGCTGCGGGCGGCGGCCGTCGCGGCCCGGCGCGGCGGCGCGCCCGAGATCGCCGCCCGCTACCTGCGGCGCGCGCTGCTCGACGTGCCGCCCGGGCAGCCGGGCCGGGCGCGGCTGCTGACCGAGCTCGCCGCCGCGGAGCCCGATACCCGTGCGGCCGTGCGCTACCTCGTCCAGGCCGCGCCGTTGCTGCCCGCCGGCCGCGACCGGGCCGAGGCGGTCGCGCGGATCCCGCTCACCGCCACCGCCCGCGGGCCGCTGGTGACCGAGCTGGTCCGGACGGTCAGCAGCCCGGACGATCCCGACCTCGCGTGGCGGCTGGAAGCCCGCGGCTGGTTCGCGACGCTCGAGGACCCGGCCCGGCTGGCCGCCGCCGCGACCCGGCTGCGGGACCTGCCGGACCCCCCGCAGAGCCCCGGCGAACGGGAGCTGCGAGCCGTCCTGCTGCTGGCCGCCACGCTCGGCGGGCGGATCACCGCCGCCGAAGCCGCCCGCCACGCCACCGTCCTGCTCGACCACGAGCCGGCCCGGACCGCCCGCGCCGGGACCGCGTTGCGCACCGTGCCGCTCGTGCTGACCGCCGCCGGCCGGCCGGACGTAGTCATCCCGTGGCTCGCGTCCGCGGGCGGACCGCGCGCGACGACCGCGACGCGCGTGCTCGTCGACGTCCACCAAGCGCTGGCGTTGCTCTCGCACGGCCGGTTCACCGAAGCCGCGGCGCCGGCGGAGCGTGCGTTCCGCGCGGCCGAGCCCGGTAGCTACGACGCCCTGGCCTTGCCGGCGACGACCCTCGCGCTGGTCGCGGACTCGGCGCGGAGCCGCGAGCTGGCCCGGCAGGTGCTCGACGGGCTGCCCGACGTCGACGACCTCGCCGTGTTCGCGGTCCGTCGCGGCCTGCGCGGGATGCTGGCCGCCCGGGAGGACCCGGACGCGGCGCTCGCGCAGTTCCTCGACCGCGGCCGGCTGCTGGACCGGGCGGGCTGGCGCAACCCGGCGATCTACGCGTGGCGGGGCTCGGCGGCGCTGCTGTCGCGCCGGCTCGGCCGTGCGGACCAGGCCCGGCAGCTCGCCGAGGAGCACTACCGTCACTCCGTCGCGTGGGGCGCGCCGGCGATCGTCGGCCGGTCGCTGCGCGTCCTCGCCACCCTGGCCGACCCCCGGCGCGCGGTCGAACTGCTGCGCGAGGCGGTCGAGGTCCTCGACGGCGCCCCGGACGAGCTCGAGGCGGCCAAGGCCTGCGCCGGCCTGGGCACGCGTCTGCGCACGACGGAACCGGGCGCGGCCCGCCGGCTGCTGGCCCGCGCGCAGCAGCTGGCGGAAAGCTGCGGCGCCGGCCGGCTCGAAGTCCGCGAGGACGGCACGGTCGGCCACACGGACCGCCCCCGCCCGGCGCCCGAGCTCACGGCGAGCGAGGGCACGGTCGCCCGGCTGGCCGCCGCGGGCCACACGAACTCGGCGATCGCCGAGGAGCTGGGCATCAGCCGGCGCGCGGTGGAGAAGCACTTGACGAGCCTCTACCGCAAATTGGAGATCGACGGCCGCGCCCAGCTGAGCACGGTCCTGAGCACCCGGGCGGCGGACTGACCGGAGCCCCGCCGCGGGTTCAGTCGTCGGCGCCCAGCTTTTCGTCCAGCAGGGCGAACATCTCGTCGTCGCTGGCCGACTCGAAGTCGAAGTCGTCGCCGTCCACGTCCTCGCGGGCCGTCCACGTGCCGCGGACCCGCTCCAGGCGGGCCGAGATCTCTTCGCGCGCGTCCGCGTCGATCACCGTGTCCCGCAACGCCGTCTCCAGCCGGGCCAGGTCGGCGAGGATCGCCTGCTCCGGTTTCTCGTCCGGGACCAGCAGCTCCGCGAGGTGACCTGCCAGGTCGCGCGGGGTCGGCTGGTCGAAGGCCAGCGTCGCCGGCAGCTGCAGGCCCGTCACGGCGGTCAGGCGCCGCCGGAGCTCGACCGCCGTCAGCGAGTCGAAGCCCAGCTCCGTGAACGCCTGGTCCGGGCCGACGCTGTCCTGCTCGCCGTGCTCCAGCACCACCGCCACCGCGTCGGCGACGACCTCCAGCAGCAGCTCGATCCGTTCCGTCCCGCCGAGCCCGGCCAGCCGTGGCGCGAGGTCCGGGACCGCGGCCGCCGCACGGGTCGCGGCCCGCCGGGGCGGGACGAGCGTCCGCAGCACCGGGGGCACCTCGTCGAGCGCGCGCACGGCGCGCAGGTCGAGGTGCGCCGGCACCACCAGCGGGTCACGGCCCGCGCGGACCGCGTCGAACGCCGCGAGCCCGTCCGCCGGCGCCAGCAGCCCGACGCCCGCGCGGGCCAGCCGCCGGATCTCCGCCTCGGGCAGCGACGCCGTCATGCCGGTCTCGGCCGTCCACGGCCCCCACGCCAGGGACACCGCGGGCAGCCCGCGGCGCTGCCGGTGCACCGCGAGCGCGTCGAGGACCGCGTTCGCGGCCGCGTAGTTCGCCTGCCCCGCGCCGCCGAACGTGCCGGCCAGCGACGAGAACAGCACGAACCCGGCGAGGTCGTGTCCGGCCGTCAGCTCGTGCAGGTGCCACGCGCCGTCGGCCTTGGGCCGCAGCACGGTGTCGAACCGCTCCGGCGAGAGCGCCTCGACGACGCCGTCGTCCAGCACCCCCGCCGCGTGCACGACGGCGGTCAGGTCGAGACCGTCCAGCAGCGCGGCCAGGGCCGCGCGGTCGCCGACGTCGCAGGCCTTCACCTCCGCGCGGGCGCCGAGACCCGCCAGGTCGTCGAGGAGCCCGGGCTCCGCGGCGCCGGAGCGGCTGACCAGCACCAGGTGCCGCTGCCCGCCGGCGGCGAGGTGCCGGGCGACCAGTGCGCCGAGCCCGCTGGTGCCGCCGGTGACGAGCACCGCGCGCTCCGGGTGCCACTCGGTGACGGCGTCCCCGGGCACGGCTCGTTCGACGCGTGCGGCCCGGACGACACCGTCCTCGATGGACAGCTCTGGTTCCCCGTTGCCCAGGACATCGTGCAAGGCAACGGATCCGTCGGAATCGACGAGGACGAAGCGGCCGGGGCTCTCCTGCGCGGCCGACCGCACCAGGCCCCAGACGGCGGCCGCTCCGGGATCGTCACCGTCGAGCGCGCCCCTCGTGCGCACGACGAGTTTCGCGCCCCGCGACTCCGCGAGCCACGCCCGCACGAGCCCGAGAACACCGGCGGTCGACTCCCGGACCGTTCCGGCCGGAACGGCCACTTCGACGAATTCGGGCACGGCGACCAGTTCGGCCAGCGCCCGCGCCGGATCGGCGAGCGCGCCCGCCGGGGCCGTGACGACGTCGGCGGACGCGGCGGCGACCGGCACCCAGCCGAGCCGGTAGAGGTGCGAGACGCCCGGCTGCGCCGCTTCGCGCACGGTCAGCCCCTCGACCGACGCGGCCGGCGCGCCGGCCGCGTCGAAGATCGTCAGCGCGATCGTGTCCGGCCCGGCCGGAGCCAGCCGGACGCGCACGTCCGCGGTCCCGGGCCGGCGTACCGACACCCCGCGCCAGGTGAACGGCACCACGGGCGGGCCGTCGGGCGCGGCGACCAGCTGGGCGTGCAGGGCGGCGTCGAGCAGCGCCGGGTGCAGGCCGAAGCCGGCGGCGTCGTCGACGCGGACCTCGGCGAACAGCTCGTCGCCGCGGCGCCACAACGTCTTCAGGCCCTGGAACGCCGGGCCGTAGGCGAAGCCGCGCTCGGCCAAGTCGTCGTAGGCGCCGTCCAGTCCGACCGGGACGGCGTCCGTGGGAGGCCATTCCAGCGCTTCGAAGGCCGCCGGTGCATCCGGCGCGACGACGCCGGTGGCGTGCCGGGTCCACGAGCCGTCATCCGCGGCGGAGTGGATGTCCACCGAACGGTTTCCGGCCGCGTCGGGCGCGCCTGCGGACACCTGGACGGTCACGTCCCCGGTGAGCTCCAGCGGCGCCAGCAGGGTCAGGTCGTCGACGCGGGGGCACCCCGCCTCGGCGCCGGCGTGCCGCGCCAGCTCCAGGAAAGCCGTACCGGGCACGAGCGTCTTGCCCAGGACGACGTGGTCGGCGAGCCAGGGCTGCGCGGCCGCCGACAGCCGGCCGGTCGCGACGAACGTGCCGGTGCCGGCCACCTCGACGGCGGTCCCGAGCACCGGGTGCCCGCCGCGCGGCAGACCGGCCGGGCGCACCGGCGGCCAGAACCGCCGGTGCTCGAACGGGTACGCCGGAAGGTCGGCGCGCGGACCCGAGGAGTTCCAGGCGACATCGAGTCCGGAAACGTGCAGCCGGGCCAGCGCCGTGAGGAACGTCCGTTCCTCGGGACGGTCGCGGCGGGCGACCGGCACGACAACCGCGTCCGGAACGTCGACCAGGCCGGACAGCACCGCGTCCGGACCGGCTTCGACGAACCGCTTGACACCGGAGCCGGCGAGCCGCTCGAGGGCGTCGGCGAACCGGACGGGCTCGCGGACCTGCCGCACCCAGTACGCCGGGTCGGTCACGTCGCCGGCGGCGATCAGCGGGATCCACGGCTCGGCGAAGGTCAGCCCGGCGACGACGTCGCCGAACTCGGCCAGCATCGGGTCCATCAGCAGCGAGTGGAACGCGTGCGAGACGCGCAGCCGCCACTGCCTGCCGAACTCGGCCGCGACGGCCGTGACCGCGTCGTCGAGTCCGGAAAGGACGATCGACCGCGGGCCGTTCACCGCGGCGAGGTCGACGCCGTCGCGCAGGAACGGGCGAACGTCCGCTTCGGACGCCTGGACGGCGATCATCACACCGCCCTCGGGCAGCGCGCCCATGAGCCGGGCGCGCGCGGACACCAGCGCGCACGCGTCGTCGAGGCTCAGCACCCCGGCGATGTGCGCGGCGGCGATCTCGCCCACCGAGTGCCCGGCGACGAAGTCCGGGCGCACCCCCCGCGACTCCAGCAGCCGCGCGGCGGCGACCTCGAACGCGAACAGCCCGGGCTGCGTGAACTCGGTGCGGTGCACCAGATCACTGTCCACAGCGGACCGGACGGCCGGGTCGAGCCGGTCGAGGACCTCGGCGAACGCGGTGGCGAACACCGGGAACCGCGCCGCCAGTTCACGGCCCATGCCGGGCCGCTGCGCGCCCTGCCCGGAGAACAGGAACGCGGTCGACCCGGTTGTGGCGACGCCATCGAGCACGTCCGGCGACGGCTCGCCGGCGGCGAACGCGGCGAGCGCCTCGGCGGGCCGTTCGGAGACGACGACCGCCCGGTGCGCGAACCGCGCCCGGCCCGCCAGTGCCCGCGCGACATCCGCGGCCGGCAGACCGTCCACAGTGCCTGCCAGGCGGGCCGCGTGCGCCCGCAACGCCGTGGCCGAACGCGCGGACAGCGGCCAGACCGGCGTCTCTTCCTCCGCCTGAGCCGACGCCTCGGGTGCCTGCTCGATGATCACGTGCGCGTTGGTGCCGCTGATCCCGAACGACGAGATCCCGGCCCGCCGCGGCCGCGCCGCCGACGGCCAGTCACGCGTTTCGGTGACGACCTCCACGGCACCGGCGTCCCAGTCCACGTGGGACGACAGCGTGCCGGTGTGCAGGCTCGCCGGGACGACGCCGTGCCGCATCGCCTGGATCATCTTGATGATGCCCGCGACGCCCGCGGCGGCCTGGGTGTGCCCGATGTTGGACTTCACCGAACCCAGCAGCAGCGGCGTCGAGCGGTCCTGCCCGTACGTCGCCAGCAACGCCTGCGCTTCGATCGGGTCGCCCAATGTCGTGCCGGTACCGTGCGCTTCCACGACGTCGACGTCCGCGGTCGACAGCCCGGACTCGGCCAGCGCCGCCCGGATCACGCGCTGCTGCGACGGCCCGTTCGGCGCGGTGAGCCCGTTCGACGCGCCGTCCTGGTTGACCGCGCTCCCCCGCACCACGGCCAGGATCCGGTGTCCATTGCGGAGCGCGTCCGACTGCCGCTCCAGCACCAGCAGGCCGACGCCTTCGGACCAGCCGGTGCCGTCGGCGTCGTCGGAGAACGCCTTGCAGCGGCCGTCGGGCGAAAGCCCGCGCTGACGCGCGAATTCGACGAACGTCGCCGGGGTGGCCATCACCGTGACCCCGCCGGCCAGCGCCAGCGAGCACTCCCCCGACCGCACCGCCTGGGCCGCCCAGTGCAGCGCGACCAGCGACGACGAGCACGCCGTGTCGATGGTGACCGCCGGGCCTTCCAGTCCCAGCGTGTACGCGACGCGGCCCGAGGCGACGCTCGGCGAACTGCCGTTCCCTTGCTGGCCTTCGTAGTCGCTGTCGGCGAGCAGGCCGCCGTAGTCGCTGTACATCACGCCGGCGAACACGCCGGTCGCCGAGCCACGCAGTGTCGCCGGGTCGATGCCCGCGTGTTCCAGGGCCTCCCACGACGTCTCGAGCAGGAGCCGTTGCTGCGCGTCGGTCGCAACCGCCTCGCGCGGGCTCATGCCGAAGAACGCCGCGTCGAACTCCGCGGCGCCGGCCAGGAATCCGCCGGCCCGCGCGTAGGTCGTGCCCGCGTGGTCGGGGTCGGGGTCGTAGAGCGCGGACAGGTCCCAGCCGCGATCGGCCGGGAACGGGCCGATGGCGTCGCGGCCGCCGGCGACCAGGTCCCAGAACTCGTCCGCCGAACCCGCGCCGCCCGGATAGCGGCAGCCCATGCCGACCACCACGATCGGGTCGTCGTCACGAGCGCGGACCGCGCGGACCTCGGCGGCCGGCGCGTCACCGCCGATCAGCTCGGCCAGCAGGAACGCGGTGAGCGCCGCGCTGTTCGGGTGGTCGAACACGAGCGTCGCGGGCAGCCGCAGGCCGGTCGCGACGGCGAGCCGGTTGCGCAGCTCGACGCCGGTGAGGGAGTCGAAGCCCAGCGCGGAGAACGCGCGCGCCGGCTCGACGGCGGTGCGATCGGCGTGCCCCAGCACCGCCGCGACCTGCGTGGTGACCAGGTCGGCGACGACGCTGTGCCGGTCGGCTTCCGGCAGTCCGGCGAGGCGTGCGGCGAGTTCGCCCGGGGCGACGGCTCGGCGGGTGGTCGCGCGGACCAGCCCGCGCAGCGGGGCGGCGACCTCGCCCGACGCCGTCGCGGCCAGCCGGACCGGCACCAGCGCCGGCACTCCGGCGCCGACGGCGGCGTCGAACAGGGCGAGGCCGTCTTCGGCGGTCAGCGCGGTGATCCCGGCCCGGGCCATCCGGGCGACCTCGGTGCCGCTCAGCTCCGCGGCCATGCCGCCGGCCCCGGCCCACGGACCCCAGGCCAGCGACACCGCACGCAGCCCGCGGGCGGCGCGGTGTTCGGCGAGCGCGTCGAGGTAGGCGTTCGCGGCGGCGTAGTTCGCCTGTCCCGCACCGCCGATCGTGCCCGCGACGGAGGAGAACAGCACGAACCCGTCGACGTCACCGGCCAGCTCGTGCAGCAGCCACGCTGCTTCGGCCTTCGGACGCCAGACGCGGTCGAGCTGCTCGGCGGTCATCGCTTCGACCGTGCCGTCGGCCAGGACGCCGGCCGCGTGCACGACGGCGGTCAGGCGGTGGCCTTCGAGAACCGCGGAAAGCGCAGCGCGATCGGCGACGTCGCAGGCGGCAACGGTCACCTCGGCGCCGGCGTCGGTCAGCTCGGTGACGTCGGCCTGCCCGCTGCGGCTGAGCAGCAGGAGGCGGCGCATGCCGTGCTCGGTCACGAGGTGCCGGGCCAGCAGCAGGCCCAGGCCCCCGGTGCCGCCGGTGACGAGGACGGTCCCGTCGGGGTCCCAGCCAAGCGGCGCGGGTTCGGCGGGTGCCTTCGCCAGGCGCGGCACTTCCACGACGCCGTCGCGCACGCGGGCCTGCGGCTCGCCGGTGACGAGGCCGACGTCGGCCGGGTCGGCGCTGTCGACGAGCGCGAACCGGCCCGGGTGCTCGGACTGCGCCGCCCGGACCAGGCCCCATACGGCGGCCGCGTCGAGGTCGGCGCCGTCGGTGGCGCCGGTGGTGTGGAAGACGAGTTCCGCGTCGCGCGGTTCGGCGAGCCAGTCCCGGACCAGCTCCAGGGCTCGCGCCGGGCCGTCGGCCGTGACGACGACCCGCTCGGGCGCGTCACCCCGGGGCGTGGCGGCCGGGACCCAGTCGAGCCGGAACAGCGCGTCCTGGACGCGGGTGCGGGTAGCGGTGGCGGGCCGGAAGGTGACCGTGTCGACCTCGGCGACCGGACCGCCGTCGGTGTCCACAAAGGACAGCGAGACACCGTTCTCGCCCGCCGGGGAGATCCGGACGTGCAACGGCGACGCACCCGCGGTGTGCAGGCGGACGCCGTGCCAGCTGAAGGGCACCTGCGGCCGGTCGTGCCCGGCGGTGAGGGCGACCGCGTGCAGAGCGGCGTCGAGCAGGGCCGGGTGCAGGCCGAAGCCCTCGGGCCGCTCGTCGCCGAGGCTCAGCTCGGCGAACACGTCGTCGCCGCGGCGCCAGGCGCGGCGCAGGCACTGGAACGCGGGCCCGTACCCCAGGCCGAGCGCGGCGAGCCGGTCGTAGGCGTCGCCGAGGTCGAGGGGTTCGGCGTCGTCCGGACGTGTCGCATCCCGCGGTGTGGCAACAGCTTCCGGTTCGAGGACGCCGGTCGCGTGGCGGGTCCAGGCGCCGTCATCCCCTTCGACGCGGGAGAACACGTCCAGCTCACGCAGGCCGTCGTCGCCCGGCGCGCTCACGCGGACCTGCAGGTGCACGGCGCCCTCGGCGGGCAGGACGAGCGGTTCGGTCACGGTCAGCTCGCGCACGGCCCCCGCCGCCAGTGCGAGTTCGGTGAAGGCCGCGCCGGGGAGCACGGCCGAGCCGAGGACCGTGTGATCGGCCAGCCACGGCTGCGTGGCCAGGGAGATCCGGCCGGTGTGGAGTACGCCGGCGCCGTCGGCGAGGTCGACCGTGCCGCCGAGCAGCGGGTGCGCGGCCGCGCCGAGGCCGAGTCCGGCGGGGTCGCCGGCGCGCCGGCCGGCCGGCGGCCAGAAGCGCTCGTGCTGGAACGCATAACCCGGCAGCGGGACCGCGCGGCCGTCGGCGAGACCGGCCCATTCGACAGGCAGTCCGGCCGCGAACAGCCGGGCCAGCGCGGTGCGGAACGTGTGGAGTTCGTCGCGGTCGCGGCGCAGCAGCGGCACGACCACGGCGTCGTCGTCCGCGGCGAGCCCGGCAAGAACGGCGTCGGGGCCGACTTCGACGAACTTGTCGACGTCCCACGCCCGCAGCGCGCGCAGGGCGTCGGCGAAGCGGACGGTGTCGCGGACCTGCCGCACCCAGTACGCCGGATCCGTGACACTGCCGTTCGCCACCACGGGAATCGTCGGCTCGTGATACGTCAGGCTCGCCGCGATCTCGCCGAATTCGACGAGCATCGGGTCCATCGACGCCGAGTGGAAGGCGTGCGAGACCTTGAGCCGCTTGGCGTCGCCGAACTGCGCGGCGACGGCGGCGACCGCGTCTTCGGGTCCGGAGACGACGACCGAGCGCGGGCCGTTCACGGCAGCGAGATCCACTCCTTCGGTGAGCAGCGGCCGGACGTCGTCCTCCGCGGCGCGCAGGGCGACCATCGCCCCGCCGGGCGGCAGCGCCTGCATGAGCCGGCCGCGGGCGGTGACCAGCCGGGCGGCGTCGGGAACCGAGAACACCCCGGCGACGTGCGCGGCGGCGATCTCGCCGATCGAATGCCCGGTGACGTAGTCGGGGTTGACGCCCCGCGCGGTCAGCGTGTGGAACAACGCGACCTCGATGGCGAACAACGCGACCTGGGTGTACTCGGTGCGGTCGAGTGCCGAGGCGTCGTCGCCCCACATGACGTCGCGCACCGCCGGGTCGAATTCGGCGAGGACGGTGTCGAGCGCGGCGGCGAACACGGGGTCGGCGGCCAGCTCGCGGCCCATGCCGAGCCGCTGGGAACCCTGGCCGGAGAACAGGAACGCGGTCCGGCCGGGCGCGACGCCGCCGAGGACGAGGTCCGGGTGCTCGGTGCCGGAGGCGAGCGCGGTCAGCGCGGTTCCGCCGAACACGACGGCTCGCTCGTCGAAGCGAGCCCGTCCGCGGGTGAGGGTCCACGCGACGTCACGAGGGTCGTGGCGTCCGGCGTGGACACTCAGGCTTCGCGCTTGTGCCCGCAGCGCACCCGGGGTCCTGGCGCTGATCAGCCAGGGGACGTCCGGCGGCGCGGGCCGATCGGGCACCGCGCGCACCGCGGGCTGTTCCAGGATCACGTGGGCGTTCGTGCCGCTGATGCCGAACGAAGACACCCCGGCGCGGCGCACGCGGCCGGCGTCGGGCCAGGCCGTCTCCCCGGTGGCCAGCTCGACCGCGCCCGCGGTCCAGTCGACGTGCCCGGACGGTTCGGTGACGTGCAGTGTCCGTGGCACGACGCCGTGGCGCATCGCCTGCACCATCTTGATGATCCCGGCGACCCCGGAGGCGGCTTGCGTGTGCCCGAGGTTCGACTTCACCGACCCCAGCAGCAACGGCGTTTCCCGGTCCTGGCCGTAGGTCGCCAGCAGCGCCTGCGCCTCGATCGGGTCGCCCAGAGTGGTCCCGGTGCCGTGCGCTTCGACGACGTCGACGTCCGAAGTGGATAGTCCGGCACCGGCCAGCGCGGCGCGGATGACCCGCTGCTGCGAAGGTCCGTTGGGGGCAGTGAGGCCGTTGGACGCGCCGTCCTGGTTGACCGCGGACCCCTTCACCACGGCGAGGATCTCGTGGCCGTGGCGTTCGGCATCGGACTGCCGTTCCAGGACGAGCATGCCGACGCCCTCGGACCAGCCGACGCCGTCGGCGCTGCCGGAGAAGGGCTTGCAGCGGCCGTCGGGCGCGAGGCCGCGCTGGCGGGAGAACTCGACGAACGCCGTCGGCGTCGACATCACGGTGACGCCGCCGGCGAGCGCGAGGTCGCAGTCGCCGGAGCGCAGAGCCTGCGCGGCCCAGTGCAGCGCGACCAGCGAAGACGAGCACGCCGTGTCGACCGTGACGGCGGGGCCTTCGAGACCGAGCACATAGGACACCCGGCCGGAGGCGACGCTGCCCGCGCTGCCGCTGGTCTTGTACCCCTCGGCGTCCTCGCCGCCGTCGAGCAGCCGGCTGTAGTCGCCGTACATCACGCCGGCGAACACACCGGTCGCCGAGCCGCGCAGGGACGACGGGTCGACGCCCGCGCTCTCCACGGCCGCCCAGGACGTTTCGAGCAGCAGCCGCTGCTGGACGTCGGTCGCGACGGCCTCCCGCGGGCTCATGCCGAAGAACCCGGCGTCGAAGTCGGCGGCGTCGTGCAGGAACCCGCCGTGGCGCGTGTAGGACGTGCCGGCGTGGGCCGGGTCCGGGTCGTAGAGCGCGGCGAGGTCCCAGCCGCGGTTCGCCGGGAACTCCGAGACGGCGTCGCCGCCGGTTTCGACCAGCCGCCAGAGGTCTTCGGGCGAGGCGACCCCGCCCGGGTAGCGGCAGGCCATGCCGACGATCACGATCGGGTCGCCGTCGACGGCTTTCGCGACCGGCGCGGTCTCGGCCGGGGTGTCGCCGGCGAGGTGGTCGGCCAGCGCGCCGACGGTCGGGTAGTCGAAGACGAGTGTCGCGGGCAGCCGCAGCCCGGTGGCGGCGGTGAGCCGGTTGCGCAGCTCGACGGCCGTCAGCGAGTCGAACCCGAGCTCCGAGAACGACTTCGCGGGCGTGATCCGCTCGGTGCCGCGGTGGCCGAGGACGTGGGCGACCTCGTTCGCGACCACGACCGCGGCCTCGGCCCGGCTGCGCAGCCGCCGTTCGGGCGTCGCCGCGGCCGCTCGCCGCGGACGGATGAGTCCGCGCAGCGGGTGCGGGAGATTGTCGCGTCGGCGCAGGACGGCGCGGTCCAGCCGGACGGGCAGCGTCACAGCGGCGCCGTCGGCGAGGGCGGCGTCGAAGAGTCCGGTGCCCTGCTCGACGGACAGCGGCGGGAAGCCGGCGCGGGCGAGTCGGTCGAGGCCGGTGTCGCCGAGGTCGGCGGTCATGCCGGACGTCGCCACCCAGGGGCCCCAGGCCAGGCTCGCCGCCGGGCGCCCCTGGGCACGGCGGTGTTCGGCGAGGGCGTCGAGGAACGCGTTGGCGGCGCCGTAGTTCCCCTGGCCGGGAAGTCCGAGCGTGCCCGAGACGGATGAGAACAGGACCAGCTCGGCGTCTGCCAGGAGTTCGTGGAGGTGCCAGGCGGCGTCGGCCTTGGGCCGCCGGACGGCGGCCAGCCGGTCCGGGGTCAGGTCGGCGAGAAGGGCGTCGTCGAGCACCCCGGCGGCGTGCACGACCGTGGCGATTTCGCGGCCGTCGAGCAGCTGCTCGACGGCCGCCCGGTCGGCGACGTCGCAGGCGGCGACGGTGACGTCGGCCCCGCCCGCGGTGAGTTCGGCGACGAGGTCCTGCGCGCCGGGACTGTCGACCCCCCGGCGGCTGACGAGCACCAGCCGGCGCGTGCCGGTAGAGACGAGGTGCCGGGCGATGACCGCGCCGAGGCCGCCGGTCCCACCGGTGACCAGGACCGTCCCCTTCGGATTGCGGGAGACGGCACTTTCCCGGGAAAGCGCCGGAGTGAAGCGAGCGGCGAGCAAGGCGTTGTCCCGGAGAGCGAGCTGGGGTTCGTCGCTCGCGAGGGCGGCCTGGAGCAGCTCGGTCGTGTCGTCGACGTCGACGAGGCCGAAGCGGCCCGGGTGCTCGGCCTGAGCCGCGCGGACCAGGCCCCACACCGCGGCCGCCGGGATGTCCGTGCCGTCGGTCGCGCCGCGGGTGACGAAGACCAGCTTGCCCGACTCGGACTCCGCGACCCACTTCTGGGCCAGGTCCAGGGCGCGGCAAGTGAGGTCGTGCGCCGAGGCCGGGACGTCCGCGGCGCCGGTCAGGCACGTCACCACCAGCGGGGCGGCGGTGAGATGGGGGGCACCGGGCAGGGCGAGCCCGAACGGGTCGTCGCCCCAGAGGACCGCCTCCGTCGCCGGCGCCGGCGCCGGCAAGGGGACCCAGGCAAGAGTGAACAACGCGTCGGTGCGCTGGGCCGCGGGACGGTGTTCGCGCAAGTCCAGGGCGTCGATCGTGGCGACCGGGTGGCCGTCCGGGCCGGTCAGGTCGAGGGTGTCACCGTGGATGTGAACCCGCAGTGCCACCGCACCCGTCGCGTGCAGCGAGACGCCGCGCCACGAGAACGGGAGCACGCGGGCCGGGGTGCCCGGGCGCAGCGTCAGGGCGTGCAGGGCGGCGTCGAGCAACGCCGGGTGCAGGCCGAACTCCGCCGCTTCCGCGTGGTGCTCGGCGTCCAGGGCGACTTCGGCGAAAACGTCGCCGTCACGGCGCCACGCCGCGCGCAGGCCGCGGAAGCGCGGGCCGTACCCGAAGCCGTCCGCCGCGAAGTCCGCATAGAAGTCTTCCAGGTCGACCGGGTCCGCATCAGGGGGCGGCCAGGCTCCGGAGTCCGCGGCGGGAGCGGGTGAGGCGGCGCTCAGCGCGCCGGTGGCGTGCTCGGTCCAGGGGTCCTCTTCGGACTGTCGTGAGTGGATGGACACCGGCCGGACGCCGTGCTCCCCCGGCTCGCCCGCGCGGACCTGCACCGAAGCCGGGAGCACGAGGGGGACGGCCATGGTCAGCTCGTCGAGCCGCGGGCAGCCGCACTCGTCGCCGGCGCGGATCGCCAGCTCGGCCAGCGCCGTGCCCGGCAGCAGGGTCGTCCCAGCGACGACGTGCTCGGCCAGCCACGGCTGCGCGGCCACCGACAGCCGGCCGGTCAGCACGACCTCGTCGGAGCCGGCCAGCGTGACGACGTCGTCAAGCAGCGGGTGCGCGGCCGGGCCGCCCGCGCGCGACGGCCTCGGCGCGGGCCAGAACCGTTCGCGCTGGAACGGGTAGGTGGGCAGTTCGACCTGCCGCCCGCCGGCCACCGCGGGCCGCCAGTCGACGTCGATCCCGGCCACGAACAGCCGCGCCGCGGCCTCGACGAACGCGGTTTCCTCACCGCGGTCACGGCGCATGAGCGGCACCGCGGGCGCGTCGGCCACCAGCGCGGACAGCACGCCGTCCGGACCGGCCTCGACGAACCGCGTCACCCCGGCGCCGGTCAGGGTCGTGACGGCGTCGGCGAAGCGGACCGCCTCGCGCGCGTGCCGGACCCAGTAGTCCACTGTGGTCGGTTCCGCGCCGGATTCCACCGTGGAGAAGAACGGCAGCCGCGGTGCGGTGAACGTGAGTCCGCTCAGGACGCCGGAGAACTCCGCGAGCATCGGCTCCATCAGCGGCGAGTGGAACGCGTGCGACACCGTGAGCCGCCGCGTCTTCTCGAACCGCGCGGCCACTTCGGCGACGGCCTCGGCCGCGCCGGACAGGACGATCGAGCGCGGGCCGTTCACGGCGGCGATCGCGACGTCCGGGCCCAGCAGCGGCCGGACCTCGTCCTCGCTCGCGACGACGGCGACCATGGCGCCGCCGTCGGGCAGCGCCTGCATCAGCGCACCCCGCGCGACGACCAGCCGGCACGCGTCGGCCAGCGAGAACACCCCGGCGGCGTGCGCGGCGGCGATCTCGCCGATGGAGTGCCCGGCGACGACGTCGGGCGTGACACCCCAAGACCCGGCCAGCCGCAGCAGCGCGACGTGCAGGGCGAACAATGCGGGCTGCGCGAACTCCGTGCGGTCGAGGCGAGCCTGGTCGTCCCCGCGCACGACGTCGGCGATCGCCGGGCCGAACTCGGCGAGGACGGCGTCGTGGGCCTCAGCGAACGCCGGGAACCGCCGGGCCAGTTCGCGGCCCATGCCCGCCCGCTGGCCGCCCTGGCCGCTGAACAGGAATGCGGTCCTGCCGGGCACCGCGTCGCCGGTGACCATCTGTTCCCGGTTCGCCAGTACGACCGCGCGGTGCGCGAACCGGGAGCGGCCGGCCAGGGAGAAGCCGATGTCGAGCGGCGCGGCGTCGAGCGCGGTCACGCTCGCCACGGCAGCGTGCAGCGCGGCTTCGGACTTGGCCGACAGCGGCCACGGCACCAACGCGGGCTGGGGCGGGGCCGGTAGCTCCGGAGCGGACGGCGGCTGTTCGAGGATGGCGTGGGCGTTCGTGCCGCTGATCCCGAACGACGAGACCGCGGCCCGGCGCGGCCGGCCGGTCTCCGGCCACTCGGTCGGCTCACCGAGGAGGGCGACGCCCTCCCAGTCGACGCGCGACGACGGGGTGTCCGCGTGCAGAGTCGGTGGCAGCACGCCGTGCCGCATGGCGAGCACCATCTTGATCACGCTCGCGACCCCGGCGGCGGCCTGCGTGTGCCCGAGGTTGGACTTCACCGAGCCCAGCAGGAGCGGCGTCTCGCGATCCCGGCCGTAGGTCGCGATGAGCGCCTGCGCCTCGATCGGGTCGCCCAGCTGCGTGCCGGTGCCGTGACCGTCGACCGCGTCGACGTCCGAAGTGGACAGACCGGCGCTGGCCAGTGCGGCGCGGATGACGCGCTGCTGCGAGGGGCCGTTCGGCGCGGTCAGGCCGTTGGACGCGCCGTCCTGGTTGAGCGCGCTGCCCCTGACCACGGCCAAGACCGGGTGGCCGTTGCGACGCGCGTCGGAAAGCCTCTCCAGCAGAAGCATTCCGGCGCCTTCGGCCCAGCCGGTGCCGTCCGCGCCGTCGCCGAAGGAGCGGCAACGACCGTCGGCGGACAGGCCGCGCTGCCGGGAGAACTCGACGAACGTCGACGGCGTCGCCATCACGGTGACGCCACCGGCGAGCGCGAGGTCGCACTCCCCCGACCGCAGTGCCTGCGCGGCCAGGTGCAGCGAAACGAGCGAAGACGAGCACGCGGTGTCGACGGTGACCGCGGGGCCTTCCAGGCCGAGCACATAGGACACCCGACCGGACGCGACACTGCCGGCGCTGCCGCTGGTCAGGTAGCCTTCGGCGTCTTCGCTGCCGCCGAGCAGGCGGCTGTAGTCGTGGTACATCACCCCGGCGAACACACCGGTCGCGCTGCCGCGCAGCGACACCGGGTCGACGCCCGCGCGCTCGACGGCCTCCCACGACGTCTCCAGCAGCAGCCGCTGCTGGGCGTCGGTGGCCAGGGCTTCGCGCGGGCTCATGCCGAAGAACTCGGCGTCGAAGTCCGCGGCGTCGTGCAGGAACCCGCCGTGGCGCGTGTACGACGTGCCGGGGTGATCGGGGTCGGGGTCGTAGAGCGCATCGAGGTCCCAGCCGCGGTCGGCGGGGAACTCCGAGACGGCGTCGCGGCCGTCCGCGACCAGGTCCCAGAGCTGGTCGGGGGTGGTGACCCCGCCCGGGTAGCGGCAGGCCATCCCGACGATCACGACCGGATCGCCGGTGCTCACGGCCGCACGGCGGACCTCGGCGGCCGGCGCGTGGGCGTCGAACAGCTCGGCCAGCAGGTACGCGGCCAGCGCGGTGACGGTCGGCTGGTCGAACACCAGCGTGGTCGGCAGGCGTAGCCCGGTCGCGGCGGCGAGCCGGTTGCGCAGGTCGACGCCGGACAGGGAGTCGAACCCGAGGTCGGAGAAGGCGCGGACGGGGTCGATCGCGGCGGCGTCGGCGTGCCCGAGGGCGAGCGCGACGTGCGTGGCGACGAGCCCGGCCAGCGCTTCGGCGCGTTCGGCGGCGGGCAGCGGGGTGAGGGTGCGGACCAGGTCGCCCGCCTGTGCGGACCCGGCGGCGGCACGGCGGCGGCCTGGCCGGACCAGACCGCGCAGCACGTGCGGGATCTCGGGCCGGCGTCGCACGGCGGCGAGGTCGAGCGGCAGCGGCAGGAGCGCGGGCTCGCCGGCCGCGCGGGCGGCGTCGAACAGCGCGAGCCCGGCGTCGACGGTGACCGGCGGCAGCCCGGCTTCGGCAAGGCGGCGCAAGTCCACTTCGGACAGTGTCGACGTCATGCCACTGCCGGATTCCCACGGGCCCCAGCCGAGGGACACGGTGTTCGGGCGACGACGGGCGAGCGCGTCGAGGAAGGCGTTGGCGGCGGCGTAGTTCGCCTGACCGGCTCCCCCGAACGTGCCGACGACGGAGGAGAAGAAGACCAGTTCGGTGCCGGGCCCGGTCAGCTCGTGGAGGTACCAGGCGCCATCGGCCTTGGCCCGCAGGACCGGCTCGAAACGTTCGGGGGTGAGCGCGGCGAGGGTGCCGTCGTCGAGGACACCGGCGGCGTGGACGACGGTCGTGATCTCGCGGCCTTCGAGCAGCCGGGCGAGGGCGGCGCGGTCGCCGACGTCGCAGGCCGCCACCTCGGCGCCGTCGCCGAGCTCGGCGAGGAGGGCGGGATCGGCGGTACCGGATCGACTGACGAGCAGCAGGTCCCGCCGGCCGCGCGCGGCCAGGTGGCGGGCGACGGCACTGCCGAGCCCACCGGTGCCGCCGGTGATGAGCACGGTGCCGCCCGAGCTTTCCCGTGACAGCTCCGTCCCGGTGGCGCGGGCGAGCCGGGCGGCCAGGACGCGGCCTTCCTCGATCTTCAGGACGGGTTCGTCACCGGCGACGGCGAGTGCGCGGGAGCCGTCGGTTTCGACGAGCACGAACCGGCCGGGGTGTTCGGCTTGGGCCGCGCGGACCAGCCCCCCGGCGGCGGCCGCGACCGGGTCGGCGGCCGGCGTCACGACGACCAAGGTGCGGTCGCCGGTGAGGGTTTCCTGGAGCCTGCCCAGGACGTGAGAGGTCACCTCGCGCAGGGATCGCGGCACGTCGCCGAGGTCTCCGGCGACGGTGAGCACGTCGAAGGCGGCCGGGACTTCCTCGGCGGTGACGGGCGTCCACTCCAGCCGGAACAGGGGTTGCGGCGCCTTCGCGGCACCGGGGTGGCGGAGGACGAGGCGGTCCACGGACACCACGGGCGTGCCGGCCGGGTCCGTCGCGGTGACGCGAAGACCGCCGTCGGCAGGGGTGAGCCGGACGCGCAGCGCGGCCGCGCCGGTCGCGTGCAGCGCGACGCCCTGCCACGAGAACGGGACACTGCCGGTGAAGTCCGGGTCGAGCAGCGAGACGAGCCGCAGGGTCGCGTCGAAGAGGGCGGGGTGGAGGCCGTAGGCGGTCGCGTCGGGGCGGTGCGCGTCGGCGAGCGCGACTTCGGCGAAGATCTCCTGGTCCCGCCGCCAGGCGAGCGCGGGCCCGGCGAACGCGGGACCGTAGCCGAGCCCGTCGGCGGCGAGCCGGTCGGTGAGGCCGGTGAGGTCGAGGGGTTCGGCGCCGGCCGGGGGCCACGAGCCGAAGCCGTCGGCCGCGGCGATCTCCGGGACCAGGCGGCCGCTCGCGTGGCACTGCCAGGGCTCGTCCGTACCCTCCGGCCGCGACGACACGGAGAACTCTCGCGCGCCGTCGTCGTCCGCGGCGCCCGCCCGCACCTGCAGCTCGCGGGCCGCCGTCAGCTCCAGCGGGGACTCGATCGTCAGCTCATCGACGCCGAGGTCCGCGTCCGCCGCGAGGGCCAGCTCCACGAACGCCGTGCCGGGCAGGACGGGGGTGCCGTGGACCGTGTGGTCGGCGAGCCACGGCTGGGTCGCCGTCGTCAGGAGGCCTGTGCGGACCACGCTGCCGTCGGTCAGGTCCAGGGCCGGGCCGAGCAAGGGGTGCCCGGGCGCCGTCGGCCAGAACCGCTGGTGCTGGAACGGGTACGTCGGCAGGTCCACGACCCGCGCGCCCGAGCCGGCGAACCACGCCGGCCAGTCCACAGTAGACCCGGTGACGTGCAGGCGGCCCAACGCTTCCAGGATCGCGGCGGCCTCCGGGCGGTCGCGGCGCAGGACCGGCGTCGCCGTTGCGGCCGGGTCGTCGACGAGTCCGGACAGCACCGCGTCCGGCCCGACCTCGACGAACGTCGTCACGCCCGCTGCGGTCAGCCGGGCGAGCGCGTCGGCGAACCGGACCGTCGCGCGGACGTGGTCGACCCAGTGGTCCGGGCACGTCACGTCGCCGGCCGCGAGCACCGGGATTTCCGGCGGCTCGAAGGACAGCTCCGCGACGACCGCGCGGAACTCGTCGAGCATCGGGTCCATCAGGTGCGAGTGGAACGCGTGCGACACGGTGAGCCGCTTCGTCTTCCCGAAGCGGGACGCCACTTCCAGCACGGCGTCCTCGACGCCCGACAGCACGACGGACCGCGGCCCGTTCACCGCCGCGAGGTCGACGCCGTCGATCAGTTCGGCGCGAACGTCCTCTTCGGACGCTTCGACCGCCACCATCGCGCCACCGCGCGGCAGGGCCTGCATCAGGCGGCCGCGCGCGGAGACCAGCTTGCACGCGTCGGCCAGGGAGAGGACCCCGGCCACGTGCGCGGCCGCGATCTCCCCCACCGAGTGCCCGGCGACGAAGGCCGGGCGCACACCCCACGACGCGAGCAGCCGCGTCAGCGCGACCTCGATCGCGAACAACGCCGGTTGCGCGTGGCCGGTTTCGGCCAGCGCCTCCGCGTCGGTACCCCAGACGACCGAACGCAGTTCGGGGTCGAACGACGCCAGCACTTCGTCGAACGCCGCCGCGAACACCGGGTACTCGGCGGCCAATTCCCGGCCCATCCCGATCCGCTGGGCGCCCTGGCCGGTGAAGAGGAAGGCCAGCGGTCCCGGCGCCGCGACGCCGCGGGCGACCTCGCGGACGCCGTCGTCGCCGGCGAGCAGCACCGCGCGGTGGGCGAACCGCGCCCGGGTGGTCGCCAGGGTGAACCCGGCGTCGAGCGGAGCGGGGGCGGCGGCGGTGACCCGCATGATCTGGTCCGCGAGCGCGGCTTCGGAGCGTGCCGAGAGAACCCACGGCACCGTCGGGCGCTCGGCCGCGGGAGCGGAAACGACGGCCGGTGCCTCGATGACGACGTGCGCGTTGGTGCCGCCGATCCCGAACGACGAGATCCCGGCCCGGCGCGGCCGCTCCGAGACCGGCCACTCGCGGGGCTCGGCGAGCAGTTCGAGCGACCCGGCCGTCCAGTCCACGTGGGACGACGGCGTCCCGGCCCACAACGACTTCGGGACGACGCCGTGGCGCATGGCGAGGATCATCTTGATGATGCCCGCGACGCCCGCGGCGGCCTGGGTGTGCCCGATGTTGGACTTCACCGAACCCAGCAGCAGCGGCGTCGAGCGGTCCTGCCCGTACGTCGCCAGCAACGCCTGCGCTTCGATCGGGTCGCCCAATGTCGTGCCGGTACCGTGCGCTTCCACGACGTCGACGTCCGCGGTCGACAGCCCGGACTCGGCCAGCGCCGCCCGGATCACGCGCTGCTGCGACGGCCCGTTCGGCGCGGTGAGCCCGTTCGACGCGCCGTCCTGGTTGACCGCGCTCCCCCGCACCACGGCCAGGATCCGGTGTCCATTGCGGAGCGCGTCCGACTGCCGCTCCAGCACCAGCAGGCCGACGCCTTCGGACCAGCCGGTGCCGTCGGCGTCGTCCGAAAAGGACTTGCAGCGGCCGTCGCTCGCGAGACCGCCTTGGCGGGCGAAGTCGAGGAACGTCGCTGGCGTCGACATCACCGTCACGCCACCGGCCAGCGCCAGCGAGCACTCCCCCGACCGCAGGGCCCGCGCCGCCCAGTGCAACGCCACCAGCGACGACGAGCACGCGGTGTCCACCGTGACCGCCGGGCCTTCCAGCCCGAGGGCGTAGGCGACCCGGCCGGAGGCGATGCTGCCCGCGGTGCCGTTGACGTCGAAGCCGCGTGCCTCAGGATCCTGCGCGATGGCCGCGTAGTCGTGGTACATGACCCCGGCGAACACGCCGGTGTCGGAGCCCTTCAGTGACGTCGGGTCGATGCCGGCCTGTTCGAACGCCTCCCACGAGACTTCCAGCAGGAGCCGCTGCTGCGGGTCGGCGCTGAGCGCGTCCCGCGGTGAGATGCCGAAGAAGTCGGCGTCGAACCCGGTGGCTTCGTGCAGGAAGCCACCTTCGAAGTCGGCGCCGGGCGTGTGCCAGCCGCGGTCGGCGGGGATGGGCGTGATGCCGTCGCGGCCTTCGGCCAGCAGGTCCCAGAAGTCCTCCGGCGACGCCACACCGCCCGGATACCGGCAGGCCATGCCGACGATCACCACCGCGTCGTCGTCGCGCGCCACCACGCGAGTCGGGCGCTGGGTCGGCCCGTCCTCGGCGGACAGGAACGCCGTGACGGCGTCGGGAGTCGGGTGGTCGAACACCAGCGTCGCCGGCAGTCGTCGCCCGGTCGCCTCGGCGAGGCGGTTGCGCAGCTCGACCGAGGTCAGCGAGTCGAGGCCGAGTTCGCGGAACGTCAGCGTCGAGTCGACCGACGCCGCCGACGCGTGCCCGAGCACGTTCGCCACCGTCGAGACGACCAGCGCGCCGAAGTCCGTCGCCGCCGCGGCCGCGCGACGCGGGCGCGGCGGAGCCAGGCGGTGGAACACCGGCGGCACGACGTCGAGGGCGCGCAGGGCGGTGCGGTCGACGTGTGAGGCGACGACGGCGGGCTCGGCGCCCGCCAGCGCGGCGTCGAACCAGGCCAGCCCGTCGGCGACCGAGTGCGTCGGCAGCCCGGACCGGGCCATCCGCCGCAGCGCGGCTTCGGACAGCGTGCCGGTCATGCCGCCGTCGCGGCCCCACGGACCCCACGCGATCGCGCGCGCCGGGAGCCCGGCGGCCGCCCGGACGCGGACCAGCTCGTCAAGAGCCGCGTTGGCCGCGGTGTAGGCGCCCTGGCCGCCGTTGCCGAGCACGCCGAACACCGACGTGAACACGACGAACGCCGACAGGTCCGGCGCGAGTTCGTGCAGGTGCCAGGCCGCGTCGACCTTCGGGGCGAGGACGCGGGCGAGCCGGTCGGGCGTCAGGGCGGCGAGGACGCCGTCCTCGAGCACGCCGGCCGCGTGCACCACACCGGTGATGTCGTGGGCGGCGAGCAGCGCGGCGACGGAGTCGCGATCGGCCACGTCGCAGGCCACCAGAGCGACAGACGCACCCAGCGCGGTCAGCTCGTCGGACAGCTCGCGGGCACCGGGAGCGTCGGCGCCCCGGCGGCCGGCCAGCACCAGCCGCGTCACGCCGTGGGACGTCACCAGGTGGCGGGTGACGTGGCCACCGAGGCCACCGGTACCGCCGGTGATCAGGACGGCGCCGTCGCCCCAGTCGACCGGTCCGGGCTCGGCGGTCACCGGGGCGAGGCGCGGGACTTCGACGCGGCCGTCGCGGACGCGGACCTCGGTCTCGCCGGAGGTCGGCAGCGCGGCCAGCTCCGCTGCCGAAGGCACGCCGGACAGCAGGAAGAACCGGCCCCGGCGTTCGGCCTGGGCCGAGCGCACGAGCCCTTCGGCCGCGGCGGCGACCGGGCCGCCGCCGGTGACGAACACCAGCAGCTTGTCGTCCTCGAGGTGCCCGCGCAGGTGACTCAAGACGGTCGAGGTCACCAGCCGGACGCCGGCCGGGACGGGCAGGCCCACCGGGTCCGGGACCGGGACGAGCAGGACGTCGGCCGACGACGGGACGGCGTGGCGGCCGGTCAGCAGCGCGCCGAGGCCCTGGTCGTCGGGGCCGACGACGGCCCAGGTCAGGTCGGCCGGCGCGCCGAGGTCCTTGGGCGTCCACTCGACGTGCAGCAGTGGCGGCGCCACCGGGGCGGCGTCGGCCGGAGGCCGCAGCACCAGCGAACCGACGGTGGCGACCGGAGCGCCTTCGGGATCGGTCACCGACAGCGTGACGGTGTCCGGGCCGAGGCGCCGGATCCGCAACCGCAGCGCGGACGCGCCGACCGCGTGCAGGCCGACGTCGGACCAGACGAACGGCAGCCGGGCACGCGGGCGCGGGTCGAGCCCGAGGAACGGCACCAAGTGCAGGGCGGCGTCGAACAGGGCCGGGTGCAGCAGGTAGCCCGCCGGGTCACCGGCTTCCTGCGGCAGCACGAGGTCCGCGCACAGGTCGTCGCCTTCGTGCCAGGCGGCGCGGACGCCGCGGAACGCGGGCCCGTAGTCGAGCCCGGCGGCGGACAGGGTCGGGTACAGCTCGTCGACGTCGATGTCTTCGCCGCGCTCCCCCGACGACAGGACCGGCACCGGGACGGCCGCGACCAGGCGGCCGGTGGCGTGCTCGGTCCACGTGCCGTCGATGGCGCGTGAGTGGACGGTGACCGGGCGGCCATCGTCCACTCCCGCGTCGGCGCCGACGCGGACCTGGAGGGTGACGCCGTCGCCGGCCAGCGGCAGCGGCGCGGTGAGGGTCAGCTCGGCGAGCGCGCCGCAGCCGACCTCCGTGCCGGCGCGCAGCGCGAGCTCGACGAACCCGGTACCGGGGAACAGGACCCGGTCTTCGACGACGTGGTCGGCCGGCCAGGGCAGCGTGTCCGGCGAGACGTACCCGGTGAGCACGACGCCGTCTTCACCGGGAAGCTCGACCGGTGCGCCGAGCAGGGGGTGGTCCGAGCGATCGAAGGGACGAGCCGCGGGCCGGGCGGTGGCCCAGAAGCGCTCGTGCTGGAAGGCATACGTCGGCAGGGCGACACGCCGGGCGCCGGTGCCCGCGTAGAACGCCGGCCAGTCGAGTTCGGCGCCGAGCACGTGCAGGCGGCCGAGCGCGGTCGCGAACGCCGTCTCCTCGGGACGGTCCGAGCGCAGCAGCGGCACCGGCGCCGCGTCCGGCAGCGTCCGCGCGACCAGGCCGGACAAGGTGCTGTCCGGGCCGATCTCGACGAACGAGCCGATCCCGTTGTCCCGCAACGTCTCCAGCGCGTCGGCGAACCGGACGGTCGCGACGACCTGGGCGACCCAGTAGCCCGGATCGGTCAGCTCGCCCGGCTCGGCCGGGCGGCCGGTGACCGTCGAGACGACCGGCAGCGTGGGCTCGTGGAACGTCAGTTCTTCGGCCACGCGGCGGAAGTCGTCGAGCATCGGCGCCATCAACGGCGAGTGGAAGGCGTGCGACACCGAGAGCCGCCGGGCCTCCTCGAACGACGCCGCCAGCCGCAGCAGCGCGTCCTCCTCACCGGAGACGACCAGCGACTCGGGGGCGTTGACGGCGGCGATCGCGACGCCGTCGGTGAGGAGCGGCCGGACCTCGTCCTCGGTCGCCTGCAGCGCGATCATCGCGCCGCCCTCGGGCAGCGCCTCCATCAGCCGGCCGCGCGCGACGACGAGCGCGCACGCGTCCGGCAGGGCGAGCACCCCGGCGACGTGCGCCGCGGCCAGCTCGCCGATCGAGTGCCCGGCCACCCGTTCCGCGCGTACACCGAGCGATTCGACGAGCCGGAACAACGCGACTTCGAGCGCGAACAGCGCGGGCTGCGCGACCCCGGTGCGATCGAGCACGGCCGGGTCTTCGGTGCGGATCGCGTCGGCCACTTCGGCCGGGAAGTGCGCGCAGACCTCGGCGTACACGGCCGCGAAGACCGGGAACCGCGCGGCCAGCTCGCGGCCCATGCCGGGGCGCTGGGTGCCCTGCCCGGCGAACACCGCGGCGACGGCGGGCTCGACCGCGGGTGCGATGCCGCTCGCGATCTCGGCTCCGCCCAGCAGCACGGCCCGGCGGTCGAACGAAGACCGGGTCGTGACCAGGGAATACCCGACGTCGACCGGGTCGGCGTCGACGTCCCGCAGCCGCTCGACCGCAGCGCGCAAGGCAGGCTCGGATCGCGCCGAGACCACCCACGGCACGGCCGTCACGACGACCTCGCGCGCGGGTTCGGCGACGGTGTCCGCCGGGGCCTGCTCCAGGATCAGGTGCGCGTTCGTGCCGCTGATCCCGAAGGAGGACACGGCCGCGCGGCGCGGCCGTCCGGCGTCGAGCCACTCGCGGGCGGCGGTGGCCAGGTCGATCGCCCCCGCCGTCCAGTCGACATGGGACGACGGCGCGTCGGCGTGCAGCGTGCGCGGCACGACCCCGTGGCGCATCGCGGCGATCATCTTGATCACGCCCGCGACGCCGGCAGCGGCCTGCGTGTGCCCGATGTTGGACTTCACGGATCCCAGCAGCAGCGGCGTTTCCCGGTCCTGACCGTAGACTGCGAGGGCCGCGCGGGCTTCGATCGGGTCACCGAGGCGGGTGCCGGTGCCGTGGGCTTCGAGGACGTCGACGTCGGCGGCGGTGAGACCTGCGTCGCCGAGCGCCTCGAAGATCACGCGCTGCTGGGCCGGGCCGCTGGGCGCGGTGAGGCCGTTGGACGCGCCGTCGGAGTTGACCGCCGAGCCGCGCACGATCGCGAGGACGTCGTGGCCGAGCTCGCGGGCGCGCGAAAGCCGTTCGACGACGACCATGCCGACGCCTTCGGCCCAGCCGGTACCGTCGGCGCCGTCGCCGAACGCCTTGCAGCGCCCGTCGTCCGACAGGCCGCCCTGCTTGGCGAACTCGACGAAGATGCCGGGCTCGGCCATCACGGTGACGCCGCCGGCGATGGCGAGCGACGTCTCGCCCGAGCGCACCGACCGCACGGCCAGGTGCAGCGCGACCAGCGACGACGAGCACGCCGTGTCGACGGTGACGGCCGGGCCGCCGGTGCCGAGCACGTACGCGACGCGGCCGGAGACGAGGCTCGGCGAGGTGCCGGTGAGCACGTAGCCTTCGGCGCCGCCGGTGCCTTCGGCCAGTCGCGGGCCGTAGTCCTGCGCGGTGGCGCCGACGAACACGCCGGTGCGGGTGCCGCGCAGCGACGATGGCGCGATCCCGGCGCGTTCCAGGGTTTCCCAGACGACTTCGAGCACGAGCCGCTGCTGCGGCTCCATCGCCTGGGCTTCGCGCGGCGAGATGCCGAAGAGGCCGGCGTCGAACCCGGCGACGTCGGCGAGGAAGCCGCCCGGCCGGCCGGTGCCGAGCACCGACGCGGGCCAGCCGCGGTCGGCGGGCATCGCGGTGATCGCGTCCGTTTCGGACTCGATCAGCCGCCAGAGTTCTTCGGGGGAACCAGCTCCGCCCGGGTAGCGGCAGCCGAGGCCGACGATGACGACCGGGTCCGCGTCTCCCGTCGACGCGGTAGTGACGGCCGCCGCCGGTCCGGCGCCGGCGAGGTGTTCGGCGAGCGCGCGGACGGTCGGGTGGTCGAACAGCTCCGTCGTGGCCAGCGTGCGACCGGTGGCGGCGCCGAGGCGGACGGCGAGGTCGACGTTCATCGCCGAGTCGAAGCCCAGCTCCCGGAAGGGCGTAGTCGGGTCGACCTCGGCGCCGAGGACCGCGGCCGCTTCGGCGCGCACGAGCTTGAGCAGGTCGCGGTCGACCGGGACGGTCGTGGCTTTCGGTTCGGGGGCGTCGAACCAGTGGCGTTCGCGATCGAAGGCGTAGGTCGGCAGATCGAGCGGCCGGCCGCCGGCGGTGAGCTTCGTCCAGTCGGCGTCGATGCCGCGGACGTGCAGTTCCGCGAGTGCGGCGAGGGCACCGAAGTCCTCCGGACGCCGGGAACGCGACGACCGGACCGTGACCGGGTTGTCCAGGCAGGCGCGGACCAGTGAGGTGAGCGTGCCGTCCGGCCCCAGCTCGAGGAACGCGGTGATGCCCTGACGGGACAACGTATCGACGGCGTCGGCGAAGCGGACCGTGTCGCGCGCCTGGCGGATCCAGTACTCCGGTTCGCCGAGCTGAGCCTGGCGGATCACGCGGCCGGTCACCGTCGACACGATCGGCAGCCGCGGCGGCCGCAGGTCCAGCTGCTCGACGACCCGGCGGTACTCGGCCAGCATCGGGTCCATCAGCGGCGAGTGGAAAGCGTGCGAGACGGCCAGGCGCGTCACCTTGCGGCCGTCGGCCTCGAAGCGCGCGGCCAGCGCCAGCACCGGCTCCTCGGGGCCGGCCAGCACGACCGACTCGGGCCCGTTGACCGCGGCGAGGACGACGTCGTCGCCCAGCAGGGGCTCGACTTCGCCGGCCGCGGCGCGGACGGAGACCATCGCGCCGCCCGGCGGCAACGAGCTCATCAGCCGGCCGCGCGCGGTGACCAGTTCGCACGCGTCGTCGAGGGACAGCACGCCGGCGACGTGGGCGGCGGCGATCTCGCCCACCGAGTGCCCGGCCACGTACTCCGGCTCGATCCCCCACGAGGCGAACAGCCGGTACAGCGCGACCTCGTAGGCGAACAGCGCGGGCTGGGTGTGCCCGGTCTCGGCCAGTACAGCTGCGTCGGCCGAGCCCGGTTCGGAGAAGAGCACTTCCCGCAGCGGACGTTCGGTGTCGCAGCGCGCGCAGATCTCGTCCAGGGCCTCGGCGAACACCGGGAACCGCTCGTACAGCTCGCGGCCCATGCCGGGCCGCTGGGCGCCCTGGCCGGGGAACAGCACGGCCAGCCGGTGCTCGCCGGCGGTCCCGGTGACTACGTCGGCCGACGGCTCGCCGGCTGCGAGCGCGGGCAGCGCGCCGGTGTCGAGGACGACGGCGCGGTGCGTGAACGCGCTGCGAGTGGCGACCAGGGAGTGCGCGACGTCGCGGGCGTCGGCGTCCACAGTGGACAGGGCGGCGGCCTGCCCGCGCAGGCCGCCGGGGGTCCGGGCCGACAGCACCCAGGGGGCCGGTTCGGTCGTGGCCTGCCGCGGTGGTTCCGCGGTCGGGGGCGCGGCGGAGAGCACGAGGTGGCAGTTCGTGCCGCCCATGCCGAACGACGACACCCCGGCGTACGAGCCTTCCGCCCACGGGACCGCCTCGACGGCGACGCGCAGGCGCCAGTCGTCGAACCGGATGGCCGGGTTCGGGTGCTCGTGGTTGCGGCTGGGCGGGACTTCGCCGTGGGACAGCGACAGCGCGACCTTCAGCACGCCCGCGACGCCGGCGGCGCCTTCGAGGTGGCCGATGTTCGTCTTGACCGAGCCGACCCACAGCGGGTCCTCGCCGCGGCCGGGCGCGAAGACGGCGCCGAGCGCGGCGGCCTCCAGGGGGTCACCGACGCGGGTGCCGGTGCCGTGCAGTTCGACGTACCGGACGGCGTCGGCGGAGACGCCGGCGCGACGCAGCGCGGCCCGGATGACCGCCTCCTGCGCCTCCGCGCTCGGCGTCGTGAGGGTTTCGCTGAAGCCGTCGTTGTTGACCGCGCCGCCTTCGATGACGCAGTGGACGCGGTCGCCGTCCCGCAGAGCGGCGGCGAGGGGCTTGAGGACGACGAAGCCGCCGCCCTCGCCGCGGACGTAGCCGTTGGCCCGCTCGTCGAAGGTGTAGCAGCGGCCGTCGGGCGAGAGGCCGCCGAACCGGTCGGCGGCGATCGTGCTTTCCGGGGCCAGGTTCAGCTGCACGCCGCCGGCGATGGCGAGGTCGGCTTCGCCGCTGCGCAGGGCTTCGCAGGCGAGGTGCACGGCGACCAGCGACGACGACTGCCCGGTGTCGACCGACAGGCTCGGCCCGCGCAGGCCGAACGCGTAGGACAGCCGGTTGGCCAGCACCGCCCGGCTCTGCCCGGTGAGCGTGTGGTGCCCGATCGCGTTCGCGCCGCCCTGCTTGAGCAGGGTCGCGTAGTCATCCGCGCTCGCGCCGACGAAGACACCGGTCGAGGAGCCTTCGAGCCGGGACGGCACAATCCGCGCGTCTTCGAGGGCCTCCCAGCCCAGTTCGAGGGCGAGGCGCTGCTGCGGGTCCATGGTCGCGGCCTCGCGGGCCGGGATGCCGAAGAACGCGGCGTCGAAGGTATCCACTTCGGACAGGAACCCGCCGCGGCGGGTCTCCGGCGGCACCGACGACCGGCGCTCCGGCGGCACCTCGGACGTGCCGTCGGCACCGTCGCGCAGCAGTGTCCAGAACGCGCCGGGTGCGGGCGCCGCGGGCAGGCGGCAGGCCAGGCCCACGATCGCGACGGCACCTTCGCGGACAATGTGCTCGGCTCGATCCACCGCGGCGCTCCCCGTGATCGGTTCGGGCGGGCGCCCGGCCGCCTCGCGACGCCGGAGCCACCGCCGGACTTCAGGTCGGCCCGACTATGCCGCCGCCCGCGCTCGGTTTTCCCCAGAGATCCGCTCGCCGGGACCAGGGCCGGGCGCGAAGTCTGCGGTTTTCCGTGAGCCGGCCGCGGCATGCTCTGCGCGCCGGATGTCCCGTAGGAAGGCAGACCATGTCACGCATCGGAACGGCGTTGAGACGCCCCTGGATCGTCCCCTTCTATTTCTTGGTGTTCGGGTTCCTCGCCTTCCGGCTGCCCAACTACCTGGGGTTCGACCCGAGCAAGTCCACCGCCGCCACCCGGCTCGACCTGCCGTTCTACTACCCGCTGCTGGTCGCGCACATCATCTTCGGCTCGGTGGCGTTCGTGACCGCGGCCATGCAGATCTGGCCGTGGCTGCGCAACCGCAAGCCGAAGCTGCACCGCATCTCCGGCCGCATCTACGTCCTGGGCGGCGCGCTGCCGGCCGGGCTGGCGATCCTGACGATCACGCCGTTCTTGACGCACGGCCCTGGTCAGAAGGTGGGCAACGCGATCCTGGGCCTGCTCTGGCTGGCCACGACGATCGTCGGCTTCCGCCGGGCGCGGCAGGGCCGCATCGTGGAGCACCGCGAGTGGATGCTGCGCAGCTTCGCACTGTGCTTCTCGATCCTCGCGTCCCGGTTCTGGCTGGGGCCGGCCATCCTGTGGCTGGAGCCCGAGGTGTTCACCATGGGCGTCGACGGGCCACCTGCAGTGCAGGACCAGGTGTCCACGCTGACGTCGTGGGTCCCGTGGGTCGTGAACCTGCTGATCGCGGAGTGGTTTAACCATCGGGCGCGATACAAGGCCCTCGGCCGTCAGGCGGCCAAGCGCGCGGCGGCCAAACAGGATCCCCCGGCGAGGGCCACGACGCCAGTCGTCCCGTCCGCGGAACCGATCCTGACCCCGGCCTCGGGCACGAAGACGCCGGTCCTCGAGCGGCCGACCCCCGACCCGGTCCCCTAGTATGTTGCGCCTGGTCCTGGCACCGGCAAAGTCGACTTCCAGCCCGGAGACCTGCTGGGTGAGTAGTTGGTTGTCGGTGCTGCGCTGGCGGTCGAGGTCGGCCAACCGCCGGTTGTCACAGGTGAATTCGTCGATCCGATCGACCATTTCCCGGTGAGTCAGCGCGTCGAATGCCGGCCAGCTTGTCGCGCTCGACGCGCAGGTCGTTGATCTCCTGGCGAGCCAGCGCAGGTCGGTCTCAGGCTCGCGGCGCTGCCCGCAGCTTGGCGTGTAGGTGTAGCGGGCTCGCTGGCCGCGTGTTTTGCCGCGAGCGACGTGTCGAGCGTGCTCGCTGTCCTTGCCGTGGATTCGCCAGCCGCCGCCGTCGGGAATCCGACCGGTCTTTTTCACGTCGAGGTGGACCATGTGCCCGGGCCAGCGGGCGATGATCCGTCTCGGTGCCCGGTTGCTGGCGCCGGTGGGGTCGAGAAACCGGCGTCGGTTCAGCCCGAGCTGCAGCAGGTGCCGGCCGACGGTGCGGACGGAGATGGTGATGCCCTCGGCGGCGAGTTCGGCGCAGCTGCTCGATACGGACGACCACCTCGGCAGGGGTGGCGGTGGGCTGGTGGTGCGGGACGCTGGGCTGGTCGAGCAGGCCGGCTTGGCCGTGGCGGCGCCAGCGGTTGACCCATTTGGAGGCGCATTGGCGGGAGATGCCCATCTCGGCGGCGACGTGGGCGATCGGGCGGGTCTGGCAGCGCGCGACGAGCCGGCGGCGGCCCTCGAGAGACAGCGGGGCATTACGGTGGTGCACGGACGGGTCTTTCTGCTCGGAGGACGAGTTGGTCGCACTTCTCATCCTGCCGCTGAAAGACCCGTCCCTCGTCTCAGGCCCTCGCCCGCGTCACCAACGTCATGACCCGCAACAGCTGGCCTTGCTCGCCACCGATGGCGGTATCGGCCCGACAGACCCGTGTGCTGCGATCATCTTTGGTTGACGCGCACGGGGAGGGATTCCGGGTTGGCGACATGGCGGGAACTGGTGGAGTTCATCCGACGGGCATACGAAGTCACTCGCAGCGCGGCGGACGAAGTGCGGATCCTGGTGCGCTTCGACGATGACGTCGACTACGAGGGCCGGGCGCAGACCGTCGTCATTGCCCGGGAAGTGCTCGACGGCAAGGAGGAGTGGGTGCAGATCGTCACCCCTTTCGCCCGGGTCGCCGAGGTCGATCTGAAAGAAGTCCTGGAGGAGATCGGCACCGGCACGATCGTCGGCGGTGCCGCCGTCATGGGCGACTACTTGGTGCTGCGACACGCGCTGCCGTTGATCCATCTCGACTTCAACGAGTTCACCGATCCGGTCCAGCTGCTCGCTGACGCCGCCGACGGATTGGAACAGCAGTTCACCGGCCGCGACGACTACTGAACGACAGCTTGGCTCACATGAGATGACTGGGGCGGCTACGACGATCATGTCGCCACCCCGACGTCGAACGCACCGCCGACACGGTGCAACTCGCCTACAGCCCCCGGGTGCCGCTGCTGATGTTCGGCGGCCGGGCCGCGAACGCGCATCGATTCCCGCCGGTGCCCCACGTCAGCATCCCGAAAATTGCGCTGCAGCTGCTCGGCCTGCCCCGGCCTGGGGTGTCCCCCGCCTCGATGCCGACCCCTGTCTGGCCGACCGCGTCGACGTGAGCGCCGCGATGATGATCAACCTCACAATCCGTCCCGGCGCCGCCATCGCTCTGCGCCCGCCGCCACGGCAAGCATCAGATCTACTACGTCGACGACCCTCATGTCGTACACATCGTCCAGCTCGCGCTGTGCCACCAGGACGAGCCCGTCGCCAAGCCCTCGCATCGCCGGTACGCCCAGGCCGGATGACCGGGTTCACCGGGGTGTGACCGGACCGGAGGTTGACTGGTGTGGTGATCGTGAGGCCGTCTCACGTCACCGCGAGCAGTGACGACGGGAGCGTCGGCTGATGAGCATGAGTGGGTTCAGCGCGCCGTGGTGGTTCCTGCTGCTGGCTGCGGCGGCGGGCCTCGCGGCGGGATACGTGGTGACCCAGCGGATGCGGCGCAAGCGCGTGCTGCGGTTCGCCAATCTGGACCTGCTGGACCGGGTCGCGCCCAGCGGCCAGGGCCGTCGACGGCATCTGCCGGCGGCGTTGCTGATCACGTCGCTGGCGTTGTTCTCGGTGGCCATGGCCGGCCCCACCGCCGAGCAGAAAGTGCCACGCAACCGCGCCACGGTGATGCTGGTGATCGACGTGTCGTTGTCGATGCAGGCCACCGATATCGTCCCGACCCGGTTGAAGGCGGCGCAGGACGCCGCTCGCTCGTTCGTGCGTGACCTGACCCCCGGGATCAACCTGGGCCTGGTCTCCTTTGCCGGGTCGGCGACGGTGCTGGTCAGCCCGACCACGGAACGGGACGGTGTGGTCAGGGCGATCGACACGCTCAAGCTCGCGCCGTCCACCGCCACCGGAGAGGGCCTGTTTTCCGCGCTGCAGGCCATCGCCGGGCTTTCCGCCGTCCTCGGCGGTCCGGACGGTCCGCCCCCGGCCCGGATCGTGCTGATGACCGACGGCAAGCAGACCGTGCCCGAAGACCTCTCCGCGCCCCGCGGTGGCTACACCGCCGCGCTCGCGGCGAAGCAACAGGGCGTCCCGATCTCGGGGATCTCGTTCGGCACCCGCGACGGCACCGTCGACATCGACGGCAAGCCGGCTCCAGTCCCGGTCGACGACGAGGCCGTGCAGGAGATCGCGCAGCTATCCGGTGGGCAGTTCTTCAAGGCCGCCAGCGCAGAGGAGATCAAGAAGGTCTACGCCGACCTCGGCGAGCAGATCGGCTACGAGACCAAGGACGCAGACGCCAGCAGACCCTGGATGGCGCTCGGCGTGTTCGTGCTCATCGGCGCAGCGGGCAGCTCACTGCTGCTCGGCCAGCGACTTCCCTGACCCCGCTCGGACACACGAAAAGCGAGGTGCCCGGACGTGGTCCGGGCACCTCGCCGGGTTCACGGACTCCTTACCTGGCCGGGCGGTACCAGCGTGCCCGAAGGTACCGCTGTCCGTTCTCGTCGACGGCGATGTGCCAGCGCATCCGAAGCGGCGCCCGGGGACCGTCCTCGCCGGATCGGCGCGGCAGCGGCGTGGTCACGACAGGACGCCGCGTGGTGGTGGTCTCGATCATGACGTTCCTCCGTTCAGTTCCCGAGCGCGACCTGCACCAGCTTGACGATCACCAGGACCACCGCCAGGAGCAGATACGCCCGCAGCGCGGTGAGGCCGATCCTGCGGCCCAGCGAGAACTCCGGCTTGGTCAGGTACTCCAGCGGCGGCATCCGCCAGTCCGCCCGGCCTGTCCGGTCGATCGGAGCGGTCGTGCCGCGGCCGCGCCGCAGCAACGCGTAGCCGGCCACCAGGACCCCGATGCCGCCGCTGATCTGCAAGATCAGGACGATCTGACCGTCGCTGATGTCCGGGAACAGCACGGCCGTGGTGAGGATGACCGACAGCATCACCAGCACCCCGACCACCACGGAGGTGAACACATTGGTCGCGCGGCCGTTGACCCACGGCCCGAGTACCGCTTTGTCGTTGCAGAGCAACAGCAGGAACACCGTTGCCGAGGGCAGCAGCACCCCCGCCAGAGTCTGCACTCCGGCCGTGAGCAGCCCGAGCGGCGAGCCGGGGATCAGCACGATGGCCGCCGACAGCGCGACGAGTCCGGCGTAGACCGCGTAGAACCCCTTGGCCTGCTTGACACCGCGGTGCAGCGAGTGCTTCATTCCGAGGACGTCGCCGATGGCGTACGCGCTGGAGAGTGACACCGCGAACGCGCCGACGATCGAGGCGTCCAGCAGCGCGACCGCGAACAACCCGCCCGCCGCGCGCCCCGCATAGGACTCGAGCCCGGTCGCCAGGCCCGCGCTGTCGGTGAACTGGCTACGGCGACCTGACTCGGCCCGAACTCGACGTCCTCCGGTTCATCGCCGCCGGCCACAACAACCGAGAAATCGCCCGCACCCTCCTGCTGAGCGAAACCACCATCAAAACCCACATCTTCGCCAAAACCGGCAGCCGCGACCGCGCACGAGCCATCCACCACGCCTGCACCCACGGAATCGCCACACCCCGACATGACCGGCGCTGACGAATTCGTCGGCGCTGGCAGCCCGGTCGCACCGTATTCCGGGGCTCCGGTGCGTGGAAGCGTTTCACGCTGCCCTCAGCGAATGCGCTCTACGAGGAATGCGCCGCCGTGGGTCACGGACCTCCTCGCGGCCGATCCACACATCGCTCGGCCTCGGGCATGGTGACGCCGTCTCTCACCCGAGCGAGCCCGATTCCGGTGACCGACATCTCCGCGTGGCGCCTCACCGTTGCCGGCACCGCATCGGTGACCTGGCTCTGGGCTTCACGTGGCCGGTCACCAGCCCGATTGCGTCCATGATGTACGGCCGACGTCAGTTGTGCTCTTCGTCGCCGCTGCCCGGTTTTGCCCTGCCGGGCAACAGAAGTTCGTTTGCCGTTTGGTCAATTACCAACATTCGTCGGTAGTGCGGCGCCGGGCGCGCAACAGATCCTGTGCGCGTCTCGGCTTCTGTGCGACTCCTGCACACGAGCCTCGTCCCTGGTCCCCCTTGGAGGACACTCATGCCTGCCCAAAAAACGCTGTTCGGCGCCGTCATGTTCGCCTCGGCCGCGCTCCTGATCGGTGCCTGCCCCGCCACCGCCGCCACCGGCGTGGCCGTACCGCACGCCGCAGCGGCGTCCTGCTCGCAGGCCTACCTGCCGCTCCCGGACGCGGCGTGTACTCCCGGCGCCACCAATCCCGACGTCACCCAGGACACCATCGATCAGACCATCTGCGTCTCCGGCTGGACCAAGACCGTCCGCCCGCCGGTTTCCTACACCAACCCGCTGAAAGTGCAGCAGATCGCCGACTACGGCTACAGCGACACCAGCACCGCCGACTACGAAGAAGACCACCTCATCCCCCTCGAACTCGGCGGCGCACCCCGCGACCCCGGCAACCTCTGGCCCGAACCGCGCTACGGCGACCAGACCGCCGCAAACAAGGACTCGGTCGAAAACGCTCTCAAAACCGCCGTCTGCAACGGACAGGTCGCCCTCACCGACGCACAGAACGCCATCGCCACCGACTGGACCACCGCCGAATCCGTCGTCGGCATCGGCTGACCCAGCGGCCACCGCTGAGGCTGCCCGACCTACGCCAGGCAGCCAAGCTTCGTGACGCGGCCTCGCATCTCCTCCCCCTCGATACGGGGCCGCACCTCACCTCCGACGAGCGGCTGTCGAGCTCCCCCGGTTGTCTGGACAAGGCGTCCGGACAACAGGGGCAAGCTCACCCCCTCCTCACCGTCACCATCGACGCCACCAAACCCACGCTCAGCGCCCACACCGGCCCTGCGCCGAAGCCGACCGCTTCACCAGCACCGTCGTCGGCTACCAGGGCCACCGCGCCCCCTGAACCAGTCGGCTGGGCTGGACCGGCGTGGTCGCACGTTCCAGACCGATCATCGGCATCGTCGTGCCGGCCGTCAACGAGATCGGTGCCGGGCTGATCCGGCGGACTGCGCCGCCCAGGAGGTCTTCGTCCTCCCGCATGAACGAGGTGGCGAAGATGACGATCAGCAGCCCACCGTCCATGACCTGCCCGAGCCGCCGCACCGCTGGGGCACTTCCATGTCCTGGCCGGGCTTCTCGGTCTGGCCAAACATTCTTCATCCCGAACGTGTACCGGTAGCTGATCAACAGTAGGCCG
Organism: Amycolatopsis sp. NPDC114478; assembly: GCF_055633805.1. Lineage (NCBI taxonomy): Bacteria > Bacillati > Actinomycetota > Actinomycetes > Pseudonocardiales > Pseudonocardiaceae > Amycolatopsis > Amycolatopsis sp. NPDC114478. Next base: position 171,672 of record NZ_JBVKDO010000019.1, on the reverse strand, counting down.
GTGTTGCGCACGACCGAAGCGCCGCTCGAACTGCCCGCGGCGGTCCGGCATCACGCGGGCGAGCACCGGCCGGGCCGATCTCCGGCTGATCCGCGACCGAAGGGCTTCCCGCCGGCGGAGGGCCGGCGGGAAGCCCGTGCGGATCAGGGCAGAGTGAGGCCGTAGGCCTGAAGCGCAGCCGGCACCGGCTGGAAGAACGTCTCGCCACCGGACTGGCAATCACCGCTTCCGCCGGACGTGAGACCGATGGCAGTCGAACCGTCGAACAGCGCACCGCCGCTGTCGCCGGGCTCGGCACAGACGTCAGTGTCGATGAGACCGGACACCGAGCCTTCCTGGTAGTTCACCGTCGCGTTGAGACCGGTGACGGTGCCGGAGTGGACACCGCTGGTGGAGCCGGTGCGCGTCACCTGCTCGCCGATCGAGGCATCGCCGGCACCGGTGATCTGCTGGCCGGTGTTGACCGCGCTGGGCCCCTCCGCACCGGAGTCGTAGGCCGCGTACGAGTAGTCCGTGCCCGGGAAGTCCGCCTGCTGTGTGGTCGCGATGTGCTGTGCGTTCGCGGAATCGGCCCACCAGTCGTTCGTCGCGACACCGCAGTGCCCCGCGGTGATGAACCCGGGGTTGCCGCTCGAATCGTGCACGTTGAACCCGAGCGAGCAGCGCAGGCCCTGGCCCCAGATCGCGTCACCCCCGGTGAGCAGCGGACGCAGTCTGGCGGCGGTGCGATCCAGCCGGGCCTTGGCGCCGAAGCTGCGCACCGCCGCCGCCAGGCCTGCCAGCGCCGGCCCGGTGACGGTCGGATCGGCGCTCACCCGCACCTGGCCGGTGCGCGGGTCGATCCGCCACGCCGTGCCGGGAACGCGGTGGGACCGGTTCAGCTCGCCGGTCACCGCGGCCAGCTCGGACGCGCGGAAGGGCACCAGCCGCGGCTGCGCGCCCACCGCCCGGACCTGGCCCGCCGCCGCGGCGTCAGTGACAGTGACGACGAGATGGGAATTTTCGTAGTAGGCGCCCACGGTGCGGTCGCCGAGCCCGCTCGTGAGCCGCTCACCCAGCGCCGTCGCGACGCGAGCGGTCATCGGTTGCGCGGCGACCGCCGGGGACACCGCGGTGAGCGCGAACCCGGCGGCGAGCACCGCGGCGGCGCAAATCGTGCCGCCGCGCCGGAGCGGGGAATCCAGACGTACTGAAGACATGGTCATCTCCATATTCATGGGTGGGGTGACGACGCACCGGTGCATGGGAGAGCGCGCGCGGAAAACAGATTAGGTCGGCGTACGGTTTCTTTCCACCCACGAAAGTCGCATTACCAGATAAGTCCACAGTGGACACCCGCGTCGGAACATGATCCATCGACACGAAACAGGCCGTCCGCCTATTGTCCACGAGACCGCTGTGAGGATGCTGAGAAGGGGCACGACGATCCAACAGGATGCAACACAGCGCATCCCCACGGGCTTCGGCTGTCCACAATGGTCGGCCACGATGTCGTAGACGTGGCCGCAGACGCTTGCTTTTCCGTGAGCGCCGGCGCGGCGAGCGGATCGCCGGACGGGCTCCTGATCGCGCAGCGAACCGCCTCGAACCTTCACAGCGCTCGCCCCGCACCGAGGAACAGAAGACACGGGTACGCACAACAGCACTTGGCCTGCTGGGAACGGGACAGATGGAGATCTTCGGCTTCAGTCCGGACGACGTCGATCGCGAGGAGATGGTGGCCAACGTTCAGCGCCAAATCCGCTGGATCGGCAATTCGCCGGTGTTTGCTCCCCCGAAGGGCGGAAAGACACGGCAGGTGCCGGTCGGTGCGGGAGTCCTTGAAGAGATCGACGCGCACTTGGACAACTTCGAGCCCGTGACGGTCACCCTGCCCTGGCTCGACCCGGGCGGACGTCCGGTAACCGCACGGCTGCTCATTCGGCGGCCCGAAGGTCTTCAGCGCCTCGGCGCTCGCGCTGCCAGCGGGATGATCAGCGGCCCTGAGTACAACCTCGCCGTATGGAAGCCGGCCTACGCCGCAGCCGGGCTCGCCTACACACCACGGCGGGACGGGATGCACGGCAAGCGGCACTTCTACGCCTCGATCGCCTTGGCATCCGGAGTGTCGGTCAAAGAGCTGGCCGAGTACCTCGGTCACCACGATCCGGGTTACACGCTCCGGATCTATACCCACCTCGTTCCGTCGAGTCATCGCCGGGCGCGAGAGGCAGCCGACGGGATTTTCAAACCGCGCCACACCGCGGCGGCACGGCTTGAAAATCCCGAGACGGCCTAGCGACGGCCTGACGCCACCGAAAGCTACATAACAGCAGGTCAGACCCTATCTACACTACTTGTGCCAGAACTTGATGCCGCTCCACTCCACCGTGATCGGCCCCTGGCCGCTGGCGGTGCGGTAGCTGCCGAACTTGTCGTAGTAGCTGCCGCTCGGACTCGAGACCGAGTCCTTCTGGGAGCCGTTGATGTACACCTTGTGCGTGCTGCCGACCTGGTTGATCGTGTTCACCCGGACGCTCGTGCCCACGGTCGCGCCGGTGGCGATCGTCTCTCCGCCGTGGACCGCGTACAGGCGGCCGCCCTTCTCCACCGCCAGCAGGAAGAACGGGCCGGCGCTGGAGCCGTCGCGGAACGTCTGCTTCAGGCTGATCCGGGAGCCGGACATGCTGGTGATCTTGAACGATCCCTCGAACTGGTGGGTGCCGCCGGTGTAGGTGGTGTAGCGGCGTTCCGCGCGTTGGTCGCCACTGGCCGTTGAACACGTCAGCTTGAACGTGAGCCCGGAGACGTTGCCGCACCCCCGCTCCTGCTCGGAGTAACCCGGCGAATCCGAGATCCACGGGCCGGTCCCGACCTGGGCGTCGGCGACCGGGGTGACTACCGCGAGCCCCGTCGCGACCGCCGCGAGCACGCCCGCGCCGCGAAGTCTGCGCACCGTCCAACCTCCTGTCACTCGAGGCGGCGGTGACCGGAAAGGTTCAGACCTTCACCCGGTGTGATCACGACTGTACGAGCCGAAGCCGCCGCGGACAAGACCCGCCGGACTTTTCCGCGGAGCGGTGTCGAATCCGGCCACCGCCGTTCGACAGACTGACGAACGCACGGAACGACCACCGAGGAGCACCCATGCGCACCCTGATCGCCACCGCCTTCGTCTCGCTCGACGGCGTCGTCGAGGCACCCGGCGGCGAGCCCGGCTACCGCAACGCCGGCTGGACCTTCAAGGACATCGAGTTCGACCTGGCGGCCTACGAGCTCAAGGGCCGTGAGCAGGGCGAATCCGCGGCGATGATGATGGGCCGGGTCAGCTACGAGGCGTTCGCGCCGGTGTGGCCGGGCATGACCGAGGAGTTCGCGGGCTACAACGCGATGCCGAAGTACGTCGTCTCGACGACGCTGTCCGAGCAGGACCTGGTGTCGAACTGGGGCGAGATCACCCTCCTGCGGTCACTCGACGACGTCGCCGCGCTCAAGGAGACCGACGGCGGGCCGATCACGGTCCACGGCAGCGCCACCCTGAACCGCGCGCTGGCCGACGCCGGCCTGATCGACCGCTACCACCTGCTGGTGTTCCCGGTCCTGCTCGGCGCGGGCAAGCGGCTGTTCAGCGCGACCGACAAGGACAAGCAGAACCTGAAGGTCGTCGAGAGCGAGACCTACGGCAACGGGATCCAGAAGCTCGTCTACGACGTGATTCACTAGAACAGGTGTTCGATCTTGGTGTAGGCTGGAGACCATGAACCCGGGTCTCCAGTCTTCGCTTTTCGACACCCCGGGGTCGGTCGCGCTGCGCCCCCTCGCGCCGGAGCGCACCGACCTCGGCTCGGGCGCGTGGGTCGACATCCAGCCCGGCTGGCTCGAGGGCGCCGACGAGCTGTTCGCGGCGCTGGTCGAGGGCGTGCCGTGGCAGGCGGAGAAGCGGAAGATGTACGACCGCGTCGTCGCCGTGCCGCGGCTGCTCAGCTACTACCGCGAGAACGTGCCGCTCCCCCACCCGGTGCTGGCCGCCGCGCGGGACGCGTTGAGCCGGCACTACCTGCGGGAACTGCGCGAGCCGTTCCGGACGGCGGGGTTGTGCTACTACCGCGACGGCCGCGACAGCGTGGCCTGGCACGGTGACCGGATCGGGCGGGGCGCCCGGGAGGACACCATGGTCGCGATTCTTTCCGTGGGCGCGGCGCGGAACCTGGCGTTGCGGCCGCGGGGTGGGGGCGGGAAGACCTTGGCTCGGCCGCTGGGGCATGGGGACTTGCTCGTCATGGGTGGGAGTTGTCAGCGGACTTGGGAGCATTCGGTTCCCAAGACCGCCAAGGCTGTCGGGCCTCGGATCTCGGTTCAGTTCCGGCCTCGAGGAGTGAACTGAAGGTTTCCCCGGGGGAGGTTAGTCCATAAAGGACTTTGCCGGGGCCCGTACGATGGCTCTGTGCACAGTCTCTTCGAACCGCCGCTCTTTGCCCGGCTTCGCTCCGCGAAGCGTGTTCTCGTTGCCGGTGCCGGTGGGGGCTTCGACGTCTACGCCGGGCTTCCCCTTGCCGTTGCTCTTCGCGCGCAAGGCAAAGATGTCCACCTCGCCAACCTTGCCTTCAGTGATCTCAACCGGCTTGATCTCGACGACTGGCTCTTCCCCGGTGTCGCCACCGTTCGCCCCCACAGCTCCGGTGATGATGCCTACTTCCCGGAACGGACCCTTGCTCGGTGGCTCGACTCCCGCGGCTGGCCTTCCGTTGTCCACGCCTTCCCCCGCACCGGGGTCCGGCCGCTTCGGGATGCCTATCGGCAGCTCGTCGCCCACCTCGGTGTCGACGCCGTTGTTCTCGTCGATGGGGGTACCGACATCCTGTTGCGCGGTGACGAAGCCGGGCTCGGGACGCCCGAAGAGGACATGACCAGCCTTGCCGCCGTTGCCTCACTCGAGGGTGTCGACCGGCTTGTCGTCAGTCTCGGCTTCGGCATCGATGCCTTTCACGGCGTCTGCCACGCCCATGTCCTCGAGAACCTCGCCGCCCTCGATCGGGATGGTGGGTACCTCGGTGCCCTCTCCATCCCCTCACGTTCACCGGAAGCCGAGGCCTACCTCGATGCCGTTGCCGATGCCCAGCGCGCCACCCCGGAGCGGCCCAGCATCGTGCACGGGCAGATCGCCGCCGCTCTGCGTGGCGAATTCGGCAATACCCAGTTCACCGCTCGCACCGCCGGCAGTGAGCTCTTCGTGAACCCGCTCATGGGCGTCTACTTCACCGTCGACCTCGCGACCCTCGCCGCCGGGGTCTGCTACCTCGATGACCTAGCCGGTACCGAGAGCGCCGTCGACGTCGCCATGGTCATCGAAGCCCACCGGGACCGCGTCGAGCGGCGGCCGCGGCGGGTCATTCCGCACTGACCTCGCAGTCCACCAGCACCGGGAGCTCGTCCAGGCCGTACACAATGGACACCTTGCGGAACGAGAGCTCCTCCGCCGGCACCGCCAGGCGCAGGTTCGGGAACCGGCGGACCAGCGCCGGGTACGCCGTGCGCAGCTCCATGCGGGCCAGCTCCGCGCCGATGCAGCGGTGGATCCCGTAGCTGAACGCCAGGTGCGACGTCGGCTCGCGGGCCGCGTCGAACTTCTCCATGTCCGGGCCCAGCTTCGGGTCGCGGTCGGCCGCCGACAGCGACACCAGCACGATGTCGCCTTCGCTGATCCGCGCGCCGGCGATCTCCATGTCCTCCTTGGCGAACCGCGGGAACGCCATCTGGACGACCGTCAGGTACCGCAGCAGCTCCTCGACGAACCGGTGCACGGACTCCTCGTCGCCGCGGACCGCGTCGAACGCCTTCTCGTCGCGCAACAGCACCAGCGCGCCGAGCGCGAGCATGCTGGCCGTCGTCTCCAGGCCGCCGGTCAGCACGCCGTCGGCGAGACCGGCCAGCTCGCGGTCGTCGATCTCGTCGCCGTGCTCCTTGATCAGCATGCCGAGCAGGCCGTCGCCGGGCTCCTCACGCTGCTTCTTGACGATGTCGAGCAGGTAGGTCAGCGACTCCGACATCGCGCCGAGCGACGCGCCCGCGCCGCCGAAGAGGTCGAACCGGGCGGTGCTCAGCCGCTGGAAGTCCTCGCGGTCCTCGTAGGACACGCCGAGCAGCTCGCAGATCGTCAGCGACGGGATCGGCAGCGCGAACGCCTGCCACAGGTCGACCGGGCCGTCCGCCTTGGCCATCGCGTCGAGCTGCTCGGCGACGATCTGGTCGATGCGCGGGGTCAGCCGGCTCAGCCGCCGCATCGTGAACTCCGGCGTGAGCAGCTTCCGCAGCCGCGTGTGCACCGGGGGGTCCGCGAAGCCCAGGCCGCCCGGGTTCTGGTCCGCGGTGACGCCGGCGTTGCCGACGAGGTTGCCGAAGTCGCTGGAGAACCCGGTCGCCTTGCCGAGCACCGCCTTCGCCTCGTCGTACCCCGTGACCAGCCACGCGTTCATCCCGAACGGCAGGTCGAGCTTGCTGATCGGGGCTTCGGCGCGGCGCTCGGCCATCGCGGGCACCGGGTCCAGACCGTCGCGCCGGAGCGGCTCCAGCGCCGAGTCCGGCAGGATGGCCGACATCTTTTCGAGGTCGAAGCCTTTTTTCGACTGACGCGCGAGGTACCGGCGCCCGACCCAGCCCAGTACCCGTGAGCGGAGACTCCCCATGGATCCGACAGTACCGCACTAGCCCGATCGGGTGAGCCGCGGCGAGACGGGACTCACCTCCGCGGCGGGACCTCCCGGTTCTCGGTGATCAGCCCGTGCTCGCTCGCGACGTAGTGGAAGTACGGCCGGCCGAGGTCGTCGGTGCCGGCGTACGACGTGCGGGAGCGGCCGTCGGCCTCGGTGTTGACGCCGTTCGTGCGGGCCAGCACGCCGGACGAGCTCAGCCACTCCGTCGACGCGCGGACCGGCCGCCAGCGCCGGCCGTCGCCGGTGAGGTCGCCGAGGGTCTGCGTCATCTGCGCCGCGCCGGAGATCCGCAGGTTCTGGTCGTCGGTGATGTTCGCGGTGGCGTCGGTGGTCAGCGGGTAGGACCAGGTGTGCCGGTCCGCCGACCGCACCCGGCCGTCCACAGTGGACGTCGAGGTCTGCTGCCCCGAGTCGCCCTGCACGACGTGCTGGGTGAAGCCGCCGCCGGTGACGTCGTCGCTGTTGCGGTAGTCGCGGGTGCGTTCGACGCGCGTGTACACCCGGCCGGCGGAGGTGTCGACGTAGCCGGCGGTCACATCGTGGCGCTTCGCCGTGACTGTCACGTTCACGCCGTCCTTGATGTCCCGCACCGTTTCCTGCCGCACCGGGGCCGCGGCGACGTCGTGCTGCACCAAGGCGCCGGTGGTCTGCGCGGCGTTTTTGTCGGTGTAGAGCAGTAGCGTCGGGACGACGGTGAACTCACCGCCGATGTCCGGGAAGGAGAAGGAGAGATCATGCGCGGCACCGTCCACGAGCCGGCCGGCGAACGGCGTGATGTCGTAGGTTTCGGCGTGCAGGCTGAAGGTGTCGATCGCGACGATCGGCCGCCACAGCTGCGGCACGATCCCGCCGGAGTAGATGTGCGGGAAGGTGAACGCGCTGCCGGCGGGCGTCCCGTCGAGCGCGAAGTTCGCTTCGCGGTACGGGCCTTTGCCGCAGAGCCCCGCGGCCGGGTACTTCGCGCTCACGGCGTCCGGGACGTCGTCGAACCACTGCTCGTCGCAGGCGTGGCCTTCGAGGGTGACTTCGAGGTAGGCGCGGGTGATGTTGCGCGGCAGGTCCTTCGCGCTGAAGTGGACGGTGGGCGCCGCGGGGGTCGCGTCGGCGTGCCCGAACCCGGCCACGTGGTCGGCCGTCTCGGGTGCGGGGTGCTTCCGGTCGGCCTGGTAGTAGGTGAGCGTCACGGTCTGGGCGTAGACCCCGGTGTAGACCGGCGAGTTGTAGTTTTCGATGCCGCCGTGGAACGGCTGCGGCGTGCGCAGCAGCGCGCTGTAGGGCGTGAGGTCCTTGTCGAAGTGGTAGGTGATCGGCCGGTTGCCCTCGCCGCTGGGCTCCTCCGTGGTCCCCCACCAGATTTCGGTGCCGCCGATCCGCAGGTCGCCGATCCGGTCGTACTGGCGGCCGCTGACGGTCACGGTCTGGTCCATGACGACCTTCGCCCACGGGCCGGGGCACGCCTTCGGCGGCGCGAGCGTGCCTTCGTAGTACTGCGGCGTGCCGTCGGCGGCGTTGGAGCGGAAGGCGTCGGCGAGGGTGACCGTGCAGCGCGCGGTGTCCGGCCGGGTCACCGCGGGCGCCGCCGTCACCGGGTCGTCGGTGTCGTGTTCGAGCACGGGGTCCGCCGAGGCGACGGCCCCGGAGAGCACCCACGTCAGCACCAGTGACAGGACGATCGTGAAGATCCGCACCCGGACTCCTCCCAGCGGCAGCTCACCGCGGGGAAGCCTAGTACCGCGATCATGCTACTTACGGTGGGAAACGACCGCACTGAAACGTTTCAGCACCGTGGTAGGCTCACGCCCTTCTCAGCGAGGGGGTGCGGTGGTCGGCATCAAGGACGTCGCGAAGCGGGCCGGCGTCTCGATCGGCACGGTGTCCAATGTGGTCAACCGGCCGCACGTGGTCGCCGCGGCCACCCGGAACCGGGTGCTGTCGGTCATCGAAGAGCTCGGCTACGTCCGCGACGAGTCGGCCCGCCAGCTGCGCGCCGGCCGCAGCCGGATCATGGGGCTGCTGGTGCTCGACCTCGGCAACCCGTTCTTCGTCGACGTCGCCCGCGGCGCCGAACAGGCCGCGCACGCCGAGGGCCTCAACATCATCACCTGCAACAGCGGCCAGCGATCCGACCTCGAAGCGTCCTACCTGGCGATGTTCGCCGAGCAGCGGGTCCGCGGCGTGCTGCTGAGCCCGGTCGGGACGTCCGGTGAGGCCCTGCGCGCGTTCCGCCGCAGCGGCACGCCGTACGTGTTCGTCGACCGCAAGGCGCCGACGTCGGAGGCGAGTTCGGTCGCGGTCGACGACATCGCGGGCGGCGCGCTCGCGGCCCGGCACCTCCTGGAGACCGGCCACCGCCGCATCGCGTTCGTCAACGGGCCGACGATCCTCGCCCAGTGCCGCGACCGCGAGCAGGGCCTGCGCACGGCGCTGGCGGGCTCGGCGGCGGAGCTGACGGTGCTGGAAGCGATCGGCCTCGACGTGGCTTCGGGCCGCGACGCCGGCGCCCGCCTGCTGGGCACGATCCCCCGTCCGACGGCGGTGTTCTGCGCGAACGACCTCCTCGCCCTGGGGGTGTTGCAGGCCATGGTCGGCGCGGGCGTGCGCGTCCCGGACGAGATGGCGATCGTCGGCTACGACGACATCGAGTTCGCGGGCGCGGCGGCGGTCCCGCTGACGTCGGTCCGCCAGCCGGCCCAGCGCCTCGGCCGCACGGCGGCGGAACTCCTGCTGGCGGAAACGGCGGACACGACCATCGACCACCAAGCCGTGGTGTTCACGCCGGAACTGGTCGTCCGCGAATCCACCCGCGTCCGCCGCTGATCTCTACCCGGCGATGACGGCGACGACCGTCGTGCCCTCGGGGAAGTCCCCGCCGCGAATGCGGTCCCACAGGCCGAACATCATCTTGGCTTCGTAGACCCAGTCGAGCCGGACGCCGTGGCACCGCTCGAACTCGTCGACGAAGGCGTCGAGCTCGCGGGTCCGCCGCGCGAAGCCCCCGAAGTGGTAGCCCGTCTCGACCGACCACTCCCCCAGCTCGCGCCCGAACGTCACGGTCTGGAAGCCGGCCACGTCGGACCGCAGGAACCCGCCGCCTTTCAAGGCCGAGAACCCGATCGCGCGCTGGCCGGGCCCGAGCCCGGCGGCGATCCCGGCGAGCGTCGCGCCCGTGCCGACGGCGCAGGCGACGACGTCGAACGGCCGCTCGATCTCGGCCACCAGCTCGGCGCACCCCCGGACGCCGGCCGGGTTCGCCCCGCCTTCCGGGATCAGGAAGAACTCGCCCCACGCGCGGCGCAGATCGTCGAGGACTTCGGGGTCGGCTTTCGCGCGGTACGCCGTGCGGTCCAGGTAGGTGAGCTTCATGCCGTGGCCGGCCGCCGCCCGCAGCACGTCGTTGAGGGGCAGGTGTTCCTCACCCCGGACGACGCCGACCGTCTCGAACCCGAAGTGGTGGCCGGCCGCGGCGGTGGCGAGCAGGTGGTTGGAGTAGGCCCCGCCGAAAGTCAGCAAGCGGGTGGCACCGGCCTCGGCGGCGTCCCGGAGGTTGTGCTTGAGCTTGCGCCACTTGTTGCCGGGCAGCTCGGGGTGGATCAGGTCGTCGCGCTTGAGCAGGACACGCACCCCGCGTTCGGGTTCCCCCAGCTCGACGAGCGGCGAAGGCACGGTGAGCTGCAGCTTCGTCACGCTGTGAGCATAAATCGTTTGAACCGCGTACGACCGTTCGGCATGATGCCGATCATGGGGCTTCGCGCGTGACGAACAGGTGGGTGCGGCTGCAGGCGGTCGCGGTGTCCGGTTCGTCCGCCGAAGGGCTGATGCTCGCCGCGCTGCCGTTGCTCGCGGTTTCCGTCACCACCGATCCGCGCGAAGTGTCGCTGGTCAACGTCGCCGGGCAGGCGCCGTGGCTGCTGCTCTCGCTCTTCGCGGGTGTGCTCATCGACCGCGTGCGGCGGACCGCCGTGCTCGCCTGGGCGTACGCCGTGCAGGTCGTGGCCGCCGTCGTGCTCGCCGTCGTCGCGTCCGCCGGGTTGCTCGGCCTGCCGGTGCTGCTGGTGGTCGCCTTCGTCGTCACGTCCGCGCAGGTGCTCGGCGACGGCGCGAGCGGCGCGCTGGTGCCCGAACTCGTCCCGCCGGACCGCCTGGCGCACGCCAACGCGCGGCTCACGGTGATCGACCGCGGGGTCGTGCAGTTCGTCGTGCCGCCGCTGACGGGGTTCCTCATCGTCGTCAGCACCGGGGCGCCGGCTTGGCTGGCCGCGGGCTTCGCGCTGCTCGCGCTGTTCATGGTCCGGCGCATCCATTCGGAGTCCGTCGTCGCCGCGCGGACGCACCCGCTGCGCGACCTGTCGGCCGGGCTGCGGCACCTGGTGCAGACGCCGCTGCTGCGGTCGATCACGCTCAACGTCGCGCTCGGCTCGTTCGCCGCGAGCGCGGGCAACTCGATGTTCGTGCTGTACGCGACGCAGGTCCTGCACGTCGGCTCGGTCGGCTACGGCCTGCTGCTGGCGTGCCTGGCCTTCGGCTGGATCGCGTCGTCGTTCGTCGTGCAGAAGGTCGTCGACCGGATCGGCTATTCGTGGTCGATGCGGTTCGGGCAGAGCTTCGGCGTGGTGACGAACCTGCTGATCGCCCTGGTCCCGCCGTGGCCGCCACTGGTGGGCGCGGTGTTGATCCTGCTGACGGCGACGGTGCTGATCTGGAACGTGTGCTCCCAGTCGAGCCGCCAGCGCTTCACCCCGGCGCCGCTGCTCGGCCGGGTGCTGACGAGCCACCGCGCGCTGGCGTGGGGCTTGACGCCGCTGGGCGCGCTGACGGGCGGTTTCGTGGCGGCGCACTGGGGGCTGCGAGCGGTGTGGGTGATGGCCGCGGCGATCCAGTCGGTGAGCGCGGTACTGGTGTGGTTCACCCTGTCCCCGGCGGCGTTCGAGCGCACCGAGCGAGAGATGGCCAACGCCGCGAGCTAAGGCCCCGGCGAGAGCGGCAGCCCCGCCTCCGGGTGGAGTTGATACCGGGTGGTGCGCCGGGTCGGGGCACCGGCGCACCACCCGGACGCCTACCCGCCCAGCGCCAGCGCCACCGCGCCCAGCAGCGCCGCGTCCTGGTCGAACCGCGCCGAAACCAGCTCCGGGGGGAACGGCACCGCGTGCGCCAGCCGGGCCGCCAAAGCCGGCAGCAGTACGTCCGCCGAGCGCACCAGGCCGCCGCCCACCGCGATGCGCTGCGGGTCCAGGACGATCGCGAGGTTGGCCACGTGCATCGACAACTCGTCGAGCGCCGCCGTCACCAGTTCCTTCGCCTCGGCGTTCTCCTTGGCCAGTGCGAACAACTCGCCCGCGGTGACCGGGCGGCCGAGCAGACTGCTCGCCCGGCCGCCCAGCCCACGCCCACCGACGGCTTCCTCAAGCGGCGCCGCTCCGCTTGCGAAACCCTCGGTGTCCTGCGGCGAGAGCAGGTTGTACCCGATCTCGCCCGCAGCTCCGTTGGCGCCGGTCAGCAACCGGCCGCCCACCAGCACCGCCGCCGCGATGCCCGTGCCCAGCGACAGGAACACTGCCGGGTCCGCCCCTTCCAGGGCGCCCCAGCGCCACTCCGCCAGCGCCGCCGCCTTCGCGTCCGTGCCCACCGAGATCGGCACGTCCGGGAACTCGGCCGCCACCAGCTCGGCCAGGTGCAGCTGTTCCCAGCCGGGGACGTTCGGCGCGAGCAGGATCTCCTCCGGCAGCACGATCCCCGGGCTGACGACGCCGACGGCGGCCGGTTCCGCGCCCGACTCGGCCAGGAGCGCTCGCGCCCCGGCCAGCGCCCGCACCACCACCTGCTCGGCCCCCGCCTGCGCGTCGGTGTCCAGCCGGCGCGTGGCCAGCAGGTTCCCGTCGTGGTCGGCGAGCCCCAGCGCCACCTTCGTGCCGCCGAAGTCGATCCCGAGAATCTTCTCCCCTGTCACTCCCTGAACCCCTCGATCTGCGGCGCGACGGCCGCGTCCCCGTGGTGGCCGTACCCGCCGGCCGCACCCACCACGATCCGGCCGGTGTTGAACCCGTCGACGCTGATCACCGGCACCGCGCCGCGCAGGTCGGACGCCTTGTAGGTGGCGGTCAGCGTCTGCGACTGGCCCGGCCACAGCGTGATGTCGTTGTCGTCCCAGGTCGCGTTCGCGAGCTGGTTGTCGCCCGGCCCCTCGTGCCCGTCCGGCGTGCCGCGACGGACGTCGGCCCGCAGGAAGAACGCCGCCCCCGGCGTCTTCGACGTGTTGGTCACGGTCACCGTGGAGACGAGGTCACCGCCGTTCGCGCGGGTCGACGCCACGGCGCTGACCTGCGACTTCGGCAGATTCTGCAGGGCCTGCAGGTTGCTGTACTGCGACAGCGTCGCCTGCGGGTTGCCCAGCGTCTTGCCCCAGTCGACGACGTCCTTCTGCGTCGAGAGCCAGTAGACGTTCCGGTCGACGACCTTCCCGCCCTGCTTCACCTGCAGCTCGACGAAGTAGACCTGCGCGGGCGCCGGTGCCTTCGTCTCGGCCGGCACCTTCGGCTTCAGGACCCCGGTGCGCACGCCCTGGCTGCCGAGCGAAATCCCGGAAGCCGTCTGGTCGTCGAGGACCTTGCCCGCGGTGTCGAGCACCCGCGCCTGCACCGAAAGGCCGGACTGCGTGGCCGCACCGAGGTTGTCCAGGGTCACGGACCCGTTGTCGTAGCCGTAGATCGCGTGCAGCGGCTTGTTCGCCTTCTTGGCCCCGAAGAACGCGCCTGCCTGGTCGCCGTCGTCGTTGTAGAGCGACCACAGCAGTGTCGGCCAGCCCTTGTTGAGCTGCCAGTAGACGACGCCGGTCGACGGGTTGTCCTTGTCCGTCGAGTGGTGCAGGAACGCCTCGAACTGCGAGCGGGTGTTCTCGTAGTTCGCGATGTTCGCCAGGTCCACATAGGACTCCAGCGAGCTCCACTTGCCGTACCGCTGGGTGATCGACTGGTCCAGCGTGAACAGCGTGCCGAACGCGTAGCCGCCGTGGTCCGGCTCGAAGTTCGCGTGGTACTGGTTGTACGCCGGGTCCTGCCACAGCTTCGCCTGCTCGGTCGGCGACAGGAAGCGCTTGATCGAGTCCAGCGTCGGGACGGTGTGCCCGGCGCTCTGCTCGCTCGCGAAGCCCCACGAACCACCCGCGTTGGTGCGGCTGTCATCGGAAGCGTCGAAGTGCGAGGTGTCGTACCAGTACGACGGCGGGACCCAGTCGTACGGGCCTTCCTTCTCCCCCGAGTTACCCAGGGTCGGCGTGCTCTTGTACTCGGCCGAGGCGATCACCGGGACCTGGAAGTCCTCCTGCTTGAAGGCGGACAGGACGGCCTGCTCCTGGTTCGGGAACGGCTCGTTGTCGCTCCAGCCGTAGTTGAAGACGCTGGGGTGGTTGCGTTCGCGCTGCGCGATGCTCACCGACGAGTCGTGGATGATCCGCAGGTCCCGCTCCCCCAGCTGCGCGGCGGTGTCGGGCTGCCAGGCGTCACAGCAGATGAACCCGCCGATGACCAGCAGGCCCGCGCGGTCGGCCTGGTCGTAGAAGTCCTGCGGCATGTCGTGGCCTTCGAGGCGGACGCCGGAGAGGCCCATGTTCTTGATCAGCGCGATCTGGTGCGCGGTGTCGGCCTTGTCGTAGCGCAGGAACAGGTCCGGCGCGAAGCCGCCGCCGCGGAACACGAAGTCCTTGCCGTTGATCGAGAACTGCCGCGCGCCGTCGGGCAGCGGCGCGGACTTGCCGACCAGGCGCGAGGTAACCGTGCGGATGCCGAAGGTGCTCTTCGACGACGTCGACAGCACACCGTCCTGCGAGACCGCTGTGCTCAGCGTGTACAGCGGCTGGTCACCCATCGAGTACGGCCACCACACCTGCGGCTTGGCGATCTTCACCGGCGCGAACGTCACAGTCTGCTTGGTGTTCGCCGGGATCGTCACCTTCTGGTGGACGACGATCGGCGCACCCGACGGCGGCGTGATCGTCGCGGCGACGTCGCCGGTCTGCGAAGTGGCGGCGTCGTTGGTGACGTCGACCTTCACTGTCAGCTTCGAGCTGGACAGGTCGGGCGCGTTGTCCTGCACGACGTGCGCGTTGTCGCCGGTGAGCGCATCCCCCACTTGCAGGGTCGGCGGGAACTGGATGCCGGTGTCGTTGTCCGGCGGGATCTGGCTCCAGTCGACCTGGTCGAGCGTGTACATCTTGAGCGGGTTGTTGGGGTAGACCTTGATGGCCAGGGTGTTCTTGCCCGGCTTGACCAGCTTCGAGACGTCGAAGGTGTGCCCGGCGAACGCGCCGCTCACGATGTCCTTGGTGGCGACGAGCTTGCCGTTCACCCAGACGTCGCCCTCGCCGACGATGCCCGGGATGGTCAGCTTCGCGTGCTGGCCGGTCTTGAAGTCCGGGGTGAAGTCGGTGCGGTACCACCACGGGTCGGAGAACGGCTTCGTGACGACGGGGCCGAGCTTGTCGACGTACCCGAAGCACTTGCGCATGTTGTCGGAGTAGAAGACGTCCGGGCACTTCCCGTTCTGCACCAGCGCGTTGATCTCGGTGCCGGGCGCGCCCGCGTCGTCGGGCTTCACCGGCAGCCAGCCGGGGGTGGCGTACCCGGGCGTGGAGACCTTGTCACCGCCGTCCTTGACGTTCGCGGTCGTCAGGACCTGCCAGCCCTGCGCGCCGATCGTGGTGAGGCCGTGCGGCTTCGCCCCTTCGGCTTGGGTGTCCTGCGCGGCGGCGGGTCCGGCGAAGCTGAGCACGCCGGGCACGAGCAGCAGCGCGGCCAGCGCCGCGAGCTTCTTCGTCATGCCTGAGCCCCTTCGGTGTCGGCGGAGGCGAAGGCCTCCTTGATCTCCTTGGGTCCGAACGGCCAAGTGTTCTCGGCCTTGGCGTAGACCAGGTACGCGATCGCGCCGAGGACGATCCAGCCCAGCGACAGGCCGATCGAGAGCCAGTCGGCCGAGATGTAGATGTAGACCCAGCCGACGAGCGCGATGAGCGTCGGCACCGGGTAGAGCCACTGGCGGTACGGCCGCCGCAGCTCCGGCTGCCGTCGCCGCAGCACGACGATCGCGGCGACCTGGGCCAGCGACTGGATGATGACCAGGGTCGCGACCGCCGCGTTGATCACCGTGGTCAGGGTGAACAGGGAGCCGAGGATCGTGATGGCGCCCATCGTGAGCACGCCCGCGGTGGGCAGGTGCAGCTTGGGGTGCAGCTTGCCGAACATCGGCAGGAACACCTTGTCGCGCGCGGCTTCGAACGGCACGCGCGAGCCGCCGAGCAGCCCGGCGAAGACCGATCCGATGGCGGCGATCACGATCAGCACGGTGATGGCCTTCGCCGTGCCGGTGCCCCACACCTGTTCCAGCACCGACGACGCCACCGACTTCGCGTCCTTCAGCTGGTCCAGCGGGATCGAGCCGAGCACGCCGACCTGCAGCAGGAAGTACAGGCCCATGATGCCGAGGATCGAGAAGATGATCGAGCGGGGCAGCGTGCGGCCCGGGTCGCGCACCTCGCCGCCGAGGTAGGCGGTCGTGTTGTAGCCGAGGTAGTCGTAGATCGCGATGATCAGGCCGGCCCCGAGGCCGCCCCAGAACGTGCCGTCGCCGGCCGAGCTGAACGCGCCCGGGGTGAACGCGAACGCCTGCGCCGCGCTGAAGTGCGAGAACGCCGCGACGATCGTCGTCAGCACGGCGGCGAGCATGATCACGAACAGCACCGTCGTGAGCTTGGAGATCTGGCCGATCTTCCGGAACAGCGCCAGGATGATCACGAGCGTGATGCCGACGCCGATGATCTTGCCCAGTGGCGTCGTGCCCGCGTCGTCGGTGACGCCGGGGATCAGGTAGCCGAGGTACTGGACGAGCCCGATGATGCCGGTGGACATGATCAGCGGGATGAACAGCACCGCGCTCCACACGAACAGGAACGGCATCAGGCGTCCGGTGCGGTACTGGAACGCCTCGCGCAGGTAGAGGTAGGTGCCGCCGGCACCCGGCATCGCGGCGCCGAGCTCGGCCCAGATGAGGCCGTCGGCCAGCGCGACGAGCGCCCCGATGACCCAGCCGAACATCGCCTGCGGGCCGCCCATCGTGGCGACCATGGCGGGGATCGTGACGAACGGGCCGATACCGCACATTTGCGTCATGTTGATCGCAGTGGCCTGAAGGGGCCCGATCTTGCGTTCAAGGGCGGGCTGCGGCTCCCCTGAACGAGTGGGTGAACTCACGACGTGCCTCCGGCTAGTAGTTAGTAAAGTTTCTTAACATAGAACGGGCGGGGTCGAAAGAGTTCCGTCGATAAACTTGCGGCAACACAGGAGGACGCGTGGGGCAAAACGGGCCGCAGGTCGGAACTCCGGCGAGCATGCGGGCGCTGAACCAGCGTCTCGTGCTCGACCGGTTGCGTATCCAGGGCGAGGCGACGCGACCGCAGATCGCGGGCGACACGGGGTTGTCGAAACCCACGGTGGGACAGGCGCTCCTCGATCTCGAGCAGCACGGACTGGTCCGGACCACCGGCCGCAGCCTGGCGGGTCCGGGCCGCGCGGCGGTGGTGTACCAGGCGGCGCCGGACGCGGGGCACGTCGTCGGCGTCGACATCGGACGGCGCGCGATCCGGATCGCGGTGGCGGACCTGGAGGGCAGCATCGTCGCGCGGCTCGACGAGCCCAACCGGTGCCGCTCCGCGAGCGCGTTGGTGCGCACGGTCAGCGAATCCGTCGAACGCGCGGTGGCGTCAGCCGGGCTGGCGCCGCACGACGTCGTCGCCACGGTGGTCGCCACGCCGGGCGTCCCCGACCCGGCCACCGGGACGGTCCACCGCGCGCCGAACCTGCCGGGCTGGGAGCGGCGCGGGGTGCTGCACGAGCTCGTCGCGGCGCTGGCGGGCGCGGGGTCGGACGTCGTGGTGGAGAACGACGCGAACCTGTGCGCGGTGGGCGAGCACGCGCTCGGGGCGGCGCTGGGCGTGGACGTGCTGGTGTGCCTGACGGTCGGGACGGGCATCGGGATGGGCGTGCTCGTGGAGGGCCGCCTGTTCCGCGGCGCCCACGGCGCGGCGGGCGAGATCGCGGACCTGCCGTTCGGCCCGTTGCCGTCGGCCGCGGGGCCGCGCCGACCGGGGCCGATGGAGACGGCGGCGGCGGGGCAGGCCGTGGTGGACGCGGCGCGGTCGGCGGGGTTGACGGTGCGGTCGGCGAAGGACGTCTTCCGGTTGGCTCGGAGCGGGGACGCGCGGGCCTCGCGCGTGGTCGCCGAGGAGGCGGAGAAGCTGGCTTACGTGGTCGCGGCGGTCACCGCGGTCCTGGACCCGGGGTTGATCGTGCTGGGCGGCGGGATCGGCGGGAACGCGGACCTGCTGGCCACCCCGATGCGGCGGGCGCTCGCCGCGACGGTGCCGGTGGTGCCGGAGATCGTGGCGGGGCAACTGGGTTCGGACGCGGTGTTGGCGGGCGCGATCGCGACGGCGTTGGGGACGGCCCGGGAGCTGGTGTTCGACCGGCGGGGCCTCCAGCGGGCGGCCGGAGTGGGTTAGCGAGAACGGCCGGCTCACGCCCGCCCGCCGCGAGGCGCGATGAACTGTCCAGTGAGTTCGCCCCTGCAGGCCGCGCAGGCCGGCTCCCACCCGCGCCACCGGGCGCGGTGGACTACCCAGTGAGTCAGTCCGAAGGTCCCTGCAGGGTGAGCACCACCCGCAGCACGTGCTCGACCGCCGTCGGGAACGGGGCTCCTCGCAACTCCCCCCGCTCCGCCAGGTTCTCCGCCGCGAACTCCAGCACCCGCTCCGGCCCGCCCCGCCGCACGACCAGCGCCGCCAGGTCCTCGAGGTCCAGGTCCGGGTGGTCCAAGCGCGTCAAAGCGAACTCGACCATCAGCTCTTCCGCTGTCACGGCCACCTCCGTCCTCCATCGTAATCGCCGCCGGCTAACACTTGATCGACCAGACTTCGAGCCCCGATGTGGTGACGTCACGAAGCAAGCCCACCACCCTCAGCAGACGAACATTACGCCATTCGGCGGATAATCCGGGCGATCGTGTACGGACCGCGAATACCCGGTAACCCGGACGAGCCGGTCAGTCATGATGCATAACCCCACCCGGCGGCGGACGGAGGCGACCCATGGCGATGCACCGGCACCGCACCCGGCCCGTCGTCCGGCGGCCGCGGCACGCCCTCCCCGCCCGGTGGTGGCCGCCCATGCTGCTCGCCGCCTCCGTCGCCGCCGTCATCCCCGGTGACACCGTCGGCGGGCTGCTCGCCGGGACCGGCGTGCTCGTCGCCTTGACCGCGCTCGCCGCCGCGCGGCGGGTCCTGGGGCACGCCGCCGTGCGCGTCGACCTCATCCTCGCCGAAGAACTGAGCGAAGACCCGCGCGGCAACTGAGCCACCCGAGCCGGTGATCGACTTCACCGCCTTACTGTACCGTCCAGACGGTATAGTATCCGGCATGACCACCACCATGCCGACCTCGGAACACCACGTCCTCAGCCCCCGCCGCCGGTGGGCCGCGCTGGGCGTACTGGTCGGCGCGGTCCTCCTCCTCGCCGTCGACGGCACGGTCCTCTACCTCGCCGTCCCGTCGCTCACCCGCGAACTCGCGCCGAGCGCCGTCGAGATCCTCTGGATCGGCGACGTCTACTCGCTCGCGCTCGCCGGCCTGCTCGTCACGGCCGGCAACCTGGCCGACCGCTTCGGCCGCAAGAAAGTGCTGCTCCTCGGCACCGCGGCGTTCGGGCTGGCCTCCGCGCTGGCGGCCTTCTCCCCCACCGCCGGCGTGCTCGTCATCGCGCGGCTGCTGCTCGGCGTCGCGGGCGCGACGATCATGCCGTCGACGCTGTCGCTCATCCGCACCCTGTTCACCGACCCGCGCGAGCGCACCCGCGCCGTCGCGATCTGGTCGGCCGGGTCCGGCGGCGGCATCGCGCTGGGCCCGCTCGTCGGCGGGTCGCTGCTCGAGCACTTCTGGTGGGGCTCGGTGTTCCTGATCAACGTGCCGATCGTCATCGCCTTCCTGATCGCCGGCGCGTTCCTGCTGCCGGAGTCGCGCGACCCGAACCCCGGCCGCTTCGACGTGCTCTCGGCCGCCCTGTCGATGGCCGCGATCGTCCCGCTGGTCTACGCGGTCAAGCACGCCGTCAGCGCGGGGGTCGACGCACAGGTCGCCGTCGCGGCGGTCGTCGGGATCGGCGCCGGGGTCCTGTTCGTGCGCCGGCAAAAGCGCGCGGCCGACCCGCTGATCGACGTCACCCTGTTCCGCAACGGGGCCTTCAGCGGCGCGGTTCTCGCCAGCTTCATCGCGGTCTTCGCGTTGATGGGCTTGCTGTTCTTCTTCTCCCAGTACCTGCAGCTCGTCCGCGGCTTCTCGCCGTTGCAAGCCGGCTTCGCGGAGATGCCGGCGACGCTCGCGTCGATCGTCGTCGTGGCCGCGGTCGGCGTGGTCGTCGGCCGGCTCGGGCGGGGACGCGCCGTCGCCGCGGCCCTGGCCGTCGCCGCGCTGGGCCTGGCGCTCGTCGCCGTCGCCGAACGGATGCCGCAGTACTGGTGGCTCGGCCTGACGCTCGTCCCGGTCGGGCTCGGGGTCGGGCTCGCGCTGACGCTCACCGTCGACTCGGTGCTCTCGGCGGTGCCGCGGGACAAGGCCGGGTCGGCGTCGGCGATCTCCGAGACCGCGTACGAACTCGGTGCGGCACTGGGCATCGCGATCCTGGGGTCGCTCGTCACCGTGGTCTACCGCGCTTTCCTGCCCATCGGCCCGATCCCGGCCGAGGTCCGCGATTCCCTCGCGGCCGCGGCGAACACGCTCGATCCGTCGTCGGAGCTGGCGCACGCCGCGCGCGAGGCGTTCACCGGTGCCATGCAGGTGACTTCGCTCGCGGCCGCCGCGGTCACCGCCGTCGCCGCGGTGATCGCCTGGCGTACCATTCCGTCCGGAAAGGACTGAGCATGCCTCGCAAAGCCGGGCGCGGCCCGGAAGAAACGCGCCGGGCGCTGCTGGACGCGGCCGGGACGGTCATCCGCACGCGCGGGATCGCCGCGTCGCTCGACGAGATCGCGAGGGCGGCCGGGGTGTCGAAAGGCGGGCTGCTTTACCACTTCCCCGCCAAGGACGCGCTCGTCCGCACCCTGGCGCAGGACCTGCTGGACAGCTTCCGCGCCGAGGTCGACGCGGCGCTGGACCCGGCCGACACCGCGCCGGGCCGGCTGACCCGCGCGTACGTCCGGGCGTCGCTGGACACGTCGTACGACGAGGTCGCGATCCGCGAGAACATCGCCTTGATCGCCCAGCTGATCTCGATCCCGGAGATCGCCGAGCTGGCGCGCGCGGACGCCGAGCGCTGGGACCGCGACCTGCGCGCCGACGGCCTCCCGGGCCCGGTGGTCACCCTGGTGATCGCGGCGGCGGACGGCGCGAGCACGGCCCCCCTGTGGGGCGCGGGCATCGACGTCACCGCCGCGCGCGAGCTCGAACAGCAGCTGCTGGATCTGACCAGACCGGTCAAGTGACTCGGTCGAGGTCGATCATGAAGGACGTGATCCAAGCCTCGCTGTCGTGTGCTCGCAGCCGTTCCCTCATCGCCTTCATGCGCCGCGCCTGCTCGGCCGGTCCCATCGCAATCGCGCGTAGGATCGCGTCCTTCAGCTCGTCGGTGTCGTTCGGGTTGACCAGGATGGCCTCACCCAGCTCCGTGGCCGCCCCGGCGAACTCGCTCAGGACGAGCACACCTCGGTCGTCGACTCGGCTCGCGACGTACTCCTTCGCCACCAGGTTCATGCCGTCGCGGAACGGCGTCGCGACCATCACGTCGGCGGCGCGGTAGAGCGACACCAGCTCGTGGAAGTCGAGGGCGCTGTTCGTGTACCGGACCGCCGGGCTTCCCATCCGGCCGTAGCTGCCGTTCAAATGGCCGGCGAGCCGGTCGACGCGTTCGCGGAGGCTCGCGTACCGGGCGACCCGTTCCCTGCTCAGGGGCGCGACCTGGATGAAGGCCGGTGGGTTCGCCGTGGATCGCAGGTCGTTGAGAATCGCCCCGTAGGCCAGGAGACGCTGCTCGATGCCCTTCGTGTAGTCAAGCCGGTCGATCCCGGCGACAAGAACCTCGGGGTTGCCGAGTTCAGCCCGGATCTGCTGTGCTCGTCGCCTGATCCGGGACTGGCCGACGAGCCGCTCGATCGCCGCCACGTCGATAGAGACGGGATAGGCACCGACGACGACGTTACGTCCCCCCGACTCGACGGCGCCGTCGGATGTCGGCAGGCCGAGAACATCCCGACAGAGCTGCAGGAAGTTTCCGGCGCTCCGCGGGAGTTGGAAGCCGACGACATCGGCGCCGAGCAATCCGCGCAGCACTTCGTCACGCCCGGGCAGCTGAGCGAACAGTTCAGCCGGTGGCAGCGGAATGTGCAGGAAGAACCCGATCCGCAGGTCAGGTCGTCGCTCTCGCACCAGCGCGGGTACCAGCTGGAGCTGGTAGTCGTGAATCCAGACCACGGCCCGGGGTGCAGCGACGCGAACCACTGCGTCGGCGTAACGCTCGTTGACCACGCGGTAGGCATCCCGCCAGTCCCGGCGAAATTCGGGACGTTCGATCGCGTCGTGGTAAAGCGGCCACAAGGTCGAGTTGCACTGCCCTTCGGAGTGCCATTCGACCTCCCGCTCGGTCAAGGCCACCGACATGAGCGGCGGTCCACTCGTCTCGTCGAGACCATCCGTAGCTGTCTCATCCCGCGACCACCCCACCCACACGCCGCGACGCCGGATGACGAGGTCGCGAAACACCTGGTCCAAGCCGGCGCTGTGGGCGCTCCTCGTCCCGGCAGGCCCGCCATCATTGTGCGCGTGCACCGGTACCCGGTTCGTCACCAGGACGAAATTGAAAGGTGTCACGGGGTCCTTCGCCACGACCGGGACCGCCTCGAACTGCGGGGCATCCCCACCCGCCGAACCCATTGCCGGACCCTGTCCGGCAATGGGTTCGGGACCAGGCGAGGCGAGTTCCGCGAGTCGCGCAGCGCGCCACAGGACGCGAAACGTCTCGGGATTGCCTCCGAGCTGGTCGACGATGAGCTCCAGATGCCCCCACTTTGGCACCTTCGGACCGCGGAACACATTGTGGACGGTCGTGTAGCTCACGACACCACGACCGATCCCCGTGGCGATCTGCCGGACCCCCGGCTCGCCGGCGTCGAGGTGCAGATCGTGCAGGCGATCGAACAGCTCGGTGATCGCCCCTGCCGGTGTCGGTTCACGCTTCAGCGCCACGACATCTCCTTGCGTCGGCGTTCAAGCCTGTCAGAAACGGTCAACTGATCACCAGCGCTTTCGCGGGAACGGAGTACAGAGCGCGTTCATCGCCGTCCACGTTCGTCGAACCTGGTGGAGTTCGGCCCGCTACTCGTGGAATACGGCTCCACGAGTATGACGATCGATCCGGCAATGACCTCGGTGAAGGGCAGGCTCCCGTGAAATTCCGATTCCACCAGATCCGGTTCGCGGCGCCCTCGGTGTTACCAGCCCGAGCTCGAGGTCCGCGGCGTCAGCGGCACGCGGATCCGCAGCACCGGTCGATCATCGTCATCGATGTGGCCGGCTTCGGACGGCGGACAGACCTCGCTCAGGTACACGTCCGCACGAGCCTGGACGAAGTCGTGCGCGCGGCCTGTCGCACGTCAGGCTTGCCCCTGTCCCGGCTGGTGTTCGAAGACCGCGGCGACGGCGTGATCGTGTTCGTTCCCGCAACCGTCTCCAAGGCAGTGCTGGTCCATCCGCTCATCCCCCAACTGAGCGCTCGTTTGCACGACCACAATTCACGGGTGGAAGCGGACCGACGCATCCGAGTCCGGATCGCAGTGCATGCGGGCGAGGTGGTCCGTGGCCCGCACGGTTGGCTCGGAGCCGACCTCAATCTGGCCTGTCGGCTGGTCGATTCCGCGCTTCTCCGCGACGAACTCATCCGCCGGCCGCGCGCGGTCCTGGTCGTCGCTCTTTCGGACGCGATCCATCGGGCGGTCGTGCGGCACTGGCACCGCGGGGTCGAAGCGAGCCAGTACACGGACGTCCGTTTGGCCGTCAAGGAAGTCGTGACGCGCGCTTGGATCCACACCCCGGTCCGCGAGGACCACCTCTCAATCACGGCACTTCGCGGTCGTCACTCCCGCTCGGGTACCGCGGTTGCGGCGGCTATCAGCTGATCGTGCGCCGCAACCAGACCGGCTACCCGCTTCGGAGGAGGCATGTCACGGTGATAGCTCACCCGCAGCAGCTGACTGGCCAAAGCGAGATGCCATTCCCAACGGTTTCGCCGAAAGGCCCCGTCGTCGCGCAGTTCAGGACAGATTTGGCGAAGCTGGACGGTGAGCCAGCCGAGGCCGCCCAGGCACGCGGTCGTCGACAGATCCGAGGAAACAGCCCGCAGATCGCCGGACAGTACGCCGACGGCGGCCGCGAGCTTCCGCCACACCGGAATTCCTTCGAAGAAAGCGGATTCGGGCCCTGCGTCGATCCCGTACATCAAGAGGTCGATCGCGAGCCGAGCCGGATCGACCGCCCAGTGCATTTTGCCGAATTCGCTGAAGTCGATCAGCGCAGGCGACGGGTGGCGCCCCGGGTAGACCAGGACGTTACCGCCATGGAGGTCGCCGTGGCCCATGCATACACGGCTTCGCTGGGGCAAGTTCCGTTCCTGTGTGCTGGGCAGCCGTCGTTCGGTGACGAACGCTCCGACGTTGGCGAGGACGGTGGACGCATCCTTGAGCCGGCCGCCTCTGGGATGAGTCAGCAGGGGCGCGAGCTCCTCGAGCGCACGCAGCACGAGGCACTGCTTGTAATACGGGAGGGTGAACAGCGAAGGTGCGCTGCCGTCGCGGTCCTCCCCTGTCGTTTCGTACAACCCGCCCAGACAGTCGGAGAACAGCAGGTCGAAGAGATCCCGGACGAGTTCCGGCGCCGGTCCGGTACCGAGCCACCGGTGCAGCGGCACCGCGTCCCGGTCGAGGTGCGCGCCCGTCGCGCACCAGCCGTTCACCGGGCCCACCGGCCGTTCCGGCTGGATGGGGACGACGAACCGCTGCGGCAGCAGCTGGCGCGCGTGCAGTGCTCCGCGGGTCTCGCGGACGAGGTTCTCGGCGGCCCGGCTGACTTTGAGCACGTGGTGCACGGTCGGCCCTCGCCGTACCCGCGCGGTCGTGCTGCACACGCTCGCGCCGGACGCACCGGGCACGAGGCACTTGACCTCGACGGTGTCAGCGACGTCGTCGGTGGCCTCCAGTACGAGCCGGTGCAACTGGGTCAGTGTCGCCTCCTTGACGTCGAACAGGAGGGCCTGGACAGCCGGATCGGTGCGGTCGGCACGCACCTGAACCTCGATGACGCTGCCGTTGCCGAGCAGGTGGTTGCGGATCGCTGCGGCCACCGCCGCCGGGCTGGTGCTCGTCGTCTCGGTGCTGAACTCCCCTCGGCGCAGGACCTTGTGCGCTCCCAGCTCCTCGGCTTTGGAAAACAGATCCCGCCGGTTCCGGTCGCCGGCGCTGATGACGAAGACGTAGGCGCGCGGAGCGACCTCGAGAGCACGCGCGACCAGCTCCAGTCCCCTCGGCTCGTCGTCGTCGAAGTCCTCCCGGTCGAAGAGCAGATCGATCACGCACAGGTCGAACGGCGGCTCTTCGGCGAGCAGCCGGTACGCTTCGTTCGGATCCCCGACCATGGTCCAGGCGACCGACCAGCCCTTGGCTTTGAGCTGCTGGTTCAGCCGGAGGCTGACCGAGTTCCGGTTCTTCTCGATGTCGTCGACCATCAGGCCACGGATGACGTGTTCCATTCAGGCTCCCTGCCAGACGGACAAGCCGATTTGCGTCGCGAACGCCCACTCGCCCTCGAGCGGCGTCCCGGTGATCGAACCGCCGAACGGGCGGAGCTTGTCGTTGAGCGTTCGAAGGCCGTGCCCGGGATGGGTACTCGTGCGGGTGGCCGTGTTCCGGACAACCAGCAGCAGCCGTTTCTCTTCAAGCAGGCTGTATTCGACGCGCACCACCGGAGCCGCGGTCTTCCTCCCGTGTTGCCGGATGTTCGCGATGGTGTGCGTCACGACCTCTTCGAGCAGCGGCGCCGGGCAGAAGACCTCCGTCCGGTCCCCGATTTCCCGGTCGAGCGTGGAGAATTCCATTCCCGCCGTCTGCACGACTCGGTCGACGCGCGGGCCGGGGGTGACCGGCGCGGATTCCACGAGCTCCACGAACACCGCGGTGCGGCCGGTGTCGAGGTGGGTCGCCGTGAACATCCGGTGCCACCAGCGGAGCCGGGCCAGCAGTTCGCGGTGTCCCCGGAGCCAGGCCGGGTCATCGGGGGTCCACGGGCGGTCGATCATGTCCTCCAGCCGGTCGTGGACCTGCCGAAGTACGGGGAAGTCGGGATCGGCGATCGCGGCCAGCAATCGTCGCTGGTCGCGCCGCCCGACGCGATCGGACACGTAGTCACCGGCGATGGTGTCGGTCAGGACGGTCATATTCGCCAGGGCGCGCTGGCAGAGCTGCGTGCTGCACTGCTCCCAATCGGACAACGCCTCTCTGCCGCGCGAGGGCGGCGGCTGGGCGAAGACGAGGTCTTCCACGAAGTCCCGTACCCGGAGCAGTGCGGCCTCCATCCGGTGGTCCTGCACGTGCCTGCTGAGCTCTTCGTGCAGAAGCCACCAGCCGTGCTGGGGACTCCGCGGGCGGGGCCAGGCTTTCGCGTCGACCACGGCGAGCAGCTCCTTGACCACCCCGAACGACTTCCGGACCACCTCGGTGTCGCCCGGGCCGAGCAGGCCCTCGAGCCGGTCGCGGCACCGGATCAGGGCCGACCGCATGGCGGCGTGGTCGATCGGCATGTCCTCCAACGGCCGGCGGAGCAGGCGGTGGCACTCGAGGAAGAGCTGGTCGCTGAGCTCCCGCTCGTCGATGGCGACGGCACGGGCGAGAAGCCTCGGCAGGAACTCGACGAAGGTCTCCGGCTTGGCGGCTGCCATCACCATGACGGCCTGGGTCCGGAACCAGGCGTGGCCGGTCTGCGATCGCCGCAACGCGGTCTCGCAGATCGCCGCCAGCCGCGACCTCGCGGCGGCGAAACGCAAGGGTGGCAGCTTCAGCCAGTTCTGCTCGGCCGCGGCCAGCCGCAGGAGGCTGTCCCTGGTCCATTCGGTGCGGGGCTCGGCTTCGGGGCCGACGTCGTCGAGCCCCCCGATCCGGTCGAGCACCTCCTGCCGCGCGGAGGTGTCTTCGAGTGCCCGGAGCAACAGGCCCCGCCAGCGGAGGTAGTCGGCCATGTCTTCGGCCCGGATCGGTACCTTGAAGACGTCGACCGGCACCTCGCCGAAGATTTCGGTCCGCGTCCGAAGCCGGGTTCGTTCCCGGAGCCGTTTCGCATGGCGCCGCAGGGCTCGCGGAGCCGACTCCGCGTACTCCTCGTAGAGGTTCCGGGTTTCGCACAGGGAGCAGTCCGGAACCGCTGGCCTGCCGAGACTGCTCGTCGCCAGGAAGCGCACCTCGGCGGGCACCGCGGGCCCGGCCCGGCCGCTCCGCCGGGCCCGCAGCGCACTGAGGGCCCGCAGCACGTCCGACTCCTGGTCGGCCAGTTGGTCGAGCAGGACGAGCGCCAGGATCGCGGACGCTCCCGCTTCGGCCGCGAGACGCATCATCTGGTGGATCGACTTCGCGCTCAGCGCACCCCAGTCGACGACGACCACGGTGCCCAGCTCCGGTGGGGCGGGCAGGCTGGCCGGGAACGTCCACCGGTTCCCGGCGACCGCCCGCGGGATCGCCGACACGTCGGCGACCGTCACCCCGTCCTCGACGAGCACCCTCCGCACCAGCTGGGCGAGCTTGGCCGCGTAATCCATAGCGCCGTCCGGATGCCAGATCCGGCACCGGTTCAGCCGGTCGGCGGTCTGCGGGCCGTCGGCGTCCCACTGCCACCTCACGTCGTCCACGCTGCGGCGGATCGCGGCACGCACCTCGTCGCTCACCCCTTTGCCGAACAGGAGGTGGTCGAGCTGGGGATAGGCGCTGAAGTGACGAGCGCGCGGAACGCTCTCGACGTGCCCGAGCCGCAAGGAATCGTCGTCCTTCGCGCACCAGCCGAGCAAGGTTTCCTCCGTGATCGGGGTCCGCGCCGGCGTGAGCACCTCGTCGGGAGCCACCGGCCGCCGGTGGATCGGGTTGATGTCGACCGGTACGGCTCCGGGCTGCGGTGGTACCGCGATGTCCACGGTCACCAGGGAGAGCACCACGATGTCGCGGTTGAACATCCGGATAGGGCCGGAATGCGTCCGCGCGTCAACCACGCTGACCACCGCGACGGGAACGGCACTGGTGCCGACGAGCGCGGCCGCCGCGCGGCGAGCGGTGTTCTCCGTGGACAGCATGTCGGCGCAGATGACGACGTTCGCCCGCCGGGGCACCTGCTCACTGACGGGCATGCCATCCAGGTCCAGCTCACCGGGGAGGTCGTAGTACCGCCCATCGCGGTACAGGCATTCACTCAGCTGAGCCGCCAACGGCGCGGGTGTCGTCGAAGCACGGGCCACCACGAGGGAACCGTCGTGTCCCTGCCCCGCCAGCGACGCCTCTTCGACCGCTCGCGCCAGGAGGAAGGTCACGAGGTCCAGGCCGACCGTGCCGCTCACCAGGCAGTCGACGTCGATCCACCGGTTGGCCAGGCGGAGCATCGGCGTCCGGAACAGCCCGGACATCACACCGGGTCCGTTCCGGTCGATCGCTTCGGCGAGGGCGTCGCGCACGTACTCGCCGAGAGCGCGCACCGCGTCACCCGCCGACACATGCAGGATCACCTCCGACTCGGTGACGGTGACCAGGTGCGGGTGTCCGGCGAGAGTCGGCCACAGCTCGTCGGCCGCCCTGCCCACCTTCGCCCACAATCGGACCACGTCGTCCACCGGCAACGCGCCACCGGCCGCGGTCAGTCTCTCCAGCACGGCACGCAGGCACATCGAGCCGCCGCACCACAGGGGCGCGCCGGACGCCCCGAGCACCAGGATCGGGTTCGGTGTGCGGCTCCACTGCGTGAGCTCCCACTCCCGCTGCTCGTCGGCGTTCAGCCCGGCGACGAGGAGATCAAGGAGCCGCGGATCGGCGTTCGGGAAGACCAGGACGACCGTAGCTTGGTGCGGGGTCAGGCTGGCCACGTGCAGGGCACGCGACAACGCGGTCTGCACCGCCGCGTCGGAAAGCGCGTGGTCCTGCAGTCGGATCGCGATGGTCGCGACCACGCCCGCCGAGCGCCTCCCTTCCTGAGCCAGCAGCGCCGCCTCGTCCAGCCGCGCGCGATCGGAGTCCCCGATGCCGTGGACGGGGTCGAACTCGCAGGGAATGACTTCCCAGCGGGTGTCGGAGTGGGCGCTGGACCGCCACTCCCATTGCACCGACAACGCCCGCGTGAGGTAATCGCGGATGACCAGGGTGACCTCGACGACCGTGCCCGGCGCCCACGTCGGCTGCGGCTCGTCGAAGTCCCCGACCGAGTTGCCGGCGTAGACCTTCCCGATCGCCGCGTCGGCCGAGCGCGTCACGACACTGCCGTGGTAGCTGCCCACCAACCGGGCGACCCGCCAGAGCCCCACCGCGCCGCTCCGCTCGCCCGGGCCCTTCCCCGTGATGTTCCGCTCGAAGGCTTGCAGCACCAGGTCACGGGTCGGCACCGACCGCATCGCCGGATCCCGGTCGAGGGACAGCCGCCGGAGCAGGCCGATGCCCGAATCCGCAACGACGAGCTGCAGCACCTGGCCGCCGGTTCCACCGCTCTCCAGTGCATCGGCCAAGTCCCGCGCGAAGCGGGGAAGGGTGCGGCGGCGGCCGACGTAGAGGTCGTCGTCGACCAGCACCGCCGCGATCAGCGCGTGCGTATTTGGCGAGCCGGCCGCGGCGTGCCGGCCGACGTTCTCGACGAGACCCGAAACGACCGCGAGGGTGATCGCTCGCGCGTCCGACCGGGAGAGTCCCATGTCCTTGAACCGTCTCTGCGTCTCCGGGAAGACGTCCGCGGGCACGGCGCCGTGGGTGTCGACAGGCACCCAACGGAACGGGAGGATCCTCCGCCTGCGAAGCAGTTTCGCTTCGTCGATGGCTGTCGTCACCGCGCCCGGCATCGCCTCCGGCCCCGGTTGGCTGAGCCGGGGTGCCGCGGTTTCGTCGACTCGCACGGCCCCCTCCACCCAGTGGGGCGCGCGCAGGGCTTCGAGGAACCCGACGTCCCGCATGAACGCCCTCGCGTCCTCTCGGGCCCTGGCCTGCCGAGCGACACGCCGCTCGATCGGCTCGAACGCGGCATCTGCGTCGGCCGACTCGCCGGGTTCCCCGGCCTCGGCGACCGGCAGGTGCCCGGTGGGCAGCACCACGGAAGCTCGGACGCCGTCGCGAGCGGCGGCGTCCAGGAGGACCAACGCGCGCGCCAGCGTCTCGAAGTGGACGAACTCCACCGACGCGAAGTCGAGCCGGAACCCCTCCTCGGCGACCTCCGGGCGCCAGCCCTCAGCACCGGTGAAGGGACTGCCGTCACCGCTCAGAGTGTTTTCCCAGGCCTCGACGGTGAGGAGACCGGGCAACCGGTAGACGATCATTTCCGGAGCCCTCCGCCGCACCATTCGACAGGTGACGAACAATCATCGGATGACCACACAGAGCCCCATTCGATCACCAAATCGACGCTCCACTTCCACCGTGTGCACAATTGTCCAAAGCCTGTCCTTGACCACGGACCCGCCGTGCGCTTCCGTGGAGAACACCGGATTTCGGAGGCGCGCCCATGCCACAACCCGATCGCGACACCGAATCGCGGTCGCGGCTTCCTCCCTCCAGTCAAGCGCGAACGCCATCCCCTCGGGAACTCCGCGTCGAATCCTCGAACAGCTCCGAACAAGAACCGCGGCCGGGGGAACAGAGTCTCGTACGTTCTCGTACACGGCAGAGGACTTCGCCGTTCGGCCGTTCGGACGAAGGTCCAAGGCCGCTTGCCACACCCGTCCCGGAATAATCGCGTCACAGCAGTTCAGGAGCGATTCCATCGGAACCGAAGGGAGGAATGACTCGTGCCTGATCCCGAGATCGACCCGAAAAGGATCAACTCCCGCGAGGAATTCGGCCAGGCACTCGAGGCTCTCTGCCTGCGAGCACGCTTGAGCTTGCGCGAGGCCGCCCGCAAGGCCGGGATCCCGGTCACGACGCTCCACGGCTACGTTCGAGGTCGCACTCTGCCCCAGCGCGGCGGCGGCTCGGGGTTCGCCGAACTCCTGAAAGTATTAGGGATACACGACGCAAAGGCGCACGATGAATGGTTCGACGCGATTGAACGGATCCGCCGACGCCCCGGTCCGGAGCCGGCCGGCGGCCCGGTCCCGTACCGGGGCCTGGAAGCGTTCGACGAACAGGACACCGACTGGTTCTTCGGACGAACTCGTATCACGGACTTGATCCTGAGCCGGATCCGCAACCGTCCCTCCCGCGGGCGTCCCCTGTTCGTCGTCGGCTCGTCCGGCGTGGGCAAGTCGTCGGTGCTCAAGGCCGGGGTGACGCCGGCGCTCTCCCGTGCCGGTGAAGGTGATCGTCTTGTCCTGTTCATGACGCCCGGGCAGAAACCTTGTGCACGGCTCGCCGGCCTGCTCGGGATCGACGCAGCGGAGGTTTCCCGGCAAGTCGCAGCCGATCCCGCGGAGCTTTCCCGGCATCTTCTGCACCCCGCTCTGCGCGAACGCCTGGACGCCGAGGGCCGGGGAGGCGCAGTTCTGATCATCGACCAGTTCGAGGAAGTGTTCAGCGCGGAAACCGATGAAGCCGAGCGGCAGACCTTCCTGCACGCGATCGGCTACCTCGCCGACGGGCTCGCCAGCGGAGCCGCGCCGA
The DNA here is from genome assembly GCF_055633805.1 of Amycolatopsis sp. NPDC114478. Lineage (NCBI taxonomy): Bacteria > Bacillati > Actinomycetota > Actinomycetes > Pseudonocardiales > Pseudonocardiaceae > Amycolatopsis > Amycolatopsis sp. NPDC114478. The sequence continues at coordinate 140,091 of NZ_JBVKDO010000019.1, read as the reverse complement.
CCGTCGTCGTGCTGGGCATGCGCGCCGACTTCTTCCCCCAGGCGACCGGCGACCCGATGCTCGCCGCGGCGCTCAACGACGGCCAGGTGGTGATCGCTCCGATGTCGCGGGGCGAACTCACCGACGTCATCGCCGGACCCGCCAAGAAGGCCAGGCTCTCGCTCGAACCCGGTCTGGTCGACCTCATCCTGCGGGAATTGGCGCCGGCGGGCTCGACCGCGGCGTGCGATCCCGGAGCACTGCCCCTGCTGGCCCACGCTCTCCGCATGACCTGGGAACGCCGGGAGAACGGCCGGCTGACGGTGGCCGGGTACAAGGAGTGCGGGGGCATCCGGCGAGCCGTCGCGCAAACGGCGGAAACCATCCACGAGGAGCTGGGGCCGGCCGGGCAGACGCGGGCGCGCAGCATCTTCCTCCGGTTGGTCCACACCGGTGATGCGCTTCCGGACACCCGCCGCCGGGTCCCCGCGGCGGAGATCGAGGACCGTTCGGTGGACGACGTGTCGACCGAAGTGCTGGACCGGTTCGTGAACGGACGGCTGCTGACCATCGCGGAGGACGGCGTCGAGATCGCCCACGAAGCCCTGATCCTGGCGTGGCCACGACTCCGGACCTGGCTCGACGACGACCGCGCCGGTCACGCCCTGCACCGACGTCTCGGCTTGGCCGCGCGGACGTGGCAGGAATCCCGCGAAGACGACGACCTGCTGTACCGCGGCGGTCTGCTCGCAGCGGCGAACGAGTGGGCTGAGCAGCCGGGGCACGACGCCTTGCTGAACGCCGCCGAGCGCGATTTCCTCCTCGCCTCCAACGATCGTCACCGCATCGAGCAGCGCGACCTGCGCACGAGACGGCGGGTCCGGCGCGGGCTCATCTCGATCATCGCGGTCTGCGTCCTGTTGGCGAGCGCGATGGTCAGCTACGCCGTCACACAGTCGGCGGCGAGCGCTCGGCAACGCGACCTGAGCCAGTCCAGGGAACTCGCCGCACAGGCAGATCGGTTCCGGACGAGCGACATTTCCCTGGCCGCGCAGTTGAGCTTGGAGGCATACCGCATCTCGCCGACCCCGCAGGCGAGGGCGAGTCTCCTCGATGCTTCGGCCAGTCCACTGGCCATGCGGCTGCTCGGCCCCTTGCAGGTTCTGCAGGCTGTAGCCGCGAAGCCGGACGGTACTCTCCTCGCGACCGCCGGCACCGGACGGCAAGTCCAGTTGTGGACTCGTAACCCCGGCGAACTGCCCGTCCGCGCGGGCCCGCCGTTCCCGGCGGCGGACGACACGATCTTCACGCTCACCTTCTCGCAGCCCGGCGATGTCCTCGCCACCGGGGGAGGCGATCGCCGGGTGCGGCTGTGGGACGTCACGACACCGTCGAATCCGGTGCCGCTCGGCGATCCGCTCACCGGGTTCGGCAACACGATCTACTCGGCCGCTTTCAACCCCGCCGGCACGCTGCTGGCGATCGGATCGGCGGACGAAACCGTGCGTTTGTTCTCGACCGTGGATCGGACCCGGCCCGCCCTGCTGGCCACGTTGACGGACTTCGCCGGCTTCGTCCAGGCGGTAGGTTTTGCCGCGGATGGCCATACACTGGCCGCGGGCGGCGCGGATCGCACTGTCCGGCTCTGGGATGTCGCCACGCCGACCCGACCGGTACCGTTGGGGCCCGCACTCGGCGGGGCGACCAGCAAGGTGCTGAGCATCGCTTTCTCCGAGGACGGCCGCACACTTGCCGCCGGGAGCGCCGACAAGAACGTTTATACGTGGGATCTCGCGGACATCCACCGCCCGGTGCCCGCCCCTCCGTTGGCCGGAGCGACCGGCCGGGTCAACGGAATCGCCTTCGCCCCGGATGGGATCACACTCGCGGCAGGCAGCTCCGACAGTTCGGTTCGCATCTGGGACCGGACCACGGGCCGGGTGATCGTGTCGCTGCCGCACCCCGGACCGGTCACCGGCGTCGAGTTCCTCGACGACGGCGCAGTGCTCGCGACCGTGGCGGCCGACGGCGTCACCCGACTCTGGCCGGTGCCCGGGCAGCGGATCGGGAACCGCGCGAACAGCGTTTTCTCCCTGGAGTACGCGGGCAACCACGACACCCTGATCACCAGCGCGGGCCTCCTGCCGAACACGACGGAACTGTGGGACACGACGGACCCGGCGCGACCGGTGCGACGCGGGATGCCCCTGGTGAACTCCCACCCCGGCGACAACTTCTCCGGGTCGGTGGCCGTCAGTCCCGACGGCCGGACCGCCGCGACCGGGCTCGACAACGGTTACGTCGTTCTCTTCGACGTTTCCGATCCCGACGTTCCCCGGGCGCTTGGCCCGCCCCTGCACGCCGCCGGCAGCTTGGTCGAAACCGTGGAGTTCAGCCGGAACGGCCGGCTGCTGGCGGTCGGCACCGATGAACGGACCGTCACCGTGTGGGACGTAAACGACCAGCGATCGGCCACCTTGGTGACGACCCTGCGCGGGCCGGGCAACAGCGTCTACTCCCTCTCATTCAGCGACGACGACACCCTTCTGGCGGCCGGCAGCCTCGACGGAAAGATCTGGCTCTGGGACATCAGCCGTCCTCGGGCGCCGCAGCCGCTTCCGCCGCTCACCGGCTTCGACAGCTACGTCCACTCCGTCGTATTCGCCCCGAAGGGAAAAGTCGTCGCGGCGGGCAGCGCGGACAAGACCGTCCGCCTGTGGGACCTCGCTGATCCGCACGCACCCCGCACACTCGGCAATCCCTTGGTGGGCGCGACCAACTACGTGTACTCGGTGGCTTTCAGTCCTGACGGCAAGACGTTGGCGGCGGGCGGGTACGACCACACAGTCTGGACCTGGGACGTGACCACTCCGGACGCGCCGCGGTGGCTGGCGACCCTGACTGCCGCGCAGGACTCCGTGTTCGTGGTCGAGTTCGCCCCGGACGGGCACACCCTCACCGCCGGAACCGCGGAGAAGGCGATCCGGATGTGGGAGACCGACCCGGCCCGCGCAGCCACCCGAATCTGCGCCGCCGTGGGCCAGCGGATCACCGATGCCGAGTGGAGCCGTTATGTGCCGGATCGACCTTACGAACCGCAGTGTTGACCCCGGAAGCCGGCCCTGGTCATGTCAGCGAGGCTTTGTCAACCCGCGAATAGTGTTGGTAAATCACCACTGGCAGCGCCCTACGGAAGTCGGCTCCGGGGCTGGCTGACAGCCGGTAAATTCTCGACAGCGCGCGCAAATCCGGCAAATCCCCGTCCCCCCACGAGGAGTCTTCCGATGTCGAGGAAGTTCGCTCTGGCCGGCGCCGTCGCGCTGGCCCTGGCCGTGACGCCGATCGCCGCGGGCACCGCGTCCGCCGCGCCGGCCTCCACCCAGCAGGAAGCCGCCGTCACGACGGTCTACTACAGCACCGCCAGCGCGCCGTCGTTCCGGTCGGTGATCAACGCGGGTGCCGCCAACTGGAACAACAGCGTCACCAACGTCAGGCTGGTCGAGCGCAACTCCGGCGCGAGCCTGCGCTACACGGAGGGCAACGACCCGCGCGGCTCCTACGCCTCGACCAACGGGCACGGCAGCGGCACCATCTTCATCGACTACACCCAGGCCCGCCAGTACAACCCGACCCGCATCGCGGCGCACGAGACCGGCCACGCCCTCGGGCTGCCGGACCACTACTCGGGCCCGTGCTCGGAGCTGATGTCGGGTGGCGGCCCCGGCCCGTCGTGCACCAACGCGGTGCCGAACGCGGCCGAGCGCAGCCGCGTGAACTCGCTGTGGGCCAACGGCCTCGTGGCGACGAACCAGCAACGGGTCTACGAAACGATCTACGGCTTCTGATCCACCGCCGGTGAGCGGCCCCGGGGACGATCGTCCCCGGGGCCGCTTCGCGACTACTTCACGCGGCGACGCTCGTCCTCGTCGACGACGTCCTCCGCGAGCTGCCAGCCCCCGCGGCGGCGCAGCACCACGCCGTAATACACCGCCGCCAGCACGACTATCCCCGCCGTCACGATCAAGCTCGGCCGGCCGACGGCCGGGTCCAGCAGGTTCTGGTACACCACGAACACCAGCACCGCCAGCGCCAGGATCGGGGCGACCGGGAACCACGGCATCCGGTAGCGCGCGTGTGCCGTCGTGCCCGTGCGGCGGCCGTTGAGCGCTCCCAGGCAAAGGGCCGCGTACACCGCCACGATCGAGGTGCTCGTCACCACCAGCAGCAGCTTCGGGTCGACGTAGCACAACAGCGCCGCCACGATGCCCGTGCCGATCGTCGCCAGCCACGGGGTGCCGAAACGCGGGTGGACCGCCGACAGCGCTCGGTTGATCGCGCCCGGCCAGGCGCGGTCGCGGCCGCTGCTGAACACCAGGCGGGAGCTGATCAGCACGATCGCCAGCACCGCGTTGACGATCGCGAGCGCCACCGCGAGGCTGATCACCGTGTCGAGGGTGCCGCCGCCGCGGGCGGAGATGAACGCCGACAGCATGTTGTCCGCGCCGAACAGCTGCCCGAGGTCCGGGGCGCCCAGCAGGACCGCCGTCACCGGGACGAGCTCGGCGACCACGGTGATCGCCAGCGCCAGCAGGATCGCCCGGGCGATGCCGCGCGGCGCGTCCTGCGTCTCCTCGCCGAAGTAGACCGCCGAGCCGTAGCCGTTGTAGGCGAACATCGCCACGGCCATCGCGATCGCGATGGCGCCGACGGTCGCCGGGCCGCCGTCCGCGGCGACCGGGTGCGCGATCAGGTCGGTGAACGGCCGGGCCGGGTGCAGGAACCCGAGCGCGCTCACCACCACCAGCGCGAGGATCTCGATGGCGAGGAAGACGCCGGTCACCCACGCGTTCAGCTTGATGTCGAACACGCCGACCACGGCGGCCAGCACGCACGTCGCCGCGGCGACCGCCGGCCCGGGCAGGCCCGGCCACAGCACGCTCAGGTAGGTGCCGACGCCGAGCGCGATCACCGCGACGATGAGCACCTGCGTGATGATCATCAGGCCCAGCACGGCGAACCCGGGCAGCCGGCCGAGCGTGCGCGCGACGATCGCGTATTCGCCGCCGGCCAGCGGGAACGCCGACGCGAGCTCCGCGTAGACGAACGCCATGAACACCCCGACGACCGCCGCGGCCGCGAAGCTGAGGAACGCGCCGGTGCCGGCGCCGGTGAGCACCCCCGGCGCGATGATGAACACCGACGACGCGGGGCTGATCGCCGAGAGCGTGATGAGCAGGGTGCCGAGCGTGCGCAGGCCGCGGCGGAGGGCGGGGGTGGTCACGAGCGGGCCTCCAGTTCTTTGAAGCTCCTTCGAACAACCAGGTGACCACGCATCAAAGGCGCTCACCAGCAACAAGTCAAGAGCTTGCTTTTTTCGAAGATCCTTCGAAGAATGACCCGCATGGCACGACCGAGCAGGGCCCCCGAGCGGCGGGCCGAGCTGATCGCGGTGGCGCGCCGCGCCGTCGTCGAACGCGGGGTCCTCAACCTCCGGCTGCGGGACATCGCCGACGGCGCCGGCCTCTCCTCGGGCTCGGTGCTCTACTACTTCCCCACCCTCACCGACCTCCTGCAGGAGGTGCAGCACGAAGCCGTCGAACGCTTCTGCACCCAACGGGAGGAGTCCGCCCGGCACGGGACTCCGCGGGACCGGCTGCTCGCCACGATCCGCGGCGGCCTGCCGAGCGGACCGGACGACGAACTGTGCGTCCTGCTCTACGAGCTCGGCACGATCGCCCGCCGCGACCCCGCGTACGCCGCCCGGCACGTCGCGCTGTACGAGCGGCAGGTGCGGATCTACACCGGGATCCTCGAGGCCGGTGCCGCGACCGGCGAGTTCACCCTGACCGCCGACGCGGTCGCGATCGCGCGGAACCTCGTCGCCCTCGAAGACGGCTACGGCCTGCACCTCACCCAGGCCGTGCCGACGCTGGAGCGGGCCACCGCCGAAGCGATGCTGCTGTCCTACGCCGAAACGGCCTGTACCTTGGAGGACCTCCGATGACCCGCGCCCGCGACCTGGGCATCGCGCTGCCCGGCCGGCCCGGCACGCACAACGCGCTCACCGACGTCCCCGGCGTCGAAGTCGGCTACACGACGCTGGTCGAGGGCGAATCCGTGCGTACCGGCGTCACCGCGGTCCTCCCCCGCGGCCGCGAAGGCTTCGCCGTCCCGTGCGCGGCCGGGACGTCTTCCCTCAACGGCAACGGCGAGATGACCGGCACGGCGTGGCTCGCCGAGACCGGGTCGCTCACCCTGCCCGTGCTGATCACCAACACCCACGCCGTCGGGCCGTGCCACCGCGGCGTCATCGACTGGGTGGCGCGCGAGCGGCCGGACGTCGCGGCGGAGTGGCTGCTCCCGGTGGTCGCCGAGACGTGGGACGGCTACCTCAACGACATCAACGCCCCGACCATCCACAGTGGACAGGCGGTCGCGGCGATCGACGCGGCCCGCCCGGGTGCCATCGCGGAGGGCTCGGTCGGCGGCGGCACCGGGATGACCTGCTACGGCTTCAAGGGCGGCACCGGCACGGCGTCCCGGACCGTCGCCCACGGCGCGGACGAGTACACGGTGGGCGTGCTGGTGCAGGCCAACTTCGGCAGCCGGCGCGAACTCACCGTCGCGGGCTCGCCGGCCGGGCTCGCGCTGACGGCGGACAACCCGATGGAAGAGTGGGCGGCCGCACCGGCCGGCGCGGGCTCGGTGATCGTCGTCGTCGGGACGGACGCGCCCCTGCTGCCGGGCCAGTGCACGGCGCTCGCCCGCCGCGTCCCGCTCGGCCTGGCCCGCACCGGCACGACGGGCTCGCACTTCTCCGGCGACCTGTTCCTCGCGTTCAGCACGGCGAACCCGGGCGCGCTGACCAGCACGTTCCCGCGCACGGCCGAAGCCGAGTACGAAACGCTGCGGTTCGTGCCGTGGGGCCGGATCGACCCGTTCTTCGAGGCGGTCGTGCAGGCCGTCGAGGAGGCGGTGCTCAACGCGCTGGTGGCCGGTCGCGAGACGACCGGCCACCGCGGCCGCCGGGTGCCCGGGCTGCCACTCTCGCACTGGCTCGGGTGACCCGGCCGCTGGTTCAGTTCAGCTGGAGGTAGTCGAGTTCGGCGTAACCGGTGCCGCCGGCGAAGAACGGCGCGCCCTTGGCCAGCCGGATCACGTTGTAGCCCGCGTGGAGGCTGACCGACGTGGAGACCGTGCCGAAGCGGCCCCAGCCGGCGGTAGGCGGATAGCTCACCGTGGACCAGGCGCCGCCGTTGTACGCCAGGCCCTGGGTGGACGTCGCGCCGGTGCCGTTCGCGTAGCCGATGGTCATCGTGTAGGCCCGCGCGCTCGGCACGTTCACGACGAAGTCGACGTAACTGTCGTCGCGGGAGTCGCCGGAGTTGTCGATGCGGCCGACGTAACCACCGTTGGACGCGGTCGTGCTCGACAGCCGTTGCGCGCGGAAGACCGACGCGTTCTCCGCCTCGTACCGCTGCTGGTACGCGGGCACGCCGCTCGCCGGCTCGACCACCAGGTGGTAGGCGCTCGTCGCGGACATGTTCGGCACCGGCACGGTGATCTGTCCATTCGAGACGGTGTAGGTCGACGTCGAAATCGCGGTCGGCGCGGTCACGGCGGTGAACCGGCCCGACGACGGCGTCGACTCCAGGGTGACGCGGACCGTGCCGCTGATCCCGGTCACCCGCACCGAGTTGGTCCCGGCCTCGTCGCCGAAGACGACGTCGACGCGGTTGCGGGTGGCGTCGTAGGAAGCGAACCCGTCGAGCCCGGTCTGCGCCGGTGGCGTCGTGGTCACCATCGAGCCGGCCATGTCGCCGTACCACTTGTACAGCCACCACGTCCCGGTCGGCTGTGTGTTGTTGACGACCAGCCCGTTGACGGTCCCGTACTCGTACCAGAACGCCCGGTCGGCGCCCGCCACGCCGGCGCGTTCCAGCTTGGCGACGTAGTTCGCCACGCGCCCGGGCACGTCGACCTCGTCGGTCCAGGCGTACTCGTTGATGAGGATCGGCCGCGCGCTGATGCCGAGCGAAGACTCCACCGCGCGGTACGCCGAGACGTCGGCCGCGATCGACGCGCTGCTGTGGCCCAGCTCGTGCCAGACAACGATGTCCGGCACGGTGTTGGTGTTCTTCGCGGCGGTCAGGAACGCCCGCATCCGGTCGGTGTTCCAGCTCGAGTAGCCGGGTCCGGCGACCGGGGTCACCGTGTCACGGGTCCGGATCCGCTGGACCGTCCGCGCCCACCCGGCGTTGAAGTCACCCGCCGCGGCGGTGTTCCACGTGCCGTCGGGCTCGTTCCAGATCTCCCACGCGGCGACGTTGCTCACCGACGTGGCCGCCAGCCGCTTCGAGACCATCGTGTCCACTTTGGAGAGCCAGTCGTCCCAGCTCACCCACTTGTAGGGGAAGTCGGGGTAGATGTCCGGCAGCCGGATCACCTGGGCGGCGCCGACCCGGTCGGCCTGCGGCGCGACCAGCAGCGCGTCGCCACCGGGCGGCTGGCCGTTGGGCTTCTGCCCGACGCCCGGCGGCGGCTGGGTGAGGGTGTTGAGCTTGAGGGGCAGCAACGTCGAGTCGGCCGGCCGACTGTTCTCGGCCAGCGCGTAGAGGCCGCCCGCGGCGGCGTGCGTCACCGGCCGGAACGCGGCCGCGGCGTCCACCACCAGGGTGTGGCCGGCGGCCGCCGCCGGGGCGACCGTGAGGCCTGCCAGGACGACGATCGCACTGAGCAGGACGGGGGTTCTGGACATCGGGACCTCGATCGGTGTCGGGGACGGGGAAGTACGGGATGAGGCTCGGTTCGGCGGCCGCGGGGTCACCGCCGGGTCCACTGCTGGTTGGCCCCGCCGCCGCAGGCCCAGAGGATGATCTTCGTGCCGTTGGCGGTGGCCGCGCCGCTCGCGTCGAGGCACAGCCCGGACAGCGCGTTGGTGATGGTGCCGTTGCTGTTCAACGTCCACTGCTGGTTGCGCTGGCCGTTGCAGTCCCAGATGACGACCGCGGTGCCGTTGGCCGTGCCGTTGTTGTACGCGTCCAGGCATTTGGTGCCGTTGACGACGAGCTGGCCACGCACCGGCGCCCACGTCTGGTTGGGCCCCGCGGCGCAGTCCCACAGCTGGGTCTGGACGCCGTTGGCGATGCTGTTGTCGTTCACGTCGAGGCAGCGGCCCGACTGCGTGCCGGCCACCTGGACGCCGTCGGTGCCGGGCAGCGGCAGGATCGCGACGTCGGTGAGCTGCGGCGACGTCCCCGAGAACGTCAAGGAGTTCGTTCCCTTGCCCAGGGAGACGATCGCGGAGACGGTCTTGGCCGCTCCCCCGTTCGCCGGGAACGCGACGACGGTCGGCTGCTGGCCGTTCACCGCGAGCGCCGGGGTCTGCGTGGTCGTCGCACTGTAGGTGAAGGTCGCGACGGCCAGGCCCGTGGCGGCCGCGGTGATCGTCGTGCCGTGCGTGGACGCGGCGTCGGTGCCCTGGACGGTCAACAGGACCGAATCGTTCGCCGGGACGCTCACGCTGTAGCCGGTGGCGTAGCTGCCGTTGTCCGTGGCGGCCCAGAGGTTCCGCACCTTCGCCGAGGCCGTCGTCAGCCCGAGGTCGGCCCACCGCGCGGTCATCGTCGCCGCCGAGGACGTCCGGTTGAGCAGCAGCACCGCGCGTTTCCCGGCGCCGCTCAGGACTTTGCCGTACACCTGCAGGCCCGCGGCGTCCTCGGCGACCTTCATCCCTTGCAGCCCACGCGAATCCTGGTCGACGGCGATGAGTTCCCGGTTCTTCAGGATGCTCGCCGTTTCCGCGCTCATCGTCGCGAGGTTGTTGCCCGCCAGCAGCGGCGCGCCGGAGATCGCCCACATGCCCAGTTCCGTCCGGCCTTGCGCGGCGGTCAGCCCGGGCATGCCCACGGTGAGCATGTCGGGGTCGTTGACGTACCCGGTGTGCTGCGACACGGGGTGCTGCGCCTGGTCGAAGTTGGTCAGGGCCTGCGGGAGGGTCGCGCTCTGGCCGTAGTAGATGATGTCCGTGCTGGTGCGCCACATCGGGGCCGTCCCGGCGCCCCAGTTCCACGGGTTCTTCCGGCCCCAGTCGCAAATGGACAGTGCGAGCGCGCGGCCGGTCTGCGCGGTCGCGGCGCGGTTGGCGTCGCTGATCGCGCGGTAGGTGCTCGCCGGGTCGAGGCCCTCGGCGTCGCCGCCGCACCAGTCGACCTTGACGAAGTCGAAGCCCCAGCGCTGGAACTGCAGCATGTCCTGCAGGTAGTGGCCTTCGCTGCCACTCCCGGGCGCGGCGGGGCGCCCGGTCGGGAAGTAGTAGCCGCAGCCGTCGCGCCCGGCGTCGGTGTAAATCCCGGCCTTCAACCCCTTGCCGTGCAGGTAATCCGCGATCGCTTGCATGCCGCCGGGCCACTCGGCGGTGTCCACCGTGATGTTCCCGGCGCTGTCGCGGGTGCCCTGCCACCAGCCTTCGTCGATGTTGACGTAGGTGTACCCGGCGTCCTTCAGGCCGGCCGAGACCAGCGCGTCGGCTTGGGCCTTGATGACGGAATAGTCGATCTTGGCGGCGAAGGAGTTCCAGGACGCCCAGCCCATCGCGGGGGCCGGGACCGGGGCTTCCGCGGCGCTCGCGGTCCCCGCACCGAGGAGCGTTCCGGCGAGCAGCACGAGCACGGACAACGCATGGCGCAGCTTCATGGCAGGGCTCCGACTTCGTCGTCGAAAGTGTTAGCGTTAACATTCCGGGCTACGGGTGAATTGTTGACCTCCGGCGATTCCCGCGTCAACCGGCGGATGGTGGAAAGTCGCTCAGCGGGCGGTCTTCAGGTCGATGACGACCAGCCCGAGCACGGCGAGCCGGTGCGCGGAGTGCGCACGCTAGCCCCAGGTCAGGAAGCGGTAGTGCAGCCCGGTCGACGACTCCTGCCACTCGCCCGTGGCGTCCGGCGCCCGGCCGACGTCCGGCGCCCGCGTGTCACCCTCGAACGTCTCCCGGATCTCCGTGACGACGATCCGGTCCGCGAAGGGCAGCGCCGCCGTGTACACCGCCGCGCCGCCGATCACCCAGCCGTCACCCGACACCGCGTCCACCGCGGGAGCCAGGTCCGGGAACGTCTCGACGCCCTCCTGCGGGGTGGCCGACAGCACCAGGTTGCGCCGGCCCGGCAGCGGCCGGAACCGCGGGGGCAGCGACTCCCACGTGCGGCGTCCCATGAGGACGGTCGCGCCCGCCGTCAGCGTGCGGAAGTGCTTCAGGTCCTCCGGCAGGTGCCACGGCAGGGTGCCGTCGCGGCCGATGACGCCGTTCGCCGACTGCGCCCAGACCAGCCCGATCACACCGCCACCGGCGCTTTGATGCCCGGGTGCGGGTCGTAGCCGTCGAGCGCGATGTCGTCGTAGGTGTACTCGAAGAGGCTGCTCGCCTCCTTCAGGCTCAGCGTCGGGAACGGCCGCGCGTCGCGGGCGAGCTGCTTGCGCACCTGCTCTTCGTGGTTGTCGTAGATGTGGCAGTCGCCACCGGTCCAGATGAAGTCGCCGGGGCGCAGGCCCACCTGGTCGGCGATCATGTGCGTGAGCAGCGCGTAGCTGGCGATGTTGAACGGCACGCCGAGGAACAGGTCGGCGCTGCGCTGGTACAGCTGGCACGAGAGCTCGCCGTCGGCGACGTAGAACTGGAAGAACGCGTGGCACGGCGGCAGCGCCATCTGCGGGATCTCGCCGACGTTCCACGCCGACACGATGATCCGCCGCGAGTCCGGGTTCTCACGCAGGGTGCGCAGCACCTCGGCGATCTGGTCGACGTGCCCGCCGTCCGGGGTCGGCCACGACCGCCACTGGACGCCGTAGACGGGGCCGAGGTCGCCGTCCGGCGCAGCCCACTCGTCCCAGATCGTGACACCGTTGTCCTGCAGCCACCGGACGTTGCGCTCACCGCGCAGGAACCACAGCAGCTCGTAGGCGACCGACCGGAAGTGGACCTTCTTCGTCGTGATCAGCGGGAAGCCGTCGTCGAGGCGATAGCGCAGCTGGTGCCCGAAGATCGACCGCGTGCCGGTGCCGGTGCGGTCCGCCTTGCGGGCGCCGGTGTCGAGAACGTGGCGGAGCAGGTCTTCGTACTGCGTGTCGGGCATGTCCGCGAGCCTAGACGAGCCGCTCCAGATAGGCCCGCAGCATCGCCTTCAGCTGGTCGAGCAGCGCGGCGGCGCCGTCGGGGTCGGCGCGGAACGCCTCCTGGATGACCGCGTCGGCGGCCAGGAACGCGGTGCGGCACGCCGTCGCGGCCGCTTCGTCGTCCCGGAGCCGGCCTTGGGCGACGAGCACGCGGTGCACCCCGGCGGCCATCACGCGCTTGTGGGCGACGTCCGCCTCCCGCGTCGCCTCGGTGAGCCCGCGGCCCAGCCACAGGGCGCGGAAGCCGGGTTCGGCGCGGTAGAGCGCGGCGAAGGCGTCGACCAGCAGGCCGACGGGGTCTTCCCAGGTCTCCCGCGCGGCCTGGTCGGTGAATGCCGTCATCAGGTCTTCGAGGCGGGCGAGGTAGCCGTCGGCCAGGGCTTCGGTGATGGCGTCGCGGTCGGGGAGGTACTGGTAGAGCGTCCCGACGGAGACGCCGGCCGCGGCGGCGACCCGGGTGGTCGTCAGCGCCTCGACGCCCTCTTCGGCGAGCAGCCGGTCCGCGGCCTCCAGCACCCGGGCGAGCTTCTCGCGAGCCCGGGCTTGGCGCGGTACTCGCCGCGGCATGCGCTCTCCAAACCTGAACGTGACTTTGTTTCGGGTTTATCCTAGCCTCGGACCATGGCAGCAGGAAGTTCGGTGCTCGACGACGCCCGGCGGGCGGTGGCCCGGGCGAGCAACGGCCTCGCCGCGGAGGGCCTGCTGATCGGCACCGCGGGCAATGTCAGCGTCCGGACCGGCGACCACGTGGCGGTGACCGCGACGGGTGTCGTGCTGGGCACGGCCGGGCCGGCGGACGTCACGGTCGTCGATCTCGACGGCGCGGTCGTCGAGGGCGAGCTGGCGCCGACGTCGGAGCTGGAGCTGCACCTGGGGATCTACCGGCGCTACGGCGCCGGCGCGGTGGTGCACACGCACTCCCCGCACGCGACCGCGGTGTCCCTGGTGCTCGACGAGCTGCCGTGCGTGCACTACCAGCAGCTCGCGCTGGGCGGGTCCGTCCGGGTCGCGCCGTTCGCGGTGTTCGGGTCGGCGGAGCTGGCCGCGGGCACCCTCGCGGCGCTCGAGGGCAAGGCGGCGGCGCTGCTGGCCAACCACGGCGCGATCGTCCACGGCCCGACCCTGGAGGCGGCGATGGACCACGCGCTGCTGCTGGAGTGGGCGTGCGGCCTGTACGTCCGGGCGGCGACGCTCGGCGTGCCGCGGGCGCTGGACGACGTGCAGCAGGAAGCCGTCGTGACCGCGGCGGGCCGGCACGGCTACGGCCGTCCGCGGCGGCTGGAGGACGAGTGACGCAGACCGTCGTGACGCTGGGGGCGCACGTGTTCGACGTGCAGGTCCGGCCGGTGTCGGCGATCCCGGAGGGCCAGGGCGCGGCGCTGGTGGAGCAGATCCGTTTCGGCCCGGCGGGGACGGCGGCGGGCACGGCGGTGACGCTGGCGAAGCTCGGCGCCGACGTGCGTTCCGCGGGTGCGGTGGGCGACGACCCGATCGGCGACCTGCTGCTGGCGATGCTCGCGAAGTACGGCGTCGACACGTCGCTGGTGCTGCGGCGTTCCGGGGTGCAGACGTCGGCGTCGGTGCTCCCGATCCGTCCCGACGGCAGCCGGCCCGCGTTCCACGTCCCGGGTGCGAACCTGGGTTACGTGCCGTCGGAGTTCCCGGCCGCGTCGCTGGCCGGCATGACCCATCTGCACCTGGGCGGGCCGGAGCTGATGGGCGGCGCCGCGGCGGCTTCCCTGCTGGGCCCGGCTCGGTCCGCCGGCGTGGTGACGTCCGCCGACCTGCTGGCGCCCGGCGACCCGGGGGTGCTCGCCTGGATCGACCCTGCGTTGTCCTCTGTGGACTACCTGCTGCCGAACGAGGAGCAGGTGCTGGGGTTGACGAGCGCGGTCTCCCTGGAAGACGGCGCCCACGCCCTGCTGGAACGCGGGGTCGGGTGCGTCGCGGTCACGCGCGGTACGCGGGGAGCACTGGTGGTGACCCCCGCCTCGACACTGGCGGTGCCGGCGTTCGAGGTTCCGGTGGTCGACACGACCGGCTGCGGCGACGCGTTCTCGGCCGGGTTCCTCCGCGGCGTGGGCCTGGGCCGGTCACTGAGGCAGGCCGCGGTGCTGGGCTGCGCGGCGGCGGGCCTGGTCGCGCAGGGGCTGGGCAGCGACCACGGCGAGTTCGACCTGGCGGCCGCCGACGCCTTCGCGGCCCAGACACCGGTGCTCCCGATCGACTAAGCACCCAATTTGCAACTTTCCCGCATCGCCACCCCTTGACTTGACGTTTTCCTGCATTCAGGATGCCTCCTGTGCAGAACGAAGCCAAGACCTCCGAGCTGGACCGCCGCATCGTGGCGGCTCTGCAGCTCAACGGCCGGGCGTCCTGGGGTGCCGTCGCCCGGCATGTCGGGGCCAGTGAGTCCACCGTGCTGCGGCGGGCCGAAAAGCTCACCGAGAGCGGGCGCCTGCGGGTCATCGGTGTCGTCGATGTCCTGCGCTGCGGCCTCGGCGTGCCCGTCATCGCCCGGCTGAAGTGCCGGCCCGGCGCCGCCGCCACCGTCGCCGATGCCCTCGCCGCCCGGCCCGATGTCCGGTACGCCAGCGTGCTCGCCGGGAGCGCCGACTGCTCCGCCGAGTTCGTCCTCCCCTCCTACGCCGACATCGCCGGCCTGCAGGAGAACGGCTTCCCCGCCGCCGAAGCCATCCGGGACGCCGAGACCTTCGCCGTCATGCGGACCTTCACCTCCAACCACGACTGGGACTCCGGCGAGCTGACCCCCGACGCCGCGAAGGACCTGCGCGGCGGTGACGTCCGGCCGTTCGAAGAACAGCACTGGGAACGCCCGCCCGAGCAGCTCGACGAGCTCGACCTCGCCCTCTGCGCCGCCCTCGGCGAAGACGGCCGGCTGCCGTTCAAGGAAGTGTCCAAACTGGTCGGCACCAGCGAGTCCACTGTGGCCCGCCGCGTCGACTCGCTGGTGCGGCGCGGCTGCCTGCGGTTCCGGACGCTCGCCGAGCCCGCCATGTTCGGCTACGCCCTGGAGTTCATGCTCTGGCTGTCGATCGTCCCCGGTGAGCTCGACCGCGCCGGGCAGCAGCTCGCCGCCCACCCCGGCACGAAGTACCTCTCCGCCACCACCGGGCGGTTCAACCTCGTCGGCCAGATCGTGCTGCGCCACTACGCCGAGCTCTACCGCCACACCACCGACGTCGTCGGCGCGCTGCCCGGGCTCCGGGAGGCCGACGTGACCCTGCAGGTTTCGACGCTCAAGCGCGCGTGGGCCCCTACGCCCGCCGCCAGCTTGGAGGACGCATGACCGACCGACCGTGGCAGTGGGACGAACAGACGTGGCGCGGGCACGTCGAACACGTCCGCGCCGGGCGCACGCTTCGCCCGGCGTCGTGGCCCGGCGGCGCGAAGGTCGCCGTCGCCCTGTCCTTCGACTCCGACCACGAGACGCCGTCCCTGCGCGACGGTGACGTCCTGCCCGGCAAGATGGCGCAGGGCGAGTACGGCGCCCGCGTCGGCGTGCCACGCATCCTCAAATTGCTGCGCAAGTACAACGCCCCCGCGTCGTTCTTCATGCCCGCCGTGTCGGCGCTGCTGCACGAGGGCGAAGTGAAGTCCTATGTGGACGCTGGGCACGAAGTGGCGCTGCACGGCTGGATCCACGAGCGCAACACCGCACTCACCGAGGCCGAGGAGCGCGACCTCGCCTTCCGCGCCGCCGACGTCCTGGAGGGCCTGGCGGGCACGCGGCCGGTCGGGATCCGGACGCCGTCCTGGGACTTCTCCGCCCACACCCTCGCGATCACGCGCGAGCTGGGCCTGACGTACGACTCTTCGCTGATGGCCGACGACGACTGCTACGAACTCCTCGAGCACGGCGAGCCGACCGGGATCGTCGAGCTGCCGGTGGAGTGGATCCGCGACGACGCGCCGTACTTCATGATGGACCGGTTCGCCTCGCTGCGGCCGTACACCCCGCCGCGCGGCGTGCTCTCCATCTGGCGCGACGAGTTCGACGCGGCCTACGCCGACGGCGGCCTCTTCCAGCTCACCATGCACCCGCACATCATCGGTCACCGCTCGCGCCTCGCGATCCTGGCGGAGCTCCTCGACCACATCGCCGGCCACGGCGGCGTCTGGTTCGCCACGCACGCGCAGATCGTCGACCACGTCCGCCAGGAGCAGCCATGACCACTGTGGACACCGTCGTCAGCCACCGCTTGACGGCTCACCAGCGCAAGGCGATCGTCGCCGGCGCCGTCGGCAACACCGTCGAATGGGTCGACTGGGCCGTCTACGCGACCTTCGCCCCGGTGTTCGCCGGCCAGTTCTTCGCCGGTGGCAACGAAACCACGGCACTGCTGTCCACTTTGGCCGTGTTCGCCGTCGGGTTCGTGATGCGGCCCATCGGCGGTGCGGTGCTCGGCGCCTACGCCGACCGCCGGGGCCGCAAGAAGGGCCTGACGCTCACCATCTCGCTGATGGCCGGCGCGTCGATCCTCATCGCGCTGACCCCGACCTACGCGCAGATCGGCGTGCTCGCCCCGATCGTGCTGCTGCTGGCCCGGCTCGTGCAGGGCTTCTCCGCGGGCGGCGAGTTCGGTTCGTCGTCGGCGTTCCTCATCGAGTCGGCCGCGCCCGGCCGCCGCGCGTTCGCCGGTTCGTGGCAGCAGGTCTCGGTCGGCCTGGGGTCCCTGCTGGCCGCGCTGATGGGCACCATCCTCAACTCGACGCTGTCCGACGCCGACCTGCGCGGCTGGGGCTGGCGGCTCGCCTTCGGCCTCGCCGGCCTGCTCGGCCTGGTCGGGCTGTGGCTGCGGGTGTCGGTGCACGAGACCGAGGCGTTCCGGAAGATCAGCGCGAAACCCCGGCGCAACCCGCTGGTGGCGATGCTGCGCGACCACCCGAAAGCCGCGCTGCGCGTCGCCGGCGTGACGATCGCCGGGACGCTGATCTACTACGTGTGGGTGTCCTACATGCCGGCCTACGCCCACCTGGCCACCGGCATCCCGCTCAAGACCGCGCTGCTGGCCAACACCCTCGCCATGGTCGTGTTCATCGCGCTGCTGCCCTTCGGCGGCCTGCTGTCGGACCGGATCGGGCGGAAGGCGACGATGACCGCGTTCGCCGCCGGGTTCGTCGTGTTCGCCTGGCCCGCGTTCCACTTCCTGGGCAACAGCTTCTGGAGCGTCTTCGCCATCGAACTGATCGGGCTGGTCCTGATCGTCGGGTATTCGGCGAACTGCGCGGTGATCATGGCCGAGCAGTTCCCGCCGGAGGTCCGCACGACCGGCATCGGGCTGCCGTACGCGCTCGCCGTGGCGCTCTTCGGCGGGACCGCGCCGTACGTCACGACCTGGCTGAACGCCAACCACCTCGGCAACCTCGTGTGGGTCTACGTCGCCGTCGCCGCGCTCATCGGCGTCGCGGTCTACCTCACCATGCCGGAGACCAAGGGGAAGGAGCTGTAGTGCGGACCGTGCTCGTCACCGGGGCCGGCGGCGGCATCGGCGCCGCGATCGCGGCCCGGTTCGCCGAAGCCGGCGACCGCTTGGTCCTGGCCGATCTCCGCGCGGCGGAACTGTCCACAGTGGCCGCGGGGCTGCCGGCTGACGTCGTCGAACTGCCCGGCGATCTCGCCGACGCCGGTTACGCCGAGGGGCTCGTCGAGCGGGCCGGCGCGGTGGACGTCCTCGTCAACGCCGCCGGGATCTACCCCGCCACTCCCCTGCTGGAGCTGACGGCGGCGGTCTGGGACCGCGTCCAGGACGTCAACGTGCGCGCCGCCTTGCTCACGACTGTCGCGTTCGGACGCGCCCACGTCGAAGCCGGAACCACCGGCGCCGTCGTCAACATCTCCTCCGGCGCGGCCACCCGGGCGCGTCCCGGAGCCGCGCACTACGCGACGTCGAAGGCCGCCCTGGAGATGGTCACCAAGGCCTGTGCGGTCGAGCTGGGCCCGCACGGCATCCGCGTGAACGCGGTGAGCCCGGGTTTCGTCACCGTCGACAGCGACGCCAACCCGGTCACCGCGGCCTACGCGGCCGCGGTGTCGGTCAACCCCCTCGGGCGGCGCGGCGAGCCGCGCGAGATCGCCGACGCCGTGTACTGGCTCGCCGGCCCGGAGGCCGCCTGGATCACCGGCGCCGTCCTGCGCGTCGACGGCGGTTCGACGGCGGGGGCGGCCGGCCTGCCGCTGCACTGGAACGGGGAGACGTCCGTCCAGCAAGGAAAGGAAACGCATGTCTGACCGGCGCTCGTACACCGTCGTCGGCGGCGGCGCGATCGGCGGGACGCTCGCGTTCCACCTCGCCCGCGCCGGCCACCCGGTGTCCATCGTGGATGCCGACCCGGCTCACGTGGCCGCGATCGCGGACCGCGGCCTCACCCTGCGCGGCCCCGACGGCGACGAAACCGTGGAGCTGCCGGCTTTCCTGCCGGAGGACGCCCCGCCCACGCTCGGCCGCGTGCTGCTGGCCGTCAAAGCGCAGGCCACCGAGACCGTGCTTCCGTGGTTGACGCCGCGGCTGGCCGAAGGCGGTTTCGTCGTTTCCCTCCAGAACGGACTCAACGAAGGGCTGATCGCCGCGCACGTCGGTCCGGAACGGACGGTCGGCGCGTTCGTGAACCTCTTCGCCGACGTCGTCGAGCCCGGTGTCGTGCGGGACGGCGGGCTCGGCGCGCTGGTCGTCGGCGAGCCGGACGGGCAGATCAGCGACCGGGTCGAGGAGGTCGTCGCCGACCTGCAGGCCTGGGGCCCGGCGAAGGCGACCGCCAACGTCGAGGGCTACCTGTGGGCGAAGCTCGGCTTCGGCGCAATGCTCACGACGACGGCGCTGGCCGACGCGCCGATGGCCGACCTCATCGACCGGCACCGCCCGCTCATGCACGCCCTCGCCGCCGAGGTCCTCGAAGCGGCGGGCGACCGCGTCCTGGAGCCGTTCGACCAGTTCGACCCGGCGGCCTACCTGCCCGGTGCGTCCGGCCGCGACGCGGCGACCGACCGGCTGGTCGCGTGGCTGCGGACCCAGCCGAAGGACCGCAGCGGCATCTGGCGCGACATCGCCGTCCGGCACCGCCCGATCGAGGTGCACCACCACTACGCGCCGGTGCTCGCCGCGGTGGAGGTCCCGTTGCTGCGGGCGATGCTGACGCGGCTGCGTGACGTCGAAACGGGCGCCGCGCCGATGTCCGAAGACCACCTCGTCGAACTGGAGCGAACGCTGTGATCCGCGAACTGCACGAATGGGTGCGCGCGCACCGCCACGACCTCCTCGCCGACGTCGCCGCCTACGTCGGCATCGAGACGCCCAGCGACGACAAGGCCGCGTTGACCGCCGGACTGTCCTGGGTGGACGGTTGGCTTCGCGAACGCCTCGGCGAACCCGACCACGTCCGGGACGTCGACGGCGGCCGGTACGGCGACATCAAGGTCTACGACTTCCCCGGCACCGGCGAGCCGGTGCTGCTCCTGTGCCACTACGACACGGTGTGGCCACTGGGTACCCTGGCGAACTGGCCGTTCACCGTGGACGGTGACCGCGCGACCGGGCCGGGAATCTTCGACATGAAGTCCGGCCTGGTGCACGCGGTGTGGGCGCTGCGCGCGCTCGACGCGGCCGGCCTGCCGCGCCCGGCCGTGCGGCTGGTCCTCAACGGCGACGAGGAGATCGGCAGCCCGGCGTCCCGCCCGGTGATCGAAGAGGCTTCCGCGGGCACCCGCGCGACGCTGGTGTTCGAGGCGAGCGCCGACGGCGCGGTGAAGACCGCGCGCAAGGGCGTCGGCCTCTTCCAGGTGCACACCACGGGTGTCGAGGCGCACGCCGGGCTCGACCCGGCCAAGGGCGCGAGCGCGGTCGACGAGCTGGCCCGGGCGGTGCTCGCGCTGCACGCACTGTCCGATGTGGACGCCGGGACGACGGTGAACGTCGGCGTGGTCACCGGCGGCACCCGCCAGAACGTGATCGCGGGCGCGGCGTCGGGCGAGATCGACGTCCGCGTGTCCAGCGCGGCCGAGGCGGCCCGCATCGACGCGGGCCTCGCGGCGTTGAAGGCGCACGACCCGCGCGCGGCGGTCGAGGTGACCGGCGGCTGGAACCGGCCGGTGATGGAACGGTCGGACGCCATCGCGCGGCTCTACGAACTGGCTCGCGAGGAGGCCGCGGAACTGGGTGTCACGCTGCGGGAATGTTCGGTCGGCGGTGCGAGCGACGGCAACTTCGTGGCCGCGTTGGGCCACCCGGTCCTGGACGGCTTCGGCGCGGTCGGCGACGGCGCGCACGCCCGGCACGAGCACATCAGCGTCGAAGGGATGCTGGAACGGACGGCTTTGGCGGCCGCCGTCCTGCACCAGCTCGCCGGCTGACCGCTTGCGGTTTACAACCGGTCTTCGCCGGGTAATACTGCTCTCGTAACGCAACCAGTTCCGAGGTGAGAGCAGTGCGCGAGGCGCGGTCGAGGTGTCCGATCAACCTGTCGCTGGAGATCTTCGGCGACCGGTGGACGCTGCTCGTCCTGCGTGACGTCGTCTTCGGCGGCGCCCGGCACTTCCGCGAGCTGCTCGGCGGCGAGGAACGGATCTCGTCGAACGTGCTGGCCGACCGGCTCGCCGTGCTCGTCGAGCACGGGCTGCTCACCCGGTCCGGCGACCCGTCGCACAAGCAGAAGGTCACCTACAGCCTGACCGAACGCGCGATCGACCTGGTCCCGGTGCTCGTCCAGCTCAGCTCGTGGGGCGTCCGGCACCTGCCCGTGGCCGACCCGTACGCGGCGCGCGCCCAGGTGCTCACCGACGGCGGTCCGCCGCTGTGGGAAGCCTTCATGGACGAACTGCGCGAAACCCACCTCGGCACCCGCCGCGGACCGGCGCCCGGCGGCCCGACCGTCGCCGCGCGCCTGGACGCCGCCTACGCGGCCGCCACCGGCGGCCGACGAACGGAGTGACCATGGAAACCCGGCTCGACGAACGGTTCAGCGACCCCGGCACCGAGGCCACCGGCTGGGCCGAAACCGCGCACGCGCTCGAGAACGCCCAGATCAGCTGGCTCACCACGGTGCGCGCCGACGGCCGGCCGCACGTCACGCCGCTGGTCGCGATCTGGCTCGACGACGTCCTGCACTTCGCGACCGGCGAGACCGAGCAGAAGTACCTCAACCTCGCCGCGAACCCGAACGTCGTGCTCACCACCGGCCGCGACTCCTGGGACGACGCCCTCGACGTGATGGTCGAAGGCGCCGCCCGGCGCGTCACCGACCGGGCGCGGCTGGAACGGCTGGCCGAGGCGTGGCTGGCCAAGTGGGACGGCAGCTGGGTCTACGAGGCCACCGACAACGGGTTCCGGCAGGGCGCCCACGACGACGTGGCGGTGTTCGCGGTCGAACCGGCGAAGGTCCTCGCCTTCGGCCGCCGCCGCTCGACGACGGACGCCTCGATGCTGTCCACAGTGGAATTCACCCACACCAGCCATTCACCGTCGCGCGCCTGACCGCCCGAACCCGCGCGCACGGCGCCGGCCGCCGGTCCGCAGCCGCCCGGCGACCGCGTCCTCCAGCAGGGCGCCGACCGTTTCGCGGGCGCACGCCTTGTTCGCGCCGATGCCCCCCGACGGGCCGCGCTTGATCCACCCGGCCACGTAGGTCCCGGGCTCGACCCGCCCGGCGTCGTTCGGCACGGTCCCGGTGTCCTCGTCGAAAGGCAGGCCCGGCACCGGGACACCCCGGAACCCGGCCGCCCGCACCACGCGGCCGGCGGTGATCTCGACGTCACCGGTCACGCGGACCCCGCGGACCTCCGTGTCGCCGGTGAACTCCAGCGGGGCCGAGTGGAAGCGCAGGACGACCCGGCGCCCGCCGTCCGGGGGCGGCGACGACCAGTCCACCGGTTCGCGCGGAACCCCTTGCAGCAGCGCGGCTTTGTCCCCCGGCGAGGCCGCGTCGATCGCCTCGGCGACGCGCGGGTCGTGCGCGTCCACCACGAGGTCGCCGCGGGCGGCCAGCGCCAGCAGCTCCGAGCGCGTGTACGCGGCTTCGGAAGGCCCGCGCCGGGCCAGCAGCACGACTTCGCGCACCTTGCTCGAGCGCAGCCGGGCCAGCGCGGCCGGCGCCAGGGACGTGCCGGCCAGCGGCTCCGGGTCGGCGGTCAGGATCCGGGCGATGTCGAGGGCGACGTTGCCGGTGCCGACCACGACCACCCGCTCGGCCGAGAGGTCGACCGCGTCCGGCGGGACGTCCGGGTGGCCGTTGTACCAGCCGACCACCGTCGCGGCGGGCAGGCTGCCGGGCAGGTCTTCGCCGGGGACGCCGAGGCGGCGGGCCTCCGTGGCGCCGACCGCGTAGATCACCGCGTCGTGCCGCTCGGCCAGCTCGGGACCGGCCTCGGTGCCCAGGCGCAGCCGCAGCCGCGGGTGGTCGTGGAACCGCGCGAAGGTCTCGCCGATCTTCTTCGTCGACGGGTGGTCCGGCGCGACGCCGTAGCGGATCAGGCCGCCGGGCGTCGCCAGCCGGTCGATCAGCGTGACGCGGGAGTTGGTGTGCAGCAACAGGTCTTCGACGGCGTACATGCCCGCCGGGCCGGTGCCGACGACGGCGACGTCCAGCGGCGTGAAGTCGCTCGGCAGGACGCGGCCGAACTCCGGCGGCGACCAGCGGTGGAAGTTCGGCGCGACCGTCGCCGCGGCGAGGACGTCCCGGCCCGCGTAGAACTCCGCGTTGATCTCTTCGTAGACCTTCAGCGGCCCGGTGAGGTCACCGGCCGGGAAGATCGCGTCGACCGGGCAGGCGTCGGCGCAGGCACCGCAGTCGATGCAGGTCGCCGGGTCGACGTAGAGCATGTCGGTCGTCCCGAAGTCCGGCTCGTCCGGCGTCGGGTGGATGCAGTTGACCGGGCAGACCGACACGCACGACGCGTCCGCGCAGCAGGTCTGGGTGATCGCGAACGCCATGTCAGATCAGGTTGGCGCGCTTGTAGAACCACAGCGACGGCTTGGTGAGCAGCCCGGCCGAGTGCAGGAACTCCATCAGCCCGGAGCAGCTCGACCGCAGCATCGACTTGTGGTGCTCGTTGGCCTTCGCCTCGCGCCGCGCGCGCTTGCCGTCGAGCCCGGCGTTCTCGTACACCTTGGCGTTCCACATGCTGCCGACGATGACGTAGGACGCGATCGCGACGACCAGCGCGTTGACCTGGCGCCGCACCCAGCCGGCGCCCTCGAGCCGCTGGCGGGTCTCCTCGCGCGCGAACTTCATGTGGCGCGACTCTTCGACGACGTGGATGTTGTTGATGGTGCGCACGAACGGGACGACGCGCTCGTCACGCATCCAGTCGCGCTGCATGACGTCGAGGACCTCTTCGGCCACGAGGATCGCCGCGTAGGCCGCCTCGCCGGTCGCGGTCGCCTTGAAGATCCGGCCGGCCTCGACGACGAACCGGCGCGGCCGGTAGGCGGGCGCACGCAGCTTGGCGGCGCCGCGGGCGAACATGATCGAGTGCCGGCATTCGTCGGCGATCTCGGTCAGCGCCCACTGGAACGCGGGGTCGGTCGGGTCCTTCGCGTAGAAGTCCCGCAGGATCATCTGCTGCAGGATCATCTCGAACCAGATCCCGGTGCTGGCCACCGACGCCGCCTCCTGGCGGGTCAGCTCGCGCTGCTGCTCCGGGGTCATGTCGGCCCAGTAGGACGTGCCGTAGAGCGTGCTCCACTCGGGGCTCGCGCCGTGGAACTCCGTGTCCAGCGGCGTCTCCCAGTCGACCTCCTTGACGGGGTCGTAGGACAGCTGCTCCGACGAGTCCAGCAGCCGGCGCGCGGTGGTCTCGCGGTCCGAAGACGCTGCCGTCCCCGCTTCGCGTTCGCTGATGCTGGTCATCGCCGACCTCCTCGTCAGGTGTTACCCGAGTTCACTGTTACCAACCGTAACACATATCCATCCGGTGCGCACCCGTCGGCTCAACGGCCGCGGAACTCGCTCGGCGGGACGACGAGCAGGCCGTGGAACATCGTCGTGAACGCGCCGGGCCCTGCGTAGCCGAGCACGGCCGCGACCTCCGCCACCGGGGTGCCCGCGGCCAGCAGCGGCAACGCGTGCAGCACGCAGGCCCGGCGCCGCCACGGCGCGAGCGCGAGGCCGGTCTCGGCGCGGAACCGCCGGTGCAGCGTCCGCTCGGCGACGTGCAGCCGCGCGGCCCACGCCGCCGGCCGGACGTCGATCCGGGGCGCTGCCAGGAAGTCCTGGCACAGCCGGCGCAGCGCCGGGTCGGCGGGCAGCGGCAGGTCGAGCGGCAGCGGCGCGGCCCGGCGCAGCTCGTGCAGCGCCAGCTGCAGCACCGCGGCGTCCCGCCCGCGCGCGGCGTACCGCGGTTCGACGTCGACGGCTTCGCGCAGCAGCTCACGCAGCAGCGGCGAGACGTCGACAACCCGGCAGCGGGCCGGGAACCACGGGACGGCCCGCGGTTCGACGTAGAGGCTGCGCGTGCTCACGCCGTCCATCCGCACCGCGTGCGCCACCCCCGCCGGGATCAGCACGGCCCGCTGCGGCGGGACGGTCCACGCCCCGTCCGCCGTGTCGACCCGCATCGACCCGGTGACGCCGTAGAGCACCTGGGCCCGCCGGTGGCGGTGCTCGGCGAGGACGTGACCGGGCGGGTAGTCGGTGCCGATGGCCACGACGTCGCGGTCGAGGTCGTCGACGGTGTCGATCGGGACGTTGCGCACCCCTCGAGCCTAGGGTGGCCGGAACTCGGAAGGATCTGGCCGATCGGCGAATGCCCGCCACGGCCGCGCGCCGTAGCGTCGAGCCACGTGCCCGCCACCTTCACCGTCCTTTTCGGACTCGGGATCCTGTCCGGCGTGACGACCGCGCTCTTCGGCTTCGGGGGCGGATTCGTGACGGTGCCGGTGATCTACGCGGTGACGGGGGCGATGCACGTGGCGGTCGGGACGTCCGCCGCGGTGATGCTGGTCAACTCGCTCATCGCGACGGTCACCGTGGTCCGGGCCGACCGGCTGCGCCGCCGGTACGTCTGGCCGCTGGGCGGCTTCGTCGCGCTCGGCGCGGGCCTCGGCGCGCTGGCCGCCACCCGGGTCGCCGACGGCCTCCTGCACGCGCTGTTCGCGGCCTACCTCGGCCTGACCATCGTGGACAGCGTGCTGCGGCGGGGTTTCCTCGCCGGCGGGGCACCGCGGCCGCTCGGCCGCGGCACGGCGTCCGCGGGAGGGGCCGGGATCGGCGCGGTCGCGGCGTTCCTCGGGGTCGGCGGCAGCGTGCTGACCGTGCCGCTGCTGCGCCGCCACGGCCTGCCGATGAGCGACGCGACGGCGCTGGCCAACCCGCTCAGCCTGCCGGTCGCCGCGGTGGCCACGGCCGTCTACCTCCTCGCCCCCGGCCCGTCGGCCATCGACCCGGTCGCCGCGGGCCTGCTGCTCGCCGGATCCCTGCCCACGATCGCCGTCCTGCGGCGGTGGCCGCCGGCCATCCCGGACCGCGCGCACGCCGTCGGCTACCTGGTGCTGCTCGGGGCGGCACTGGTGGCCGTCCTGACGTGAACCGGCTCGCGGGGCATCGGCGTTTCGGTGTACATTCGTTCACTCAAACGCTTCGAACGGCGGGAACCGGTGCACTCACCCAGCGACACGCCCACCCGGACCGGCCCGTTCGGCTCCGGGCTGCTCGGCCCCCTCGACCAGGACGTCACTGTATTGCGCCGGCGCGTCCAGCGCCTGTTGACCGCCACCCTCATCTCCACGAACGTGATCGGCGCGCTGGTGGTCGTCGGGCTTGCGGCGCTGCTCATGCCGTCCCCCGGCATGTCCGGCGACCTGCTGCGGACCACGGCGATCGCGGTGCCGGTCTACGTCGTGTCGGCGGTCGTCGTCGGCACGCTGTGGGGCACCCGCGGGGCGCTGCGGACGCTGCACTGGGCCCCCGAGGGCCGGCACCCGACCGACGCCGAGCGCGCCGCCAGCCTGCGCGTCCCCCTGCGTCTCACGCTCATGCAGGCGGTCCTGTGGGGCGTGGCGACCCTCGTGTTCGCCGCGCTGGCCGTGCTCCGGCAGCCCGCCGTCGCGCTGACGGTGTTCCTCGTCGTGGCGTTCGCGAGCGTCGTGGTGTGCGCGATCGCGTACCTCTTCGGCGAGTTCGCCCTGCGGCCCTACGCCGCGCTGGCGCTGGCCGGGACCGCGCCGGCGCGGCCGCTCAGCGGCGGCGTCAACCTGCGGATGCTGCTGTTCTGGTGCCTGGGCACCGGGGTGCCCGTGGCCGGGCTCGTCGTCACGGCGGTGCTGGCCTGGGTGCGCGGCGACGTCTCGACCACGAAGCTCGCGGTGTCGGTGATCGCGCTCGGGCTGGTCGTGCTCTGCTTCGGCCTGCTGGTCACCGTGTTCACCGCCCGCGCGGTCGTCAACCCGATCACGTCGGTGCGCGACGCGCTGGGCCGCGTCCGGGCCGGCGAGTTCGAGGTCGCCATCCCGGTCTACGACGGGACCGAGCTGGGCCTGCTGCAGGCCGGGTTCAACGACATGGCGGCCGGGCTGGCCGAACGGGAGCGGATGCGCGACCTGTTCGGCCGGCACGTCGGCCACGAGGTCGCCGTCGAAGCCATGCGCACGACCGGGGCCGGCACCGCGCTCGGCGGCTCCGTCCGGACGGTGTCGGTGCTGTTCGTCGACCTGGTCGGCTCGACGGCGCTGGCCGCGAGCCGCCCGCCCGAGGAGGTCGTCGGCCTGCTCAACCGGTTCTTCGCGGTGGTGGTCGACGAGGTCGACCGGCACCACGGCCTGGTCAACAAGTTCGTCGGCGACGCGGCGCTGGCCGTCTTCGGGGCGCCCACGCAGCTCGCGGACCACGCGACGTGCGCGCTGGCCGCCGGGCGCGCGATCGCCCGGCGGCTCGCCGAAGAGGTGCCGGACGGCCCGGCCGGCATCGGCGTCGCGACCGGCGACGCGGTGGCGGGCAACGTCGGCGACCCGCGCCGGTTCGAGTACACGGTGATCGGCGACCCGGTCAACGAGGCCGCCCGGCTGACGGAGCTGGCGAAGAACGCGCCGGACCGCCTCCTCGCGTCGTGGACGGCCGTCGAGGCGGCGGCCGCCGAGGAAGCCGAACGCTGGAAGGCCACCGAGGACGTCACCCTGCGCGGGCGCAGCCGCCCGACGACCCTGGCCGTGCCGCGCTAGCGCCGCGGGTCGACGTGCACCTTCGGCGCGGCGAACCGTTCGCCGGCGAGCACCGCGCCGACCCGGTCCAGCCCGACGGTCGCCCCGACGAGCGGCCGCGGGTCGACGGTCCCGGCGGCGTAGGCGGCGATCGTGTCGGCCAGCCCCGGTGACGCGGACAGCACCCCGACCGCGGTGACGTCCTTCAGCACCAGCGCGCGGCTGTCGAGCGTGCTGGGCCGGCCGGACAGTCCGATGTAGACGACCCGGCCGGCGGGCTCCACCAGGTCCAGCGCCAGCGCGGGCGAGCCGGCCGCGTCGGTGGCGTCGACGACGGCGTCGAAAGGCAGGTCCGGCAGCGTCTCGCGGGTCCGGACGTGCTCGCTTTCGACCAGGCCCAGGACGTGGACCTCGGCGCCGGCGGCACGCAGGAACATCGCGGTGAGCAGGCCGATCGTCCCCGGGCCCAGCACCAGCGCCCGATCACCGGGACCGACGCCGGCCGCCCGCGCCGCCCGCAAGGCGTTACCGCCGGGTTCGACCAGGGCGCCGAGCACGGCGTCGACCTCGTCGGGCAGGGCGTGCAGCGACCACGCGGGAACGGCGAGCTTTTCGGCCAGCGCACCGGCCCGGCCGCCGCGGATCCCGACTTCCTGCCGGTTCTCGCAGGTGTGCTGGTGACCTTTCCGGCAGCGGCGGCACGTCCGGTCGCCGAGCATGGTGTCCCCCATGACCCGCCGGCCCAGCCACGCGGGATCGACGCCGTCCCCGACGGCGGAAACCGTGCCGGCCCACTCGTGCCCGAGCCGCATCGGGTAGGCGGCGTGGCCCTGGTGCAGGTAGGCCATGTCGCCGGTGAAGAACTCGACGTCGGTGCCGCAGACCCCGGCCCGTTCGACGTCGACGACGACCTCGCCGGGGACGGCCTCCGGGACGGGCACCTCCTGGACGGCCCCTTCGCGCGGGCCGGTGAGCACGAAGGCCCGCATGGTCGAAGACATGGCTGCATGCTCGCACCCGCCTCGGCGATCGCTTTCGGGCGGCTCGGTTGTCCGACTGAGCGAGAGAGAGGAAAACCCATGATCCTGCTGACAGGAGCGACCGGGCTGACCGGCTCCGCGGTACTGCGCGCCTGCGTCGCCGACGGACTGCCGGTCCGCGCACTCGTCCGCGACCCCGCGAAGGCCGCCGGCTTCCCGGACAGCGTCGACGTCGTGCGCGGCGACCTGCTGGACCCGGCCCCCGCGATCTTCGACGGCGTCGAACGGGCCCTGCTGATCTCCTCGGCCGACGCACGGCTCGTCGAGACGCAGCGAACGTTCATCGATGCCGCGAAGCGCGCCGGCGTGGGGCACGTCGTGAAGGTGTCCGGGCGGGGGTGCCGGGACGAGTCCGGGTTCCGGTTCGCGCGGATGCACGCCGAGGTCGAGCGGTACCTCGCCGGCTCCGGGCTCGGCTGGTCGGTCCTGCGGCCGAGCCAGTTCATGCCGGTGTACTTCCGCGAGGTCCCGTCGATCCGGCGGGGTGTGCTGAACCTGCCGATGGGGGACGCGAAACTCGCGCCGGTGGACGTCGGCGACATCGCGCGCGTCGCCGTCGCCCTGCTGCGCGGCGAAGGCGAGGACGGCGGACGGTACGAGATGACCGGGCCCGAGGCGCTGACGATGTCCGAGGTCGCCGCGCGGATCGCCGCGGCCGTCGGCCGGCCGGTCCGCTACGTCGACGCCGATCCGGCGGCCAAGCGGGCCGAACTGCTCGCCGCCGGGATTCCCGTCTTCTTCGCCGACGCGATGGACGAACTGTTCGCCGAGCGACGGACTGGCGCAGAAGAGTCCCGGGTGGACTTGAGCACCCACGAGGAGTTCGGCGTCCGGCCGACGACCTTCGCCGAGTTCGCCCGGCGGCACGCGGCGGTGTTCCGCGGCGAGGCACCGCCGTCGCACCTGTGGGCCTCGGGCTGGCGTGACGCCCGGACAGATACCGAACACTTGCCATTTTTTTGACAGCTGTCCATTATCAGAGCCGTGCGAGCCGACTGGACGACCGAAGCCCCCGTCAAGGACCGGCGGGTGCGCCGGTCGCGGGCCGCATTGATGGGGGCCGCCGTCGAGCTCGTGACCGGACGGGACTCCACCGCTGTGTCCGTGTCGGAGCTCGCCGAGGCGGCCGACGTCAGCCGTCAGGTGCTCTACCAGCAGTTCGGCGACCGCGACGCGCTCCTCCTGGAGGCCGCGCTCGACCTCGTCCGCCGGGAGCTCCTGGCAGACCTGCCCGAAGACGAACGCGCGTCGCTCCTGGCCCTGGCCCGGCACTTCGCCGCCCACCGGCGCTTCTACCGCGCGCTGCTGACCGGGACGTCCGCCTTCGCGTTCACCGAGGCGCTCACCGGCCTGTTCCTCCCGCTCAACCGCCGGCACCTCGGCCACACGCTCGGCGACCGGCTCGGCGAGCGGGAGATCGAGGACCTGGCCACGTTCCTGACCGGCGGGGCGGGCGCGGTCGTCAACGCCTGGGTCGTCGGCGGGCCGGACCCGCTCGACGCGCACGAGTTCACCGACCGGCTGCTGCGGATCCGGTCGGTCGTCACCGCGACGATCACGAAGGAGGCCGACCGGTGATCAGCCGTGTCCTCGAACGCCTGCTGCGGCTGCCCGCCCCGGCGACCCGGCGCCTGACCGTCCAGCGCGACCTGCGCGTCCCGATGCCCGACGGCGCCGAGCTGCTCGCCGACCGGTGGGCGCCCCGCGCCGGCGGGGACGGCCTGCCGACCGCGCTGGTCCGCAGTCCCTACGGGCGCAAAGGCGCGTTCGGCGCGCTGTTCGGCCGGCCGCTGGCCGAACGCGGCTTCCAGGTGCTGATCCAGAGCACGCGCGGCGGCTTCGGCTCCGGCGGCGTCTTCGACCCGCTGCGGCAGGAGCGCGAAGACGGCCTCGCGACGCTGGACTGGGTCGTGCGGCAGCCGTGGTTCGGCGACGCGGTGGTGCTCGTCGGCGCGAGCTACCTCGGCTACGTCCAGTGGGCGGTCGCCGACCGCCTGCCGCCGCAGGTGAAGGCGATGGTCCCGCACGTCACCGAATCCGGGCTGACGCTGGAGTTCCTGCGGGAGGACGGCCTTTCGCTGGAGACGCCGTTCGGCTGGGGCGTGCAGGTCGCCGTCCAGGAGCGCCGGTTCGCGCTGCTGCGCCAGCGCGGCCAGGCGAAGAAGCTGGAGCGGGCGCTGAACACCCTCCCGCTCGCGCAGGCGGACGTCGTCGCCATCGGTCACCGCTCCGACTACATCCAGGACGTCCTGGCCCACCCCGAAACCCACCCGCGGTGGGCGGCGGTCGACCACCGGGCGCGCGTCGCGGACGTCACCGTGCCGGTGAGCGCGATCGGCGGCTGGTACGACATCTTCCTGCCCGGCCAGCTGCGCGACTTCCGGACGCTGCAGGACTTGGGCCGGCGGCCCCGGCTGACGGTCGGGCCGTGGACCCACGCCGGGCGGCCCGACCTGCTCGCGGGCGCGGGCCTGACGCTCCGGGAGACGCTCGGCTTCGGGCTCGCGCACGCCCGCGGCGAGGAGCCACCCGAGCGCGCGCCGGTCCGGTTGTTCGTCATGGGCGAGGAAGCCTGGCGCGACTTCGCCTCCTGGCCACCGGAAGGCTATGCGCCGCAACGGTTCCACCTCCACGGCGGCGGCACGCTGTCGGTCGGCGGCCCCGAGGAGTCCGAACCGGACCGCTACCGCTACGACCCGGCGGACCCGACGCCCGCGGCCGGCGGCGTGCGCATGGCCCCGGACGCCAGCCGCGTCGACAACGCGGCCCTGGAAGCCCGCGCCGACGTCCTCACCTACACCACGGCAGTGCTCACCGACGACGTCGAAGTCGTCGGCGACGTGAGCGCGGAGATCTGGTTCCGCAGCAGCCTTTCCTTCGCCGACGTCTTCGTCCGGCTCTGCGACGTCGATCCCGGCGGCCGGTCGGTCAACGTCTGCGACGGCCTGACGAGCCTGCGCGACGCCGGCGAGCTCGCCGCGGTCGCCGTGCGGATGTGGCCGACGGCGCACCGCTTCCGGCGCGGGCACCGCATCCGCGTCCAGGTGTCCAGCGGCGCGTTCCCGCGCTACGCCCGCAATCCCGGCACCGGCGAGCCGCACGCCACCGCGACCACGTTGCGCGCCGCGGACCAGGAGGTCCGCCACGACCCGGCGCACCCGTCGGCGATCGTGCTGCCGGTACGGCGGTGATCGGGGCTATGACCAGGGCGTGACCGGCCGCGGCAGCCGCTCGCCGTCCAGGACGACGTCGACGCGCTCGGTGAGGAAGGCGATGAGCCCGGCGACCTCGCGGGCGTCGGACAGCGGTTCTTCGTACGTCCAGGCGAGATCGCGGTGCGCACCCACCGACCAGTAGGTCGCGTGTCCTTTGTAGGCGCAGGTGGTGCGCGTGTCCGACGGCGTGAGCAGGTCCATCCGGACGTCTTCGCGCGGCAGGTAGTACCGGGTGGTGATGCCGGTTTCGAAGAGCATGCGGGGCGCGGCCGAGTCGGCCACGACGACACCGTCCACTTCGATCCGCACCCGGCTGTCGCCGCGCCGGATGTCGATGCGCGCGAAGGGGTCCCGCGGGTGCCCGACGATCGGTTCGGCTTCCTCGAGCCACTCGTCGAAGGCGGCGAAGTCGAGGATGACGTGCTCGGCGAGGTCGGGGTCGGCGGGCCGGAAACCCGCGCCCGGCAGGGTCACGCCGTCCGCGGCGAGGGTCAGCGGCTCGCCGGCGCAGGTGTGCGCGGCGAACGGGGTCCGCGGGTCGAGGACGGGCGGGCCGCCTTCGGCCAGCTGCACCGGGTGTTCGGACGCCGTCGCGTCGCCGGCCGGGGTCAGGGTCGCGTGCAGGTCGGCCAAGGGGAACGCGTACGAGGGCACGACGCGTTTCGGTTCCCAGACCAGCACGGCCCGCCGCGAGGCGGCGAACGTCCGTCCATTCGCGACCGCGCGCACCCGCTTGGCCACCGGTTCGTATCGCAGCGCGGCCAGGTCCCCGGTGAACCGCGCGCCCATGCGTGTCGCCATGGGTCCACGATCCGCGCCGGACGGCGCCGCCGTCAACACCCGCCGGCGCGGGTCCGCCGGCCGAAGCCCCAGGCCGACAGCTGCCCGGCCGCGCTGTCGCTATCCTCTGGCCGGGCCGAGCCAGGTCACCAGCGGACGCGCCAACGCCTCCTCCGAGAACGCCGGCAGCCGCGCCATCACGAGCGGTCGCCGGGACCGAGTCAGGTCGCCGGCGACCGAACGCAACTCCTTAGTCAGTCCGTCCGGTGAGGACGTCGAACGCGTGGCGGCGGTGGACGGCGAAGAGGGCGAGAGCCGCGTCGCGGTCGCCGGCCCGCAGCGCCTCGGCGAGCTCCCGGTGCTCGGCGGGGATGCCCGCGAGGTAGCCCTCGGACTCGACGCCGATCCGGGTCAGCAGGAACAGGTGGACCTGCGACCGGATCGCTTCCCAGGCTTCGCGCAGGCGGCGGTGGCCCGCGGCGGCGTAGACCGCGTCGTGGAAGTCGAGGTCGCAGCGGACCATCTCGTGCTCGTCGGCCGCCCGCTCCATGCGCGCGACGACGGCGTCGACCGCCGCCAGGTCGGGCCCGCGATCGACGACCAGCGTGACGGCGAGCTGCTCCAGCGCCGCCCGCAGGCTGTCCAGCTCGGCGACGTCCGCTTCGGACAGCGCCGTCACCGTCGTCCCCCGGTGCCACTCGCCGCGCACCAGCCCCTCGCGTTCCAGCTTGAGGAGTGCCTCGCGCACCGGCCCGCGGCTGACGCCGAGCGCGTCCGCCAGCTCCACCTCGCGCAGCGACCCGCCCGGCGGGTAGGTCCCGTCGAAGATCGCGTCCCGGATGCGGTCGGCGACCTCGTCGGCCAGCCCGCGCCGGCGCGCGGGAGCCACTTGAGCACTCATGTCGTAATGTTAACATTTAGACATGACGATCCCGCGCTTCCACCTCGCCATGCCCGTCGACGACCTCACCGCCGCCCGTCGCTTCTACGGCGAAGTCCTCGGCCTCGACCAGGGCCGCAGCGCCGAGACCTGGGTCGACTGGAACCTGCACGGCCACCAGTTCGTGACGCACCTGGCGCCGAAGGGGCCGGAGCGGGTCCACAACCCGGTCGACGGCCACGACGTGCCGGTCCCCCACTTCGGCCTGATCCTGACCGTCCCCGAGTTCCAGGCGCTGGCCGAGCGGCTGCGCGCCGCCGGGACGGTGTTCGTGATCGAGCCCTACGTCCGCTTCGAGGGCCAGCCCGGCGAGCAGTGGACGATGTTCCTGCTCGACCCCGCCGGGAACGCCCTGGAGTTCAAGGCGTTCGCCGACGACTCACAGGTCTTCGCGGTCTGACGCCGTCAGCGAGCCCGGGTGCGCCTTCGCCCCGGGGTCGCGCCGGGTCTTGACGAGGCTGGCGACCGTCACCACGGCCAGCACCCCGATGATCACCGCGAGGCTCACCGGGGTGGCGATCTCCGGGACGCGCGCGTCGATGTCCACGTGCGCCCAGTGCAGGATCAGCTTCACGCCGATGAACGCGAGGATCACCGCGAGCCCGGCCGAGAGGTACACGAGCCGGTCGAGCAGGCCCTTGACCAGGAAGTACAGGGCGCGCAGGCCGAGCAGCGCGAAGGCGTTCGCGGCGAACACGACGAAGGGCTCATCGGTGACGCCGAAGACGGCCGGGATCGAGTCGAGGGCGAACAGCAGGTCGACGCCGCCGATCGCGACGAGCACGACGACCAGCGGCGTCACCAGCCGGCGGCCGCCCTCGCGGGTGAGCAGCCGGCCGCCGTCGTAGGCGTCGGAGACCGGCAGGACCCGGCGGGCCGTCCGGACGATGACGTTGGACTCGATGTCGGGGTCGGTGTCGCGGTGCCGGAACAGCTGGACGCCGGTGTAGATCAGCAGCAGCCCGAAGAGCAGGAACATCACCGAGAACAGCGACAGGAGCGTCGCGCCGAGGGCGATGAAGAGCGCCCGCATGATCAACGCGAGCACGATCCCGAACGTGAGCACCTTGTGCTGGTGCTCCTCCGGGACGGCGAACGTCGTCATGATGATCACGAAGACGAACAGGTTGTCGACCGACAAGCTCTTCTCGACGATGTAGCCGGCGAAGTACTCGGTGCCGAGTTCGCCGCCGTGGGCCAGCGTCAGCCAGACGCCGAACGCCACCGCGACGAGGATGTAGCCCACCGACCACGCGACCGCCTCGCCGAACCCGACCCGGTGCGGCCGGACCGCG
Organism: Amycolatopsis sp. NPDC114478; assembly: GCF_055633805.1. Taxonomy (NCBI): domain Bacteria; kingdom Bacillati; phylum Actinomycetota; class Actinomycetes; order Pseudonocardiales; family Pseudonocardiaceae; genus Amycolatopsis; species Amycolatopsis sp. NPDC114478. The sequence continues at coordinate 105,528 of NZ_JBVKDO010000019.1, read as the reverse complement.
GCGAGCACGAGGTCGACCGCGAGCAGCGCCAGGACGACGCCGATGGTGACCAGCCAGGTGCCGACGCCCATCCACTCCCCCGCTCCCCGTGTGGCGCGATCGTAAAGGCGGGAAAGCGATCGCGCACCAGGAGTCCACTGTGGACGACGCGGGCGGCCGTCGCGCGGAGTGCGTCCGCGGGCCGCTGTGCCGTACACTGCCGTACCTCTTACTTTGAGTGCCAGCAGGCCACGGAGAGTGCCGATGTGGGATGCCGCCGCCGAGCCGCCGGACGCCGTGCTGCTCGCCGCGTTCCGCGCGGGCGACCTCGACGCCGGCGGCGCCCTGTTCCGGCGGCACGCCGGGCCGCTGCGCCGGACCGCGGCGGCGTGGGCGAAGCAGCCCGCGGAGCGCGACGACCTGGTGGCCGAGACGTTCGCCCGGGTGCTGGCCGTGGTGCGCGCGGGCGGCGGGCCGGACGGCGACCTGCGGCCCTACCTCGTCGTGACGCTGCGGAACCTGGTGTGCCGCTGGAGCCGGCAGGGCAGCCGCGTCGAGCTGTGCGAGACCGTCCCCGAGACGAGCTCGAGCGGCGCCGACGAGCTGGCCCTGCACCGGTCGCACGAGAAGCTCGCGTGGTCGGCGTACTGCACGCTGCCCGGCCGGTGGCGGACGGTGCTCTGGCGGACCGAGGCCGAGGGCGACACGCCGACCGAGGTGGCGCCGCTGCTGGGCCTGTCGCCGAACAGCGTGTCGGCGCTGGCGATGCGGGCGCGTGAGGGGCTGCGGCAGGCGTACCTGCAGGTCCAGGTGCCCGACGCGGAGAAGCCGGTCTGCCGCGAGCCGCGCCGCCGGATGGGTGCGTGGGTGCGGGGCGCGCTGTCCCCGCGCCGGGCGAGCGTGGTCGCGGACCACATCGCGGGCTGCGGCGCGTGCCGGTCGGTGGCGCGCGGCCTGGACGAGGCGAACCGCGAGCTGCCGGGCTCGGCGGCCCGCCTCACCGGCTGACCATCCGGGCCGGGGGTTGCGCGAAGGTTGCCCCGACCCCGCTCCCCCGGGTTACCGTGAAGCCCGGCCCAGGAGGTGGCGGTGGACGACGAAGTCTGCGCGGTCCGGCCCGGCACCGACGTCGCCGGGCACGCCCGGCTGCTCGCCGGCATCCACGACGCCGTCCTCGCCGGGCGCGCGCCGGCGAAAGCGCCGCGCCGGCTCGTCGAACGGTCCTGGCGCCGCGTCGCCGCACAGGGCGTCGACCCCGACCGGCCGCCCGCCCCCGATCCCGTCGGGGCCGCCGAGGTCGAACGGCGGCGGACGGTCTGCCGGCTGAACGAGGTCCTGCCCGAGCTGCGCGGCGCGCTGACGTCGGTCGCCGAAGACGCGCACCACCTCATGGTCGTCACCGACGCCGACGGTGTCGTCCTCTGGCGCGAAGGGGCCCGGCGAGTGCGCCACCGCGCCGACTCGCTCGGCTTCACCGAGGGCGCCACCTGGTCGGAACCCGCGATCGGCAGCAACGCGATCGGCACCGCGCTGGCCGAAGCCGCGCCGGTGCAGATGTTCGCCGCCGAGCACTTCGTCCGCTCGCACCACACCTGGACCTGCACCGCCTCCCCCGTGCACGACCCGCGCACCGGCGACCTGCTCGGGATCGTCGACGTCAGCGGCCCGGCCGAGACCGTGCACCCGATGACCGTCGCCCTGGTCGGGACGTCGGTGCGGCTCGCCGAGGCCATCCTCCACCAGCGCCACGAAGCCCGCCTCGAAGCATTGCGCCGGCTGTCGGGCCACCTGCTGAGCACGACCGGGCTCGTCGTCGACGACCACGGCTGGGTGGCCGCGCAGCACGGCGTCCACGGGATCGACCGCGTCGCCGCGCCCCGCCCCGGCGTCCCGGTCGCGGTCCGCGGCATCGGCGCGTGCGAGCCCGAACCGGTGCCCGGGGGCTGGCTCCTGCGGCCGAGCCGGCGCGAAACCCTCAGGCTCACCCTCGAACTCGACCCACCGCGCGCGATCGTCGAAGGCTCGGCGAGGTGGACACACCCGCTCGGCAAGCGGCAGGCCGACCTGCTGCGGCTGATCGCGACCGCGGGCCCGGCCGGCGTGTCGGCGGCCCAGCTGTCGGAGACGCTCTACGGCGACCGGACGCACCTGGTGACCGTGCGCGCGGAGCTGTCCCGGCTGCGCAAGCTGATCGGCGGCCTCCTGCTCGGCCGCCCGTACCGGTTCGCGCCGGGCGTCGAAGTCCTGCTGATGCAACCCTAGGGCAACCCTTACGCGCACCCCGCCCGCCGGGGTTTGCTGCGCTGAACGCGCCGCCGACGATGACGGTGCCCGAGACGGGGAGGTCCGCTCATGACCCAGACCCTCGAACCGGCCGCGGCCCTCGATGCCCGGCAGCGCGTCGACGGCTGGCTCGCCGACTTCGAGGCCGCGCTCGCGGCCCGGGACGCCGACCGGGCAGCCGCCCTCTTCGCCACGACGTCGTTCTGGCGCGACCTGATCGCCTTCACCTGGAACCTCAAGACGGTCGAAAACCGCGACGGCGTCAAGGATCTCCTGCTGGCCACCATGGACAGCACCGACGCGACCGGCTTCCACACCACCGAGGAGCCGACCGAGGCCGGCGGGATCGTCGATGCCTGGATCGGGTTCGAAACGGCCGTCGGCCGCGCCCGCGGCCACCTGCGGCTCAACGACGAAGGCGCGTTCACCTTCCTCACGACGTTGTACGAGCTGAAGGGCCACGAAGAGCCGCTCGGCACCGCCCGGCCGAAGGGCGCGGAGCACGGCATCAACCGCGAGCGCGTCACCTGGGCCGAGGCGCGGCAGGCGGAAGCGGAAGAGCTGGGCACGACCCGCCAGCCGTACGTCGTCGTCATCGGCGGCGGGCAGGGCGGGATCGCGCTGGGTGCGCGGCTGCGCCAGCTGGGCGTGCCGCACGTGGTCGTCGACCGGTACGCGCGGCCGGGCGACCAGTGGCGCGGCCGGTACAAGTCGCTGTGCCTGCACGACCCGGTCTGGTACGACCACCTGCCCTACCTGGACTTCCCGCGCACCTGGCCGGTGTTCGCGCCGAAGGACAAGATCGCCGACTGGCTCGAGATGTACACGAAGGTCATGGAGGTCAACTACTGGTCGTCGACGACCTGCAAGAGCGCCTCCTACGACGAAGAGGCGAAGGAGTGGACCGTCGTCCTCGACCACGACGGCGACGAGGTCGTGCTGCGGCCGAAACAGCTGGTGCTGGCGACCGGAATGTCGGGCAAGCCGAACGTCCCGGTGCTGCCGGGCCAGGACCGGTTCCGCGGCGAGCAGCACCACAGCTCGCAGCACCCCGGCCCGGACGCCTACCGCGGCAAGAAGGCCGTGATCATCGGGTCGAACAACTCGGCGTTCGACATCTGCGGCGCGCTGTGGGAGGCCGGTGCCGACGTCACGATGGTCCAGCGCAGCTCCACGCACATCGTGAAGTCGGACTCGCTGATGGACCTCGGCCTCGGGGACCTCTACTCGGAGCGCGCGCTGGCCGCCGGGATGACGACGCAAAAGGCGGACCTGACGTTCGCCTCGCTCCCGTACCGGATCATGCACACGTTCCAGCAGCCGGTGTACGCGGCGATCAAGGAGCGCGACCAGGAGTTCTACGACCGCCTCGAAGCGGCGGGCTTCCGGCACGACTGGGGTGACGACGACTCCGGCCTGTTCATGAAGTACCTGCGCCGCGGCTCGGGCTACTACATCGACGTCGGCGCGGCGGACCTGGTGGCCAACGGCGACGTCAAGCTCGCGCACGGCCAGGTCGCCGAGCTGACCGAGACGTCCGTGAAGCTCGACGACGGCACCGAGCTGGAGGCCGACCTGGTCGTCTACGCGACCGGCTACGGGTCGATGAACGGCTGGGCGGCGGACCTGATCAGCCAGGAGGTCGCGGACAAGGTCGGCAAGGTGTGGGGTCTCGGCTCGGACACGACCAAGGACCCCGGTCCCTGGGAAGGCGAGCAGCGGAACATGTGGAAGCCCACGCAGCAGGAGGGGCTGTGGTTCCACGGCGGGAACCTGCACCAGTCGCGCCACTACTCGCTCTACCTGGCCCTGCAGCTCAAGGCCCGCGCCGAGGGCATCCCGACGCCGGTCTACGGGCTGCAGGAGGTGCACCACCTGGCCTAGCCCGGGCGCGCGCGCACGGGATCGCCGAAGAGGAGGGCGGTCCCGTGGGCGCGCTTGAAGTACAGGTGGGCGTCGTGCTCCCAGGTGATCGCGATGCCGCCGTGCAGCTGGATCATCTCGGCCGCCGCGTGGGAAAACGCCTCGCCGCACACGACTTTCGCCGTCGCGACGGCTTCCGGGTCACCGTCCACAATGGCCGTGTACAGGGCGGACCGGGCCGCTTCGACGTGGACGTGCACGTCGGCCATCCGGTGCTTCAGCGCCTGGAACGAGCCGATCGGACGGCCGAACTGCCGGCGTTGCTTCGTGTATTCGACCGTCAGCTCAAGCGCTCGGGCCGCCGCGCCGACCTGCTCGGCGGCCACCGCGGTCACCGCCGTGTCGAGCAGCTTCCCGAGCTGCTGGTCGAACCCCTCGGTGTCGAGGCGCCGGGCCGGCGTCGACGCGAAGTCCACCACGGCGAGCCGCCGGGTCGGGTCGAGCGTGGTGACGCGCTCGCGGCGGACGCCGTCGACGGGCACTTCGAACAGGCCGATGCCGTCCGCGGTGCGGGCCACGGCCAGCAGGACGTCCGCGAGGTCGCCGTTGAGGACGTAGTGCGCGCGGCCGTCGAGTCCGGTGTCCGACGCGGTGAGCGCCGACGACCAGTTCTCGTCGGCCCAGGCCACCGCGGCGAGGGTGGTGCCCGCGGCGATGCCCGGCAGCAGCCGTTCGCAGGCTTCGTCGTTTCCCGTGCGCAGCAACGCATCCCCGCACAGCACCGCGGAGCCGAGCAGCGGGGCGGCGGTCAGCGTCCGGCCGAGTTCCGCCATGACGACGCAGATCTCGGCCAGGCCGGCACCCGCACCGCCGTAGTGCTCGGGGATCGCGAGGGCGGCCACGCCGATGTGTTCACACAGCGTCGACCAGAGTTTGTCGTCGTAGCCGAGCGGGGACTCCATCGCGGCCCGCACCGCCTCGGGGCCCGACCGGCGGGTCAGCAGCGCGCGGACGGCGTCCCGCAGGGCCTGGGCTTCCTCGGTTTCCAGGGGATCGGTCATCGCAGCACCCGCGTCCGGTGGAACGACCCGGTTCCCCAGGCGCCGGCGAGGGCCCGCACCTTCGTCAGCCGCAGGCCGAGGTCGTGTTCGGCGGTGTAGCCGATGGCGCCGTGCACCTGCAGGGCCGTGCGGGCGGCGAGGTGGGCGGCGTCGCCCGCCATGACCTTCGCCGCCGAGACGTCGCGGGCGAACGTGCCGCCGGCGACGGCCGCGCCGTGGAGCAGCGGGCGCGCGAGTTCGAGCCGGGTCGCGACGTCGGCGAGCAGGTGCTTGATCGCCTGGTACTCGCCGATGGCGCGGCCGTACTGGCGGCGCTGTTTCGCGTACTCCACCGACGTGTCCAGAAGCCACTGGCCCGCACCGAGCAGCTGGGCGGACACGGCCAGGACGCCCAGGTCGAACGCGGGTTCGCCGGCGGCCGGTGCGGCCGGGACCCGGAACAGCCGCCGGGCCGGGTCGATCGACCGCACGAGGTCGCTCTCCGGTTCCAGCTCCGCGCCGGTCAGGTCCAGCACGGCTCCAGCGATGTCGGCGTCGAGCGCCAAGGGGACTTCCGGCGGGGCGGCGACGGTGGCCACGAGGTCGCCTTCCGCGAGTGCGGTGAGCCGGTCGCCGGTCAGCAGCGCCGGGGCGACCGCCGCCGACTCGACGAGCGGGCCCGGGACGGCGTGGTAGCCGAGCGCTTCGAAGGCGATCACCAGCTCGACCGGGCCGGCGCCGAGGCCGCCGTCGGCCTCGGGCACGAGCAGCCCGAAGATCCCGACGTCGGCGAGCGCGCGCCAGAGCTTGAGGCCGCGCTCGTGCTCCCCCGCCGCCCAGGCCCGGGCGGCGGCCGCGGTGTCCGCCCCGCCCAGCAGTTCGTGCAGCGTCGCGGCGAACTGCCGGTGCTCCGGCGAGAGCTGGAACCTCATCGGCGGGCCTCCCTCGGCAGCTTCAGCAGCCGTTCGGCGATCGTGTTCCGCTGGATCTGGTCGGTGCCGCCGTAGATCGGCCCGGCGAGGGAGAACAGGTAGCCGTTCACCCACGCCTCGTCGGTCTCCGCGGCCGGGCCGAGCACGTCCAGCGCCGTCTCGTGGAGTTCGACGTCCAAGTGCGACCAGAACAGCTTGTTGACGCTCGACTCCGGGCCCAGTTCGCCACCCTCGGCCAGCCTGCTGACCGTGCCGAACGTGTAGAGCTGATAGGCGCGGGCCCCGATCCAGGCGTCCGCCACCCGGTCCTTTGTGGACTCCTCGGCGCCGTGGGACCGCCAGAGGCCGACCAGGCGATCGGCCGCGGCGAGGAACCGGCCCGGGCTGCGCAGCGACAGGCCACGCTCGTTGTTCGCCGTCGTCATCGCGACCCGCCAGCCCTGGCCGACCTCCCCGATGACGTCCTCGTCCGGCACGAACACGTCGTCGAAGAAGATCTCCGCGAACCCGGGTTCGCCGTCCAGCTGCGGGATCGGCCGGACCGTGACGCCGTCGGCTTTCAGATCGGCCATGAAGTAGGTCAGGCCGTGATGGCGCTGGGCGTCCGGGTCGGTGCGGAACAGGCCGAACGCACGGTCGGCGAAGGTGGCCCGGGAGCTCCAGGTCTTCTGCCCCGACAGCAGCCAGCCGCCGTCGGTGCGCACCGCCGTGCTGCGCAACGCGGCGATGTCGCTGCCCGCCTCGGGCTCCGACCACGCCTGCGCCCACACCTGCTCACCGGTCGCCATCGCGGGCAGGATCCGGTCGCGCTGCTCCTGGGTCCCGTGGGCGAACAGCGTCGGGCCGAGCATGAAGATCCCGTTCTGGCTCACCCGCCCCGGCGCCCCCGCCGCGTAGTACTCCTCCTCGAACAGCAGCCACTGCAGCATCGAGGCGTCCCGGCCGTGGTACTCGCGCGGCCACGACACGACCGACCACCGCGCGTCGGCCAGTTCGGCCTCCCACTCGCGGTGGGCCGCGAAGCCCTCGGCGGTGTCCATCGACGGCAACGTCCGCACGTGCTCGGCGAGCCACGACCGGGCTTCGTCGCGGAAGGCTGCGGAGGCGTCGTCGATGTCGAGGTCCATCACGTCCCCTTGTTCGCGTCACGCATCGACCGCGCCGACTGGCCGCCCAGCGAGTCTTCCGACGTCTCCGCGTTGTGCGCGTGCGCCAGGTGGTGCAGCCCGAACACGGAGTCCATTCCGGACCGCAGACCCATCAGGTCCTCGGCCTGGTTGACGGCTTTCTTCGCCAGTGCCAGCCCGAACTGCGGCATCCCGCTGATCTTTTCGGCCAGTTCGAGGGTGTGCTGTTCCAGCTCGGCGCGCGGCACGATCCGGGTGACCATGCCCCATTCCTTGGCCTGCTGGACGGTGAACCGCTCGCCGGTGAACAGCACTTCCTTGGCCGCGCGGGGGCCGAGCACCCACGGGTGCGCGAAGTACTCGACACCCGGGATCCCCATGCGCACCACGGGATCGGCGAAGAACGCGTCGTCCGCGGCGACGATCAGGTCGCACACCCAGGCCAGCATGAGTCCCCCGGCGATGCACGCCCCTTGGACGCTGGCGATCATCGGCTTCGGGATTTCCCGCCACCGGCGGCACATCCCGAGGTAGACCTCGGATTCGCGGGCGAACCGCTGGTCACAGCCGGCCCGGTCGGTGTGGTCCCACCACAGGACGGCCCGGCGGTCGAACGTCTGGTCCGCGTCCCGGCCCGGGCTGCCGATGTCGTGCCCGGCGGAGAAGTGCTTGCCTTCCCCGGCCAGCACGATCACCTTCACCTCGGGGTCGTTCACGGCCTCGGCGAAGGCGTCGTCGAGCGCGTAGGTCATGGCCGAGTTCTGGGCGTTGCGGTAGTCCGGCCGGTTCATCGTGACCACCGCGACCGGCCCGCGCCGCTCGTAACGGACCACCGGTTCACTCATGCGTTCTCCTCGGTCAGCAGCCGCTTCAGCACCTTGCCGGAAGCGTTGCGGGGCAGCTCGTCCAGGAACGCGACGAACCGCGGGGTCTTGTAGTTGGCGAGCCGCTCGCGGCAGAACGCCAGGACGTCCGGCTCGGTCAGGCCGGTGCCGACGACGAAGGCCTTGCCGACCTCGCCGAGCCGCTCGTCCGGGACGCCGACGACGGCGACGTCCCGGACCCCCGCCAGCTCGGTCAGCGCGTGTTCGACCTCGGCCGGGTAGACGTTGAACCCGCCGCAGATGTACATGTCCTTGAGCCGGCCGGTGAGCGTGAGGTTGCCCTCGGCGTCGAGTTCGCCGACATCGCCCGTGTGCAGCCACCCCTGCTCGTCGACGGCCTTCGCGGTGGCCTCGGGGTCGTCGAGGTAGCCGAGCATCACGTTCGGCCCGCGGACGACGACCTCGCCGGGCGAACCGTGGATCCCGACCTCGAACTCCGCCGTCGCCCGGCCGGAGGTGCGCGCGACCAGCTCGGCGTCGTCGCCCGGGCGGCACATCGTCACCACGACGGCTTCGGTGAGGCCGTACGCGGTCAGGACGATGTCGAAGCCCAGCTCGGCCCGCATGCGCCGGACGAGCGCCTGCGGCACGTCGGCGGCACCGGTCACCGCCAGCCGCAACGACGAGAGGTCGCCGGGCTCGGGTTCGTTGAGGAGCGACTGGAAGATCGTCGGCGCGCCGGGCAGCACCGAGACGCGTTCGCGCTCGATCAGCTCCAGGGCGGCCCGCACGTCGAACACCGCCTGCGGCACGATCGTCGCGCCGGTCAGCAGGCAGACCACGATACCGGCCTTGTAGCCGAAGCTGTGGAAGAACGGGTTGATCACCAGGTACCGGTCGTCGGCGGTGACCCGGCCGCACTCCGCCCAGGCGGCGGCGACGCCGACCACCTGGCGGTGCGCCGACAGCACGCCCTTCGAGTGGCCGGTCGTGCCCGAGGTGAACAGGATGTCGCTGACGTCGTCCGGCTGGACGGCGTCGGCGCGGCTTTCGACCTCGGCGAGCGGAACCCGCTCGGCGAGGTCCAGGAACCCGTCCCAGCCGAGGGTGCCCGGCACCGGCCGGTGCGGCTGCTCCAGGGGCACCCGGACGACCGTGCCGAGGTCCGGCAGGGCGGCGCCGGTCGCCACGATCGCGGCGTGGCGGTCCGCGCCGAGGAAGTCCGCGGCGACGACCAGGGCTTTCGCCCGGCTGCGAACCAGCAGGTCGACGGTCTCGGCCGCGGTGAACCGGGTGTTGACCGGCACCAGGGACGCGCCCGCGTAGAGCGCGCCCAGCGCCGTGAGGACCCAGTGGTGGGTATTGGGGAGGGTGACGGCGACGCGGTCACCGCGCTGGACGCCCCGGGCCACGAAGGCCCGCGCGACCGCTTGAACACGTTCCAGAAGCGCGTCGAAGCCGAGTCGGACATCGCCGTCGACCAGTGCCTCCGCGGCGCCGAACTTCGCGGCGGCATCGCGGACGACGGCCGGGATCGTGGTCTGTCCCACCGCACCCTCCTCTGGACCGACAAACTAGAACGTGTTCTCATTACCCTAGGTGCCGGACCGGCCCGGCAGCAAGGAGGCGTGCGTGGAACCGACGCGATTCCGCCGCGAGGTCGCGGGCTGGCTCGCGGACAACCTGACCGGCGAGTTCGCGCGGCTGCGGGGCCTCGGCGGGCCGGGACGCGAGCACGAGGCGTTCGACCTGCGCCTGGCCTGGGAACGCCACCTCGCCGCCGCGGGCTGGACGTGCGTCGGCTGGCCGGCGGAGTTCGGCGGCCGCGGTCTCTCCCTCGACGACCAAGTGGCGTTCCACGAGGAGTACGCGGCCTCCGGGGCCCCCGCCCGGGTCAACCACATCGGCGAACAGCTGCTCGGCCCGACGCTCATCGCCTTCGGCACGCCGGAGCAGCGACAACGGTTCCTGCCCAAGATCGTCGGCGTCGAAGAACTCTGGTGCCAGGGCTACTCCGAGCCCGGTGCCGGTTCGGACCTGGCCGCCGTCTCGACGTCGGCGGTCCTGCGCGACGGCGAATGGGTCGTCAACGGCCAGAAGATCTGGACGTCCCTCGCACATGTGGCCGACTGGTGCTTCGTCGTGGCCCGCACCGAACCGGGGTCACAACGCCACCACGGGCTGTCGTACCTGCTGGTGCCGCTGCGCCAGGACGGCGTGACCGTGCGGCCGATCCAGCAGCTGACCGGCACGTCGGAGTTCAACGAAGTCTTCTTCGACGACGCCCGCACGCCCGCCGACCGGGTCGTCGGCGAGCCCGGCGAGGGCTGGAAGATCGCCATGGCCACGCTCGGCTTCGAACGCGGGGTTTCCACGCTGGGCCAGCAGATCGGCTTCCGCCGCGAACTCGACGACATCACCGCCGAGGCGAAACGGCTCGGCACCTACGACGACCCGCTGCTGCGCGCCGACCTCACCCGCGCCCGCCTCGGCCTGCGCGTCCTGCGCGCCCACGCCCTGCGGACGCTGGGCCGCCCGGCCGGACCGGAGGTCGCGGTCGGCAAGCTCCTGTGGGCCCAGTGGCACCGCGGGCTCGGCGAACTCGCCATGCGCGCCCGCGGCGCGCGTTCCTTGGTCGCCGAGGGGGCCGAACTGGACGACGCCCAGCGGCTCTACCTGTTCACCCGCGCCGACACCATCTACGGCGGGTCGGACGAAATCGAGCGGAACATCATCGCCGAGCGCGTGCTCGGCCTGCCGAGGGAGGCCCGCCCGTGATCCCGCAGTACCCACCTGGCCACGACCTGTTGTCCGGCAAGGTCGTCGTGGTCACCGCGGCGGCCGGCACCGGCATCGGTTCGGCTGTCGCGCGACGCTGCCTCGAAGAAGGCGCGAGCGTCGTCATCTCCGACTGGCACGAACGGCGGCTGGGCGAGAAGGCCGCCGAACTGGCCGAGCTGGGCAAGGTGCACGCCCTCCGCTGCGACGTCACGAAGGAAGACCAGGTCCAGGCGCTGATCGACGGCGCCGTCGGCCACTTCGGACGCCTGGACGTCATGGTCAACAACGCCGGGCTGGGCGGCACGAAATCGGTCCTGGACATGACCGACGACGAGTGGTCCCGCGTCCTCGACATCACCCTCACCGGCACTTTTCGCTGCACTCGCGCGGCGCTGAAGCAGTTCGTCGCCCAAGGCGGCGGAGGCGCGATCGTCAACAACGCCTCGGTGATCGGCTGGCGCGCCCAGGCCGGTCAGGCCCATTACGCCGCCGCCAAAGCCGGGGTCATGGCGCTGACGCGGTGTTCGGCCCTCGACGCCGCCGAGCACCACGTCCGCGTCAACGCCGTCGCGCCGAGCCTGGCCATGCACCCGTTCCTGGCCAAGGTGACCAGCGACGAACTCCTCGACGACCTCACGAAACGCGAGGCGTTCGGCCGCGCGGCCGAACCGTGGGAGGTCGCCAACGTCATGGTCTTCCTCGCCAGCGACTACGCGAGCTACCTCACCGGCGAAGTCGTCTCCGTCAGCAGCCAGCACCCCTAGGAGCTCCCGTGCCCGAAGCCTTCCTCCTCGACGCCGTCCGCACCCCGGTCGGCCGGCGCGGCGGCGCGCTGTCCGGGTGGCACTCCGCCGACCTCGGCGCACACGTCATCCGGGCGGTCGTCGAACGCGCCGGCGTCGACCCGGACCTCGTCGACGACGTCATCCTCGGCTGCACCGACACCCTCGGCCCGCAGTCGGGCAACATCGCGCGCACGGCGTGGCTTGCGGCCGGCTACCCGGACCACGTGCCCGGCGTGACGGTCGACCGGCAGTGCGGGTCGAGCCAGCAGGCGGTGCACTTCGCCGCGCAGGCCGTCATGTCCGGGACGCAGGATCTGGTGCTGGCGGGCGGGGTGCAGAACATGAGCCGCATCCCGATCAGCGCGGCGATGCTGGCCGGGCGCGAATACGGCTTCGACGACCCGTTCTCCGGCTCGAAGGGCTGGCAGGAGCGCTACGGCAGCGTCGAAGTGTCGCAGTTCCGCAGCGCCGACATGATCGCCGAACACTGGGACATCAGCCGGGAGGCCATGGAGGAGTACGCGTTCCGCAGCCACCAGCGGGCCCTCGCGGCCATCGATTCCGGGCGGTTCGACGCGGAGATCGCGCCGGTCGACGACTTCCGGCACGACGAAGGGCCGCGCCGGGACACCTCGCTGGAGCGGATGCGCGGCTTGAAGCCGTTGAGCGAGGGATCCCGCCTGACGGCGGCGGTGGCCAGTCAGATCTCCGACGGCGCCAGCGCGGCGCTGCTCGCCTCGGCAGCGTTCGTCGAGGAACACGGCCTGACGCCGAGGGCCCGCATCCACCACCTGTCGGTGCGCGCGGCGGACCCGGTGTGGATGCTGACGGGCCCGATCCCGGCGACGTCCCACGCGCTGCGTCGCGCGGGGCTCACCATCGAGGACATCGACCTGTTCGAGGTCAACGAGGCGTTCGCCAGCGTCGTGCTGGCGTGGCTGGACGAAACGGGCGCGGACCCGGCGCGGGTCAACGTCAACGGCGGCGGCATCGCCCTCGGTCACCCGATCGGGGCGACCGGCACGAAGCTCCTCGCGACCCTTCTGCACGAGCTGGAGCGCCGCGAGGGGCGCTACGGCCTGCAGACGATGTGCGAAGGCGGCGGCACCGCCAACGTCACCATCATCGAACGCCTGTCCTGAGCCGTCCGGATGCGGCCACTGGCCGGGGTCGACCGTGTCCCCGAGCGGAGAAGTGGATCTACGGTCGAGCCGAATCCGACGATGCGCGGCGGCACGGGAACGGCGTCCGCCGATCCCGACGACTGCAAGGTCACGCATCCCGAGGCGAGGAGCGCCGCGGCGTCCAAGTGGGCCATCGACTACGACCGCACGGGGCCGTGGGTCCGCGTAGGGAAGACCAGCACGGCGGTCTGCAACGTCTACAAAGGCGACAAGGCCGTGAAGTCGACGGTCGAAGTGCACTGAGCCGTCCCGGTTCGCCCGGCCGGCAGTGCCGGCCGGGCGGACTTCGGGCTCAGCCCAGGGCGCGCAGCTTCGGGAGCACGTCCTCGGAGAACTGGCTCAGGAAGCGCTCCTGGTCGTGGCCCGGGCCGTGGAAGACGAGGTGGTTCAGGCCCGCGTCGAGGTACGGCTTGATCTGCGCCACGGCCTCGTCCGGGTCGGACGCCACGATCCAGCGCTTGGCGACCTGGTCGATCGGCAGCTCGTCGGCCAGCCGTTCCATCTCCTCGGCCGAGGACACGCTGTGCTTCTGCTCCGCCGACAGCGACAGCGGCGCCCAGAACCGGGTGTTCTCCAGGGCCTTCTCGTGGTCGCGGTCGTAGGACAGCTTGATCTCGATCGTCCGGTCGACGTCCTCGAGGGACTTCCCGGCCGCCTCCGCGCCTTCCTTCACCGCGGGCATCAGCTTCTCGGTGTAGAGGTCCATGCCCTTGCCCGAGGTGCAGATGAACCCGTCACCCGCGCGGCCCGCGTACTTGGCCACCACCGGGCCGCCCGCGGCGACGTACACCGGCACCGGCTGCTCCGGCCGGTCGTAGATCTTGGCGTCGACCAGCTGGTAGTAGTCACCCTTGAAGTTCACGTTGTCGCTGGTCCACAGCTCGCGGATCAGCTTGATCGACTCGCGCAGGCGGGCGAAGCGCTCCTTGAACTCCGGCCATTCGCGCCCGGAGACGGCGATCTCGTTCAGCGCCTCACCCGTGCCGACGCCGAGGATCACGCGGCCGTTCGACAGCAGCGACATGGTCGCAAACGCCTGGGCGATCACGGCCGGGTTGTACCGGAACGTCGGGGTCAGCACGCTCGTGCCGATCTGCACCCGCTTCGTGCGCTCGGCGACCGCCGGCATCCACGCCAGCGCCCACGGCGCGTGGCCGCCCTCGTGGCGCCACGGCAGGAAGTGGTCCGACACCCAGACCGAGTCGAGGCCGACCTCTTCGGCACGCACCGCGTACTCGACCAGGTCCCGCGGCCCGAACTGCTCCGCCGACGCCTTGTATCCGACCTTGAGCGCCACGCTGACTCATCCTCCCGTTTGCCGGCCAAGACGGTGGAGTATCTCACCTGCCTCGGCCACTGTGCCCTCGACGATCCCGGCCACCGTGGGCAGGTCGTGGATCATGCCCACCACCTGTCCCGACGCTAGCACTCCCGCGTCCGTCCGGCCCTCGACCAGCCCCGCCCGCAACAGCATCGGGGTGTTGGCCGCCATGACCAGCTGACTCCAGGTCAGATCGTTGCCGTGCTTCATCGCAAGGCCTTCTTTGACCATGGCAACCGGGGACAGTCCGGTGATATTCCGGAACCGGAGAGCGTTGCGCGCGGCCTGCGCCAGGCCGCGGACCCGGCCGGTCCGTTCGAGCTTCTCGACGAGGTCGGTGCGCAGCACGCGGTGCGGCAGGCCGTCGACGCGGCGGGTGACGACCGTCCCGGTGAGCCCCTGCTCGAGGTAGACGCGCTTGACGTCGTCGGGGACCGTGCTCTCCTTGCTGAGCAGGAACCGCGTGCCCATCGCGACGCCCGCCGCGCCGTAGGCCAGCGCGGCGGCCAGGCCGCGGCCGTCGAAGAAGCCGCCGGCGGCGACGACCGGGATGTCGACGGCGTCCAGCACCGACGGCAGCAGCAGCGTGGTCGCCACTCCCCCGGTGTGCCCGCCGCCTTCGCCGCCCTGGACGATGACGGCGTCCGCACCCCAGGCGGCGACCTTCTCGGCGTGCCGCGCGGCGCCGATCGACGGGATCACGACGATCCCGTGGTCCCGCAGCTTCGCGATCATCTCCTTGCGCGGCGCGAGCGCGAACGACGCCACCTTGACGCCTTCGCGGATCAGCAGGTCGACGCGGTCGCCGGCGTCGGCCGCGTCGGCACGCAGGTTGACGCCGAACGGCTTTTCCGTGCGCTTCTTGACTTCGGTGATCGCGGCTTCCAGCTCGGCGAAGGTCATCGTGGCCGAAGCGAGGATGCCGAGCGCGCCCGCCTCGGCGGTCGCCGAGACGAGCCGCGGCCCGGCGACCCAGCCCATCCCGGTCTGCACGACCGGGTGCTCGACGCCGACGAGCTCGGTCAGCGCGGTCTTCACGCCGGGACTTCCTTGTCACGCAAGCTCTTCGGGTCGACGACCTCGCGGATGAGCCGCAGCTCTTCGCCCGTCGGTTCGCGGCTGGTCTCGACGCCGGAGAAGTCGATTTCGAACGTCGTCGCCGCCACGACCTCGTCCCGGGTCACGCCGGGGTGCAGCGACACCGCCCGCATCGCGTGGTCGGCGCCCCCGAAGTCGAACACGCCGAGGTTCGAGACGACCCGGTGGACGTCGTGGTACCTCTGCGCCGACGGCCCGGCTTTGGCCGCGTTGTCGTAGCCGACGCCGGACACGACGTCCACAGTGTCCACGAACACCCGCGAAGAGTGCCGCGGAACCCAGTAGCTGGTGCGGTGGTTGACCGTGTTGCCCGGCGCGCCGCGCACGCCGAGCAGCTGCTTCTTCGGCCGGGCGTGGTCGCCGATGGCGGAGATGTTCTGGTTGCCGTACCGGTCGATCTGGTTGGCGCCCATCACGACGTGCCGGCGGCCGTGCGGGACGATCGTGTCGAGCATCTTGCGGAACGGCTGCCAGCCCTCGACCACGCCGTCGGTCGTCACGAGGTAGGCCTCGCCGTCGGACATCAGCAGGTCCGGTTCGAACGTCAGCCGCGCGAGCTTGGCACCCAGCTGCGGGACCAGACCCATCGGGCTGACCACGATCTCGCCGTCGCCGCGGAACACCTCGGCCATCGCCACGACGACGATCTCGGCCCGGGTCACGCTCATGCCGCCTCCGCCTCGAACTTGTCCACTTCGGACAGGTAGGTGCGCTCGTCGCCGGACAGGAACCGGTCCGCGAACCCCGGCCACGCGTCGAGGTCCTTGGCGCAGGCCGCGTAGTGGCGCTGGAACCGTTCGTCCCGGCCGTAGTCCGGCACCGCCGTGGTGAAGTGCGCGCCGCGCGGCGCTTCGACGACGCCGTCGACCGCGCTTCGGTTGAGCAGCAGCGACTGCACCGGCCCGCCCGCCGTCAGCTCGGTCGTGTCGACGACTTTTTCCACCGACACGAACCGCCGGTCCGCGGCCAGGCAGAAGAGGTCGTCGAAGTACGGGTCCGGGCCGAGGTACTGGGCGTTGCCGCGGGCATCGGCGCGGTTGAGGTGCACGAGCGCGACGTCGAGATGCTGCGCGGGGACCGCGACCAGCTCCTCGCCGTCGGCGTACGGTGAGCGCACGGTCCGCAGGTCGGGGTTGGCGCGCATCACCTCCGAACCGAGGCCGGCGCGCATCGGCAGGAACGGAAGCCGTTGCGCGGCAGCGGAAAGCGCTGCGCCGAACATGCCTTCGTCGTACTCGGTGACGGCGATGGCACCGGTCTCGCGGGCGCGGCCGAACCACGGGTCGAACGGGATCGAATCGAGCGTCACGAACCCGAAGACCACACGCTTGACCTTGCCCGCCGCGCAGAGCAACCCGACGTCGGGGCCGCCGTAGGACACCACGGTCAAATCGCGTACGCGCGTCCGGAGGATCGCGCGGACCAGCGCCATCGGCTTGCGCCGCGATCCCCAGCCGCCGATCCCGATCGTCATGCCGTCCTTCAGCTCGGCCGCCACCTCGTCGGCGGTCGTGCGCTTATCGGCCATTCAAGAACTCCTCGCGGGCTTCGTCGGACGCGCCGAGCAGGTTGAGCTCGAAGGTGAAGCCCTGCTCGAACCGGTAGCTGCGGTGCACCTGCTGGGTGTCGATGCCGTTCAGAGCTTCTTTGGCCGCCCGGATGACCCGCGGGTCCTTCTTCGCGATGTCCCGGGCGACGGCCAGCGCGGCGTCGTCCAGCTCGGCGCGCGGGACGACCCGGTAGACCGAGCCGTGTGCGTGCAGCTCGGCGGCGGTGATGGTGCGGGCGGTGAAGTAGAGGGTGCGCATGAGGTGCTGCGGCACGAGCCGGGCCAGGTGGGTCGCGGCGCCGAGCGCGCCGCGTTCGACCTCGGGGACGCCGAAGGTGGCGTCGTCGGACGCCACGATCACGTCGGCGTTGCCGACCAGGCCGATCCCGCCGCCGAGGCAGAACCCGTGCACCGCGGCGACAACCGGCACCGCGCAGTCGTAGACGGCGCCGAAAGCCGCGTAGCAGCCCCGGTTCGCGCCGACGAGCGCGTCATACCCTTCGCTGCGCTGGATCTCCTTGATGTCGACCCCCGCGTTGAACCCGCGGCCTTCCGCTCGGAGGATCACGACGTGCACGTCGGGGTCGCGGCCCGCCTGCGTGATCGCGTCGGCGAGGTCGAACCAGCCCTGCACGGGCAGCGCGTTCACCGGCGGGAAGTCGACCGTGACGGTCTCGACGTGCGCGTCGCGTTTGGTGAGGATGCCCATCAGCTCGCTCCGTAGACGGGTTCGGGCTCGGGCGCGCGCTCGAGCAGGTCCTTCACCACCGGGCCGAGTTCGGCCGGGTCCCACCGGCCGCCCTTGTCCACGGCCGGGCCGTGCCGCCACGCCTGGGCGACCGACACCTTGCCGCCTTCGACCTCGAAGACCCGTCCGGTGACGTACGCGGACTCCTCGCTGCCGAGCCAGACGACCAGCGGCGAGACGTTCTCCGGCGCCATCGCGTCGAACCCTTCGTCCGGCCGTGCCATCGTCGCGAAGACCGCCTCGGTCATCCGGGTCCGCGCGGCCGGCGCGATCGCGTTCACCGTCACGCCGTAGCGCGCCAGCTCGGCCGCCGCCACGACGGTCAGCCCGGCGATACCCGCCTTCGCCGCCGAGTAGTTGCCCTGGCCGACGCTGCCGAGCAGACCCGCGCCGGAGCTCGTGTTGATCACCCGGGCTTGCGGTGTCCGCCCGGCTTTGGCTTCAGCGCGCCAGTGCTCGGCGGCGTGCCTCAGGGGCGCGAAGTGTCCCTTGAGGTGGACGCGGACGACCGCGTCCCACTCGTCTTCGCCGAGGTTGACCAGCATCCGGTCGCGGACGAACCCGGCGTTGTTGACCAGCACGTCGAGGCGGCCGAAGTGCGTCACGGCGGTGTCGACGAGGGTCTTGGCCCCGGCCCAGTCGGCGACGTCGGAGGTGTGGGCCAGGGCTTTCCCGCCCAGGGCTTCGATCTCGGCGACGACTCCGGCGGTCGCGTCGCCGTCCACGTCGTTCACCACCACCGGCGCGCCTTCGGCGGCGAAGGCGAGGGCGTGCGCCCGTCCGATGCCGCGGCCGGCGCCGGTCACCACGACCACCCGGTCCTGGCACAACCCGCTCACGAATCCTCCCGTTGGTTGACGTCGGCCGCGGCGAGGAACGCCGGGACCTCTCCCCCGCCGTGCACGAGCAAGGTCGCGCCGGAGACGTAGGAAGCCAGGCCGGAGGCCAGGAAAGCGGCGCAGGCGCCCACTTCCGCCGGCTCGGCCAGCCGCCCCAGCGGCACGGTCTTGCCGACCGCTTCGACGGCGGCCTCGCTGCCGTAGTGCAGGTGGGCCTGTTCGGTGCGCACCATGCCGACGTCGAGGGCGTTGACCCGCACCTTCGGCGCCCACTCGACGGCGAGGCTGGCGGTGAGGTTGCCGAGCCCGGCCTTGGCGGCCCCGTAGGCGGCGGTCCCGGGCGACGCGCGCGTGCCGCTGACGCTGGAGATCATCACGATCGAGCCACCGGCGCTCTGCTGTTGCATGACGGCGTTGGCGTGCTGCGAGACCAGGAGCGGGGCCAGCAGGTTGAGCTGGACGACCTTGTCGTGCAGCCGCGGGGAAGCGGTGGCGGCCGGCGCGTAGGGGGCCCCGCCGGCGTTGTTGACGACGACGTCGAGACGGCCGTGGTTCTCGACGATCCCGTCGATGAGCGCCTTGACCTGGGTTTCGTCCCGGACGTCACAGGGGACGAACTCGGCGTCGGTGGCGGCTTCGCGCCGGGCGCAGGTGACCACGTGGGCGCCGTGGGCGAGGAACACGTCGGTGATGCCCCGGCCCACCCCGCGGACGCCGCCGGTCACCAGCACGACGGCGCCGGACAGGCCCAGATCGGTCTTCACTCCCCAAAACTAGAACACGTTCCAACTTTGGGCAAGGTCGGTGGACCCGGCCGGGATCATGGACGCATGGACGAAGGCCGCTCGTCGCCGGGGCATCGACCCCGAAGCCGCGACCGTCACGACGGGCGACGGGCCGGGCCGCGCGGAGCACCCGGCCCCGGCTGGCGACGGCTGCGCTGGGCGGAACCGACCGAGCGCACCGGTCACTCCCGAGGCACAGTTGCCCGGTCACCGGTGCTTCCCGTCGGCCAAGAAGGACGGCAGCTGGCCGCTCGGCAGCATCCCGCCCACCGAGGGCAGCCTCGACCGCGAGACCTGGACGCGGCTGATCCAGTCCTCGCCGAACACAGTCCCGCCGGCCCGGACACGTCCTACAGCCCGGCCTTGTTCGGGTTCCTCGACCTCGAGACCCTCGTGGTGCGCGCCGGCCGTCTCGGCGACGCCAAAGCCCTCTACGACGATCTCGAAGTCGGCTTCAGTCCCTCGAACCTCTGGCCCGTCGACCGCTCGTGGTGCCTGGGCACCGACTACGACCTGTGGGGCACCAAGGTCGCCGGTCCGGCCGCCTTGATCGAGACTCTCCTGAGCGACCCCGAACTCGAAGCCGTGAGACTCGACCCGAACTAGAACGCGTTACGACTCGCGCTTGGCGGCGTCGTACTCCGCGTTGGCCGCCATCACCTCGGGCATCTGCCCCTCGACGTCCTCGATCAGCGCCAGCAGCAGCGCCGCCGTGCGGCGGCCGCGGGGGGTCAGGCTGTACTCCACCTTCGGCGGGATCGTCGGCTGCGCCTCGCGGTGGACGAACCCGTCGCGCTCCAGCGCCTGCAGCGTCTGGGCGAGCATCTTCTCGCTGACCCCGGACACCCGCCGGCGCAGGGCGTTGAACCGGAGCGTGCCGTCGTGGAGGGCGGCCATCGCCAGGATCCCCCACCGGCCGGTGATGTGCTCGAGCGTCGCCCGGGACGTGCACGCCTGCGCGAACACGTCGAACAGCACCTGCCCGTGCTCGTCCAGCCACTCCGGCGCCTCGCTCATGCCGTCCACGGTACCTCGCCCGACCGGGAAACCCAGGTGAGGATGCTCACCAAAAGTTTGCACTTTCGAAAAGTTAGTACACTCTGTCGGTAAGCAATCCAACAGCGAGGAGCAGCAGATGATCGTCGTCACCGGTGCCACCGGCCAGCTCGGCCGCCTGGTCGTGGAAGGCCTGCTGAAGAAGGTCGCACCCGGCGAGGTCGTCGCCGCCGTGCGCGATCCCGCGAAGGCCGCCGAGTTCGCCGCGCGCGGCGTGCAGGTGCGGCGGGCCGACTACGACGACCCGGCGAGCCTCGTCGCGGCCTTCGCCGGGGCGGACAAGGTGCTGCTCATTTCGAGCAGCACGCCCGGGCAGCGGCTGGCCCAGCACGAAGCCGTCGTCGCGGCCGCGCGCGAGGCCGGGGTCGGTCACCTCGCCTACACGAGCGTCCTGGCCGCCGACACGACGAAGCTGTTCGTCGCGCCGGACCACAAGGCCACCGAGGAGGCCATCCGCGCGTCGGGCCTGCCGTTCACCTTCCTGCGCAACGGCTGGTACACCGAGAACTACGCGCAGACGATCGCCCAGGCGCTCGCCGTCGGGTCCTTCGTGGGCAGCGCCGGCGAGGGCAAGCTGGGCGGCGTCCCGCGGATCGACTTCGCGGAGGCGGCCGTCGAGGTCCTGACCGGCGAAGGCCACGAGGGCAAGGTGTACGAGCTGGCCGGCGACGAGCCGTGGAGCTACGCCGACCTCGCCGCCGCCGTGACGGCCGCGGCGGGCAAGCCGGTCACCTACCAGGACCTGCCCGGCGAGCAGTACCGGAAGGTGCTCGTCGGCGCCGGGCTGCCCGAGCCGGTCGCGGCCATGCTGGCCGACGCCGACCGCGGCATCGCCGAGGGCGAACTGGCGTCGGACTCCGGCGACCTGCGCCGCCTGATCGGCCGGCCGACGACGCCGCTCGCGGAGGCCGTCACCGCCCTGGTCAAGGGCTGAGGTCCGGCCCCGGGGACCGGAGAGCCGAGGCGCGCAAGGCCGCCTGCATCGCGAACCGGGCCCCGGGGTCCTCCAGGCGCTCGCCGAACGCCTCCCGCAGCTGGCGCACGCGGTACCGGACCGTTTGCGGGTGGACCGACAGGTTCACCGCGATCTTCTCCGAGTTCCCGCCGTTTTCCAGCCACGACAGCAAAGTCTCGCTCAGCCGGCGGCGCGTGCGGTCCGGGAACCGGGCCAGCGGGGCCAGTTCCCGGCGGGCCACCTGGTCCGCCAGGGCCGGGTCGCTGAGCAGCCACAGCTCCGTCAGGTGCTTCGCGCACCACGTCACCGGGGCGTCCGGCAGCGCGCCTTCGCCCACCAGCCGCAGCGTCGCCCGCGCCCAGCGCAGGGACTGCGCCGACGCCGACGGCGGAACCGGCGGGCCCACCGCGGCCCGGACGCCGAGGGCGGCGAGCCACCGCTCGTCCACCGGCGCCGGCACCACCAGACAGGGGTGCGGCGGTTCGAGGTCGGCCAGGGCCTCGGGCCCCCAGCACGGTTCCACCGGTGCTTCGAGGACCACGACGGCCACCTCGGCGGGCACCGGCCAGCCGGCCGCCGTCGCGAGCTCGGCCACGACCGCGTCCGTCGGCGCGACCGGGCCGGTGATCAGGCGCAGCAGGCGACGGCGCAGGCTCGCCCGCGTGCCGCCGAGCTCCGCCTCCGCCTCGCGGTGCCCGCGGATCGACATCCGCGCCAAGTCGTCCGCGTAGGCGAACAGCATCTCCGCCAAGCGCGCCATCACCGCCGACGACAGCTGTTCCCGGCGGCCCAGGCGCATGATCCAGCGCCAGCCGGCGCGGGTGCCGATGCGGTACGCCGTCTGCAGGTCGTCCAGGCTCCGGCCCTCGTACGCCTCGCCCGCGCCGAGCCGGCGGCACGTCTCGTACAGCCGGTCCCGCGGCGCCAGCGGGTCCTCGACCAGGTCGACGAAGAGGACCACCGCGCACTCGACGCCGTGGCGGGTCACGCGGCCGTGCCCGGCGTACACCGGGACGGCCTGCCACACCTCCCGGACGATCCACTCCACCAGCGCCGGGATCGCCGGGCGCATGAGCGCGGCCAGCTCCGCGCGTC
Source organism: Amycolatopsis sp. NPDC114478 (assembly GCF_055633805.1). Taxonomy (NCBI): domain Bacteria; kingdom Bacillati; phylum Actinomycetota; class Actinomycetes; order Pseudonocardiales; family Pseudonocardiaceae; genus Amycolatopsis; species Amycolatopsis sp. NPDC114478. Next base: position 83,284 of record NZ_JBVKDO010000019.1, on the reverse strand, counting down.
CGGAAACCTCGTGCGCCACCGGGACTTGCTGCCGAGCTCGGTCGCCGGACACCGGGCTCCCTTCGCGGGGCGGGTCAGCTTTACCGAGCGGTAAAGCAGCGAGACCGTAGAGTACACCTCCATGAGCAGGCCGCGGTCCCCTGATCGATCCAGCACGCGCCGGAGCCCGGCCGCCCGGCCCACCGACGGCGAGCTGCTCGACGCCGCCCGCGCGGTGTTCGCCGAACGCGGGTACGCCCAGGCCACCATGGACCTGATCGCCGCCCGCGCCGACTCCACGAAACCCACTCTCTACGCGCATTTCGGCGACAAAGCGGCGCTGTTCCGCGCCACCGTGAGCCGCGAAGTCGCCGTGCTGCGGAACTGGGTCCTCACCGCCTACGAAACCGCGAGCGCGAGCCCGCTCGAAGACCGCGTCCGGCTCGCCGTGATGGCCATGTTCCGCTACGCCGGCGCGCACCCGGACAGCTTCCGGATGCTGTACGACTCCGCCGTAGACGAGATGTCGAACGAGCGCCGCGCGCTCGCCGACACCGTCACCAAGCACGTCGTCGACCGCGTCCGGGAGCACCTGCTCGCCCACGGCCGCACGCCCGGGCCCGGCGCGGACCTGCTGGCCGCGATGATGGTCGGCCTCGTCGGCCGGGCCGCGATGCACGTCTCCCACTCCCCCGGCGTCGACCCGATCGCGGCGGGCGAGCTGGCCACCGGGTTCGTGATGGCCGCCCTGCGCGGGCTCGACCCCGCCCTGCTGGACCACGTCGACGCCGGGCGGCCGTGCGCCACCTGAGCGTCCACACGGGACTGTTTGTCACCGGCTGAACAATTCCGCCCGGAAATTCGTCGACCCCCTTGCCTTTCCCCGCATTTCGAGAAAGCGTTTGCGGATATTCCGGTTTTCCCGCAGAAGTGGGGTCAGTCATGATTCGTCTGCTTTCCGCCGTCGCCGCGGCCGGCCTCGCCGCCGCTGGGCTCGCCTTGGCCACCGCGCCCGCGGCGTCCGCCGCGGCGTGCACCGACGTCGACGTGCCGGTCGCCCGCGGCACGTTCGAACCCGGCACGCTCGGCCTCATCGTCGGCGACCCCGTGTACCAGGCCGTGCAGAACCAGCTGCGGCCGCGTTCGGTGAGCGGCTACCGGGTCGACTACCCGGCCGACCTCGGCAAACCCGCGTCCGTGCAGAAGGGCAACACCGACCTGGTGAACCACGTGAAGGAGCAGGCCGCGGCCTGCCCGCAGCAGCGGTTCGTGCTGGTCGGCTACTCCCAGGGCGCCAACGTCGTCGACAACTCGATCGGCGTCAGCAGCGACGGCGCGGTCGTCGGCGGCCCGATCGTCGCGACCATCCCGGCGGAGCTGGCCCCGCGGGTCGCGGCCGTGCTGCTGTTCGGCAACCCGATCCGGGCGATCGGCCGTCAGGTCACCGGGACCTACCAGAGCCGCACCAAGGACTACTGCGCCGACGGCGACCCGATCTGCCAGCCCGGCGGCGCGAACTTCCTGGCCCACTTGAGCTATGGCGGCGACGCCTCCGACGCCGCCGCCTTCGCCGCGGGCGAGCTCTGACGGCTCAGCAGTTGGCCGGGGCCGGCTCACCGTTGAAGCGCTTGACGATCCACTGGTGGGCATCGGCGTTCCCGGCGAGGATTCCGGTGGCGTGGTCGGAAACGTAGGTCTGCCACTGTTCCCGCACCCCGGCCGCGCAGTACGCCCGGTGCAGCGCCTCCGCCTGCGGGGTGTTGACGATCTCGTCGGTGCTCGCGTGGTACTGGAACACCGGCACCCGCGGCGGGTTCGCGCCCAGCTTGTTCTGCGCCAGCCGCGCCTGCCACTCGGGCGTGGCCAGCGGGTTCGACGTCGTGTAGTCGCTGATCTTCTTGAACGAGTAGTTCAGCAGGAGTTCGGCGACGCACGCGTTCTTCTTCGCGTCGTTCAGCTGCTGCCGCCCGGTGTCGTTGAGGAACGAATCGAGCTGCAGCTCCGGGTACGCGGCGTCGAGCCCGACCGCGGCGAACGCGAGGAACCCGAACCCGACGTACCCGTCGAGTCCTTTCGCGACCTCCGTCAGATCGGCCGGCACCCCGCCCGAGACGACGCCGACGACGTTCAGCTCCGGCGCGTACGCGGGCGCCTTCTCCCCCGCCCACATCGATGCGCCGCCACCCTGGGAGTACCCTTGGAAGATCACCTTGGCGGTCTTGGCCAGCTTGGCGGCCGGGAGGTTCTGCGCCGCCCGCACCGAGTCGATCACGGCCGGTCCTTCGGACTGCCCGGTGATGTACGTCGGCGTGGTCGCCGGCGAATAGCCCTCGTAGTCGGTCACCGCGACGGCGTACCCGCTGGACAGCGAGTCGTTGATGGCCGGCTGGTCGTAGAGCGTCCCGCGTTCCATCGCCTTCGACGCCGTGCACTTGAACGCCGGGCCCTGCGTGCCGACGGCGTACCCGACGATCGGAGCGGCAGCCGGGTCCTTGCCCTTCGGCACCAGGATCGTGCCGGTCACCGCGTCCGGCCGGCCCAGCGCGTTGGTCGAGAGGTACATGACCTGCCAGGCGTCGGCGTTGGCGGCGTTCAGCAGCGGCACCGACGGGCGCCACCGCAGGACGTCCCCGGGTTTGCCGGCCGGCAGGGGCGACGGCGGGGTGTAGAACGAGTCGTCGAACGGGCCGGGCAGGATCGGCGCCGCGGCGGCACCGGCCGGCGGGCTGGCGGCCACGACCCCCAGCGCCGCCAGGGAGACGCCCAGGAGCGCGGACAGCACGCGTCGCAAATGGACAGACTTCACCACAACCTCCATCGGGGAAAAGGGAATATGCTCAGGCGGGGAGTCCGAGCGCGCCGGCCAGGACCGGCCACGAGTTGTGCAGGGCCCGCTCCCAGTACGGCCAGCTGTGCGTGCCCGGCCCGTAGTAGTCGACCGTCGCCGGGATGCCGGCTTGGCGCAGCTTGTCGGTGAAGCTCTGCGAAGACAGCAACGCCGACGGTTCGAGCACGTCGGACTGGCCGGGCGGGTCGAGCGGCCCGGTCTGCCCGTTGCCGCAGGAGATGTAGAGCGCCGTGCCGCGCAGGTCCTGGACGTGGTCGTAGGGGTTGTGCGACGACCAGATCGGCTGCATCCCGAAGGAGTCGCCCCACAGGTTCAGGTAGTTGAAGATCCCGGCGCGGGCGAGGATGCCGATGATCCAGATCGGGATGCCCGGGTAGAGCGTGTTCGGCACACCGGAGTACGACGCCGCGGCGGCGAACATCCCCTTGTGCTGGAACGCGTACGCCATCGCGCCGTAGCCGCCGATCGACAGGCCGGCGACCGCGCGCCGCGTGCCGCCGTGGTAGCCGCGTTCGACGATCTGGCGGACTTCGGCGGTGTGGAACGTGTCCCAGTCGGGTTTGGCCGACAGCCCGAAGTTCCACCACTTCGTGTACATCCCGGCCGGGCCGTCGGTCGGCATCACGACGAGGGCGTCCTTGGCCGCGGTGAACGCCTTGACGTCGGTGAACTGGTCCCACGACTTGTAGTCGACCGGCTCGCAGCAGCCGTGCAGCAGGAACAGCACCGGCCAGGTCCGCGTCGGCTGGGCGGCCCAGCCGGACGGCACGATCAGCCGGACCATCCCCGTGGTGCCCAGGGCCGGGGAGTCGACCTTCAGGTCGACGGTCCGGGCGTCGAGCCAGGTCTCCTGGACGACCTTCGCGCCGTCGTCGGCCACGGCGGAGCTCGCCTGGGCGGCGGTGACGCCACTGGCGACCAGGACCACGACGGCCAGCATCAGCAGGGTGGCTCTCATCGGAGTCTCCTTCACAGGGGGATGTTTCCGTGCTTCTTGGCCGGCAAGGTCTGCCGTTTGGTCCGCAGGGTCCGCAGGGCGCGCGCGACCTGCAGCCGGGTCTGCGACGGCGTGATGACCTGGTCGACGTAGCCGCGTTCGGCGGCCAGGTACGGGCCGGTGTGGCGCTTGCGGTACTCCTCGGTGAGCCGTCTTCGCGCCGCGGCCCGGCGCTCCGGCGGGAGCTCGGCCAGCTCGCGGCGGTAGAGCACCTGCACCGCGCCCTCCGCGCCCATCACCGCGATCTCCGCGGTGGGCCAGGCGAGGCTGACGTCGGCGCCGAGGTGCTTGGACCCCATCACCGCGTAGCCGCCGCCGTAGGCCTTGCGGACCACGACCGTCACCTTCGGCACGGTGGCCTCGGAGTAGGCGTAGATCAGCTTGGCGCCGCGGCGGATGATGCCGCCGCGTTCCTGGTCGCTGCCCGGCAGGTAGCCGGGGACGTCGGCGAGGGTGAGCAGCGGGATCGAGAAGGCGTCGCAGAAGCGCACGAACCGCGCGGCCTTTTCCGACGCGTCGATGTCGAGCACGCCGGCCTGGTGCCGCGGCTGGTTCGCGACGACGCCGACCGTGCGGCCCTGGACGCGGCCGAACGCGCAGATCATGTTGGGCGCGAAGGCGCTGTGGACCTCCGAGAACTCGCCGTCGTCGACCAGCCGGGCGATCAGCTCGGCCATGTCGTAGGTCTGGTTCGGCGAGTCGGGCACCAGCCGGTCGAGTTCCAGGTCGGCCGGGGTGACGACGGCGCTGGTGTCGTCGGCGTACTCCGGCGCCGGGTCGAGGTTGTTCGCGGGCAGGTAGCCGAGCAGCGTCTGCACCCACTCGATGGCGTCCTGCTCGTCGGCGGCCCGGTGGTGGGCGTTGCCGGCGACCTCGCTCTGCACGGCTGCGCCGCCGAGCTCCTGCGCGGTGACGCGCTCGCCCGTCACCGCGTGCACGACGTCCGGTCCGGTGACGAACATGTGCGAGGTTTCGTCGACCATCACGGTGAAGTCGGTGATGGCCGGCGCGTACACGGCCCCGCCCGCGCACGGGCCCATGATCATCGAGATCTGCGGGATGACCCCGGACGCGTGGGCGTTGCGCCGCCCCAGTTCGGCGTAGTAGGCCAGCGAGACGACGCCTTCCTGGATGCGCGCGCCGCCGGAGTCGTTGATCCCGACGACCGGGCAGCCCAGCGACATGGCCAGGTCCATCACCTTGAGGACCTTTTCGCCGGAGACTTCGCCCATGCTGCCGCCGAAGACGGTGAAGTCCTGGGAGAAGACGCAGACCTGCCGCCCCTCGACGGTCCCGTGCCCGGTGACGACGCCGTCGCCGTAGGGCCGGTTGGCGTCCATCCCGAACTCGCCGCACCGGTGCCGCGCGAACTGGTCCAGCTCGACGAACGAGCCCGGGTCGAGCAGCAGCCCGATCCGTTCGCGCGCGGTGAGCTTGCCCTTGGCGTGCTGGCGGTCGACGGCCCGCTTCTCGGCGATCCGGACGGCTTCGTCCTGGCGCGCCGCGAGATCGGCGATCCGGAACGCCGTGGTCGGCATCAGTTCGTCCATCACCGCACCCCCGCTCCGAGCCGGGCCGCCAGCGCGGCGGCGATCACCGCGACGTGCGGCGGGTCGATCATCGAGACGTGGTCGCCCGGCACCCGGACGACTTCGAGGTCGCCGCAGTACTCGTCCCAGCCGAGGGTCTCGTCCGTGCGCAGGTACCGGGGGTCCAAAGTGGTCGTCAGCGGATGCGGCTCCCGCGCGCGCAGCAACAGGACCCGGCCGTCGTACCGATTCGGCGTGTACCGCTCGGCAACCCTTGCGTCCACATAGGACTCGTACTGGTGACGCAGGACGCCCGCGCCCAGGTCCGGGACCCGTTCGGCGAGGCTTTGCAGCACCCGGCGGATCTGCGCGTCTTCGTCCAAAGTGGCCAGTTCGGCGCGTGGGATCGCGAACGGGACGCCGTAGGTCCGCGACACGTGCTCGGCGAACCGGTCGAAGCGGTCGAGCAGCAGGTCCGCCGGCTTCCCCGCCGCGGGCAGCGGCAGGATCGAGTCGATCAGGACCACGAGGTCGACCGGCCCGTCCAGCCGCCGGGCCGTCTCGTGGGCGAGGCAGCCCCCGAACGACCAGCCGCCCAGCCGGTACGGGCCCCGCGGCTGGATCTCCCGGATCAGCTCGGCGTAGCAGGCGGCCTTGGCCTCGACGGTGTCCTCGTCGTCGATCCGCTCCAGCCCGTACACCGGGTGTCCCTCGGGCAGCAGCCGGACGAGCTCGCGGTACACGCTCGTCGGGCCGCCGGCCGGGTGGAACAGGAACAGCGGCTCGGCGACGCCGTCGCGCAGCAGCCGCACCGGGCCGCCGCCGTGGCCTTCGAGCTCCGCGCGGAGCAGGTCGGCCAGCGCGGCGACGGTCGGCGTGGCGAACAGCCGCTCGACGGGCGGCACCGCGCCCAGCTGGTCCGCGAAGACCGCCCGCAGCCGGCACGCGCTTTCCGGATCGCCGCCGACGGCGAAGAAGTCGTCGTGGACGCCGGGTTCCGGGCCGCCCAGCTCGGCCCGCCAGTGGCGGGCGACCCACCGCTCGGCGGGGTCGCGCGGGCCGGCGGTGACCGGCGCGGTCTTCCCCGCGCCGAAGCCGGCCTGCTCGGCGAGGTGGGCGGCGAGCTCGGCGAGGCTGGCGCCGCGCAGGAGCAGCGGGATCGGCAGCGGCAGGCCGAAGTCGCGTTCCACCGCGCCGCGGGCGCGCATCGCCGACAGCGAGTCGAGGCCGAGCCGGGTGAGCGGCACGTCCCGCTCGACGTCCGCGTAGCCCAGCACGCCCGAGACGAGCCCGGCCAGGTGGTCGGTGATCGCCTTCCGGGCGGTGTCCGGCGGTGCTTTCCGCAGCGCGTCGAGGCCGTCCCAAGTGGACGGTCCGGTCCGCGGCGCGAACAGGCCGAAGAACGGCCGCTCGGCCAGGCGCGGGAACAGCTCCAGCACAGTCCCGGCGTTGACGCGGGCCACGCCGGTCGCCTGGCGGTCGCGCGCGAGGACGGCGTCCAGTGCCGACAGCGCTTCCTCGGTGCCGAGCGGCTCGAGCACCGGGTTGCGCGACCCGGCCGCGGCGCCGACGTCGCCCCAGGCGCCCCACCCGATCGTCGCCGCCGGGAGGCCCTGGGCACGCCGCCACGCGACCAGGGCGTCGGCCCAGGCGTTGGCGGTGGCGTAGGCGGCCTGGCCGGGCGAGCCGAACAGCGCGGCGGCCGACGAGTACACGAGCCACCAGTCGAGGTCGTGGCCGGCGGTCGCCTCGTGCAGGCGCCAGGCGCCGAGTGCCTTCGGCCGCCAGACGGCGTCGAGCGCGGCCGCGTCCAGGCTGATCGCGGCGCCGTCGGCGAGGACCCCGGCGGCGTGCAGCACCCCGCGCAGCGGCACGCCACCGTCGACGGCCGCCGCGACCAGCGCTTCGGCCGTGCCGGGCGCGGCGATGTCGCCGGGCACGACGCGGACGTCGATCCCCAGGTCCGGCGCAGGGGCGGTACGGCGGCTGTTGAGCACCACCCGCGTCGCGCCGCGCTCGGCCAGCCACTTCGCCGCGACCAGGCCGAGGCCGCCGAGCCCGCCGGTGATGACGTAGGCGCCGTCGCGGACCGGCTCGCGCACCGGGTCGCCCGGCTCGGGGCGGACGAGCCGCCGGACGTACCGGACGCCCTCGCGCCAGGCGACTTCGTCGTCGAGGCCGTCCGCGCGGACCTCGTCGCGCAGCTGCCCCACCCACAGCCGGGCCGGGTCCGGTCCGGCGTCGAAGTCGACCGCGCTGACCCGGAGTTCGGGGTGTTCGAAGGCGAGCACGCGGACGAACCCGCGCAGCGCGGCCGAGGTCGGGTCGCCCCGTTCGCCGGGTTCGATGCTCTGGGCTCCGGTCGTGACCAGCCACAACCGGGGCGGCTGGGGCAGTTCGGCCAGCTCGGCGACCAATTCGGACAACCTCCCGATCAGCCTTTCGGCCCGTTCGGGATCGGGGTTGTCTTCGCTGTCGAGGTGGACGAGTACCTCGGTCGGGTTTTCTCGCAGCTGGTCCTTGAGGGTGTTTTCGGTGAGCTCGACCCAGCGCTCCGCCCGCTCCGGCGCGGCGGGCAGGTCGACCTGCTGCCACGCGGCCTCGTACAGCAGCCGGTCCAGCGCCGCGTCCCGGAATCGGCGGCAGTAGACGTCGCGGAACTCGACCAGCACGACGTCGTCGGCGTCGACGAGCTGGACGCTGCCGAGCAGCCCGTCCCCGGACGGGTCCCGCGACGTGAGGACCGCGTCCACGCGCACCCCGTCGCGCGGCTCGCCGGCCAGGACCACCTCACCGATGGTGAGCGGCAGGTAGAGGGCGTCGGCATCCCCGACGGCCGCGGCGAGCGCGTGCAGGCAGGCGTCGGCGAGCGCGGGGTGCAGCCGGTAGGCGGGGTGGTCGTCGGGCTGGACGATTTCAGCGGAAGCTTCGCCGTCGGCTGCGACGACGTTCCGGAGGCCCCGGAAGGCCGGGCCGTAGTCCTGGCCCAGCTCGGCCAGGACCCGGTAGAGGTCCAGGGGCTCACCGGTGGTCGCGCCGAACGGCGCCGACGGCGTGCCGCCGGGCTCGATGCGCGCCGTGGCGTGGCGGACCCACTCACCGTTCGTTTTGACGTGGACGCCGAACTCGGTGCCGGCGAGGCTGGTCGTCACCTCGGTGTGGCTGCCGAGTTCGAGGACTTCGCGGAGTTCGAGGTCCCGGACGCGCCGGCCCGGGGCGGCGGCGAGCGCCAGTTCGAGGAAGCCGGTCGCGGGGAACACCGGCGTGCCCCGCACGGTGTGGTCGGCCAGCCACGGGAGTGCTTCGGTGCCGACGTCCCCACGCCAGAGGTCGCCGTCCGGGTGTTCGATGTGGACACCCAGCAGCGGGTGGCCGCCCCGGGCGGGCGTCCGGCGCTTCGGCCAGAACTTCCGGTGGCGCCAGACCGGACCCGGCAGGTCGACGCTCGCCGTCCGGGGACGGGCCGCGAGCGCGCCGGGGCGGCCGTTCACGTGCAGCCGGGCGAGGGTGGTGAGGAAGGCGGTCCGTTCGTCGACCTTGCGGCTCGCGGAAGGCAGGCCTCGTTCGCCGGTGGTCTGTTCGATGGCGGCGAGGGCGACGGGGTGCGGGGCGACTTCGACGAAGACGGTGTGGCCGTCCTCGGCCGCGGCGGCCAGCGCTTGGCTGAACCGCACCGGACGGCGGAGGTTCGCCGCCCAGTACTCGACGTCGAAGGCGGGCGTCTCCCGGGGCTCCCGGAGCACTGTGGTGTAGCAAGGGATTTCCGGTTTGCGCGGCTGGATCTCGTCGAGGCCGGCGCGGAACCGGCCGAGCACGGCGTCGACGGCGGCGGAGTGCCCGGCCCCGCCGACGGGGAGCCGCCGGGCGAGCCGGCCCAGGCTTTCGGCGTGCCCGACGAGAGCGTCGACCTGGTCGGCGGCCCCGCTGACGGTGCACTGGGTGGGCGAGGCGTAGACGGCGACGGTGACATCGGGGAACTGGGCGAGCTCCCGCGGCGAAAGCTCGACGACGGCCATGGCACCCGTCCCGCCCCGATCGAGCTCGGCGAGCAGCCGCGCCCGCGTGGCCATGACGCGCAGGCCGTCGCCGGGAGTGAGCGCCCCGGCGACCACAGCGGCGGCGACCTCCCCCATGGAGTGCCCGACGACGGCGGCCGGGGTGACCCCGTGGGCCCGCCAGAGCCCGGCGAGGGCGAGTTGCATGCCGAAGAGGGCGAGCTGGGTGGTGGCGAGGTCGCCGGGGTCGCCTTCGAGGAGCTCGCGGAGGGAGGAACCGAGCTGGGATTGGAAGACGGGGTCGAGCGCTTCGACTTCGGCTTGGAAGGCGGGTTCGGAGCGCAGGAAGGCGCGGCCCATGCCGTCCCATTGGGAGCCGTAGCCGGAGAAGACGAAGACGGGATCGCCGGAGCCCTCGCCGCGGGCGGTGGCCGGGCCGCCGGACTCGGTGGGCGGTTTGCCCACCAAGCCACCCGCGGAGCCGCCGGACTCCCCCAGCAAGCCGCGCCCCGCGGCCAGCTCTCGCAGCCCCGCCACCACCTCACCGCGGCTTTCCCCCACCACCGCGCCGCGCACCGGCAAGTGCTCCCGCCGGTGCGCCAGCGTCGACGCCACCGCACCCAGCGGCACCTCCGAAACCCCCTCAAGCCACTCCGCCAGCTCCCCCGCCCGGGCCCGCAGCACCTCGCGCGACCGGGCCGACAACGCGAACACCGCCGGCCCCGCGGCCTCCGGCGGCACCCGCACCGGGAACGAAGCCGCCGGCCATTCCTCGAGCACCACGTGCGCGTTCGTCCCGCCGAAACCGAAGGCCGACACCCCCGCCCGAGCCGTGCCCGAGTAGCGCGGCCACTCCGTCGGCGAGGTCACCACCCGCAACCCCGAGAAGTCGATGTGCGGGTTGGGCTCCCGGAACCCCAGGCTCGGCGGCAGCCGGCGGTGCGTCATCGCCAGCACCACCTTCAGCAACCCCGCGATGCCCGCCGCCCCTTCGAGGTGGCCGAGGTTGCTCTTCACCGATCCCAGCAACAGCGGGCGGTCGGCCGCGCGCCCGAGCACCGCCGACAGCGCACCCGCCTCCAACGGGTCCCCCAACAGCGTGCCCGTTCCGTGCGCCTCCACGTAGTCCACAGAGGACGGATCCACTCTGGCAGACGCGTAAGCCGAGCGCAGCAAGTCCGCCTGCGCCAAGGGGTTGGGGGCCGTCAAGCCGTTGGACCGACCGTCGGAGTTGACCGCGCTGCCGCGCAGCACCGCCAGGATGCGGTCGCCGCGGGCCGCTCGCAGCGGCTTCAGCACGACCACCCCGCACCCCTCGCCGCGCGCGATGCCGTCGGCGGCCGCGTCGAACGGCTTGCAGTGGCCGTCCGCGGCCAGCACTCCGGCGCGGTGGAAGCCCGCCGTGATGCCCGGCGACAGCAGCACGTTCACCCCGGCCACCAGCGCGATCTCGCTCTCGCCGCGACGCAGGCTCTGCATCGCCTGGTGCACCGCGACCAGCGACGACGAGCACGCCGTGTCCAGTGTCAGGCTCGGTCCACGCAGGTCGAGCAGGTACGACAGCCGGTTGGCCGCGATGCTCGCCGCCGCCCCGGTTCCCGACCAGACGTCGACGCCGGCGACGTCGGTCATCGTCAGCGAGCCGTATTCGGTGGCCGACAGCCCGACGAAGACGCCGGTCCTGCTGCCGCGCAGCCCCGACGGCGGGATCCCGGCGTGCTCCAGCGCCGCCCACGCGACCTCCAGCAGGATCCGCTGCTGCGGGTCCATCGCCTCGGCCTCGCGCGGCGTGATGCCGAAGAACTCCGCGTCGAACCCGGCGACGTCGTCGAGGAACCCGCCCCGCAGCGGCAATCCCGCCAAGTCACCGGCCGGCGCGAACGTCTCCCAACGGCCTTCGGGGACGTCGCCGACGCCGTCGCCGCCGGAGTCGAGGAACCGCCAGAACGCTTCCGGCGAGTCGATCCCGCCCGGCAGCCGGCAGCCGAGACCGACGATCGCGATCGGCTCCTCCTCCGCCTGCGACGGCCGGGAAACCGCAGCGGATTCCCCTGTGGACAGATACTCGGCCAGCGCGTCGACCGTCGGGTACTGCCAGACGAGCGTGACGTCCAGCGAGCGTCCGACGAACTCTCCGAGGTCGGCCGCGAGGGCCGTCGCGTCCCGTGAGGACAGTCCCGTTTCGTGCAGCGGCCGGCCGGGGTCCACCGGACCGAGCCGGGCGAGCAGCCACGCGCGCACCGCGCCGGACGTGGTCATCCGAGCCGCCGCCCGGCCAGTGAACCGTCCATATAGGACTTACGACAGCGCGCCCGGCTGATCTTGCCGCTCGACGTCCGCGGCACCTCACCGGGCGGCAGGACCACGACGTCGTGCAGGCCCAGACCGTGCCCGGCCGACACCGCCGCCCGCACCGCGGCCGCCAGCTCCGCGACGTCGACCGGCGAGTCCTTGGCTCGTTCCAGCACGACAACCGCGGCTTCCCCGTCGTCGGCGGCGATCGCGAAGGTCGCCGCCGAATGCGGCCGGACGCCCACGTGCTCCTCGGCCGTCTGCTCGATGTCCTGCGGGTAGTGGTTGCGGCCGTCGACGACGACCAGGTCCTTCAACCGGCCGGTGACGTACAGCTCGCCCTCGAAGACCACGCCGAGGTCGCCGGTCGCGAGCCAGCCCTCGCCGGTTTCCGGGTCGAGCGGCGGCAGGCCGAACGTCGCCGACGACGTAGTCCGGCCCCAGTAGCCGCGGCCGACGTTCGGGCCGCTGACCCGGATCTCGCCGACCTCGCCCGGCGCGGCCGGTTCGCCGGTGCCGGGATCGACGATCCGCACTCGCTGCCCGGCGGGGCGGCCGCACGAAACGAGCGTCGACCCGGCCGCGGCGGGCACCGCGAACCCGGCGGCGAGCCGGTCGCGGTCGAACGTGACGTGCCGGGCCGGTTTCCCGGCGTCGGACACCGAAACCAGCACCGTGGCCTCGGCCAGGCCGTAGGACGACCGGTGGACCTCCGGCCGCAGCCCGGACCCGGCGAACGCGTCCTGGAACTTCGCGATCGTGGCCGGCAGCACCGGTTCGCTGCCGTTGATCAGCGAGACGACCCGGCTCAGCTCCAGGTAGCTCTTCTCGGCTTCGGACACGCGGGAAGCGCAATAGGCGTAGGCGAAGTTGGGCGCCGCGCTGATCGCGCCGGGGCTGGCCGAGAGCGCGCGCAGCCAGCGCGACGGCCGTTCGAGGAACGCCAGCGGGTCCATCAGCACCGAGGCGAGGCCGCCGGCCATCGGCGCGCCGATGCCGAGGATCAGGCCCATGTCGTGGAAGAGCGGGAGCCAGCTGACCGTCGAGGTGGTCCGGCTTTCGGCGCCGTAGGCGGTGCACGCCTGACGCGCGTTGGCGAGCACGTTGCGGTGGGTCAGCACAACACCGGCGGGCGTGCGGGTGGAACCCGAGGTGTACTGCAGGTACGCCGTCGCGCCGGGGTCCGGTGCCGGCCACTCGCGGGGTTCGGCCGGAGCGAGCGCGTCGACGGCGACGACGTCCGCGCGGACCGCTGAACCGTCGAGAAAGGCGTGGACCGCGTCGATGTCCGCGGTCGTGGTGAGCGCGACGCTCGGCGCGCAGTCGGCGAGCGCCGCGGCCAGCCGGCCCGCGTGCCCGGGCAGGCCGGGCGCGAACAGCGGCACGGCGATCAGGCCCGCCCGGATCGCGCCGAGGAACGCGACGACGTAGTCCACGGACTGCCCGGCGAGCACCGCCGCCCGCTCGCCCGGCGCCGCGATTCCGCTCAACCGCGCGGCGACCGTGCCGACCCGCTCGTCGAGCTCGCGCCAGGTGAGCGCGACCGCCCGGCCGTCGGCGCTGTCGCGGTGGTCGACGTGGGTCAGCGCGACCTCGTCGCCGAGCACCCGCGCCCACTGGCCGAGCAGGGTCGCCAGTGAGGCCGTCGATTCAGCCCCGGTGACGGGAACCGGCGGGGAAATGGTTTCCATGGCACCTCGCAGAGAGCGTTTACCGGCGCAGTGAATAGCCGCGCCCGGGCGGTTGTCAATCAAGCGAATTGCGATACTCACCGGCACGCGCATTACGGCACAGCGCGTTTGTCACGCGGCGACGAGGTCGGGGCAGATCGGCTCCGCCCTGTGTCGATCGGAATAGCAGGCACACGGCCAGCAGCGCGCCGGCGAGCGTCAACCCGGCCGCGGCGAGCAGACCCGCGGTGTAGCCCGCGGCCAGCGCCGGTCCCGGCGCCGCACCGGCGTCGAGCCGCAGCGCCCGCACGGCCGTCAGGACGGCTCCGATCAGCGCGACACCCAGCGCGCTCGAAAGCTCGCGAGACGCCGTGAGCAGCCCCGACGCCGTGCCCGCATGCCGTTCGGCCACGACGTCCAGCGCGTGCGAAGTCAGCGGAGTCGTGAAGGCCGACCCGGCCCCGATCAGCACCAGCCCGGGTATCCGCGGGAGCACCGCCGGGACGTGGTTCACCGCGGCGAGTGCGAGCAGGCCGGCCGCGACCACGCCGAGCCCGGCCGCGACCGTCCGATGTGGACCGTGCCGAGCGACGGCCCGGGGAACGAGCGGGGTCGCGGCCACCACCGCCACCGCGACCAGCGCCAGCGGCAGGCCGGCCCGCACCGGGTCGAGGCCGAGGAAGTCCTGGTGCAGCAACGGTGTGAAGAAGACGACGCCCGAGATCCCGAGGCCCCACAGCACCTGGACGGCGAGCGAGCCGGCGAACACGCGGTCGCCGGTCAGCTCGGCCGGCACCAGCCGGGCCGGTGTCCGGCGCTCGCGGAGCACGAACGCCGCACCGAGCGCGCCCCCGGCGGCCAGCAGCGCCACGCCGGTCCGCGGGTGCTCGCCGAGTTCGACGAGCGCCGCGGTGAGCAGGACCAGGCTCGCGGTCACGACGGTCATCGCGCCCGCGGCCGGCCCGGGGTCGGCGGGGGCCGAGTGCAGCGAAGTACCGCCGCGGCACGAGGATCGCCGTCGCCGCGAGGCCGAGCCGGGCACCGGGCGGTCGCGGCCGCGCGGGACCGTCCCCGGCAGCAGCACGAGCATCGCCGCCACGAAGGGCAGGTTGACGAAGAAGATCCAGCCCCAGCCGAGGTATTCGCTCAGCAGCCCGCCGAGCGCCGGGCCCAGCGCGAGCGCGGCGGCCAGGCACGCCGTCCAGACGGCGGCGGCGAGCGTCCGGCCCCGCGCGTCGAGGTTGGTGCGCAGCAGGCTCAGCAATCCCGGGACCAGGAACGCGGCGGCCGCGCCCTGCACCACCCGGGCCGCGACCAGCAGCCCGGCCGACGTCGCCAGCCCGCCGGTGGCCGCGCCGAGCCCGAACGCGAGCAGCCCGCCGGCCAGCGCCGGACGCCGGCCCCAGCGGTCGATCAGCGTCCCCGCCACCAGCAGCAGCCCGGCGAACGGCAGCATGTAGCCGAGCGCGACCCATTGCAGCGCCCCGAGGTCCAGGGCGAGGTCGCGGGCGATCGAGGGCGCGCCGGCCGCGACGATGGTGTTGTCCAGCGTCGTGACGAACGCGCCGAGCGCGATCAGCACCAGGGTCCGCCGCGTCATCGCCCGCTCCCCACCAGCTCGCGCGCGACCCGGGCCGGCCGCCGGCGCGGGAACCACCAGTTGGCCTCGCCGAACCACGCCATCACCGCCGGGACCAGCACGCACCGGACGACGACCGCGTCCAGCAGCACGGCGACCGTCAGCCCGACGCCGGCTTCCCGCACGACCCGGGCGTCGACGAAGGCGAACGCCACGAACACGAGCGCCATGATCAGCGCGGCCGCGGTGATGGTCCGGCCGGTCGCCGCGACGCCGTCGACGACCGCCGCCCGGGTGTCGCCGCGCCGCCGCCACGCCTCCTGGACGCGCGCGATGAGGAAGACCTCGTAGTCCATCGACAGCCCGAACAGCCCGGCGAACAGGAACACCGGCAGGTAGGGCTCGATCGGGGCGCCGAAGGCGAAGACGACCGCACCCGTCGTCGCGGCCGCGGTCAGCAGGTTCATCACCGCCGCGGTCAGCGGGATCACCACGCTGCGGAACACCCACGCCAGCAGCAGGACCGAGATGCCGACGACGCTGAACAGGAACAGCGGCAGCCGCGCGGTGACGGCCGCGGCGAAGTCGGCCCGGGCGGCGACCGGCCCGCCGACGTGCGTGTCCGGGCCGCCGACGGTGGTGGCCATCGCCCGCGTCCAGCCCAGCAGCTCGGCGGTGGCCGGGTCGTCGGGCGCGGTGCGCGGGGTGGCCGTGAGCAGCCAGCCGCCGCCCGGAAGCGGAGTGGGCGGCCCGACCTCGGCGCGGGCGAGCAGCGCCTCGCGCAGCGTGCCGAGCGACGCGTCCCCGGTGCCCACCACCAGCAGCGGAGCGCCCGCGCCCGGCCCGAAGCCGGCGTGCAGCAGCTGCGCGGCCGTGCGCGTGACGCTGCCGGGCGGGTCGAGGGAGGCGTCCGGGACGCCGAGCCGCAGCCCGGTCATCGGCAGCGCGAGGACGGCCACGACCAGCAGTGCGGCGAGCGTGTACGGACCCGGGCGCCGGGTCACCGACCGCGCGAGCCGGGCCCAGCCTCGGCCGCCGCCTTCGGCCGGGATCCGCATCCGCCCGGCGGCCGGGCGCAGCAACGCGGGCAGCAGGGTCAGCGCGGCCGACGCGGTGAGCAGCACGGAAACCGCGGCGGCGACGGCGATCCCGTCGAGGAACGGCAGGCCGACGGTCAGCATTCCGGCCAGCGAGACGCACACCGTGACCCCGGCGAACACCACGCTGCGGCCCGACGTCGCCGCCGCGACGGCCAGCGCCGCGCCCGGGTCCGCGCCCTCCCGGCGCCCCTGCCGGAAGCGGGTGAGCACGAACAGCGCGTAGTCCACGCCGACGCCGAGCCCCAGCAGCGCGGCGATCTCGGTGCTGATCTTCGGCACGGTCATGACGTGCGACAGCAGCGTCACCGCGGCGAGCGCGCAGCCGACCGACACCGAGGCGGTGAGGACCGGGAGCAGGACGCAGGCCGGCGACCGGAACGTCACGAACAGCACGAGGGCCGCGGCGAGCAGGCCGATGCCGGCGTTGCCCAGGTCGGGCGCGGCCGCGGTCATCGCGGCGAGCTCCCCCGACGCCCCGGCGGTGAGGCCGCGGGCGTCGCGGACGACGTCGGCGAAGGCGTCCGCCGTGGCCTGCCCGAGGGTCGTCGCGGGCGCGTCGAACCGGACGGTCAGGATCGCGGTGCCGCCGTCGGGCGCCACCCGGCCGGGCGGCGGGCTGACGGTCACGACGTGCGGCAGCGCCGCCAAGCGGGCGGCGAGCGCTTCGAGGTTCACGCGGCCCGCGCCGCGGTCGATCGGGCCGTCCAGGGCACGCACGACGACGCTTTCTTCGGTACCCGTGCCGCGCAGCAGCTTCGCCGCCGCGGTGCTGTCCGCGGCGGGCAGGTCGACCGTGTCGCGGAAGGCCGCGCCCGTGTGCAGCGCGGCGAAACCGAGCCCGGCCAGCGCCGTCAGCCACAGCGCGGCGACCACGACGGCGTGGTGGAAACACCAGGAAACGACCCTCGTCATCCGGTTCTCCCGCCGCGCATGGTTGATCACGCTAACAACCGGACGGCTCGCGAAGATACGGTCCCGGTTCACAAATCGAATTCCGGAAACCCTTGCGGCGGTGAGCGTTCCGCCGCTTGTCGGACGGGTGACAAATCCGCGCGCGGCCATTGGTCCCCGCGTGACAGAACCGGGGCCGGACGCCGGGAGGACGGTTGCCAACCGGCGTTTCCGTGTGAGTACATGACGTCCGCGCCGACGCGGAAAGGGGTGGCCCATGACCCGGACGATCACCGTCCCGCACCCCCGCGGCACCGGCCGGGCGCAGCAGCTGTGGTGCTCGCTGCCCACCGAGCTCGCGCGGCGGTTCCGGCCGCACGCCGACCCGCTGTCCCGGCGGATCCTCGAGGAGATCCAGCGGGCCGTGCCCGAGTACGCCAAGCCCCTCGAAGGCGAGTTCGGGAAGATGATCGTGCTGGCGATCGAACAGGCGGTCCTCAGCTGCATCGACAGCATCGACGACTTACCGTCCACAGAGGACAACTGGCCGAAGTTGTTCCGGGAGGTCGGCAAGCGCGTCCACCACGACGGCGGCAGCCTGAACTCGCTGCAGGCCGCCTACCGCGCGGGCGGCCGCGCGGCGTGGCGGTACTTCGCGGAGCTGGGACAGGCGCACCGCTTCCCGGCGGCCGTGCTGTGCGTCGGCGCGGAAGCGATTTTCGCCTACGTGGAAGAGATTTCGTCGTACTCGGTCGAGGGGTACACGCTGGCACAGGCGATGGCGACCGGCACGCTCGAACGCCGCCGGCGGCGGCTGCTCGAACTCCTCCTGGCCACCCCGCCGTCGTCGCCGGCGACCCTGTCCACAATGGCGAAGGCCGCGAAGTGGACCATGCCGGAGTGGGTCACGGTCGTCGCGCTCGACCCGCGGGACGAGCAGCACCTGACCCCGGCCCCGCAGGTCGCCGACGACGTCCTGCTCGACCTCGAAGGCACCGAACCGTGCCTGCTCACCCCGAACCCGGATCGCGACCTGCGCGGCCTCGAAGGCCGGCTGCCGGGCTGGCGCGCGGCGGTCGGGCCCCGGGTCCGGCCGGCCGACGCGGGGACGTCGGCACGCTGGGCCCGGCGCACGCTCGACCTGGTCCGCCACGGCCTGATCGACGACCGCCCGGTGACGCGCACGGCCGACCACCTGGCGACGCACTGGCTGCTCGCGGACCGGTTCCTGCTCGACGAGCTGTCGGCGAAGACCCTGGCGCCGTTCGCCGGCCTGACGGTGAAGCAGCAGGCCCGGCTCGCCGAGACGTTGCTGAGCTGGCTGGAGCACAATGGGAACACCCCGGACATCGCGCAGGCGCTGGGCGTGCACCCGCAGACCGTCCGCTACCGCGTGAGCCAGCTGAGCGACCTCTTCGGCGACCGGCTGGCCGACCCGGCGCAGCGGCTGGAGATCCAGATGACGCTGCGGGCGCACCAGCTGCTCGGCACGCAGCCGCCGGGCGAGCAGTGACCCTTGACCGGGCGACCCCTCCTCCTCCATTCTGTTAGCGCTAACAATGGGGAGGCCGCCGATGACGTCCACCGAAGTCACGCGGGAGTTCTTCGGCCGCACCGGCGGCACCGACGTCCACCGGTACACCCTCGCGCGGTCCGGGATCACCGTCCGCGTGCTGGACTACGGCGGCGTCATCCAGTCCGTGGCCGCGCCGGACCGGTCCGGGCGCCCGGCCGGCGTCGTCCTCGGCTACCCCGATCTCGACGGCTACGTCGCGAACAACCGGCCGGGCGCCGCGCGGGTCTTCCTGGGCGCGGTGATCGGCCGCTACGCCAACCGGATCGCCGGCGGCGCGTTCACCCTCGACGGCGTGCTCCACCGGGTCCCGGTCAACGACGGGAAGAACAGCCTGCACGGCGGGCCCGCCGGGTTCGACACGCGGGTGTGGTCCGCGAGCCCGGTGCCGGACGGCGTGCGGCTCACCCTGGTCAGCCCGGACGGCGACCAGGGCTACCCCGGCGAGCTCACCACCGAGGTGACCTACCGCCTCGACGACCGGCTGCGCATCACCTACCGCGCGACCACCGACGCGCCGACGGTCGTCAACCTGACCAACCACACTTACTGGAACCTGACCGGCGCCGGGACCGTGCACGACCACTCCCTCGCACTCGCCGCGAGCCGCTACTGCGCGGTCGACGAGGACCTGATCCCGGTGGGCGACCCCGCACCGGTCGAGGGCACGCCGTTCGACTTCCGCCGTGCGACGGCGATCGGCGCGCGCCTCGGCGAGCCCGACCCCCAGCTGGCGATCGGCGACGGCTACGACCACAACTGGGTCCTCGACGACGGTTCGCCGTTCGCCGCCCGCGTCTGGGAGCCGTCGTCCGGGCGGCTGCTCACGATGTGGACGACCGAACCCGGCCTGCAGTTCTACTCGGGCAACCACCTCGGCGATCCCCACGCGGGGTTCGCGCTGGAGGCGCAGCACTTCCCGGACTCGCCGAACCGGCCGGACTTCCCGGGCACAGTCCTCCGGCCGGGCGAGGTCTACCGCCAGGAGACGGCCTTCGAGCTGACGACGGCGGACGGGCCGCCGGTGGCGTGAGCAACATTCGCCCCTGCTCCGGCGGCCCCCGCCGTTACCCTCGCCGGTCATGGGAGACCTCGCCGCCGACCTCGCGCCCACCGGGGTGCTGCGCGCCGCCATCAACCTCGGCAACCCCGTGCTCGCGCACGGCACGCCGGATTCCCCCGGCGGCGTCACCGTCGACATCGCGCGCGAAGTGGCCGCGCGGCTGGACGTGCCGGTGGAGTTCGTCTGCTTCGACGCGGCCCGCAAGGCGTTCGAGGCGCTGACCTCGGGCGCGGCCGACCTGTGCTTCCTGGCGATCGAGCCGGCGCGGGCGGCTTCGGTGGCGTTCACCGCGCCATACGTCGTCATCGAAGGCGTTTACGTGGTGCCGGAAGACTCCGCATTCGCTTCGCCCGCCGACGTCGACCGGCCGGGCGTCCGGATCGGCGTCAAGCAGGGCTCGGCGTACGACCTGTTCCTGACCCGGACCCTCGAGCACGCGACGGTGGTGCGCGGCTCGGACGGCGTCGTGGCGTTCGAGGAGCAGGGCTTGGAGGTGGCCGCCGGGATCCGCCAGCCGATGACCGCCTACGCCGCCGCCCACCCGGGGACGCGGGTGGTTCCGGAGCGGTTCATGCAGATCCGGCAGGCCGTCGGGACGACGCCGGAGCGCGCCCCGGCGACCGTGGCGTTCCTGCACGAGCTGGTCGAAGAGCTGAAGGCGAACGGGTTCGTGGCGGAGGCGTTGCGCCGCGCGAACCAGCCGGACGCGACCGTCGCTCCTTGAGTCACAGCCGGGGCAGCACCTGCGTGCGCCACGCCTCGAAGAACTCCTCCTGGTCCGGGCCGATCTGCTGGACGTACACCTCGTCGAACCCGGCGGCGGCGAACTCGCGCACCGCTTCGACGTGCCGGTCGGCGTCCGGGCCGCACGGGAACTGCTCGCGGACCATGTCCTCGGTGACCAGGCTCGCCGCGGCCGCGTAGTCGGCCGGCGTCGGGAGCGTCGAGGGCAGCTTGCCGGGCAGGAGCTCGTTGCGCCACCGGTGGTGCGCCGTGCGGACACCGTCCTCTTCGGACTCCGCCCAGCACACCTTCAGACCGCCCTGCGCCGGTTTGCCGCCCCCGCCGGCTTCCCGGTACTTGCGCACGAGGCCGGCGTCGGGCAGCACCGTGCAGAAGCCGTCGCCCACGCGGGCGGCGAGGTCGGTGGCCGCCGGGCCGAACGCCGAGACGTAGATCGGCACCGGCTCGTCGGGCAGCGTGTAGAGCCGGGCGTGGTCGACGGTGTAGTACCGGCCGCGGTGGTTGACCTCCTTGCCGGTATGCAGCTCTCGGATGATCCTCGGCGGGGTTCTGGGCCTCGTCACGCTCGCCGCGGCCGTGCCGGCCTGGCGGGGCAACCGCGCCGGCCACCTCACCGTCGCCGGTTCGCGGGCGCTGTCCGGGCTGCTCGCGGTTCCCGCCTTCTTCGTCGACGCCCCGGACTGGGCGCGGCTCCTCTCCGGCGGGCTCATCCTCCTGACGATCGTCGGCGTCGGGCTGCTCCTCAGCGGCGCGCGCCGGCCCGCGATGGCGCGATGAGGCGCCTCGGGGGTGCGCTCGCCGCCGGTGGCGCGGCGGGCCTGGCGTGGGCCGCCGGCCTGCGCGGCCTCATGGTCGAGGTCGCCGGGCCGGAGTCCGCCGTGCACTGGTACGGCACCTTTGTCCAGATCCTGCTGCCCGGCGTCGTCACCGGGGCGCTGTTCGGCTGGGCCTGGCACACGCGCCGCCGCCGGTGGCTCGTCGTGGCGCCGCTGGCGTTCCCGGTCGCCGTGATCGTCTCGCAGGACACGCTCTCGGCGATCCTGGCCGGCCGGATCCCGTTCAGCGACGGCCTGGGCGGCGGCGCACTCGCGTTGCCGCTCTTCGGCATGGCGGGCGGCTACGCGATCGCCGGCGGGGGCGCGCGGTGGCGGCGCGTCCTCCTCGGCGCGTTCGCCCTGGTGCCCTTGCCCGCGTGGGCATTCGCGAGCACGGCCATCTCGCCGTCGCTGAGCCTCGCTCGCCACCGCGCGCGGCGCCTGGGTCGCGGCCCTGTTCTGGGCCTCGATCGCGACGCTCGCGCTCGGCTGCGCGATCCCGCTCGCCCGGGCCCGGCCCCCGGCGCGTGAAGACGTGCCGGCCGTCCCCGCCGACGCCCGGGGCTGAGCTCGGACCTCGCCCATCGCACTTGCGTCGCTACCGTCATCGATCCGACATCGCGTCTTCTCGACGGTCGCAACGAGTGCTACGTTCCTCGTGGTGCAGGTCGACCCGAGGGGTTGCGATGAGGCTTTCTCCCAGCGCGCACACCGACTCGTTCTGC
This sequence comes from Amycolatopsis sp. NPDC114478, assembly GCF_055633805.1. Taxonomy (NCBI): domain Bacteria; kingdom Bacillati; phylum Actinomycetota; class Actinomycetes; order Pseudonocardiales; family Pseudonocardiaceae; genus Amycolatopsis; species Amycolatopsis sp. NPDC114478. Next base: position 61,484 of record NZ_JBVKDO010000019.1, on the reverse strand, counting down.
CGCGACCGGCTGCCGCCGGCGCAGCAGTGGCCGCGGCTCGTGTTCGACCTGCCCGAGCTGCACTACCCGGACCGGCTCAACGCCGCAACCGCCCTGCTCGACGGCACGATCGAGCGCCTCGGGCCCGACCGGCCCTGCCTGCACTCGCTCCACGAGACGTGGACCTACGGCGAGGTCCTCGCCCGCGCCAACCGGATCGCGCACGTCCTCACCGCCGAGCTCGGCGTCGTTCCCGGCAACCGCGTCCTGCTGCGGGGCACCAACACGCCGTGGCTGGCGGCGTGCTGGCTGGGCGTGCTCAAGGCCGGCGCGGTCGCCGTCTCCACCATGCCGATGCTGCGCCGCCACGAGCTCGACAAGATCGTCGACCGCGCCCGGCCGACTGTGGCCCTGTGCGACGAGCGCCTGCTCGACGAGCTGCCACCCGGCTTGCCCGTCGTCGCCTACGGCACCGAGCTGGCCGAACGCTGCGCGCGGCACCCGGCCACCTTCGCCGACGTGCCCACCGCCGCCGACGACGTCGCACTGCTCGCCTTCACCTCCGGCACCACCGGAATCCCCAAGGCGACGATGCACTTCCACCGCGACCTGCTCGCCATCGCCGACACGTTCTCGCGGCACCTCGTGCGACCCACCGCCGACGATCTCTTCTGCGGCACCCCTCCCCTCGCGTTCACCTTCGGCCTGGGCGGCCTCCTCGTCTTCCCGTTGCACGCCGGCGCGTCCGTGCTCCTGGTGGAGCGCGCCACACCCAAGGAACTGGCCTCGATCGTCGCCGAGCGCTCGGTGACCGTGCTCTTCACCGCGCCGACCGCCTACCGCGCGATCCTCGGCTCCGGCGACGGTGCTCTCCTCGCCGGCGTGCGCCGCGCCGTCTCCGCCGGCGAAGCGTTGCCCGCCGCCGTCGCCGAGCAGTACCGCGCCGTCGTCGGCCGCCCGCTCATCGACGGCATCGGCAGCACGGAGCTGCTGCACGTCTTCATCTCCGCCGCCGACGAGGACGTCCGACCGGGGACGACCGGCACCGTCGTGCCCGGCTTCCGCGCCGCCGTCCTGGACGTCGACGGCACGCCGGTGCCCGACGGCACGCCCGGCCTGCTCGCGGTACAGGGCCCCACCGGCTGCCGCTACCTCGAGGACCAGCGGCAAGCCGACTACGTCCGGGACGGCTGGAACATCACCGGCGACACCTACGTCCGCGAACCCGACGGCTACTTCCGGTTCGTGGCGCGCAGCGACGACATGATCGTCTCCTCCGGTTACAACATCGCCGCTCCGGAGGTCGAGGAGGTGCTGCTCGGCCACCCGGACGTCGACGAATGCGCGGTCGTCGGCACGCCCGATCCGGACCGGGGCGCGGTCGTGACCGCCTTCGTCGTGCTCCGCGCGGGTGTCGCCCCGGGCCCGGAGGTCGTGCACGCCCTGCAGGAGCACGCCAAAGCCGTTGCGGCGCCGTACAAGTACCCGCGCCGGGTGCGGTTCATCGACGCGCTGCCGCGCAACGCGAGCGGGAAGCTTCAGCGCTTCCTGCTGCGCGAAGCCGGGCGGGGGTGACGGGCCCGCTGCCGAGGTGGGGTGGCGGTGGGCCCGTCACGTCTGCGGGAGGACATGCCTCCACGATACCGGCCGATTCGAACACGTGTTCGCGTCTCTTCGAGTGAATTCCCACTACGAAAAGTCACCGACCTCGTCCAGAACCACGCCGCGGCAACACTTCCGGGTGACAAATTGTCCTCAATGGACAGTCACGGACCACGGCAAACCCGCCGGAAGGCCCGCCCGGCACGCCGTCACGCGAACCGCCGCGGAGAGCCGACCGGCCGCGCGCGGCACCCGCCGTCGGCGGTAGAACTCCGGACACCGCACTGACCTGCGCCGGAGGACCATCACCCCGACGCGCCGAAGAGGCGGTGAGCGACCGGGAAACCGGGTCCCATAAAGTCTTCGCGCAGCCATCCGGAGGTGAACGCCCGCGTGCCCGAGGTCGACTACTACGAGGTGCTCGGCATTCGCCGGGACGCCACGGCGGCCGACGTCAAGACGGCCTACCGCCGGCTGGCGAAGACCATGCACCCGGACGGCGGCGGCACCGTCGGCACGTTCCGCCTGCTCCGCGAGGCCTACGAAGTCCTGGGCGACCCCGTCGCCCGCGCGCGCTACGACTCCGGCGGCGCGACCGTGGTGCCCGTCCCGGTCCGGCCGCGGCCCCGTCGGCGCTTCGGCGACGAGCCCGGCTTCGTCCCCGACCTGCCCGAACTCGACGCCGAAGACCTGACCTGGTGGCACTTCGCCGGACAGGACACCCGGATGCGCCACGGCCGCCGCCGCGGGCCCGGGCACACGCCGGTGGTCGCCGCGGTGGGCGGGATGGTGCTGGTGCTGCTGCCGCTGGTCACCGGCGTCGGGTTCAGCACGCCGGTGCTCATCGTCTGGCTGCTGCTCACCGCCGGCACCGCGCTGCTCGTCCAGCGCCTGGCCCGCGGGTACCTGCGGGCGAGCCGGGCCCGCGAGGCCTACGCCGAGGAGTTCGGCGGCCGCACGGTCTTCGGCGCGCCCGGCACCGAACGCGACGAGCTGGCCGAGCGGCTCACCGCCGACCTGCTCGAGACCTACCTGACCCGGCTGCCCGGCGCGCGGATCTTCCACGGCCTCGCCTGGCCCGGCTCCGTGTTCGCCGACGTCGACCACGCCGTGCTGTGCGGGAAGCGCCTGGTGCTCATCGAGTCGAAGCTGTGGCTGCCGGGGCACTACGAAACGGCCGAGGACGGCAGACTGCTGCGCAACGGGCGCCCGTTCCGCGGCGGCGGCAGCCGGCTCGCCGAGAGCCTCGCCGCCTACCGCGACCTGCTGCCCGGGGTCGCGCTGCGCGGGGCGATGATCGTGTACCCGAGCCGCAGCGGCGAGCTGACCACGGCCGATCCCGGCGACCTGACCGCGGCGCCGATGACGCCGGAGGAGTTCCTGCACGAGATCGGCGAGTGGCTGGCCGCCGATCCGTCCACAGTGGACCACCAGGCGCTGCGGACCATGCGCGACCAGGTGGTCGGCGGGGGCGGCCGGGCGGCGTGAGCCTCGCCGCGGGTGCCCTGCCCGGGCTGATGGCGGCACTCGACCCGGGGGCCGCCGTGCCAGGCTGCCCGCTGTGAACACCGCCGCGGGTGCACTGCCCGGGCTGATGGCGGCACTCGACCCGGGGGCCGCCGTGCCAGGCTGTCCGCTGTGAACACCGCCGCGGCCACGCTGGGCACGGTCCTGCTGGCCTACCTCCCGGCGGCCGTCTCGCCCGGGCCGAACTTCGTGCTCATCGCGCACACGGCCGCGGCCGGGACGCGCCGGTCGGCGGTGGCGGTCGCGCTCGGGGTGGTCGCGGCGGGCGGGGTGCTGGCCGCGGTGGCGGTGTTTGGGCTGGGGAGCGTGCTGGCCCGGACGCCCTGGCTGGCGACGGCGTTGCGCGTGGTCTGCGGCGCGTACCTCGCGTGGCTCGGAGTGCGGCTGTGGTGGCAAGCCCGCGCCCCCGATGACGGTTCCGCCGAGCGAACGGCCTCGGAGAGCGAACCACCGGCGAGCACCCGGCGCGCGAGCCACTTCCGCCAGGGCGTGGTCAGCAACCTGACCAACCCCAAAGCCGCGGCGTTCTTCGGCAGTGTGCTGACCGCGGCCCTGCCGCCGACCGAGCCCACCGCGGTCAAGCTCGCCGCGGTCGCGCTGATCGTCGTCGCGTCCACCGCGTGGCACCTGAGCGTGGCGCTGCTGTTCTCCTCCCCCGCCACCCAGCGCTGGTACACCCGCGCGAAACCGGCCCTCAACCGCGTCGTGGGCATGATTCTCGTCGCCTTGGGGCTGATTCTCGCCCTGACGCCGTGAAGGCCTCCCCGCCGAAGCGAGGAGGCCTTCACGAGCAACTGACTGCTACCGAGCCCAGCCCGAAGCGCGCTGCTTCTGCGCGTGCGCGGAACGGGTGCAGACCTCGCCGACGTCGATCGTCTGGCCACGGTCGACGAACACGTCGGCCACGCCGACCAGCTTGCCCTTCGGCGACGAGCAGGTCAGCTGATAGGCCTCCTTCGTCCCGTACGTCGGCGGGATCGGCGACGCGAACGAGACGTCCCCGGTCCAGTCGTCGACGGCGTTCGGGTCGGTCTGGTCGTAGTTGACCACCACGGCCTTGTAGTCGCCGGCCGGCGGGTCGAACAGCACGGCGTGCTCGGACGTCGTGCCGCCGTTCGCCGACGAGGTGACCAGGTTGCCCGCCGCGTCGTAGACGAACAGGTCCCAGTCGGTCGTGCTGTTCTTCCAGTTGATGTTGACGCTGAACTTCCCGTTGTCGACCTTCGGCAGGCCGTCGACGTGGAAGGTGAAGCTCTCCGCCGTCGCGTCCGCCGGGTAGTTCTGGTTGATCGGCGGGACACCGGCCGGGTTGGCGACCGCGAAGCCCTGCTGTGCCGGGCCCTGGGGGTCACGCCCGTAGCGGCCGGCCACGTACGGCCGGGTCGACGGGTTGACCGACCAGGCGAACCGCCCGCCGGTGGTGGTGAGCTTCGAGTTCAGGTCGTCGGTGATGTAGATCGGCGGCTTGGTGGAGCCGTCGGCCTGGATCACCGGTGACGTCGGCGTCTGGAACGTCTTGTGCAGCTTGAGCTGGTAGTCCTTCGGCGCCGAGCCGATCAGCGTCGAGTGCTGCTGTGGGTCGGCCGCGTTGCCCAGCATGTCCAGGAACGCCTGGCGGTTGCCGCCCTTGCCCGCCCCGGCCGCGGGGGCCAGGCCCTCGTACTCGGCCACGACGCTGTCGGCGTACGGCCCGTGGAAGCCGTTGCCGCCGACCTCGATGGTGAAGCCCCAGCCGCCGGTGGCCCAGTACGACCAGTCCTCGGTGGTGCCCGTGGTGTCGTACAGCGCCCAGCTCGGCTCGCTGGTGTAGCCGTTGCGCGAGGCCAGCTTGTCGCCGAGGGCCTTGTAGGCCGGCTCCTCCAGCGGCGGGCGGACGTCGGCCACACCCGGCGGGCGCAGCACGAGCGCCGCGACGGTGTGCATCGTCAGCAGGTTGGTCACCTGACGCGAGGACACGATCGACCGGACGTTGCGCACCTCGGGCTCGCTGAACGGCGCGGACCCGCGGAAGGTGTCGCCGCTCCAGGCGATCTCGGCGCCGTTGCCGCCCCAGAACCCGCCGTAGTTGCGGTTCGGGTCGGTGCCGCGCAGGCGGCCGGCCGGGTTGGCCTTGCACACGCCGGTCGAGTACTGGGCCGGCGAGTCGTTGACGTTGCAGTTCTTCCGCTTCATCTCGTAGTCGAACCGGGTGAAGTCACCCTTGGGCTCGGCTTCGCGGGAGATCTCGAACCCGTCCGGGTTGATGATCGGCACGACGATGTTGCGCGTCTTGCCGACCAGGCTCCGGATCGCCGCGTCGTGGGCGTAGCCGTTGATCAGCTCGTACGCCCACTCCATGACGTGCTCGCCGGCGGGCCACTCCCGGGCGTGGTGCACGCCCATGGTGAAGTTGACCGGCTTGCCGTCGGTGAGGTTCTTGACGTCGCTGGCGATCTCGATCCCGACGACGTCGCGGCCTTCCCACGTCGACTCGGGCATGGTGAACGCCGAGACCAGGCCCGGGTTCTTGCGGGCCAGCTCCTTCATCTCGTAGTTGTAGTCGTAGAGGTGCCGGTAGCTCGTGCGCCCGGACGGCAGCGCCGACGCGGCGGTCGTCGCGGCGTACTGGCGGTCGGTCTTCGCGTCCTGCACGGACTTGGCCGACAGGTCGGCCTCGATCACCTTCGACTTGAAGCCGCTGTTCTTCAGCGTCTGGCGGTCGGCGTCGTCGGCGAGGACGACCTCGACCCCGGTCGCGTCACCCTTCTCCGTGACGTCGAGGCCGGAGGCGGTCAGCTTGTTCTTGTCGGCGCGCGTCGGCGTCTCGACGCGGACCAGCTGCGCCTTCTGCGCAGTGGTCGGCGTGCCCTGCGGCGTGAGCGCGAGGAAGTCGACGCCGAGCTGGGCCTGGCCGGCCGGGCCGGCGTAGCGGCAGCCCTGGACGACGAGCTCCTGGCCCTTCTTGACGAAGCTCTCGGCGAGTTCGTGGGTGCGCAACGCCGTCGAGGCGGCGACCACCGCACCCGTCGCCTTGTCGAACACGGCGACGTCCCAGTCGCCTTCGGTACCCGGGACCGGCTTCAGCCGGACCTGCACCAAACCGTCCACAGTGGACGTGAGCTCGCGGCGGTCGACGCCCACGGTGCCCTTGGGCTGCACTTTCGCGAAGCACGAGCGGGGTACCGACTTGTCGGCACGCAGGATGTTCTGGGCCGCGCCGGCGGTACCGGCCGGTAACGCGACGAACGCCGCCGCCAGCGCCACGACCGAAGCCGCCAGCACCAGTCTTCTTGGTGAATTCCCCACAGGCAAAGACCTCCTTGACCGAGGCCGGCACAGCACGGACGTACCGGTAGCGGATGACCGTAATGGACGAAAACCGGCTACGGTAACCGCCGTAAGTCGTACAGCCTTGACCTCGCTTTCACACCTTCGGCCGCCGGAAAGGACATTTCACCGGGAGTTCAACCGGCGCTCGGCTACTGTCGGTTCATGGTCACGGTCCCTGCGCGACGAACGTCGCTCGCGGTTTCGCTGAGCGGCATCGCCGCGCTCGTGATCGGCGCCGCGCTGGTGCTGCTGCTGCAGGTCATCCCGCCGACCGACGAGATCAGCGCGACCCGCCGCACGATCAGCGAGTACGGGCTCTCGGACCGCAAGTGGGTGTTCGACCTCGCGGTGGTCCTGGTGGCCCTGGGCTCGGCGGCGGGGCTCGCCGTCCTGCGCAGCCAGCGGCGGCTCCCCGGGCCCGCGGCCCTGCTGGGGACACTGTGGACGGTCGGGCTGCTGGTCATCGTGGCCTTCCCCAAGCCGGACTGGGCCACGGTCTCGCGCGCCGACTTCGGCGGCACGCTGCACCGGATCGCCAGCGTGGTGGCGTTCGTCGCGCTCCCGCTCGCGGTGCTGGTCGCGGCGCGCACGGCGTTCCCGGACTCCCCCGGCCGCCGGTGGCTGGCCCGGGTGCTCGCGATCGCGTCCCTGGCCTGGTTCGCGGTCATCCTGGGCGCGGTCGTGGTCGCCGCGGTCGACGGCGGACGCTGGTGGACGCTCATCCCGCTCGGCCTGGTCGAACGCGGGATGGCGCTGACCGAGCTGGTCGCCTTGGGTGTCCTGCTCGCTCCGGCGCGCGATCAGGCGCGGTAGAGCTCCGTCAGCAGCGCGGCGGCCAGGTGCGTCGCCGGGTGGGCGTCGCGGTGGCGCCAGATCAGCCGGACCGGCACGGGGTCCGCGTCCCGCAGCGGCCGGTAGCGGATGCCGTCGCGCCGGTACTGGGCCGCGGTCGCCTCCGGGGTGACGCCGACGCAGCGCCCGGTAGCGATCGCCGCCAGCCAGTCGTCGATGTCGTGGGTGTACTCCACCGCCGGCCGCGTGCCTTCGGGCCAGAGGTCCGGCGTCGTGGTGCCGGTGCGCCGGTCGACGACGAGCGTCCGCTCCGCCAGTTCGGCGAACCGGATCACGCGGCGCCGCGCCCAGGGGTCGTCCGAGGCGAGCGCGACGCACCGGCGTTCCCGGCCGACGAGCGCGTGGCTGTACCGGCGCGTGTCGACGGCGGTGCGCACGACGGCCAGGTCGCAGCGCCCCTCGGCCAGTCCCCCGGTCGCCGTGTTGGTCCGGACGAGCTGCAGCTCGACGTCCGGGTACCGGTCGTGCCAGCGCCGCTGGAACTCCGCGGTGTGCTTGCCCAGCGCCGACCACGCGTGCCCCAGCCGCAGCCGCGTGTGGCCGGTCGTGACCTCGTGGACCAGCGCCTCGGCGTCGGCGAGCAGGACCCGGGCGCGAGCGAGGACCGTGACGCCGGCCGTGGTCGGCTCGACCATCCGGCTGGTCCGGTGCAGCAACCGGACGCCGAGGACCCCCTCCAAGGCGAGCAGCGTCCGAGACACGGTCGCCTGGGAGACACCCAGCTCGAGCGCGGCGTCGGTGAAGCTCCCGCTGTCCACGACCGCGACGAAGTGCCGCAGGTGGCGCAGCTCCACCGAGACGTCCATGCGTTCAGCGTATAGCTGACGTGTCGGATGCATTTTGCGTATGCGTCCGCGGCCTCGATAGTCGGGGGATGACGAGCGAAGGACGCTGGCGCGGGGCGGCGCTGATGACGGGCAGCGGGCTGTCCAACCAGGTGGGGGCGTCGGTCGCGGCCCTGGCCTTCCCGCAGCTGGGCCCGGCCGGCGTCGTCGCCGTCCGGCAGTGGGTCGCGGCCGTGGTGCTGCTCGCGACGGCGCGGCCGCGCCTGCGCGCGTTCACCGCCGCGCAGTGGCGGCTCGTGCTGGCCCTGGCGCTGGTGTTCGGGACGATGAACCTCTCCCTCTACAGCGCGGTCGACCGCGTCGGCCTGGGCCTGGCCGTGACGCTGGAGTTCCTCGGCCCCCTCGCCGTCGCCCTGGCGGGGTCGCGGCGGCGGGGTGACCTGCTGGGCGCGCTGGTCGCGGCGGCCGCCGTGGTGGTGCTGGTGCGGCCCCGGCCGAGCACGGACTACCTCGGCATCGGCCTGGCGCTGCTCGCGGCCGCGTGCTGGGCGAGCTACATCCTGCTCAACCGCGCGGTCGGCGCGCGCATCCCCGGCGTCGCGGGCTCGGCGGCCGCCGCGGGCGTGTCCGGGCTCGCATACGTGCCGGTCGGGGTCGTCGCGATGCTCACGCACCGGCCGGACCTCGGCGCGGTCCTCGCCGCGGTGACCGCCGGGGTCCTGTCGTCGGCCGTGCCGATGCTGGCCGACCTGCTGACGCTGCGGCGCGTCCCGGCGCCGGTGTTCGGCACGGTGATGAGCGTGAACCCGGTGCTGGCGGCCCTGGTCGGCTGGGTGGTCCTCGGCCAGCGCCTCGACGCGCTGTCGTGGGCGGCGATCGGCGTGATCGTCGCGGTCAACGTCCTCGCGGTGGTCAGACCTGCAGCACCGGTTCCGTCGTCTCCGTCAGCCGCGGGTCCGGCTGGGCCCCCGACATCGCCAGGAAGCCCCGTGCCACCCGCAGCAGCAGCGGCCAGTTCTTCGGGTTCTTCTTGTCCACCCCGCCGATCAGCTGCTTGAGCATCGAGAGCGTGTCGAAGTAGATGCGCTCGCACACGAGGTTCTCCTCGGCGTCGAACACGAAGTACGCGGTCATGCGGACGCGGAAGCGCGACCCGGTCGCCGGGATCGCGCCGAACGGGCCGAGGTGCGTGCCCAGCAGCCAGAACTCGACGACGACCGCGTCGGCGCTGTGCCGCAGCGCGATCAGCTCGTGGTGCTGGTCGGGGAACGCCGTGCGCGTGTCGTGGTAGTAGCCGCGGACGGCGCCGTCGCCGTCGTGCACGGTCATCGTCGCGACGACCTCGTAGTGGGGGTGCGGGAACGTCGAGAGCGTGGCGTCCCAGTCCTGGGCGACCTCGTCGCGGAAGTGGTCGAGCACCAGCTTCTGCCGCGCGGCCAGGACTTCGGGGCCGGGGATGTCGAACTCGCTCATCGCGCACTCCTTTATCTACGGCGTAGGTAAACAACGATAACCTACACTGTAGGAACGCCGATGGAAGGGGACGCCGTGCTCGAAGGAACCCTCGCCCGCGCGAAGCCGGTGATCAGGTGGGGCCTCGGCCACGCGCTCCCCCGGACCGTGCTGCGCCGCGAAGCCCGGCGCGGCGACCTGCAGGGGCGGATGGTGGTCGCGGCGGCCGAAGGGCACGACCTGACCGGCCTCTTCGAGGAGATCCGCGCCGCCGGCCCGCTCGCCCGCACCCGCTTCGGCTGGATGACCACGACGCACGCCGCGGTCCGGGAAGTGCTCTCCGGCGACGACTTCCGCGTCGGCGTCATCGGCTCCGACGGTTCGCCGCTCGGTCGGCTCGTCGAATGGTCGGCCGGCGAGCACCTGCACCCGGTGCGGCCGCCGTCGCTGCTCGCCGTCAACCCGCCCGAGCACACCCGCTACCGCAAGCTCGTCACCGGCGTGTTCACCGTGCGCGCGGTCGAGCAGCTGCGCGGCCGCGTCCAGGAGATCGCGGACGGCCTGCTCGACGCGCTCGACCCGGGGCGCCCGCTCGACCTCGTCGAGTCCTACTGCGGCCTGCTCCCGGTGACGGTGATCAGCGAGATCCTCGGTGTGCCGCCGGCGGACCTGGGCAAGGTGCTGTCGCTGGGCGCGGCCGCGGCGCCGAGCCTCGACCTCGGCCTGGGCTGGCGGACGTTCCGCGACGTCGAGACCGCGCTGGCCGAGTTCGACACCTGGCTCGGCGAGCACCTCGACCACCTGCGCCGGCACCCGGGCCAGGACCTGTTCAGCAAGCTCGTCGCGGCCCGCGACGGCGGCGTCGGGCTCACCGAGACCGAGCTCAAGTCGACCGCGGGCCTGGTGCTGGCGGCCGGGTTCGAGACGACGGTCAACCTGCTCGGCAGCGGGATCGCCCTGCTGGCGGGCGATCCCGGGCAGCTCGCCGTGCTGCGCGAGCGGCCGGAGCTGTGGGGCAACGCCGTCGAGGAGGTCCTGCGGTACGACCCGCCGGTCCTGCTGACCGGGCGCCTCGCGACGCGCGCCACCGAGGTCGCGGGCGTCCCGCTGCCGCGCGGGGCGCTGGTGACCACCGTGCTGGCCGGCGCGAACCGCGACCCGGGCGTGTTCGCCGATCCGGGCACGTTCGACGTCACCCGCGAGGGCGCGCGCGACCACGTGTCGTTCGGCTCCGGCCGCCACCACTGCCTGGGGGCGTCGCTGGCGCGGATGGAGGGCGAGATCGGGCTGCGCACGATCTTCGACCGGTTCCCCGGGCTGCGGGTGCTGCCCGGCGGCCGGCGCCGCACTACGCGGATCCTGCGCGGCTACGAGGTGCTGCCCGCGGTGCTCACGCCGTGACGGGCCGGCGCGGGCGGCCGCCCAAGGAGGCCGGCGGCCTGTCGCGGGAGCGGATCCTGCGGGAGGCCCTCGCGCTCGTCGACGAAGAGGGTCTCGAGGCCGTGAGCATGCGGAAGCTCGCGCGGCGGCTCGGCGTCGATCCGATGAGCCTGTACAACCACGTCGACGGCAAGGACGCCCTGCTGGACGGGGTCGCCGAGGTGCTGCTGGCGGCGATCCCGGCGCCGGTGCCCGGCGGGGGCCTGCGGGAGACGATGTCCGGGCTGGCGCACGGGTTCCGGAACGCGATGCTCGGCCACCCGCGGGCGGCGCCGCTGGTGCTGACCCGGCAGCTGGCGTCGATGACGGCGCTGGCGCCGGTGGAGGCCGTGCTCGGGCCGCTGCTCGCGGCGGGCTACCCGCCGGAGCGCGCGGTGCACGGGTTGCGCGCGGTGCTGGCGTTCCTGATCGGCACGCTGATGCGGGAGGTCGACGCGGCTCCGACGTTCAGCCGGACCGGCGACCTGGGCCGGCTCGCGGACCTCTCGGCGTCCGGCCTGCCCGCCGTCGCCGAGGCGGCGCCGTACCTGGCGGTGTGCGACCACGAAGCGGAGTTCGAGTTCGGGCTGGGGATCCTGCTCGACGCGCTGGCGCCGTGAGTCAGCGGATCCGTTCGTGCAGGGCGGCCATCCGGGCGTCGAGGTCGGCGGCCGTGCGGGCCGCGGCGGCGAGCTCGCCCGCGAAGTCGTCCGGGACGCGGTCGGCGTACTTGTAGGACAGCTTGTGCTCGACGGCGGCCCAGAAGTCCATCGCGATGGTGCGCAGCTGCACCTCGACCTTGACCTTCTCGACGCGGTCGGACAGGAACACCGGGATCCGGACGATCAGGTGCAGGCTGCGGTAGCCGTTGGCCTTCGGCCGGGCGATGTAGTCCTTGGTGCGCAACAGCTCGACGTCGTCCTGCGCGGTGAGCATCCGGGCGACCTGGTGGACGTCGGAGACGAACGGGCAGACGACGCGGATGCCGGCGATGTCGTCGAGGACGTGCGCGGCGGCGACCCAGTCGTCACCCAGGCCGCGGCGGCGGACCTTCTCCTTGATCGCCTCCGGCCGCTTCACGCGGCTGGTGATGTGCTCGATCGGGTCGTGCTGGTGGACGAAGTCGAACTCCTCGCTGAGGATCCGCAGTTTCGTCATCAGCTCTTCGATGGCGAACTTGTACATCAGCAGGAACCGCGGGAGCTGCCCGGCGACGGCGAGCTCGTCGGCCGCCTCCCGCAGGTCCTCGGCCGCCGGATCGGTGGTCACTGAAGCCTCGTGCTGTCGTCGGTCGTCTGGGCGCTTCAGGTTACTGCGCTTCGATCGGTGAACGAACAGCGGTGGTGCGGAGTTCCCGCCGGTCACCGGATCGGGTGACGGTGGGTGTGCACCGGCCCGCCGCCGGTGCACACCCACCTGGTCTCACTTGCCGGCGGTTGCTGACGCGCTTTCGGTCGCGCTCGCGGTTCCGGTTCCGTTTTGGCTGCCGGCCGCGACGCACTTCTCGGCGACGGCGACCGCCGCTGCCTGCGCGGCCGCGTTCTTGTTCTTGCCCTTGGCCTTCTGCTGGCCGTTGCCGTTCTGGGCGGTGGCCGTGCCCTGCTGGGCCGCGGTGGCGGCGGGATCGGCCGCGGCCTGGGCGACGCAGTCGAGAATGGCGGCGCAGTCCTGGTTGGCGGCCGCGTTCTGGGCTGCCATGTCCTGCTGGTTGGCCATGCCGTTCTGGTTGGCCGCGCCGTTCTGGTCGGCCATGCCGTTCTGGTTCGCCATGCCGTTCTGGTTCGCCATGCCGTTCTGGTTCGCCATGCCGTTCTGGTTCGCCATGCCGTTCTGGTTCGCCATGCCGTTCTGGTTCGCCAT
>NZ_JBVKDO010000019.1:0-48599 GCF_055633805.1 Amycolatopsis sp. NPDC114478 | reverse complement strand
GCCGTTCTGGTCAGCCGCGCCATTCTGGTCGGCCGTACCCTGCTGGTTGGCCATACCGTTCTGGTTCGCCATGCCCTGCTGGTTCGCCATACCGTTCTGGTCAGCCGCGCCATTCTGGTCGGCCATGCCCTGCTGGTTGGCCATACCGTTCTGGTTCGCCATACCCTGCTGGTTCGCCATACCGTTCTGGTTCGCCATGCCCTGCTGGTTCGCCATGCCCTGCTGGTTCGCCATGCCGTTGGCGTCGGCGGCTCCCGCGGCCTGGGTCACGCACTGCTCGACCACTCCGCAGGCCTGGGCGGCCGCTTGATCCTGGGCGGCGGCGTCCTGGGCGGCCTTCGCGTTCTTCCCGGCGGCCTTGTTCTTCTTGGCCTTGCCGTTGCCGGCGGCCGTCTTGCCCTGGTCGGCGGCTCCCTGCTGGGCGGCCATGCCGTTGGCGTCGGCCGTGCCGTTCTGGTCGGCCGCACCGTTCCCGGCCATGCCGTTCTGATCGGCCGCGCCGTTCCCGGCGGCCATGCCGTTCTGATCGGCCATGCCGTTCTGGGCCGCCGCGCCGTTCTTGGCCGCCATGCCGTTCTCGTTCGCCGCGCCCATGCCCTGCTGCGCGGCCTTGCCCTTCGCGGCCTTGCCCGCGCCCTTGGCGTCCGCTCCGGCCGCTTTCTCGCCTGCCTTGGCGACCGCCGCGCACTGGGCCGCGACCTCGTTCGCCGCCACCGCGCCGCCGCAGCCCGCGGCCGCGCGGCGTTGCTGGATCTGGTCCACCACCGCCTGGCGGTTGGCGATCCTCGCCGCCGACTGGGCGTCCGGGGCGGCCTGCTGGCCCGCGATGAACGTCAGGTTGTTCTGCAGCGCCGTGTCCAGGCCGCCGCAGCTTTCCGTGGCCGCGTTGCTCGCCGGGCTGCTGAGCGCGACCGCCGTCGCGGTCGCCCCCGCGACTCCCAGCAGCGCGACCAGCCCGATCGTCGCCGGTTTGCGGTGTCGTCCGGTACTGCGTGCGTGGGGCATCGAGCCCCTCCTCTCTGGTCGCCACCTCACCACGGCACACGGCGCAACACCGGGAACGGTTCACCGCAAGAGGAAAACGACCAGCAGGAGTCCACAGTGGACATAAGAAAGCGGCCGACGGTCCGCCAGCCGCTACCTGGATACCAGAGCCCGGGTTATCGGGCGGTAAAACTTCAGCCCAGTCCGGCCAGTTGCGGCACGGCCGGCGCCATGCCCTCGATCCACGCGGCGGGCGAGCCGGTCGTCGGTGTGATGATCGCCTGCCGGATCCCGAGCTTCGCGTAGTCGGCCATGGCGCGGACGAAGTCGTCGCGGGTCTCCGGCGTCGGACGCGGGTTGTTCGCCAGGACCGTCTTGCGGATCTCGTCGTAGTCGCGGCCGACGTCGTCGCAGTGGCGGCGCAGCACGTCCAGCTTGTGCTCCACGTCCGAAGGCGACGAAGCGAAGAGGTTGCACGCATCGCCGTACTGGGCGACGAGCCGCAGCGTCTTGCGCTCCCCGCCACCGCCGATGAGCACCTTCGGCCGGCTGATCGGCTGGGGCGAGCAGAGCGTCTCGGCGAGCTGGTAGTACTTGCCCTCGAACGGGCCGTTGTCGGCCGGGTCCCACATCTGCCCGCAGATCCGCAGCGTCTCCTCCAGCCGCTCGAACCGCTCGGCGACCGGCGGGAACGGCACGCCCATCCCCCGGTGCTCGCGCTCGAACCAGGCGGCGCCGATGCCCAGCGCGGCCCGGCCGCCCGAGAGGACGTCGAGGGTCGTGACGATCTTCGCGAGCAGGCCGGGGTGCCGGTAGGTCACGCCGGTGACGAGCAGGCCGAGCTCGACCCGGGACGTGTGCGCGGCGAGGAAGCCCAGGGTGGTGTACCCCTCCAGCATGTTCGACTCGGCGGGCAGGCCGGTGGGCTCGATCTGGAAGTAGTGGTCCATGAAGGACAGCCAGGTCGCCCCCGCCTCCTCCGCGGCGGCGCCCACGCGGGCGAGCTCACCGGCGATGGCGGTGGTCCCGCCCTCGATGTCGAAGATGGGGAGGTGGAATCCGAGTTCCATGGAACGTGCTCCTGACGTGTTGTCGCGTGACCTCACGCTAGAGGCTGGAGCGCGCTCCAGGTCAAGCCAGCGCGGCCACCAGGTCCGTGGCGATCCGGTGCTCGACCGGAGCCGGCACCGGCTGGACCTCGGCAGTGAGCCCGCCCGCGGCCACCGCCGCCAGGCTGCGGACCTGCAGGGTGAGCCCCAGATCCATCGCCTGGATGGAGTTCCCGTTCGCGGCCGTCAGGTTCAGCATCCGGCCGCGGTCGAGGACGACGACCTCCCGGCCGTCGGCCAGCACGTGGCCGACCCGGCGGCCCGGTGCGCCGTACTCGACCGTGCGGACCGTCGCCGCCCGCAGCGCCGCCGCGTCGATCTCCCACGCGAAGTGCCCGACCCCGGCGATCAGCGCGCCGTCGGGCAGGGCCGCCAGCTCCTCGGCCCCGACGACACCGGGAGCGCCCGTCGCCGTGAACACCGCCTGCGCGTCCGACAGCACCTCGACGGCGGAGCCGACCCGGTGACCGTCCAAAATGGCCTGCAGGGCCCGCATCGGGTCGGTGTCGCACACCGCGACCCGCGCGCCGAGCCGCGCCAGGGTGTCCGCGACGCCCTTGCCGCACGGCCCGTAGCCGAGCACCGCCGCGCGCATCCCCGGCACCATCAGGTTGGTGGCGTTCAGGAACCCCTGCACGACGCTCTGGCCGACGCCGAACTCGTTCTCCACCAGCAGCTTCAGCCGCGAGTCGTTGATCACGACCACCGGGTGGCGCACGGCCGCCTCCCGCAGCCGCAAACCGCCCGTGGTGGTCTCTTCGGTGCCGCCGAGGTAGCCCGCGGGCGTCCCGGACGCCAGCAGTGACAGCGTCAGGTCGGCGCCGTTGTCGAGCGTGAGGTCCGGCTCGCACTCGAGCACCGCGGCGACGTTGCGGGCGTGGTCGGCTTCGTCGTCGGCCCGGCGGGTGTGCACGGCCACCCCGAGGTCGCGGAGCGCGGCCGCGACGTCGTCGTGCGTCGTGCCGGGCGAGCCGGTGAGCGCGATTTCGACGCCGGCGCGGGCCAGCAGGGTGACCAGGGCCGCCGTCTTGGGTTCGACGTGCAGGCACATCGCCAGGCGCCGCCCGGCGAGCACCGGCGCGGCCTCTTCGACGGCGGCCGCGGTCAGCGGCATGTGCTTGAGCGCCCAGTGCACGGATGAAGACATGGTTTTCCTTGCGGTTGACGGAGAAAAGGACCCGGAGCGGGGAATCCGTCAACCGTAGAAGTCGCAGCGGTACGAGTGATCGCCGAAGATCGCCCGTCCGTCCACGCCTCCAAGCTACCGCACGACTTCGAGCTGGCGGCGCTCGACGACCTGCCCGCTTCGGGCGCTCGGCACGGGCCGGGCGACGTCACGGCGTCGGTGTGCCGGTCGCCGTCGCCAGGAACCGCGCCACCTCGGCCGGGTCGCCGTCGCCGGTCGTCACCGGGACGCCCGCCGCGCGCAGGTGGTCCGCGAACTCGGCCGATTTCCGGCCGCCCGCGATCAGGAACGGTGGGGCGCCCACACCCGCGTAGGTCAGCGGGCTCGCCTCGCGCAGTGTCGCCGGGGAACGGCCCAGGGCCACGAGGATCGAGGCCCGAGTGAGCGGATCCAGTCCCGCGAGGTCGAAGTCCGCCGGGGCGTCGACCGCCGCCACCGCGCGGACCTCCGGCTTTCCCGCCACGCCCAGCAGCGACGCCAGGGTGCCGCCGGCACCCGTGCCCACGACCGTGATCCGCGCCGGGTCGAGGTTCAACGCCGCCGCGTTGGCCCCCAGGAACCGGACCGCGCACCGGGCGTCCTCCAGCGGCGCCGGCCAGCGCGCGGCGGGGGCGAGGCGGTAGTCGATCGAGGCGACCGCGAACCCGCGTGCCGTCAGGGCGTCGCGCAAGGGAACCAGCCGCGAGCCGGCCAGCAGCGCGCCCGGGCCGGACGGCCGGCGGTTGCCGGAGACGAGCCCGCCGCCGTGGAGGAAGAGCGCCACCGGGGCGGCCGCGCCGGCGGCCGGGCGCGTGAGGTCCATGGCGAGCGGGATGCCGCCCGGGCGGCAGTATTCGACGGTACTGCCGTCCAGGAGGGCCGACGCGGCCGTCCCGCTGATGCGGTCGCCGGCCGCGACCGTGCCCGCGGCGCCGGCCACGAGCACGACCAGCAGCACCGGGAACAGCAGGATCCACGCCGTCACGCGCCGGGGCATCGAGGGCCGCGGGTGCGCGCGCCGCCGCGCCACGACCAGGAAGCCGAGTACGGCGACGACCTGCAGCGCGGCCGCGACGTAGTCGGTGAAGCCGACGACGGTGTCCGCGGGCTGCCAGGGGTCGAGCCGCGTCAGCAGCCCGAGCGGCCGGCTGGCCACCCACAGCGCGAGGCCGCCGGTGGCGATGAACGCGCCGGCGTGGGCGGTCTTGCGGGTCGGCCACCCGAGGACCGCGACGAAGGCGACCACCTCGATGGCCGCGACCAGGGCGAACAACATGGCGTAGAACTGCCAGATCCGCCAGAGCGCGGGCACCGAAGCGGCCGGGATCAGCGCCCCGCCGAGGGCGGCGAAAGCGGCCGTGACCAGCACCGGACCCCGTCTGAGCGGCGGCGGGGTGGCGTAGCGCGCGGTCGTCGACGGGCGGCGTGTGCCGGGGTACCCGTCGACGACCTTCATGGCGCCAGTGTCACCCCGGGCCGGGGTCCGCCGCCACGGCTCAGGCGGCGAACCCGGCGAGCGCGCGCACCTCGATCGGCGCGTGGATCGCGGCGGTGACCCGGGCGGCCCAGGTCAGCGCGGTGTCCAGACCGTCGGCTTCGATGAGGTAGAAGCCGCCGATGTGCTCCTTCGACTCGGCGAAGGGCCCGTCGGTGGTCAGCAGCCCGTCGCCGGCTTCCCGGACCACCCGCGCGGCGGCGGGGTCGTCCAGCCGGGCGCTGAACACCCAGGCCCCCGTCGTCTTGAGGTCGTTCTCGACGTCGCCGAGCCGCTGCTGCATCGCCCGCATGTCCGCCTCGGTGGGCGGCTCGCGGACTTCGCCTTCGACGCTGTGCACGGACAGCAGGTAGTGCGCCATGACGCTCCTCCTCGCGCGGGCGGGCCCGTCCCGCCGCTCACCGCTCATACGAACGGGCCCGCCCCGGGTCGACAAGGCTACTTGCGCGAGGCCGTGTAGTTCCGGAACAGCAGGTAGGTGTCCAGGATGTCGGACGAAGCGCTTTGGATCGAGCGGTAGATGCCCCACTTCGGCCGCACGTAGTCACCCTGGTCCGGGATGTTCACGTTCGACATGCTGCCCTGCGCCGCGACCGGGGCGCTCGATCCGGTCCCGTTGCGGATGACGCACGCCGCCTTGCCCTTCGGCCCCGGTGTGAACGTCCACTCGATGGTGATCCACTTGTTCCGCAGAGGCGACAGATCGGTGGCCGCGATGCTCGGCGAACCCGAGTTGGCGTACGCGCGGGCGTTCAGCATTTCCTTGCTGCCGCTGCGGGTCAGGTCCAGCGTCACCCACGGGCCGCCGTTGGTGGACGGCGTCTTGGTCTGAAAGATGTGGGTGAACTTGCTGGTGCCGTGCAGGGTGCCCGGGATGTACATCTCGTAGGACAGCGTCCAGGTCTCGCCGTTGTGCATCTTGAGCGTCGTGCCGCTCTGCACCATGCCCTTGGACTCGGTGCGCTGGCGGTCGCCGCCGCCGGTCGTGTCGCGGTCGTCCTTCCAGATGTTGAAGCGGTAGTGGTCGCCTTCGACGACGACGTACTTGCGGTCCGGGTGGAGGTTGCCGCGGTCGGCTTCGATGCCTTCGAAGGCCTTGAGCCCGTCGGTGGCCGGATCGGGGTGCCACAGCGGAGCCGCTTGCGCGACGGGGCTGAACAGGATCGGGATGGTGAGGGCGACGACGGCGAGGGCCGTCCTGCGGGGGAATGGGGGCACGTCGGTGTGTCCTTCCTGACGAAGTGGTCGGCAGGGGTGCACATCGGTCGGCGGACGGACCCGGCGAAACCGGGCTGGACATCCGATGTCTGGCGCCACGAAGTTACCGCCATCCGGCGGCATTTGGCAAGATGCTCGCCTACTTGGTCGGCGATTCATCTGATGGCTAAGCTGTTTCCATGCCGCACTTCCGGGGGTACGACGGCCTGGAGCTCAGCTACCGCGAACTCGGCGCGGGCCGGCCGCTGGTGCTGTTCCACGGCTTCACCGGCTCGGGTCGCGACTGGCTCGGCCCGGCCGAGGTGCTCGCCGGGCACGGGCACCGCGTGCTCCTCCCCGACCTGCGCGGCCACGGCGCGAGCGCCGCCCCGCACGACCCGGCCGCCTACCCGCCGGACGTCCTCGCCGACGACGGTTTCGCCCTGCTCGAGCGGCTCGGCCTGGACGACTACGACCTGGGCGGCTATTCGCTCGGCGGCCGGGTGGTGCTGCGCCTGCTGACCCGCGGCGCCCGCCCCGGCCGCGCGGTCGTCGCGGGGCAGAGCCTCGACGCCGTCCGGCGCGCGACCTCGCGGACCGGGGTCTACCACCGGGCGCTGACCGCCTTGATCGACGGCGAGCCCGTGGAGCCCGGGTCACCGGCGTACTGGATCGGGCAGGCGGGCGGCGACCCGGTCGCACTGCGGCACGTACTGGGCACGCACGTCCCGACGACCGGCCTGGACCGGATCACGACGCCGACGCTGGTCGTGGCGGGCGAGGAGGACGACAGCCACGCGTCGGCGGACGCGCTGGCCGCGGCCCTGCCGCACGGCCGGTTCGCCCGGGTGCCGGGCAACCACTACACGGCGATGTCGAGCCCGGAACTGGCCACGGCGATGGTGGAGTTCCTCGCTCAGGCGTAGCACTCGGCCAAGGCGCCGAACGCCGCCTTAGGTTCCCACGGCACGCCCTCGTACGTCTCCCCCGTTCCCGCCTCCAGCACCTTCACCACGCCCCAGCTCGCCATGTCCAGGTCCCGCCGGGGGTCGGCGCGGTGCACCAGCCCGTAACAGACGAACGTGCAGGCGAACGCCGCGTCGACGCCTTCGGTCTCGAACACCTCCAGCAGCTCGCGGAAGTACCGTGCCTGCTCCTCTTCGTCCCGGACGTAGGAACCCTTCAGCCGGACCGGTTCGCTGCCCTCGTACTCGACGATCTCGCCGCAGCGGGCGCCGAGGTCGGCCGCGCCGCGGTAGGGCGTCACGCCGAACTCCGTGATGGCCACCGGTTTGCCCGACGCGACCAGCGTGCGGACGCCCTCGCGGTACACGTGCTCGACCTCCTTCGAGCGGTGCGCGTCCACCGAGACGATGTCGAACGGCGTCCAGTCCACCCGCTCCAGCGGCACCGACGCGTACGTGATGCGGCCGCCGAACTCCGCCCGGACCGCTTCGACCGCGCGCGCCAGGAAAGCGTTGACCCGCTGGGGAAGTCCCGCGATCAGCTCCCGCGAAGCCATCAGTGCGGCGACGCGGGCGGTGATGTCCTCGCCCGGGACGAAGCCGTGGTTGAACAGGCTCAGCTCGGCGCCGGTGACGAACACGACCTCGGCGCCGGCCTCGCGCAGGCGTTCGGCCCGGGCGGCGCCGTCGGCGAGCAGCTCGAGGACCTCCTCCGGGTGCCGGTCCCAGGGGAACGGCGAGAACCACACCTCCAGCCCGAGCGCCGCCGCCTCCCGGGCGGCGTGCTCGATGCGGTCCAGATCCGTGCCGATCAGCCGCACCGCGGTGCAGTGCAGGTCGTCGCGGATGATCGTCAGCTCGCGGCGGACCAGGTCCGGGTCGAACGGGCGGTTGAACCGCCCGTCGCGCGCCAGGCCCGTGTCGTAGCCGATGCCCTTGGCTCTCAAAGCTCCTCCAGATTTAGGGTACGGTCCGTACCGTACCCTAAATCGGTACACTGCCGTCCATGGCCGAGAAGACCCGCCGCCGCGGGGCCGAACTGGAAGACGCGATCCTGCGCGCGGCCGCGGACGAGCTCGCCGAGACCGGTTACCCCGGCCTGACGATGGAACGCGTCGCGCAGCGGGCCGGCACCAACAAGAACGCGATCTACCGCCGCTGGCCGAACCGCGCCGCGCTCGGCGTCGCCGCCTACCGGCACGTCGCCGCGGACCGGCTCACCCCGCCCGACACCGGCAGCCTCCGCGAGGACGCGCTCGCCCTGCTGCGTGCGATCAACTGCGGCCAGTCCTCCCCCGCCGCCCGGATCCTGCGCGGCCTGCTGACCGGTGTCGGCGACGAGCCCGAGCTCCGGCGGCAGCTGCACGACCAGGCCGCCGAGGGCGGGCCGAAGCCGTGGCTCACGGTTCTCGACCGGGCCGTCGCCCGCGGCGAAGCACGTTCCGGAGCCCGGCACCCGCGCGTCGCCACCGTGGCACTGGTCCTGCTGCGCAACGAGCTCCTCACGCGCGGACTGACCACAGTGGACGATTCCGTGCTGGTCGAGATCGTCGACGAGGTCTACTTGCCGCTGGTGGGCGCGTAGATCGTCAAGCGCAGCGCGGGGTCCTCGGCGACCTGGAAGGTCGCGTAGTCGAAGTCCGCCGGCTCCAGGCGGTACAACGTCTTCCGGCCGGGCCCGCTGCGGCCGACGTCGTGGCGGTCCCACCACGTCGCGAACTCGCGGCAGCCCGCGCGCAGCCGCGCCGCCAGCCCGGTGAACGCCGGGTCGCCGGCCCACAGGTCGTGCGCGGAGCGGAACTGCGCGACCGCGTGCTCGGCCTGCGCGGCCCAGCCCGGGCCGAACAGCCGCCGGCCACGCTCGTCGAGCAGCAGGAAGACCAGGACGTTCCGGTCCGCGTCCGGGAGCGCGGCGAAGTCGGTGAACACCTCGGCGGCCGCGCGGTTCCAGGCCAGCACGTCCCAGCGGCGGCCCGTCACGTACGCCGGCTCGCTCAGGCCCTCGACGAGCCGGCGGGTGGCGGCCGGCACCTCTTCCCGGTCGAACGGGGACCGGGCCGGGTTCCGGGCGAGGGCACGCAGGTGGGCGCGCTCGACGTCGTCCAGCCGCAGGGCACCCGCGAGGGCCTCGACCGTCGCGGCCGACGGGCTGACCGTGCGGCCCTGCTCGAGCCGGATGTACCAGTCGACGCCGATGCCGGCCAGTTCGGCGACCTCTTCCCGACGCAGCCCCGGCGTGCGGCGCCGGCGGCGGTCCGGCAACCCGAGCGCCGCCGGGCTCAGCCGCTCGCGCCGGGACCGCAGGAACTCCCCCAGCCCGGCCCGCGCCGCGTCCGGCATGGCGACCTCCGTGACACTGGACAGTCCCAGGATAATACCAGGTCTGGCTAACGCTCCCGATCTTCCCGACGATGGCGGGGTGAAAGCTGCTGTCCTCGAAGAATTCGGAAAACCACTCTCGGTGCGCGATGTCCCCGAACCGGTCCTCGGCACGGGCGAAGTGCTGGTCGACGTCGTCGCGGCGGGCGTGCTGCCCTACGCGGCGGAGGTGTTCCGCGGCGAGCGGAACTACCCGCTGACGCTGCCGGTCGTGCCCGGCGCCGGCGCGGTCAGCCGGGTCCGCGCGACCGGCCCGGACGCGACCCGGCTGAAGCCCGGCGACTGGGTGCTGTGCGACCCCACCATCCGCTCGCGCGACGACGCGCTCACCCCGGACATCACGCTCCAGGGCCTCAGCGCCCGCGGCGAAGGCGGTCTGTTCCTGCAGCGGCACTTCGGCCACGGCGCCTACGCCGAGCAGGTGCTCGTGCCGACCGAGAACGCGATCCCGCTCGGGCCGATCGACTCCGCCGACGCCGGCCGGTGGGCCGCGCTCACCCTCTGCCTCGTGCCCTACGGCGGCCTGCTCGCGGCGGACCTGCGGCCCGGCGAGACCGTGCTGGTCAGCGGCGCCACCGGGAACTTCGGGAGCGCGGCCGTCGCCGTCGCCCTCGCGATGGGCGCCGCGTGCGTGGTCGCGCCGGGGCGGAACGAGGCGGCTCTCGAAGACCTGGACCGGCGGTTCGGCGCGCGCGTCCGCACGGTCCGGCTCACCGGCGACGACGACACCGCCCGCCTGCGCGCCGCGGCACCCGGCCCGATCGACGTCGTCCTCGACCTGCTGCCGCCGTCGGCGGGCACGGCGGCCGTGCGCGTGGCGGCGATGACCGTCCGCGAGTCCGGCCGGGTGGTCCTGATGGGCGGCGTCGGCATGCTCGGCGGCGACGACCTCGCCCTGCCCTACCCATGGCTCATGCGCAACAACATCACCCTGCGCGGCCAGTGGCTGGCCCCGCGGACGGCGAACGCGAGCCTGATCGCGCTCGCCCGGTCCGGGTTGCTCGACCTCGGCCAGTTCGCCATCACCGAGTTCGGCCTCGACGACATCACCGGCGCCCTGGACCACGCGGCGAGCGGCCGGACGCGCTTCGCCCTCACGGTGGTCCGCCCTTGAGTAGCTTCGAAGGATGACCCGACTCGCCCGCCACGACAAGATCGCCGCGGCCCTCGCCGAGGCGCCCGACGACCTGCTGGCCGCCGCCCGCCCGCTCGGCACCGGGATCGGCGGGTCGACCTGGCTGCTGGAAGTGGCGGGCGAGCCGGTGTTCGTCAAGCGGGTCGCGCTGACCGACATCGAGCTGAAGCACGAAGGCTCGACGGCCGACCTGTACGGGCTGCCGCCGTGGTCGCACTACGGGGTCGGCTCCGCGGGCGGCGGGGCCTGGCGCGAACTGCAAGCGCACTTGGCCGCGACCGGCTGGGTCCGCACCGGCGCGTGCGAGCACTTCCCGCTCCTGCACCACTGGCGGGTCCTGCCCGGTCTGCCGCGCCCCAGCACGGACATCGAGCGGGACGTCGCGTTCTGGCACGGCGACGCGGGTGTCCGGCGGCGGCTGGAAGCGCTCGCCGCGTCGACCACCGACCTCGTGCTGTTCCTCGAACACCTGCCGCAGGACCTCGCGCACTGGCTCACCGGCAACCCCGGCGGCTTGGCCCTGGCCCACCGGGACCTCCGCCGCGTCACGGAGTTCCTGGCGGCCCAGGGCGTTCAGCACTTCGACGCCCACTTCGCGAACGTCCTCACCGACGGGGACCGGCTCTACCTCACCGACTTCGGCCTCGCCGTGATGCCCGGCTTCGCGCTCTCGGAGGCCGAAGCGGAATTCCTCGCCGACCACTCCGCGCACGACCGGGCCTACGTGCTGACCCGCTTGCTGAACTGGGCCGTCCGGCACGACCTCGACGACACCGGCCTCCGCGCCTACGCCGCACTGGCCGAGGTCGTCAACGGCTTCTACTTCGCGCTCCACACCGAAAGCCGCCGGACGCCCTACCCCCGCGACGAAATCGCTCGGCAGTTGGAGCGCGCCGGTTTGCCCGCGAACCGGTCGCCGAGGTAGTTCACGACGTCACCGGCGGAGAACGCCAGCGTCGTCACGTGCTCGCCGACGTAGGTGCCCCACGTGACGGCCACCCCGGCCGCGCAGTACTCGCGCCGCAGGGTCTGCGCCTGCGACAGCGGGATGATCTCGTCGAGGCTGCCGTGGAACAGGAAGACCGGCGCGTGCGGCGGCCGGGCACCCAGCTCGTTCTCCGCCAGCCGCGCCTGCCACTTCGCCGTCGTCAGCGGGTCCGACGTCGTGTAGTCGGCGATGTGCCCGAAGGCGTAGCCGAACACCGCGTCGACGCACGCGTCCTGCTGCGTCTCGTACAGCGTGCGGCCGCGGTCGTTGAGGTAGCCCGGCAGGTCCAGCTCCGGATAGGCGGCGTCCAGGCCCAGCGCCGACAGCAGCAGGAAGCCGAACCCGACACCGCCGTCGAGGTTCTTCGCCACGACGTTCAGGTCCGCGGGTGTCCCGCCGGCCGTGATACCGGCGACGTGCAGTTCCGGCGCGTACGACGGCGCCAGCTCGCCCGCCCACGCCGCTCCCCCGCCGCCCTGGGAGTAGCCGGAGAACGCGACCGGCCCGCCCGCCGCCAGCCCCGCGGCCGGCAGCCGGGTGGCCGCGCGGACCGCGTCGATCACCGTGTGCCCCTCCGACCGGCCGACGACGTAGGTGTGCCGCCCCGGCGTGCCGAGCCCCTCGTAGTCGGTGATCGCGACGGCCCAGCCGCGGCTCAGCATCGCGTCGACGAACAGCGGTTTCTCGTAGTCCGGCTGGAACTTCGAGGGCGCGCAGCGGTCGCCGATGCCGCGGGTGCCGCTGGCCACCGAGACGATCGGGCGCGGGCCGGCCCCGGTCCACGGCGCCGTCGGCACCAGGACCCGGCCCGACACCGCGATCGGCGTGTCCGTCGCGGACCTCGACCGGTACAGCACGAGATACCCCTTGGCCGCACCGGAGTCCGGCAGCGGCCGCCACCAGACGACGTCGCCGTCGGCGCCGGGCGGTAGCGGGCTCGGTGGCGTGTAGAACGCGTCGCCGTCCGGGCCGTGCGGCGGATCCGCGGCCGCCGGTCCCGCCGTGGTGAGCACCAGGACGACGGCCAGCAGGACCGTCCACAAGCGACGCATGAGGTCTCCAGGGCTTCAGAAGACGCGATCGACGTCTTCGGCGATCAGGTGGTCCAGCGCGCGCTCGGCGAGCGCCGCGATGGTCATGGACGGGTTGCAGGCGGCGGTCGTACCGGGCATCAGCGCGCCGTCGAGGACGTAGAGGCCGCGGTGGCCGAGCACGCGGCCGTCGAGGTCGCAGACCGAGCCCATCGCGGCGCCGCCGAGCGGGTGCCACGTGCTGGGCGCGACGGCGGTCGTGTCGAGCAGCACGCCGAGCGGGCCGGCGACGCGGGAGATGCGTTCGTGGATGCGCGCGCTGAGCTTCGCGTCCGCGTCCGACGGCCAGTGCAGGACGGCGTCGTCCTTCGCGGCGTCGTAGACGAACCGGCCGCGGCCCGCGCTGATCCCGTACCCGACGAGCATCGTGGTCCGCAGGTCCGGCAGCGGTGGCAGCGACGCCTGGATGACGGTGTTGGCCGTCGCGGGATCCGCCCATTCCTTGCTGCCGTAGACGACCGGGCCGCCCTGGGGCGCGCCGAAGTCGTCGGCGAGGTCGGTCCAGGTGTAGATGCGGTCGCCGTTGGTGCCCCAGCCGGCGCCGAGCGCGTCGGGCAGGTCGGGGATGTCGCCCTTGGCGCCCGCGCGCATCAGCAGCCGGGTCGTGTTCGCCGTGCCGGCCGCCATGACGAGCGCTTTCGCGGTGAGGACCTTCTGCTCGAGCACGGTCCCGGCGGTGTCGATGCGGTCGACGCGGATCTCCCAGCGGCCGTCCGGGGCCAGGGCGACGTCGGTGACGTTGTGGAGGGTCGCCACCGTGCAGCGGCCGGTCGCTTCGGCGGCGGCGAGGTAGGTGACGTCGACGGAATGCTTGCCGCCGTTGTTGACCCCGAGCGCGCAGTCGCCGTTGGTGTAGGACGGTTTCATCTCGCCGTCGAGCTCGCGCAGGGCGTAGTCCCAGTCGATCGGCATCGGGATCTTCTCGACCGCGTAGCCGGCGTTGCGCGCGTTGCGGGCGAAGACTCGCGACGCCTTGTACGACTTGCTCTCGATGAGGGCGTCCGGCGCGGTCGCGATGCCCAGCATGCGCGCGACGCGCGGGTAGTACTCGGCGTCCAGCCGCGCGTAGTCGAGCTGCTCGGGGAAGCAGGCTTGGAACAGCTCGGCCGTCGGCTGCAGCGTCATGCCCTGGTACACCAGCGATCCGCCGCCGACGCCCGCCGCGCACATCATGCTCATCCCCTGGCCGCTGACTTGTTCGAGCAGTCCGGTGTAACGCTCGAACGGCGGCAGCGAGGGCAGCCCCGGCAGCGCCGGGGCGGAGCCGAGCCAGAAGATCCGCTTGTCGGGCGCCGACGTCGGGTGCGGGAACGTCTCGGCGTTCGGCCCGGTCGGCCAGCGGCGGCCGCGTTCGAGCACGAGCACCGGCACGCCGGCCTGCGCGAGCCGCAGGGCCGTGACCCCGCCGCCGAACCCGGACCCGATGACGACGACCCGGTGCTCTTCCCGGGTGACCGGCACCCGGGCCGCCCCGAGCGCGGCGACACCCGCGACGGCGGCCGCGCCCCGCAGGACGGTACGGCGGTTCAGGCTGCGCATGGGCGGCTCCTTCGGCGACGGTGACTTTCGGTGACCTTAGGAACCCGAAACGAGAGATGGAACGGATTGCCGGTCTCACTACTCGCGAGTAGCATCCTCGGCCATGCGCGCTGTGCGACCGTCCGCGGCCGGGCCCCGGCGCGTCGACGCCCGCCGCAACCGCGAGGCGATCCTCCGCGCCGCCGACGAGGCGTTCAGCGAAGACGCCGACGTGGCCTTGGACGAGGTCGCCCGCCGCGCCGGGCTCGGCCGCGCGACGGTCTACCGGCACTTCCCCGACCGCACGGCACTGGCGCTCGCCGTCGCGGCCCACCACCTGGCGGCACTGAAGAACCGGGCGCGCGGGCCGGAGCCGTTCCGCGAGCTGCTGCGGACGGTGCTGGCCATGCAGGCCCGGCGGCGCCCGCTCGTCCGGCTGTTCCGCGAACTCCCGGAACGCAGCCAGCGCCAGTACGCGCACGCGCTGGTTTCGTTGCTGCGCCCGGCTTTCGAGGAGGCGCAACGCGCGGGCAGCATTCGCGCGGACCTGGAACCGGCGGATCTGGCGCTGCTGTTCGAGATGCACGAGGCGGCGCTGGTGTCGGCGGAACCGGCCGAGCGGCTGGTGCGCGTATTCCTCGACGGCCTGGCCGCCGCGCGTGAGCCGGGCGCGGACCAGGCTTAGCCCGCCCGGAGCACTCCTTGCGCCGAACGTGTGAACCCCGGTCGCGCAGCGAAGATCCGCAGGTCGGACCACAAAATCGTGGTTGACCGCCGGGAAGCCTGGGTACTTCGGGGACACGGCACGGCACCTCGGATCCCAGGTCCTCCTCCGCTGCGCCGCCCCTCCGCCCGTGACCGGGTCCGCCCGCGGCACGGCACAGCCACGCACATTTTTCGCCCACCGGAGTGCACCATGACCAACGACTCAGGAGCCTGGCACGCCAAACTGCAGCGCGAACAGGAAGCCATCCAGCGGAAGCGGGCGCAGCAGGCCTCGCGAACGCCGGCCGGGACGTCCGCCACGCCCCGCTGACCCGACCGTCCACAATGGATGCCGCGGTGCCCGGTCAAGGTGCCGCGGCATCACTCATCCCGGCGGCGTCGGCGACGCTTCCGCGTTCGCCGCCACGACCCGGTTGCGCTCGCCCGCGCGCGTGGCCACCGCCCCCCTGGCCCGGCTCGACGCCCTCCACGCGACCTCGTGCAGCTGGCGGTGCTGCCGGCCGCGACCGAACGGCTGGCCTTCGGCACCGGCATCGCCGACATCTGGTCCCGCGAACCGCAGACGCTGCACGCCGCGGCGGCCTTCCTCGCCGACGCCCACCCGGACCGGCTGGTGCTCGGCGTAGGCGTCGGCTACCCGGAGCAAGCCGCGGGCACCGGCCGGGACTTCGGCCGCCTACCCGCGCATCCTCGGCGCGAACGGGCCGAAGATGCTCGCCCTCGCGGCAGAGATCGCCGACGGCGTGCTGCCCTCCAACCTGCCACCCGCGTTCACCGCCGAGGCCCGCGCGGCCGTCGGCGCGGACAAGCTCCTCGTCGTCGGGCTCGCGGTGGTTCCCGACGCGGACATCGCCCGGGCCGCAGCAGTCGAAGGCGTCGCCGACGCGGTCGTGGCCCACGGCGGTCCGGACCCCATTGCGGCCAAGGTCCGCGAACACCTGGCCGCGGGCGCCGACCACGTCCTGCTCATGCCGGCGTTGACCGGCGCCGATCCGCGAGCGGCCTCTTGACCAGCGGACACGACGGACTTTAAGGTCAGCGTGCCCCGCCTGATGTTAACGTTAACATCACCTGGTCCCGACGCGCCCCGAAGGAACCGACAACGATGAAGTTGTTCTCCCCGCGCCGTTTCGGCGTCGTGCTGGCCGTCGCGGCCGCACTCGTCCCGCTGGGCACCGCCGGTGCCGGCGCCGCGCCCCCGTCCGGCGAAGTCCGCGAAGCCGCGAGCGCCCTCACCGTGCCCGGCATCGACGACGTCCGCGGCAACCTCACCCTGCCGACGAGCGGCGCGGCCGGGACGAGCGTCGCCTGGACGTCGTCCGCGCCCGCCGTCATCACCCCGACCGGGGAGGTCACCCGGCCACCGACCGGCGCCCCGTCCGCGAACGTCGTCCTCACAGCGAAGGTGAGCCTCGGCCGCGAAAGCACGACTCGGCGGTTCACCGCCACCGTCGTCCCGAAGCCGAAGCAGGAACCCTTGGCGGGCTACAGCTTCTTCTACTTCACCGGGGAAGGCACCTCCGACGGCGAGCAGATCTACTCGGCGCTCAGCAAGGGCAACGACCCGCTGAACTGGACGGAGCTCAACCACGGCCGCCCGGTGCTCAAGTCGAGCCTCGGCGAGCTGGGCGTGCGCGACCCGTTCATCCTGCGCTCCCCCGACGGCGACAAGTTCTACCTGCTCGCCACCGACCTGCGGATCTACGCCGGCCGCGGCTGGGACGCCGCCCAGCGCACCGGCAGCCGGTCGATCATGGTCTGGGAGTCCACCGACCTGACGCACTGGTCGCGCCAGCGCAGCGTCCAGGTGTCGCCGCCGACCGCCGGCAACACCTGGGCCCCGGAAGCGTTCTGGGACGCCCAGCGCGGCACGTACGTCGTGTACTGGGCTTCCAAGCTCTACGCCGAGAACGACCCGAACCACACCGGGGACAGCTACAACCGGATGATGTACGCGACCACGCGCGACTTCGTCACCTTCAGCGCGCCGCAGGTGTGGAACGACCCGGGCTACTCGGTGATCGACTCGACGGTCATCAAGAACCAGGACACCTACTACCGCTTCACCAAGGACGAGCGCAACAACACCTCGTCGACGCCGTGCAGCAAGTTCATCACCGAAGAGAAGTCCACGGATCTGCTCGACCCGCACTACGGCTTCGTCGCCGACTGCATCGGCAAGGCGACCGCGACCAGCCCGGGCCTCTCCGCGGGCGAAGGGCCCACCGGCTTCAAGTCCAACACCGAGAACAAGTGGTACCTGTTCATCGACGAGTTCGGCGGCCGCGGCTACGTCCCGTTCGAGTCCACCGACCTGAACTCCGGCCAGTGGACCATGTCCGCAGGAGCGCACCTGCCCGCGTCGCCGCGGCACGGCACCGTCCTCCCGGTCACGCAGGCGGAGATGGACCGGCTGAGCGCTCCCCCGGCGCCCGTCCAGGCCGATGCGAACGGCCTCGTCGCGCACTGGCCGTTGGACGCGAAGTCCGGGCAGGTCGCGGCCGACACGACCGGCCACGGCTACGACGGCGCCCTCGCCGGCGACGTCTCGTGGGCCGGCGGCTCGCTGGCGTTCGGCGGCGCGAACGGGCACGTCCAGCTGCCGAACAACCTGCTGACCGGCGCGGCCGCGGCGACCGTGTCCGCCGACGTCCTGGTCGACCCGGCCCAGCAGACGCCGTACTTCCTGTGGGGCCTGGGCAACACCGCGAAGGACGGGACCGGCGACGGCTACCTGTTCACCACCGGCGGCACCGCGAGCGGCGGGCTGCGCGGCGCGATCGCGACCGGCAACTGGACGACCGAGCAGCAGGTGCCGGCGAGCGGCGGCCTTCCGCGCGGCGTCTGGAAGAACCTGACGCTGACCGTCGG
Organism: Amycolatopsis sp. NPDC114478; assembly: GCF_055633805.1. Classification (NCBI taxonomy): domain Bacteria; kingdom Bacillati; phylum Actinomycetota; class Actinomycetes; order Pseudonocardiales; family Pseudonocardiaceae; genus Amycolatopsis; species Amycolatopsis sp. NPDC114478. The sequence goes on along the minus strand of NZ_JBVKDO010000019.1, from coordinate 30,976 downwards.
CGACGGCGTAGCGGTGCTCTACCTCGACGGCGTCGAAGTGGGCCGCAACGCGAACGCCACGATCAAACCGTCGGACCTCGGCGGTGGCGTCACGGCGGCGAACTACCTCGGCCGGTCGGTGTACGCGGGCGACAAGTACTTCAAGGGCAACATGAAGGACGTCCGGCTCTACGACCGGGCGTTGTCCGGCCCTGAGGTGTCGGCCCTGCCGTCGAACAGCACGACGATCCGCTCGGTGGAGCTGGCGTCGCTGAAGACACCGGCCGTCATCGACTCCGGCGCGTCGACCGTCGTGCTGCCGGTCGAGCCCGGAACGGATCTGCGGAAGCTGTCGCCGAAGTTCGGGCTGGCCCCGGGCGCCACGATCAAGCCGGACACCCGGACCGTGGACCTGAGCCGGCCGCGGCAGTTCACGGTGACCGGCGCGGGCGGTGACCGTCGCGTGTGGACGGTCGAGGCGCACGAGACGCGCAGCCCGGTCCTGCCGGGCTACAACGCCGACCCGAACATCGTCGCGTTCGGCGACACGTACTACCTGTACCCGACGACCGACGGCTTCGACGGCTGGAGCGGCACGAAGTTCTCGGCGTGGTCCTCGAAGGACCTCATGAACTGGAAGGACGACGGGGTCATCCTCGACCTCGGACCGGACGTCACCTGGGCGGACAAGAACGCCTGGGCGCCGACGATCGCGCAGCGCAACGGCAAGTACTACTTCTACTTCTGCGCGGAAGCCAAGATCGGCGTGGCGGTGAGCGACTCGCCGACCGGCCCGTTCGTCGACTCGGGCAAGCCGCTGATCGCGACGAACCCCGACGGCGGCCAGGCGATCGACCCGGCGGTGTTCGTCGACGCCGGCGGGCAGCCGTACCTGTACTGGGGCAACGGGAACGCCTACGTGGTGCCGCTTAACGACGACATGGTGACGTTCGATCCGGCGAAGATCACCCGGCTCACCGGCCTGGACGGTTTCCGCGAAGGCCTGTTCATGGTGCAGCGGCACGGGACGTACTACCTGAGCTGGTCGATCGACGACACCCGCAGCGAGGACTACCGCGTCGGCTACGCGACGGCGTCCTCGCCGACGGGGCCGTTCACCAACCACGGGCTCATCCTGAGCAAGGACGCGCACCTGGGTGTCCTCGGCACCGGGCACAGCTCGATGCTCCAGGTCCCGGGCACCGACGACTGGTACCTCGCGTACCACCGGTTCGGCATCCCGGGCGGCGACGGCACCCACCGCGAGACGACGATCGACAAGCTGACCTTCCGGCCCGACGGGACGATCGCGCCGGTCGAGCCGACGCTGGAGAGCGTGCGGCCGGAGCGGATCCCGCAGTGCCGGGGCCGGGTCCGCGCCAGCTGAGGCCGGGCCACTCGAACCGGTGAGACGGAGATCACCAGCGGCGGCGTTTACCCCGGCTTGAGCGGGGTAAACGTCCGTCGTTCGGGTCTGTTCGCCGCTTCCGCCCAGGAGTCGTTTGATGACCAGCGTCCTGACCGACGGCCTCGAAAGCTCGCGCCCGGTCCCGGTGCCGCGCCGCCGTCCGGTCGCCTCCGACGCGCTCACCGAACTCGGCCGCCTCGCCGCGCTGGCCGAGCTCGCCCGGCGGTCTTCGCCGTCGCTCATGCACCACGCGATCCTCGCCGGCACCGCCCCCGCCACGGTGGCGGCGGCCGCGCAGATCGACGTCGCCGAAGCGCACATCCGCTGGCACGAGTGGGCGGACGCGGCGGTCGGCCGCGACGAGTACCTCCGTGTGCACACCGCGTTCGCCGAAGCCGTCATCGCCCGTCACGAAGCTTTCGAGGAAGACCTGTGAAGACCCAAGAGACGACCCTGGCCGACCTGGCCGCGCTGGACGAAGCCGCGAGCGAGCTGCTCGCCCAGATCACCGAGCAGCTGGCGACCGCCGCGTCACGGCACTGAAGTCACGGCGCTGAAACCGGCCAGCGGCGCCAGACCGCGACGTGCAGGATCACCGCCAGGCTGAGCGCGTTCAACGTCGTGTGCGTCGTCCACGCGGCGACCAGCCGGTCCGGTACCCCGGCCCCGCGGGCCACCAGCGGGACGAGCCACCCCAGGGCCGCCGTCAGCCCCGTCACCAGCAGCAGGACCGTGCCGCGGCCCGGCACCGGCGTCAGCCGGATCCCCGGCCACGCCTCGAACAGCATGGCCACGACGAGGACCGACGCGATGACCGCGCCCGCGACCGGGGCGGTCCACTCCCGGGGTAGCGCGAAGTAGCCCAGCCAGGCGCAGGCGACGACCGCGGCGTGAGCGGTCGCCAGCCGGACCGCGCGCCGCCGGATCCGGGCGAACGGCCAGCCGCGCAACGCCACGTACCAGAGCATCTGCCAGGCGCCCAGCACCGCGAACCACGCGCCGTAGTCCTCGCCCGGCACCAGGCCGGTCCCGACCAGCCCCCGGTGCAGCGCCCACCCCGCGACCCAGCACCCCGCCAGCGCCACGACACCCGCCCGGCGCCCGCCGCGGCCGCGCAGGGGCCAGCCCTCGCCGACCAGCGTGACCTGCAGCATCAGCGTGAAGATGCCCGCCGCCAGCGGCACGGACGCCGTCCCGGTGACGGCGCGGCCGAGCAGCGTCAGCGCCGCTCCCCCGGCCGCGACGAGCGCCGTGTCGGAGAGGCCGGGCCAGCCGCCGCGCAGGAGGCTGCCCGGCCAGTCTTCCCACCAGAACGCGATCATCGCGACGATCGGCAGCGCGAACGTGACCGGCGGCCCGAGCACCTCCAGGGTGCGCACCGGGCCGCCGGCACCGGCCGCGAGCAGCGCCGCCACCGGCAGGACGAACGCCAGGCCGAGCAGACCCCGCCGGGGCTGGGCCCGGCGCGCGTCGGCCAGGGCTTCCGGGCTCAGCGCGTCGGGCCGGCAGACCGCCGGGCGGTCGTCCGAAAGCTGGTCAGAGGACGGCATCGAGGCGGATCGGCAGCCGGTGGTGCCGCCGTCCGGTGGCGTGGTGCACCGCGTTGGCCACCGCGGCCGCGACCCCGACCATCGCCACCTCGCCGAGTCCCTTCACCCCGACCGGGTTGAACCGCAGGTCGGGCTCGTCGACGAACTCGACGTCGATGCGGTGGACGTCGGCGTTGACCATGACCGGGTACTCCTCGAGCGTCGAGTTGAGGAACCCGCCGAACCGGTCGTCGGCCAGGCTCTCTTCGCGCAGCGCCCCGCCGATGCCCCACACCACGCCGCCGCGGACCTGGCTCGCCGCGGTGACCGGGCTGGCCACCCGGCCGCAGTCGACGACGCTGACCACGCGCGGGACGCGGATCCGGCACGTCGTCGGCTCGACCCGGACCTCGACGAAGTGGGCGATCCAGCTGAACGTGCTGAACTCGGGGTAGACCGGGCCGGCGATGGCGAGGTGCCCGGACTTCGACCGCTCGACCATCTCCGGGCCCTGCCCCGGCCCGACCGTGGCCGCTTCGACCTCGATCGGGTGGCCCGCCCGTTCGACGGCCGCGGCGACGTCGACCTCGCCGGTGGCCGAAGCGTTCAGGTGCTTGCGCAGCTCCCGCAGTCCGGCGTGCACGGCGGGCAGCGCGGTCGCCGTCCCCCACGAACCCGCCGTGAGGTGCTGCGGCGCGAAGCGGGTGTCGCCGACCCGGACTTCGACGTCACCCACCGGGATACCGAGGTCCCCGGACACGAGCAGCGCGATCGCCGAGCGGATGCCCTGGCCCATCTCGTGGCCGTCGACGCCGACCGTCACGCCGCCGCCGGGGTGCGCGGTGAGGTGCGCGACCGCGGGCGCGACGTTGCCCGGGTAGTTGCCGGCGGCGACGCCCCAGCCGAGGAGCGAGCCGTCGCCGGTGCGCATCGAACGCGGCTCGGGGTTCCGGTCCGCCCAGCCGAACCGCTCCGCACCGCGGCGGAGGCACTCGGCGAGGTACCGGGTGGAGAACGGCCGTCCGGTCACCGGGTCGGTCATCGTGTCGTTGGCCAGCCGCAGCGCGACCGGGTCCTGGCCGGTCGCGTAGGCCAGCTCGTCGACCGCCGACTCGAACGCGAACATCGCCGAGCTTTCGAACGGCGCCCGCATGTAGCCGGGCGTCTGCACGTCGGTCCGCACGAGCCGGTGCCGGCCGCGGAAGGCCGGGAAGCCGTAGAGCCGCGAGGTGACCTCGGTGTGCATCGCCGGGAACAGGTCGTGCCGCGACGTCTGCTGGTCGACCTCGTGGACGGCGCCGAGGATCTTGCCGGCCTCGTCCGCGCCGAGACGCACGCGGTGCCGGGTCGCGGGCCGGAAGCTGCCGTTGTGGAACGTCTGGGTGCGGGCGAGCACGAGCTTGACCGGCCGCCCGAGCCGCCGCGCCACCAGGGCGAGCGGGCCGAGGTGCGGTTGCAGCGAGTTCTTCTGGCCGAAACCGCCGCCGACGTACGGCGAGCGCACTTCGATGTTCGCCGCGTCGAGGCCGAGCTGCTGGGCGAGCCCGGCCCGGACGGCGGCGGCGTTCTGGGTGCCCTCGTGCACGACGAGCGTGTCGCCCCGCCATTCGACGACGGCGCCGTTCAGCTCCATCGGCACCGCGTGCTGCGCCGCGTGCTCGTAGGTGCGCTCGACGCGGACCGGGCTCGCGTCGACCGCCGCGTCCGCGTCGCCGACCTTGATGTCGGCGAGGAACGGCAGCGGGATCGCCTCCTCCTGGACCAGCGTGGTCGCGCCCTCGGCGTCGAGGTGGACGGCGAAGGGCTCGGGCTCGTACTCGGCGGTGACGAGCTCGGCGGCCTCGGTCGCGGCGACCAGGGTCTCGGCGACGACGAGGGCGATCGGCTGGCCGCGGTAGGCGATGTGGTCGTCCAGCAGCGGTTGCAGGCTCTGGAAGGAGAACCCGCCGCCCATGATGAACCCGGGGCCGCCCAGCTCCTCGGCCTCGAATCGGGTCACGACGAGCAGGACGCCCGGCACGGCCTCCGCCGCCGTGGTGTCCACATGCGACACCCGGCCGCGGCCGATCTTCGCGAGGGCGAGCGTGGCGTGGGCGAGGCCGTCCGGGACGCGGTCGGTGCCGTAGGCGGCTTGGCCGGTGACCTTCTCGTAGGCGTCGACTCGGCGCGTGTCGGTCATCGGGTGGCCCTCTCCCCGGCCGTGCGCACGGCGTCGGCGACCGTGCGGATGCCCAGTTCGACGCGGAAACCGTTGTGGGTGCCGGGCCGCGCGCCGGCGAGCGCGAGCTCCCCGGCGTGCCGCGCGGCTTCGGCGGTCAGCGGCGCGCCGCGCAGGACGCGTTCGGCGTCTTCGGCCCGCCACGGCCGGGTGGCGACGCCGCCGAGCGCGATCCGGCAGTCCCCGATCACGCCGTCTTCGACGGTGAGCGCGACCGCGGCGGAGGCGAGCGCGAAGGCGTAGGACTCGCGGTCGCGGATCTTCAGGTAGGTGGAGCCGCGGCCGGCGGGCGTCGCCGGGACGCGGATCCGCAGGATCAGCTCGTCGGCGTCGAGGGTGTGTTCGCGCGCCGGGTCGTCGCCCGGTTCGACGTGCAGGTCTTTGAGGGCGACCGTGCGCTCGCCGCGCGGGCCGACGACGTCGACGACCGCGTCGAAGGCGAGCAGCGCGACGGCCCAGTCGCCGGGGTAGGTGGCGATGCACGTGTCGCTGGTGCCGAGCAGCGCGTGGGTGCGGTCGTGGCCGCCCCGCGCCGCGCAGCCGCTGCCGGGTTCGCGCTTGTTGCAAGGAACCTCCGGGCCGCCGCGGAAGTAGCCGCACCGGGTGCGCTGCAACAGGTTCCCGCCGACGGTCGCCATGTTGCGCAGCTGCTGGGATGCGGCCCGCCACAGCGACTCGGCCAGGGCCGGGTAGCCGTCGCGCACGACCGGGTGGTCGGCGACGTCGGCCATCCGCGCCCCGGCGCCGAAGGACAGCTCGTCACCGTCGGTCTCGATGGTGGTCAGCTCGGGCAGCCGGTGCACGTCGACGACGGCGGGCGGGGTCTCGATGCCGAGCTTCATGAGGTCGTAGAGGGTCGTGCCGCCGGCGAGGACCTTGGTGCCGGGGACGGCGTCGCGGAGGGCGTCGACGGCCTCGGCGACGCTGTCGGGCGCGACGTAGGCGAAGGGGCGCATCAGGCTTCCCCGGTGGCATCGGCGGCCTGGCGGACGGCGGCGACGATGCCGACGTAGGCACCGCAGCGGCACAGGTTGCCGCTGAGGTATTCGCGGATCTCGTCGTCGTCGGTGGTGTGGCCCTCGGCGATGCAGGCGAGCCCGGACATGATCTGGCCGGGCGTGCAGTAGCCGCACTGGAGGGCGTCGTGGTCGACGAAGGCCTGCTGCAGCGGGTGCAGCGCCCCGCCGGGGCCGGCGACGCCTTCGATGGTGGTGACGTCCTGGCCGGCCGCCTGCACCGCCGGGGTGAGGCAGGAGACCACGCGGCGGCCGCCGAGGTGCACGGTGCAGGCACCGCAGTGGCCCTGGTCGCAGCCCTTTTTGGTGCCGGTCAGGCCGAGCCGTTCGCGCAGGACGTCGAGCAGCGACTCGCGGGGATCCAGTTCGAGCCGCACGGCTTCGCCGTTGACGATGATTTCCGGAGTGGACACGCCGGCGACGCTAACCCGCGTGCGGCGCCCGGCGCTTTCCCGTGATTGCTGCCGGAGCCGCCATTTATTGCTGGTACCGCACGGCGGCCCGGTACGCGGAGGGCGACTGCCCGATTTGGGCGCGGAACGCCGAAGCGAACCGGGACGGCGTCGCGAACCCGCACGCCTGCGCGATCTCGGTGACGGAGAGCTCGCCCCGCTCGAGGTGCCGGCAGGCCCGTTCGACCCGGACGCGGGTCAGGAACCGGTACGGGGTCTGGCCGGTGGCGGTCTTGAAGACGCGCAGGAAGTGGAAGGCGCTCAGCTCCGCGGCGGCGGCCATGTCCGCCAGCGAGAGCGGCAGGTGGTGGTTGTCCCGGATGAACTGAACGGCCCGCCGGGTCCGCAGCTCGTCCCGCCCGAACTCCCGCGGCGGCGGCGCGTCGGCGTGCCGGGTGAGCAGGTGGACGGCGAGGAAGGCGGCGGCCGACTCGGCGTACAGCTCATCGGCCCCGGCGAGGGCGGCCGACCGCAGGGCCCCGATCACCGAAGCCAGCACGGGATCCTCGACGGAGAGGGCATCCGGCCGGCCCAGCCGGCCGGCGTCCCGACCCCAGAGGTCGAGGGCGGTGCGGTCGACGAGGGTCGCGGGCAGGTGCACGTGCGTGGTCTGCGTCCGCTCGGTGCCGCGCCAGCGGATCCGCGTCGGATGCCCGGGAGCGGTGAGCCCGATCGACCCGGGCCCGTAGCCGGCCCGCCGCCAACGGGCACCGTGCCGCGATTCCATGGTGGTGCTCCCCTGCCCGACGAGGACGACGATCTGGTCGTCAACGGGCGGAAGGTCGAGTTCGGCGGCTTCGGCGTTGTCCAGCAGCCGAACGAGCACACTGGACCAGCCGTTGTCCCGGCGGCTGCACAGCCGCACCCGGGCAGCGGCTCCCGGATCGAACGTCAAGGCTTCGGACACGCGGCTCCATGGGCTCTGGACTTCCGACAGTAACAGGCGTCGATCCGGTGGTTCGAATTCGAACGTTCGGTAGGCTCCGGGACATGGGTCGCGGGCTGAGCGCGGAAGAGAACCGGGCATGGACGGCCCTGCGCACGACGTACGCGTTGCTGCACCAGCGAATGGACCACCAGCTCAAGCGCGACGCGGGGGTGTCCCATTTGCAGTACGAGATCCTTTCCCGGCTGGCGGCGGCTCCAGGGCGGGAGTTGCGGATGGCTTCGCTGGCTTGCGCGGTGGGGAATTCCAAGAGCGGGCTGACGTATCAGATCGGGCAGCTGGAGCAGGCGGGGCTGGTGAGCCGCCGGACGTGCGAGAGTGACGTCCGGGCGGTGTGGGCGGTGCTGACGGACTCCGGCGTGGCCCGGGTGGAGTCGGCTGCGCGGGGGTACGTGGGGTTGGTGCGTTCGCTGCTGGTGGACGCGCTGACCGCGGAGCAGTTGACGGCGCTGGCTGACGGTTTGGGCGAGGCCAACCGTCGCATGCAGGCGGACGAGCAAGGCGGCGAGCTGGCCGGCTGAGGTGGGTTCGCTGTCGTGAGTCGGCCCCCGCGTTCCTGGGAGTGACAGGGCCAGGCGCGGACTCGCGGCTCGACCTACAGTCGAAAGCATGACCGAGCCGAACCTGCTGGGCGATCACCTCCGCGCCCGCCGCGAACTGCTCACCCCCGCCCAGGCGGGCCTTCCGGTCACCGGTGTCCGGCGGGTTCCCGGCCTGCGCCGGGAAGAGGTCGCGATGCTCGCCGGCATCAGCGCCGACTACTACCTGCGCCTGGAACAGGGACGCGACCGCAACCCGTCCCGGGCGGTCCTGGAGTCCCTGGCGCGCGTGCTGCAGCTCGACGACGACACCACGGCATACCTGATCAGCCTCACCGAAGCGAAACCCCGCCGGCCACGCCGTCGGCGCAAGGAAAGCGTGCCGCCGAGCATCGTCAAGTTCCTGGCGGCCTTGTCGCTGCCGGCGTTCGTCGAGGGCCGCTACTTCGACGTGCTGGCCGCGAACCCGCTCGCCGGAGCGATCTCGCCGCGCCTCGTCGCGGGCGCCAACCGGCTGCGCGACGTCTTCCTCGACCCCGCCGAGCAGGCGCTCTTCCCGGACTGGGAGCACGCGACGCGGGACCTGGTCGCCGGCTTCCGCCAGTCGGTCGGGACCGAGACGCAGGACCCGCGGTTCATCGAGCTCGTCGGCGAGCTTTCCCTGGCCAGCCCCCGGTTCCGGGAGCTGTGGGCCCGCCACGACGTCGCGAACCGGCGGGGGGCGACCGTGCGCTTCGACCACCCGCAGGTCGGCGAACTGGTGCTGAACCGGGAGAAGCTGCTCGTCAGCGAGGCCCCGGGGCTCGTGCTCGCCGTCTACCACCCCGACCCCGGCACGGACGCCGCGGACAAGCTGGCCCTGCTGGCCTCCGCGGCGCTTCCGCCCGCCACCCGCACCACGACAGAACAGGAACACCACGCATGAGCAAGCTCGCCCTCGTCACCGGCGCCACGTCCGGGATCGGGCAGGCGTTCGCCGACCGCCTCGCCACCGACGGCTACGACCTGGTGGTCGTCGGCCGGCGGCAGGACCGGCTGGACGAGTTCGCCGCCGCCCACACCGGCGTCAAGGTCCGCACGGTCGCCGCCGACCTGTCGACCGACGACGGCATCGACGCCGTCGCGGAGATCGCCGCCGCCGAACCCCTCGACCTGCTGGTCAACAACGCGGGCGTCGCGCACTACATGCCGCTGGCCGACCTGCCCTCCGCCCAGGCGCGCGAGCTGGTCAAGGTCAAGGTCCTCGCACCCACCTTGCTGGCCCGCGCGGCCGTGGGGGGCATGCAGGAACGCGGCCGGGGCGCGATCGTCAACGTGGCCGGCATGATCGCCTTCAGCGGCCCGGCACCGCACGCGCAGATGCCCCGGCGGGCGGTCTACGCGGGTTCGCTCGCCCACTTGGTCACGTTTTCGCAGACCCTGAGCGCCGAACTCGAAGGCACGGGCGTCCGGGTCCAGGTGGTGTGCCCGGGCGTGGTCGCGACGGAGTTCCACGAGCGCCAAGGCATGGATCTCAGCGCGATCCCCCGGATGAGCGCGGCCGACGTCGTCACGGCGTCGTTGCGCGGCCTGGAGCTGGGTGAGGTCGTGTGCGCTCCCGGGGTCGAGGACACGGGCTTGCTGGCGTCGGTGTTCGACGCCGAACTGGCCGCTTTCGGGGGCCAGAGCACGGAACTGGCCACCCGCTACCGGGAAGGCCGGCAGCGAAGCCAGCGTGAGCAGGACGACCACTAGCACTTCGTTCGAGGCGCCGCGACGCCCGTTTCCCTGTCACTCGAACGGTTCTTCATCCCTCAAGGGACGACCAGAACCGGCCAGTGGCCCGCCCGGATGAGCTTCGTCGCGACCGAGCCGGCGAAGCGGTGGCCCGCCTTCTGGGACGCGCCGACCACCACCGTGTCGGCCTGACAGCGGTCGGCCGTGTCGCGCAGCGCCGTGTACGGGTCGCCGTACGTCTTCACCAGCGTCACCGCGATCCGCAGTTCCTCGGCCGCCGAACGCATCTGGTCGCGCAGCTCCGCGAACAGGTGCGCGGCCGTGTCGTGCTCCAGGACCATCGCGACCGCCGGCCGCAGCGGGGCCAGCGGTGCCGGGCACGCCACGAAGACGACGACGAGCCTGCTCCCCTGGCGGCGGGCCAGGCCGAACGCGAAGGCCGCCGCCCGCATGGCCGTGTCCGTACCGTCGACGCCGGCCAGGATGGCCCGCGCCGGGGTGTCCCGGCGCGGGCCGAAGCGCTCCACAGTGGACTCGAACGCACCGGGGCCGCCCATCGCCGTCTCCCCTAGCCCACTACCGCGTCGGACGCCGGTTCGTCCGCCTTCTCGGCGACGTCGATGGTCGTGCGCAACGTGATCGGCTTGAGCAGCAGCGCCGCGATCACCCCGACGACGGCCACCGCCGCGGAGATCAGGAAGATGTGCGCGGTCGCGTCGCCGTACACGGTGTGCACCACCGCCTGCACCCGCGGCGGCAGCGCCTTGAGGTTCAGCGCGCTGACCCCGCCGGTCGACGCCTGGCCGGCCGGCACGTACAGCGCCGCCACCAGGTCGGCGGACACGCGGTTCGCCAGCACCGCGCCGAGCACCGAGACGCCGATGGTGCCGCCGAGCGACCGGAAGAACGTCACCGACGCGCTCGCCGCGCCGAGGTCGCGCAGCGGGACGTCGTTCTGCACGGCCAGCACGAGGTTCTGCATCGTCATGCCGACGCCGATGCCGACGACCGCCATCGCGATCCCGATGATCCACAGCGGCGTGGCGTGGTCGACCGTGCCGAGCCCGAGGAAGCCGAGCACCAGGATGATCGTGCCGGACACGATGTAGGGCTTGATCTTCCCGGTCCGGCTGATCAGCCGTCCGGACACCGTCGAGGACACGAGGACGCCGGCCATCAGCGGCATGGTCAGCAAGCCGGCCTCGGTGGGTGTGTACCCGCGCCCGATCTGGAAGTACTGGCCGAGGAACACCGCGCCGCCGAACATCGCCATGCCGACCGCGAGGCTCGCGAGGATGGCGAGGGCGGGCGTCCGCTGGACGACGATGTGCAGCGGCACCACCGGTTCGCGGACCTTCTTGTCCACCACCACGGCGGCCGCGAGCAGCACGAGCCCGGCCGCGACCATGACACCGCTCTGCCAGGAGATCCAGTCGAACGAGTTGCCGACGAACGACACCCAGATCAGCAGGACGCTCACGCCGGCGGCGATGAGGGCGGCGCCGAAGTAGTCGACCTGGACGTTCTCCCGGCGCACGGTCTCCAGCTTCAGGGTGCGCTGCAGCACGATGAACGCCAGCACCGCGATCGGCACGCCGACGAAGAAGCACCAGCGCCAGCCCAGCCACGGCACGTCCACGATCAGCCCGCCCAGCAGCGGGCCGCCGACGGTCGCGACGGCCATCACGGCGCCGAGGTAGCCGTTGTACCGGCCGCGCTCGCGCGGCGGGATGATCGCCGCGATCACGACCTGGACCAGCGCCTGCAGCCCGCCGACGCCGATGCCCTGGAACGCCCGCGCGGCGATCAGCTGCCCGGTGTCCTGGCTGAAGCCGCTGATCATCGAGCCGGCCACGAAGATCACGATCGCGACCTGCACGAGGGTCTTCTTGTTGAACAGGTCGGCGAGCTTGCCCCAGATCGGGGTGGTGGCGGTGGCGGCCAGCAGCGTGGCCGTGACGACCCAGGTGTACTGCGTCTGCGTGCCGTTCAGCGAGCCGATGATCAGCGGCAGCGACGTCGAGACGACGGTCGAGCTGATCATGGCCACGAACAGCGCGAGCAGCAGCCCGGACAGCGACTCCAGCACCTCGCGGTGCCGCATCGACCCGGACGAGTCGGTTCTATCGGACTTCATGGCATCCCTTCGCACGTTCCGGACCATCATTGCCCATTGGGCAAACTTGCACAATGGGCAACCTATTCCTGCGGTTACGCTGTGCGCATGGACACCCTCGACCTCCGCACCCGCAAGAAGGCGGCGACGCGGCAGTCGTTGCACGAGGCCGCGCTGCGCCTGGCGATGGAGCGCGGGCTGGACGGCGTGACGGTCGAGGACATCGCGGACGCGGTGGGCGTGTCCCGCCGGACGTTCTCGAACTACTTCACGAACAAGGAAGACGCGATCCTGCACGCCGACCGGGAACGGACCGGCGTGCTCGTGTCCCTGGTGGAGCAGCGGCCGGCGGGCGAACCGCCGTGGCAGGCGCTGCGGCGGGCCAGCCGCGAGCTGTACCACGGGCGCGCGGTCCCCGACCGCGAATGGGTGGCCCAGCTGCGCCTCCTGCGGCGCCACCCGTCACTGCTCGCGCAGCAGGCCGGGGACCAGATCACGCTGGAGCGCGACCTGGCCGCGGTGCTCGTCGCGCGCGGCCACGACCTCGACGAAGCCTTGGCGCGCTTGATGACGGCGACGTTCCTCGCGGCCGTGCGCACGGCGAGCGTGCTGTGGCTCGAGGGCGCGGCGGACCAGCCGCTGCCCGACCTGATCGACGAGCTGCTGGGCCGCGTCGACTTCCGTTAGGGGCGGAACGCCTTCAACGCCGTCGCGACCAGCGCGTCCGCGTGGCTTTCGGTCAGCGGGCCGGTGCGCAGCAGCCATCGCTGGTACAGCGGCGCGTAGAGCACTTCGAGCACGAGGTCGAGATCGGCGTCGGCGGCGAGCTGGCCCGCCCGCTGAGCACTGCGCAGCCGGTCCTTCTTGGCTTCGTCGACCGGGGCGGCGAGCCGCTCGCTGTAGAGCGCGGCCAGGTCCGGGTCGTTCGCGATTTCCGTGGTGAGCGCGCGGATCGGCGACGGTCGCGCGCAGACCACGCGCAGATCGGCTTCCAGGTCGCCGGTGTCGGACAGCGCGACGACCGCGCCCTTGTTCGGCCACCACCGGTAGATCGTCTGCTTGCCGACGCCGGCCCGCGCGGCGATGGCGTCGATCGACACCCTGGCGTAGCCGAGCTCGACGATCAGCTCGCGGGTGGCCGCAGGTCTGGTTCGTCACCGGGGCATCGCGCGGCCTGGGCCGGGCGATCGCCGAAGCCGCGCTCGAGGCCGGCCACCGCGTGGTCGCTGCGTCCCGTTCGAAAGGCACGCTCGGCGACCGCCATCCCGGCCGGCTCGTGCACCTCCCGCCGGACGTCACCGATCGCGCGGCCGTGTTCAGCGCGGTGGACCGCGCGGCCGGCGTCTTCGGCGGTCTGGACGTCGTCGTCGACCACGCCAGGGTGCTGCTCTACGGCATGGTCGAAGTGGCCAACGAAGAACAGGTCCGGGCGCACTTCGACGTCAACTTCTTTGGCGCCGGCAAGGCGGCGCTCGACGCCCTGACCGAGGCACTGGCCATGGAGGTCGAGCGCTTCGGCGTGCGCGTGACGAACCTGCAGATGGGCGGCTACGCGACCGGGCTCTTCACTAGCGGCACGACCACCACCCCGGACCCCCCCTACCGGGAGCTGCGCAAGGAGCTGGAGGAGATGTGGGGCGACGACGCCGGCCCGGCGCCGGAGACGGCCGCGCCGGTCGTGCTGCGCGTGGCGGTACTGGCCGACCCGCCGCGCCGGCTCGTCGTCGGCAGCGCGTCGTTCGACATCGTCCAGGAACTGGCCCGGACGCGCGCGGAGCAGTACGCGAAGTGGGAAGACCTCAGCCGGCAGGCACCCGGCTGAGGTCTTCCCCCGGCTCAGACCAGGCCCTGCTGGGACAGCCAGTCCTTCGCCACGTCCGCGGCCTTCTCGCCGTCGGAGTCGACGCGCTTGTTCAGGTCGCGCATCCCCTCCGTCGTGAGCTTCGCGCTCACCGCGTTGACCGCGGCCGCGAAGTCCGCGCCGCGCTCGTCGAGGACCTTCTTGGTGACCGCCGGGACCACGTTCTCGGTCGGGACCATGGCCAGGTCGTCCTTCAGCGCGACGTACTTCGGGTCACCGGCCAGCGGGCTCACCGAGTCGACCGGGATGACCGTGACGCCGCCGGAGTCGAGCTGCTGCACCCGCGGCCCGAGCTCCTGGACGGTCTGGAACGTCGCGTTGGTCAGCTTGTAGACGTCGGTGAAGCCCTTGAAGCACGTCAGCCGCTTCTCGCACTCCGGGCCGCCGGCCAGCACGACCTTGTCGAGCTTCTTCAGGTCGCCGATGGTCGCGAGGCCCTTCGACTTCGCGAGGTCGTCCTTGACGATGTAGGTGTTCTTGTCTTCGGCCGCCGCGTAGTTCAGCAGCGAGACGCCGCTCGGCTCGAGCAGCTTGGCCAGCTGGTCGTGCTCGCCCTTGGCGTCCTTCACCGGGTCCTTGCCGAACCCGGCGGCGATCGCCGAGCCCTGGTACTCCGGGATGAACTGCAGCTCACCGGACTTCAGCGACGGGTAGATCAGCTCCCGCGAGCCCAGGTTCAGCTTGCGCGTCACCGGATAGCCCTTGGCCTCCAGGGCCTGCGCGTAGATCTCCGCCAGGATCTGGCTGTCGGTGAAGTTGAAGGACGCGACGACGATCGGCGCCCCGCCCTTGCCCGCCGCGGCGGGCTTGTCATCCCCGCCACCGCACGCCGTCAGGCCCAGAGCGGCCACCGCCACCAGCGCGGCCACTCGGATGTTCCGGGTCCAGCCCACGTCCCACACTCCTCAGTCAAAACAAGACGGTCAGGACCCTAACCAGCCCCACCGACAGAAACCACATCCTGGGATTCACCCGGCGAGGTGATCACGCAGCGTCGAGCCGGTGTATTCGGTGCGGTACCGGCCCTTGGCCTGCAGGATCGGCACGACGTGGTCGACGAACGCGGCCAGCTCGTAGGGCAGCGTCGAGCCCATGATGGTGAACCCGTCGACCGCGCCGGCGTCCTGCCAGGTGATCACGTGGTCGGCGAGCTGCTCGGGCGTGCCCACGAAGTGGACCTGCCCCGCTCCCCCGGTCACCTGCTGCGCGATCTCGCGCAGCGAAGCCTCGGGACGCTCCCGCGCTGCCGCGGCGAGCTGCTGCAGCCGCGAAGAGCCGCCCTCGGCCCGCAGCTCGGCGGGCAGCGGCGCGTCCGGGTCGAACGCGTCCGGGTCGAGGCCCGCGGTGTACAGCGCGTTCTGCCAGCGGAACTCCGGGCTGGCCAGCTCTTCGAGCCGCTCGGCCCGGGCCTTCGCCTCGGCCTCGGTACCGCCCAGGGTCAGCATCAACGCGGGCAGGACGCGCACGCCCGAGGGATCGCGGCCGGCCGCGACGACCTGGGCGTCGAGCTCGGCGCGGAACTTCACCGCGGCCTCCAGCGACGGCGGCCCGGAGAACACCAGCTCGGCGTACCGGGCGGCCAGCCCGATCCCGGCGGCCGACTGTCCCGCCTGGACGAGCACCGGGCGCCCCTGCGGCGACCGCGGGAACGGCAGCACGCCCTCGACGTCGTAGAACTTGCCGTGGAAGCGCGGCGCGTGCAGCTTGGCGCGGTCGGCCCACACGCCGTTCTCGCGGTCGCCGACGATCGCGTCGTCGTCCCAGCTGTCCCAGGCGCGGGTGACGACGTCGACGAACTCGTGGGCGCGTTCGTACCGGTCGGCGTGGTCGGGGTGCGCCTTCTCGCCGAAGTTCGCCGCGGCCAGCGAGGTGATGGTCGTGACGATGTTCCAGCCGGCGCGGCCGCCGCTGAGGTGGTCGAGCGTGGCGAACCGGCGGGCGAGCTCCCACGGCTTGTTGTACGTCGTCGACCCCGTCCCGATCAGGCCGATCCGCTCGGTGACCGCGGCCAGCGCCGACAGCACCGAGATCGGGTCGAACTGCGTCTGCGGCAGGTGGGTGACGCGGTACTCGGCGATGGCGATGTTGTCGGCCAGGAAGATCGAGTCCATCAGGCCGCGCTCGGCGGTCCGCGCGATGTCGGCGTAGTACGGCAGCCCGAGCACGCTGCGGACGTCGTCCCCGACGACCCGCCACGCGGACTCGTGGTAGCCGTTCGGCCAGATGAAGGCGTTGAAGTGCAGGGGATCCGTGGTCACGGCGCGGCTCCTTCGAAGGTGTCCGTCCTTGGTCAACCGGACCGCCGCGAGGCTATTCCCGCGTCCCACATGCTGAACGCCTCGCCGTCCCACCCGGTGGGAGGACGGCGAGGCGGCCGCTCAGCTGCCCGGGGTCACGGGGGTCTTCGACACCCCCTTCCCGCCGGTGGCCGTGTTGGACGCGCCGATCACGTTCGGCGACTTCCGCGAGACGCAGCTGCTCTGGTTGGTCGAGTTGATCCCCCAGCCCTGCGCGTTCGTCAGCGTGAACGTGTTCTTGGTGATCGTGTTCCCGCAGCCGGCGTCCCCCCAGACGTTGTGCGTCTGGAAGCCGTCGAGGTACGGGTGGGTGACCTTGTTGCCGGTGATGGTGTACCGGTCGCCCTTGACATCGATGGTGGAGTCGCCGGAGTTCTCGTTCTTCTCCCCCGTCCCGTCGAGGGTGTTGCCGGAGACGACGCCGTCGTGGGTGCCTTCCTTGATGTCGACGCCTTCGGCCGCGACGCCGGGGCCGATCTTGTTGTCGAGCACCTGGACGTAGTTGCTCGCGTCGGGGTCCTGGCCGCCGTTCGCGCCGTAGCACCCCCAGTTGCTGTTGGCCGAACCGAGGTAGACGCCTTCGCCGTAGCCCGGCTGCTCCTTGCCGGTGTTGTAGACGACCGAATTCTTGATGACGCCATACGCGCTGCTCTTGCGGAAGTGCACGCCTTCGTAGCCGATGTCGTGCACGGTGACGCCGTCGATCGTGACGTGCGAGGCGCCGTCGAGGACGATGCCCTTCTTCGAGTCCTTCACCGTGAACCCGTGGAGGTTCCAGTAGCTCGCGCCCTGCAGCCAGAGGCCGTAGCCGGTCTGCCCGGACGGGCAGTCGGTGTCACCGGGGTTGAACAGCGGGTCGTGCAGGACGGCTTTCGCGCTGCCGGTCAGGGTGATCGGCGCCGACGCGGTGCCGGGCTTCGTCGCCACGAACTGGCCGCTGTAGTCGCCGTCGGCCAGCACGATCGTGTCGCCCGCCTTCGCCGCGGACAGGGCGGCGGAGAGCTGGGCGGCCGTGGAGACGGTGATCGTCGTGGCGGCGGGGTGGACGAGCTGCCCGATCAGGGACAGCGCCGCGAATGTCTTGAGCATCGGTGCTCTCCGTTCAGCCGGCGTTCTTCAGGAAGAGGGACTTGGCCGTGCTCGTCTTCGAGTCGTCGACGCCGTGGCCGTGGGTGTAGTCCTGCCGCTCGTTGCGGGCCCAGTCGGCGATCGGCTTGCCGCCGACGTCGAGGTGGTGGAACGCGGTGCCGTCCCAGCCGAACTGGTAGATCTTCGTGTGGTCCGGGTAGTACGGCGTGTAGGCCGCACCCGCGGTCACCTGTTTGGTCATCGTGTTGTCGAAGAAGACGTTGCGGGGCCCGGAAGAACCGGACCACTTCACCGCCTTCTGCCCGGTCGACCAGTAGATCGGGAACCACGTCGAGTCGTCCGGGGCGTCGCCGCCTTCGTCACCGCAGTGGGCCGTGCAGCTGCCCGACCGGTGGGCGAAGGAGACCCGGTTCGTGTTCAGCTCGAACAGGTTGTTGCGTTCGTAGCCGCCGTGGATGTTGAAGTCGGAGTCGATGTCGTTGCCGATCACGACGTTGCCCGAAGCCGACCACTGGAACGTGAAGTGCCGCAGGTCGCGGGTGGTGTTGCCGGCGTAGAGCGAGTCCCAGACGCGGGAGCCGCGGAAGTAGCCGTTGCCGCCCTTGCCCTTGTTCCACGAGCCGTCCAGCTCGTTGTTCACGAACTGCAGGTTCTTGGCTTCCTCGGTGACGATCGGGTGCGAGCCGGTCATGATCGCGTGCGTGTTGCGGACCCAGGAGTTGGCGGCCCACTTGAACACGATGCCCTGCATGGCGAGGCTCGGCGCGAGGTTGCCGTAGTTGTCCTTGGCCTGGGCCTCGGTGACTCCCGGCGGCGCGACCTGGCTGTAGGTGAAGTCCTCGAAGCCGACCCCGACGATCGGGTCCACGATCGGCGACGCCTTCGACGCGTACGCCGAGCCGTCGATCGGTGCGGAACCGTCCGAAGTGGAGTCGACCGGGACGTCGTACTCGAGCGGCTTGTCGACCGACACCGTGTGGTTCTTGGTGTCGACCGCGGTGATGGTGAACCACTGCTGGCGCATGTGCAGGTTCTGCAGCGGCCAGGTCGTGGGCACCGCGTTCATCGACTGGTAGAACTTCATCGTGTTGGCGGCCCGGATGTTGATGAAGCCGCCCACCTTCATGTTCGTCGTCTTCGCGCCGGTGGCCAGGTAGACGGTCTTGTCACCGGTGCGGGCGGCGAAGCCCGTGTCGCCCGGCTTCTCGCGCAGCTTCGCGCCCGCCTTCCAGTGCACGTTGATCGTGCCTTCGAAGAGGTCCTTGCGGTTGGCCGGCGCCGACGCGTACTGGCCGGCGTAGCTCGGGTCGACGCCGCGCGACTGCACGCGGAACAGGCCGCGGCCCGGCCACAGCCAGCCGCCCGAACCGTCCTCGTAGGTCATCTCGTGCTGGTCCCACTGGTCGCCGTCCGGGGTGACGACGTCGTATTCGGTGTTCTTGTCGGGCTGGTAGACGAACTTCGTCGCGTCCATGCCCGCGCCGCGCAGGATCAGGTAGTTCGCGTCGACGTGGATTTCGTGCGAGACGTTCAGCGTGCCGGCCGGGAAGGTGATCAGGCTCAGCTTCGTGTAGCTCGCCGAGGGCGAGCACGACGAGTGGATCTTGTCGATGGCCGCCTGGATGCCGGCGGTGTCGTCGACTCCGTCGTCCGGCTTGACCTGGTAGGTACCGGCGAGCTGGGCCGCGGTGATCCGGCAGCTCGCGCTCGGGTTGACGGCGTCGGCGCCGGGCAGGTCCTGGCCGCCGCGGAAGCCGGCTTTGCTCCAGTCGTAGAGACCGGGTACCGGCGCGGCGCGGTTGCCCACCGATGTGTCCAAAGTGGTCAGTGCGCCGGGGCCGGGTGCCGCGGCCGACGGGCTCAGGCCGCCGAAGCCGGCCGCGACGGTTGTCTTGCGTGACAAGGAAACCTCCGGGAATGTCGAGCCCGCGGGCTCGCATGGGGACACGCCGGAACCCGGCGTGCGTGACTCGTCCGTGGCGGGTGCGGCGAGTTGCCCGTCCGGTGGCGGTTACGGCCGAGCGGCCGGGGGAAAGACGCGCGAGGCGATGGCCCGTCTGATCACAAGCTCCTCCGTAGCTGACTGGTCTGCACCAGGACTGCCTGAAGGCGGCGGTGCGACGAACATACCAACCGGGGCGGCCGTTAGTAAAGTAACCTTCCAAATACGGACCGCAAAACCTTAAGGCGGGCGATGACCCCGGAAGACACCGAAGCCGACGACGACGCGAGCGTGATCGGGCGCTCGCGAGCGGAACCGAGCCTGTTCGCGGTGATCTTCGACCGCCACTCCCGGCACATCCACCGCTACCTCGTCCGGCGGCTCGGCCCGAGCGCGGCGGACGACGTCCTCGCCGACACTTTCCTCATCGCCTTCAGCAAGCGGGCGAAGTTCGACCTAACCCGGCCGGACGCCCGGCCGTGGCTCTACGGCATCGCCACGAACCTCGTCTCGCGGCAGTGACGGGCCGAGGTGCGCGAACTGAAGCTCCGCCAAGCCCGTCGGGTCGCCCGACGTCGACGCCGGGCACGCCGACCGGGTCGCCGAGCAGGTCAGCGCCCAGGCCCTCGGCGCCGACCTCGACCGGGCGCCGGCCAGGCTGCGGCCGCGCGAGCGGGACGTCCTGCTGCTCGTCGCCGCGGAAGGCCTGGGCTACCAGGAAGTCGCCGAGCCCTCGCCATCCCCGTCGGCACCGTCAAATCGCGGCTCAACCGGGCCCGCGGCCGCGTCCGCGCCGAGCTCGGCGCCCTCGACCTCGTGAAGGAGACCGCCAGCCATGGATGACCTCGACCTGATCCGCGAACGCGCGCAGGCGGTCGGCTTCGCGCCGGCCGAGCGGCTCGCCCCCGCGCGGGAGCGGCTGCTGGCCGCGGCGCGCGGCGAACGGCCGCGCCGGTCCCGCCGCTGGTTCTGGGCCGCCGGCGCCACGATCGGCTTGGCCGCGGCGATCACCGCGGTCGTCGCGCTCGCTCCGGCCGACCGCGTCGGCATCGGCGCCGGCGTCGCGCACGCCGACCCGGTCAAGGTGCTGACCGAGGCGGCGAGCGCGGCGCTGCGGGAACCGGCCGCGCCGCCGCGGCCGGACCAGTTCCTCTACGTGAAGACGGAGCACTTCGACCACTCCACACGCGAGGTCTGGCTGTCGGTCGACGGCACCCGGGATGGCCGGGTGGGCGAGGACACCGAGCTGCCCGGCTGCCACGACGGCAAGGCCGCGTACGCCGGCCCGTACGACCGGAAGAAGAAGGGCACCCCGGAGGACTGCCGGCCCACCCCCGCCTACCGCGCGGACCTGCCGACGACCGCCGACGCGATGCTGGCCTACCTGCGCACCATTGGCGGCAAGGACAGCGCCAACTCGATGGGCAAGAACGTGCTGTCCGTCGCCTACGAGCGAGCCCTCACCCCCGCCTCCTACGCGGCTCTCTACCAGGCGGCGGCGAAGGCGCGCCCGGGCTGCGGGCACTGGACCACGTCACCGACGCGGTGGGCCGCCCGGGGGTGGGCATCACGTGGGGGAACCCCGCCGACCCGCCCCGGTTCCAGGGGATCGTGCCGGTCTTCGACGCCACGACCTACCAGTTCCTGGGTACCCAGGACAGCGCCGTGACCGTGAAGACCTACGTCGACGAGGTGGGGCAACGCCCCTGAACCCACGCCGGGTCTTCGTGGAAGGTCGCGAACGCCGGGACCGGCTCGCGGGTCGTGCGGTGGCCGGCGAGCGGGTGGCTTTCGTCGGCGTACCCGAGCGCGATCCCGCAGACGACCACGTGGTCGGCCGGCACGTCCAGGTGCCGGCGCAGGACCGGGTGGTAGTCGATCAGCGACGCCTGCGCGCACGTGTGCAGACCGGCCCCGCGCGCGGCGAGCATGAGCCCCTGCAGGAACAGGCCGGCGTCGACGAGCGCGCCCCGCAGGGGCAGCCGGCTGACGGCGAGGACCATGCCGACCGGCGCGCCGAAGAAGTCGTAGTTGCGCCTGTGGTGCGCGAGGCGCCCGGCGGTGTCGCCGGGCTCGATGCCGAGCGCGTCCCGGTAAAGGCCCTCGCCGAAGCGGCGACGGCGGGAGCGGAACGGCTCCCGCCACTCGTCGGCGCCGGGCTGGTAGCCGAACTCGCTCGCGGCCCGGCGGCCTTCGTCGTGCGCGCGCAGCAGGTCCTCGGTCAGGGCGCGTTTGGCCGCGCCGGTCAGCACGTGCACCCGCCACGGCTGGCAGTTGGAGTTGCTGGCCGACCGGGCCGCGAGATCCAGCAGCCGCTCGATTTCCGCGCGGGGCACGGGATCCGGCCGGAACGCGCGGCAGCTGCGGCGAGTCAGCAGCGCCTCCTCGACGGTGGTGCTCACTCGGCCGGCGGGGTGATGTCGTAGGAGATCCGGCCCGCCGGCAGGTAGAAGAGGGCGATCAGCGCGCCGCCCTTGACCTCCGGGTAGTGGTGGCTGCCCGGGCCCGGCGCGGTCCAGCCGGGGCCGCTCCAGCCGCGCGGGCCCCTCAGCTTCGCGTCCGGGTCGAGCGGCACCACCAGGTTGAGCTCGCCGTAGGGGTGCTGGTGGTACTGGCCGCGGTAGGGCTCGACGCTGTCCATGTAGACGGCGGTGACGCTGAAGTAGTTCAGCACGTCCTGGGGGCCGGCGATCCGGCTGCGCCGGTACTTCGGGCCGTCGACGTCGATGTTCGCCGCCCAGCCGGCCCGGACGCCGTCGGTGATCATCCGGGCGAGGTCGTCGTACAGCGGGCTGCCGGGGCCGTGGTGGGTGTTGAGCCAGGTCTCCAGCTCCCCGCCCGCCGTCCGGTTCTTGACGGCGTCGAGGAACGGGATGCTGCGCTCGATCAGCTGCTGGGCGGTGGTCATCGGGGGCTCCTTCCGGTGGTGTCCCGAAGATAGGCCGATGTTTCGTTACAGTCAAGTATTGTAACTTAACGGCCAACGGTCGTAACGTATCCGCTAAGCTCCGCACATGGCAGCAGTGTCCGACGACACCCCGCGAGCCGGCGGGCGCCCCCGGGACGCCGCGCTCGACGAGGCGATCATCCTCGCCACCCGCGAGCGGCTCGTCCGGGACGGCTACTCGCTCATGACCATCGGCGACATCGCGTCGGACGCCAAGGTCAGCCGCCCGACGCTGTACCGGCGGTGGAGCACGAAGTTCGAGCTCGTCGTCGACGCGCTGGACTACGGCTTCCGCAAGCAGCGGGACAGCTACGCCGTGGACCTGGCCGGCCTGGCGCCGCGGGAGGCGTTCACCGAAGCCGTCCGGCGGCTGGACCCCGCGTACTTCAACCCGGACGCGATGGTCCTGATGGGCAACTTCGCCGGCGAAGCGATCCGCACGCCGGAGCTGCTCGGGATCCTCCGCGAGCACGCGGTCGAACCGCGCGTCACGCTCGTCGAGAACGTGCTGACGCAGCTGCAGGACGACGGCGCGGTGCGCGACGACATCGACAAGCACACCATCGCGACGCTGTGCTTCGGCAGCTACTTCGCCGCCTTCTACCGGGGCGAGAGCCGGGACGACATTCCCGAAACGGTCGTTTCGGTGCTGTGGCCCGCGATCGCGAAGGCCCCGCGCAAGCGCAAGTGAGCGTCGCGCACAACCATTCCGGGCTCCCATCCGTGCATTAAAGGTGTGAGGACACCTTCGGATCGACGGCGCCGCTTCCGCGCGCGGGCCGTGACCCTCGCGGTGCTGGTGGGGGCCGGTATCGCGTGCGCGGGCGCCGTCGTCGGCAAACCGGCCGCGGGACCCGCGCTGGCCTCGGCCCTCGGCGGGCACAGCCTGCCCGACACCACCGCGCTGGGCCGCAGCCCGGCCCCCGCACCACCGGCTCCGGCACCGGCACCGGCACCGGCACCGATTCTCCCGTTCAACGCGAAGCTGACGTCGGCGGACATTCCGGTCCCCGGCGGCGGCGTGCGCGACGGCGCCTGCAGCGGCTCGCTGGTGGCGCCGCAGTGGGTCGTCACGGCCGGGCACTGCTTCCACGACCTGAAGGACGCCCGGATCGACGGCCGGCCGCCGTACACGATGACGGTGACGGTCGGGCGGCTCAAGGACACCGACCCCGGCGGCCACACGGCGGTGGTCGTCGACGTCCGCCAGTCACCGGTCAACGACCTCGCGGTGGCGAAGCTCAGCGCCCCGGTGACCGGCATCGCGCCGGTGACGCTGGCCTCGACGCGCCCGAAGGTCGGCGAGGAGCTGCAGTTCGCGGGCTGGGGCTCGCACTCGGCGACCGTGCTCGGCCCGTCCGACCACCTCAAACGCGGGCGGTTCCGGGTTTCGGGCATCGCCCAGTCCACTTTGGAGGCACTGCCGATCGGGACGCGCACGGTGGACAACGGCCCCTGCCCGGAGGATTCGGGCGGCCCGTTCTTCGTTTCGGACGACGACGACCACAGTGGAACCCTGGTGGCCATCGTGAACACCGGGCCACCGTGCCCGGGACCGGGCGCGGAAACGATCGCGCGGATCGACGTCGTGGCGGACTGGATCCGCGAGCAGACCGGCTGAACGCCGTCCGTCCTCCGCGCGGGGCGCGGTGCCCCGCGCGGAGGAACTGCGTGTCGAACCGGTTGTCGTGGCTGCACTTCGACGGCACCGGGCGCGGGACGTGGCCACCGCGCAGGTGCGCCTGGAGGCGCGGGGCCGGGCTGTGCGCGCTCACCGGCCGCGATCGGGGCAGGCGGCCCACGCCGGAAGCCCCGGTACCGTCACCACATCACCCCTTTCCCGCTCGTCACCGGTCACTGACGACTGCGTCCGGCGGAGAACGCTCCCGCCGCGGGCACTGCCCGGCCGGGGCCCGGACGCGCGGGGGTCGCCGCGACCGGGTGCGGCCGACGGAAGGGTGGTACGGGCCTGAAGCGCGCGGTGGCGGGGACGGCTTCGGCGGTGGGCCGAAGTTCGCGGCCACGATGGCGTCGAACTCCGCCTCGAGCCACGCCGGGTCCGCCAGCACCAGATCGGCGAACCCGCCTGCCGAACGAACGGTCATCGTCTTTCCACTCCCCGGATCGTCTCGCGATATCACCAGGTCATGTCCTGCGCTCCACTATTTTCTATAGCAGGCAACGCAAGCGGTTTCAAGCCCCCGCTCTGACCGTCACCGCCGGGGCCACGCCCGGCAGCGGGGCCGGCCCGAACCAGTCCAGGCACACCACCATCGCGTCGTCTTCGGCCTGGCCACCGCGCCGGCGGCGGGACAGCTCGCGCAGCACCGCGCCCGGGACGTGCGCCGCCGGGAGGTCGGCCGTCACCGTCACCGCTTCCGCCAGCTCGCGGTCGCCGTAGTGCTCGCCGTGCGGGCCGATCGCGTTGTACACGCCGTCGCTGACGAACACGAAGCGGTCGCCCTCGGCCGCCTGGAAGCCCTCGGACTCGTAGATCGTGCCGTCGAACGTGCCCAGCGGGAGCTGCTCGTCGAAGAACACGCGCTCGGCCTTGCCGTCGCGCAGCCGCCACAGCCGCGGGGAACCGGCGTCGACCACCGACACCGCGCCGGTCGCGAGGTCGAACTCCAGCAGCAGCGCCGCCACGTGCTCGGCGCCGCGGTAGTGCGCGTACACCGCCTGGTCGGCCAGCTCCGCCTGCGCGTCGAGCGGGATCCCCGCCCGGCGCGCGTTGCGCAGCGCGTTGATCGCCAGGTTGGTCAGCAGCGCGGCTTCGCTGCCCTCCCCCATGCCGTTGATCAGCGTGACGGCGAGCTTGCGCGCGGACGCCGACCAGTCGAAGCAGTCGCCGTAGATCGCGTACGCCGGTTCGAGCTGGCCGCCCAGCGCGAACTCGGCGCGGGTGCACGCGCGGCCCGGCAGCAGCTGCCACTGCATCTCCGCCGCCAGCGTCAGCCGGGACGACCGGCGCGCCTGGATGTAGAGGTCGGTGTCGCGGTCGGCGACGAACAGCTCGTGGGCCACCGCCTCGGCGAACCGCTCGAGCTCGGCCCACACGGACGGTTCGGGCTCTTCCGGCAGCGTCACCGCGAGGACGCCGAGCCGGTCGCCGCGGACGCTGACCGGCAGGTACCCCGTCACGCGGCCGCCGCCGGTGTCGAACGTGGCCGCCTGGGCGACGAACGCCGCGCCCGGGGTCGTGCCCTCCACCGGGACCGGCTCGGTGGTGTAGGGCTCCCGGCCGACCCGGCACAGCTCGGTCAGCGCGTAGTCGGCCACCAGCAGTTCGACCGCCAGCGCGCCGAAGTGCTCGCCCAGCCCCGAGCGCAGCGCGGCCGGCAGGTCGTGCGGCGGGACGTCACGCAGAAGCCGTTCCACCGCCAGGGATCTGTCCAACGCCCGCCTCCTGCTCGCCGATCACCGTGCGCACGCCGGCGCCGGCCGGTCAGACGAGTCTGCGCCGTCCCGGCGAGCCGGTCCACGGCGAATCGCGTGAGCCGTGCTGCCGGTTCAGCATAGAGATGCCACAGTGGGGGCCGTGGATCGATCCCGCGAGCGGCCCGCCCCGGACGGGGCGGCTGACGAGTCGACCCTCGCCGAGTTGTTCGAGGCGGTGTTCGAGCGCGGGCGGGACGTGTCGCCGCGGCCGCTTTCGGTGTCGCAGCTGCGCGCGGTCGTCGCGCTGGACCGCCACGACGGCGTCAACCTGCGGGAACTGGCCGAACAGCTGGATTCGACGCCGCCGCTGGTGAGCCGGCTGTGCGACCGGCTCGAGGCGGTGGGCTTCCTCGAGCGGCTGCCCAGCGCGCGCAGCAGGCGGGAGCTGACGCTGCGGCTGTCCGACCGCGGCCGGGCCTACCTGCGGGACCTGCGGGAGCGGCGCCGGCAGAACGTCGAGGCGCTGCTGGCGAAGATGACGCCGGCCGGCCGGGCCGCGCTGGCCACCGGGCTGCGGGAGTACCGCGCGCTCGCCGACGGCGAGTCCGCCGGGATGCCCTGAACCCCGCGTTGTATAGTCGCCTTAATTGTTGTTGTATGACAACAGTCAGTCGGCGTACAGCAGCGCGCGCCCCGGAGCGTCGAGGAGGGGTTCGGTGCTGGGCACGGACGAAGGTCAGGTCCGGGAAGTGCTGGCGCGGATGCTGGCCGAGGACCAGGCCACCTTGGTGCGCGACTGGGCCGGGCAGCAGGCGGGCACCGGGCCGGAGAGCGGCCGCGAGCTGCAGCGCGAGGCGACCGGCTTGCTGGAGGCGCTGCGCGGCGCCGTGGGCGGCACGCTGCCGGTCGCGCGGATCGTCGAGCAGGACCCGGCGGTGCGCGACGCGCTGACGTCGTGGTCGGAACGCCGGGCACGCGTGGGCGCCGAGCCGTCGGCGACCGCGATGGCGATGCTCGCGCTGAAGCGGACGATGCTGAGCGCGATCGAGCGCCACACCCAGGACTCCGCGCTGCGCTACCGGGCGGCGCTGCTGGTCAACGAGCTGCTCGACAGCGCGGGCGTGCTGACGTTCGCCGTCTACGCGAGCGGCCGCGAACGGATCATCCGCGAGCAGCACAGCCAGGTGCTCGAGCTGTCGACGCCGGTCCTGCGGCTGTGGCGCCACGTCCTCGCGGTGCCCCTGATCGGCACGCTCGACAGCGCGCGCACGCAGGTCGTGATGAACGGCCTGCTGGAGTCGATCCAGGCCAACGAGGCGCGGGTGGCGATCATCGACATCACCGGCGTCCCGACCGTCGACACCGCGGTCGCGCAGCACCTGCTGCAGACGGTCAGCGCCGTCCGGCTGATGGGCGCGGAGTGCGTGGTCAGCGGCATCCGCCCGTCGATCGCGCAGACCATCACGCAGCTGGGCATCGACCTGTCGCACATCGTCACCCGCGGCTCGCTCGCCGACGCGCTGGCGACCGCGATCCGGCTCATCGACGAGGGCACCGGCCCGGGCGGGGTGACCGGGTGAGCGCCGGCCTGCCGATCCTCCGGCTCGGCGACGTCCTGCTCAGCGGGCTGCTGAGCGACCTCGACGACAAGACCGCCTTGGCGTTCACCGACGAGCTGACCGCGCGGATCTCGAACGAGGACATCCGCGGCGTCGTCATCGACATCTCGCGGCTGGAGATCATCGACTCGTTCGTCGCCCGCGTGCTCATGCAGATGGCGGGCACCGGACGGCTGCTCGGCGCGCGGATGGTCGTGGCGGGCATGCGCCCGGCCGTCGCGCTGACCCTGACCGAGCTGGGGCTGCAGCTCACCGGCGTCACGACCGCGCTCAACGCCGAGCAGGCCATGGAGCTGCTGGGCTGGCGCCGCCCCGCCGAAGAGGCGCCCCATGCGCCCTGACGAGCGGATCGGCGAGGAGCAGGACGTCCACCCGGTGCGGGTGGAGGAAGACCTGCTCGCCGCCCGCCACGCCGTGCGGGCCGGCGCGGTCGCCGCGGGCTTCTCGATCGTCGACCAGACGAAGATCGTCACCGCGGCCAGCGAGCTCGTCCGCAACGCCTACATCCACGGCGGGGGCGGCACCATGACCGTCGGCGTCGTGCGCGACGCGGGCGGGCGCGTCGGGCTGCGGCTCGAAGTGCGCGACGAGGGTCCCGGCATCGCCGACGTCGAGCAGGCGCTCACCGACGGTTTCAGCACCGGCGCCGGGCTCGGCCACGGCCTCGGCGGCACCCGCCGCCTGGTCGACGACTTCCACCTCGACACCGCGCCCGGCCGCGGCACCACGGTCACCGTGGTGCGCTGGAAACCGTGACCGCGACCGTCGCCGCGCCGACCACCCGGATCCGCGTCGACCACCCGAGCGCCGGCTACGCCGCCGCCCGGGTCGCGCGGGGGGCGGCGAACGACGCCGGGCTACCCGACGTCCTCGCCGAACGCGCCGCCGTCGTGGCCGCCGAGCTGGCCGGCAACATCGACAAGCACACCCGCGGCGGGTCGGTGTTCGTGCAGCGGTCGCTGACCGGGCGCGGGGTCGACGTGCTGGCCGCCGACGACGGCCCGGGCATGACCGACCTCGACCACTGGCTGGTGGACGGCAACACGACCACCGCCACGCTGGGCACCGGCCTGGGCGCGGTGAAGCGGATGGCGACCGGGTTCCGGATCACGTCCTCGCCGACGGCCGGGACGCTCGCCGCCGCGCGCGTCATGGACCCGGCCGGGCCCGCGTTTTCGGGGTCGGCCGGGCACTTCCGGCTGCCGCGCGAAGGCGAGGAGTACTGCGGTGACGCCATCGCGCTGGCCGAGGTGACCGGCAGCCGCACCGCGTGCGTCGCCGACGGGCTCGGCCACGGCCCGGACGCCGCCGAGGCCGCGGACGCCGCCATGCGCGTGTTCACCGAGAACCCGGACCGGCCGCTGCCCCACCAGCTGACGAACATGCACCGCGCGCTGCGCACGACCCGCGGCGCCGCGGTCGCGCTGGTGCGGGTCGCGCCGCACCGGCTCGAGTTCTGCGGCGTCGGCAACGTCAGCGGCGCGACCGTCGGCGGCTCGTCGCGGGTGCTGCTCAGCACCCCCGGCATCGTCGGGTTCTCGCTGCCTGCCGCGCCGGTCCGGCAGCTCACGCTGGCCGGGGACGAGGCCGTCGTGCTGCACACCGACGGCGTCGGCAGCGGCTGGCGCGGTCCGGGCCGGCCGGCGGACGTGCTGCTGTTCGCCGCGGACGTCGCCCACCGGTACCGCAACCCGCGCGACGACGCCGCCCTGCTCGCCCTGCACCCGGACCGCCCCACCTGATGCCCGACGACCTCGCCCGGCTCCGGCGGCGGCTGCGCACCGCCTGCGGCGCGGCCGGCGTGCCCGCCGACGACCGCGCGCGCCTGGTGCTAGCCGTGACGCTGCTCGCCGAACCCGCCTTCGCCGCGGGAGAAGCCGTCGACGTCACCACGACGGCCGACGGCCACCGGCTCGCCGTCACCGTCCGGCTCGCCCACGCCGTGAGCCAGCGCCGGCGCAACGAACTGCCGCTGCTGCCCGAAGCCGGCGCCGACGGCGTCCTGACCTGGCACCTCACCGGCGGCCGAACGGCGGAACCGGGAGACCTCGACGACGAACCGGCGACCCGCGCGGAGATGCTGGCGCTGATCGCCCGCGCCGACACACTCGCCCAGGAGCAGCGGGACCTCAAGCACGAGCTCGCCGAGACCAACAGCGGCGTGCTCGCGATGTACGTCGACCTCGAACAACGCGACGAGGAACTCCGCCACGCGCACGCGCGCATCTTCCGCGAGCTCGAGGACGCCCTGCGCCCGCCGCCACCGGTGGTGCCCGGCCTGGAGCTGGCCGTCCACTACTCCCCGACCGACCCCGACTCCCCGACCGGCGGCGACCTCTACGACTGGTTCGTCCTGCCCGGCGGCGACCTGCACGTGACGCTCGTCGACGCGGTCGGCCACGGCGTCACCTCGACCCGGCACGCCCTGACCGTCACCCACGCGATCCGGACGCTCGCCCTGGAAGGGCACTCGTTCCCGGACCTGATCGCCCACGCCGCCCGCACCCTCGCCGCGATCGAGCCCGGCCTGATGGCCACGGTCCTGCTCGCCCGCGTCGACCCGGTGACCGGCCGGGCGCGGCTCGCGAACGGCAGCCACCCGGAGCCGCTGCTGGTCACGGCGGCGGGCGACGCGCGGCTGCTGCCCCCACCCGTCATCGGGCGCGGGATCGGCTTTCCCGACCCCGGCAGCCCGCGGCTCGTCGACGTCGCCCTCGCGCCGGGTGACACCCTGCTGCTGTACACCGACGGTTTGGTGGAGAGCCGCAAGAACATCGACGAAGGCCAGGCCCGGCTGCTGCCGCTGGCCCGCGGCCTGCGCACCCGGCCGGCCGCCGTCGTGCCCCGCGAGCTGGTCGCCCGGATGCACGAGGTCGTCACTTACGCCGACGACACGGTGGCCATGGTCCTGCGCCGGAGCTGACCGGGCTCACGAAGCGAGCGGGATCTCCGCCCAGACCGTCTTGCCGCCGTCCCCGCGGTGGAAGAGCCCGCGCCGGCCGGAAGCCGCGGCGACCAGGGTGAGCCCGGTCCCCGCCGGCGCGGCGTCGGGCACGACCGGGTCGAACCACGCGGACCCGCCGGCGTCCTCCACCCCGATCCAGACCGCGGCGTCCGCGCAGATCAGCAGCGCGCGCAAGGGTCCGGTGGCGTGCCGGACCGCGTTGGTCGCCAGCTCGCCGGTGATCAGCACGGCGTCCGCCGCGACCCCGGCCGGCACGGCCGCCGCGGCCAGGCGGTCGCGCACCCAGGACCGCACCAGCCGGATCTGCGCCGGCTCGGCCTCGAACTCGAAACTTTCCCGCGTCACGTCTCAGGCACCTCCCCCAGCAGGATTCTCCCAGGACGGGGATGACCGCTGCGGCGCGTCCTCACACGTGAATTAGCACGAACGGACGCATCCGCTCGTCGCCCGCCCGCCACTGGGCGGCCGATACCCGCCGCTCACCGCACGCCGGCCCCCGGGCCTGTTACAGATCCCGGCCGGTGCGCGACACCACCGTCGAGCATGAGGGGAAAGCGGGGTCGATGACGGGCGAACGACGGGTGCGGCTGCGGCTGGGCACCCGCGCGGTCTCGGTGCCCGCCGGGCACGGCCGCGAAGTGGTGGAGTACGCCGGGGTGACCGTCGTGCGGGTCGAAGACGGCGAACCCGTCGAGCAGGCGTGGGTCCCGGTCGGGACCTGCCCGAGCTACGCCGACGACGAAGCGCTGATCGCCGCCTGGCACGCGGCGCTGCTCTGGAGCCGCTCCCCCAGCGACGCGTGAGCCGGACCACACCTGTCACACGGCCGCGCCGACCGGTGTCTCGATGCCGAACCCGCATCGAAGGAGTCTCAATGAGCGTGTCAAGCGGCAGCTGTGGCCGTGCCCGGTGGTGAAGGATGGAATTCACGGCCGTCGCGCAGCAACGCCCAGACGACG
>NZ_JBVKDO010000018.1:0-231932 GCF_055633805.1 Amycolatopsis sp. NPDC114478 | reverse complement strand
CCGTCAACGGCGCGAAGATCCTGTGCGGCAACATCCCCACGAAGAACGCCACGGTCTTCGTGATCGACAAGGTGCTGACCCCGGGCACCAACAAGAACTGACACCAGCGTCCGGGCCGCCGACGGGTGGCCCGGTGTCGACGGCCGCTCCGGCTCCACTTACCTCCTGGAGCCGGAGCGGCTGTTTTCGTTGCCCGCCGCGGGATTGGGGGAGCGGGCAGCGACTGTGGTCTGTCGGCGGGTCGCAGGAGGTCCGCCGGCGGGGGACGCCACAAGCGGCGGTGTCCCGCCGGTCGCCGCCACGGCTTTGTCACTCCAGAGCTGTGGCGGCGGCCGGCCTCCCGTCGGTACGGAACGATCAGGACCACAGCGCGGGAAAGAGCCTGATCGGCACCAGCGCCCAGACGACTTTGCCGTCGCTGTCGGCTCGTACGCCCCAATCGAGGGAAAGCTGGCCGACCAGCCGGAGTCCGTGGCGGCCGGTGCCCGTTCGCACCGCTGCGACGTCCGGATCGTGGTCGCTGACTTCGACCATCAGGTTCTCGCCAGTGCGGGTGACGTGCAGTTCGCGTGCTGCGGCGGTGTGCCGGTAGGCGTTGCCGACCAGTTCGTCGATCACGAGGAGAACTGCCCCGAACCTGTCGCCGGCGCCCGCACCGAAGGCCAGCGACTCGGCGACGAGGGCCCGGACCGCACGCAGATCCGGAAGATCAGCCAGCGGTACCACGGTTTCGGCCGCGCCGGCGAGCCGGCGAGTGAGACCCGCCAAGTCCTCGTCGAAATCCATCACTGGAACCGGCCTTCCCTCGACACCACGCCACGTCGGGTTCGGGCCGGCTCGGCGATCGGATTGGTGCCGGTGGTGCTCTCATCGTCATGACTCCCTTTCGGCGTTGCGCAGGGCGACCCACGTGCACAGGCCGGCCAAGGCGAGTTCCGGAACCGCGCAGGCGATGGCCTGGGTGAATTCGGCGCCGGCCTGGGCGGTGAGGACGTCGAACCAAGCGTCCATCACCATGAGCGCCGCGACGGCTGATGCCGACAGGCGGGCGCGGTCGTCGCCGCGGTGGAACAAGCGCGCGGTGGTCGCGCAGCCGAGCGCCACCGTCAGGTCGAGTCCGATCCACGCGGCCGGCCAGTGCCGTACCTGCGTGGTCTCGGGCAGGGACCGGCCCAGCACGAACACCCACGGCACCAAGCCCGCGGCGACCCCGCCGAGCACCCTGGGCGCCCAGCTGGTCCGGGGTCGCGCCCGGGCATCCCGCGACCTCGTCGTGCGTGGCGGCCGGGGCATCGTCCGAACGGTCATGAGAATTCCTCCACCGAAGTCGTGATGCCGCCGGCGTCGGCGGCCCTGCGGCAAAACCTTGCCGCCGCGGCCTGCCGAGATCAGTAGCCCGTGGTTCCGACTTCGTGGTGGTGCTTGCTACCGCATCGACCCGGGCGCCCGCGTGATGGCGCCGTCGGCCCGGTCTCGATCAGCTACCTACCCGAGATGCTGCCCGCCCACAGGTCAAGATCAACAGGTGGTACTAGGTTCACCATGAGATCGGGTGCAGGTTTCCTGGCACCGTCCTCCTGCGGTGCCCTAGCGTCGTGCCATGACGATTCCAGCCGGACTGAGGCGCACGGTCCTCCGGGCGCAGCGGGACACCGGCTTTCTCGCCGCCGGTGTGCTGCCGCACCTGGCACTGGTGCCCGTGTGGTCCTGGGCGGCGACGACCACCGCCAGGACGGGGAACTGGCTCCTTGCGGTTTCCGTGTCGGCCGCCCTGGTCCTGCTGGGCACCCCGGTGCTGACGGCCGTTCAGCGGGCTCGCCACCGGGTGCTCATCGGTGTTGATATCCCCCGGCTCGCCCCCACCGCGCCGGAACGATGGACGTGGGCCTCGATCGCCCGGTTGCTCGCGGCGACGCGGCCGTGGCGCAAGATCGGCTACCACCTCGTGCTGGGCCCGCTGCTCGCGCTGCTGGAGCTGCTGGTGCTCGCGGTGGCAGCGGCGTGCCTGGCGGGCGTCAGCGCCTACGCCTGGTCATGGGCGCTGCCCACCGGAATCCGCCAGGACTGGTTCGGTTACCTGACCCAGCTGCCTGCCTACACGGCGGCTGGGCTCGTCCTCCTGTGCGCCCTGCCCTGGACCGTGCGGGCAGTAGCCAGGGCCGAGGCGCGGCTGGCGTCGGGCCTGCTCGGGCCCAGCCGGGCGCAGCGGCTCCAGGAGCGGGTCGATCAGCTGGCCGTGAGCCGGACCGACTTGATCGAGGCCGTCGACGCGGAGCGCCGCCGGATCGAGCGCGACCTGCACGACGGTACCCAGCAGCGGTTGGTGTCCCTCGCGGTCAACCTGGGTCTGGCGATTGCCTCCCGCCCGGACCTGCCGGGTGATGCCCGCGAGGTGATCGAGAGAGCGCACCTGGAGGCGAAGGAAGCGATCGCCGAACTCGATGACCTGGTGCGGGGGCTGCACCCGGCCGTGCTCGACGACCGAGGTCTGGACGCGGCGTTGTCCGGGCTGGCCGCCCGCACGCCCCTGCCGGTGCGGCTGCGGGTCGATCTGGAGGAGCGGGTGGCGCCCACCGTGGAGTCAGTCGCGTACTTCGTGATCTCCGAGGCGCTGACCAATGCGACGAAGCACGCCGACGCGATGCGTGCGGAGGTGATCGTCCGCCAGGTCGGGGAGGTGCTGCGAGTGCGCGTTACCGACGACGGGCTGGGCGGTGCCGACGCCGCCGCCGGCACGGGACTGACCGGGCTGGCCAAGCGGGTCGGCTCCCTCGACGGGGCCTTCCACGTCAGCAGCCCCGTCGGCGGCCCCACCACCATCACCGCGGAGCTGCCGTGCGCGCGGTGATCGCCGAGGATTCGGTGTTGTTGCGGGTCGGCCTGATCAAGGTGCTGGAGATGGGCGGGTTCCAGGTCGCCGCGGAAGCCGGC
The DNA here is from genome assembly GCF_055633805.1 of Amycolatopsis sp. NPDC114478. NCBI lineage: Bacteria > Bacillati > Actinomycetota > Actinomycetes > Pseudonocardiales > Pseudonocardiaceae > Amycolatopsis > Amycolatopsis sp. NPDC114478. The sequence continues at coordinate 229,001 of NZ_JBVKDO010000018.1, read as the reverse complement.
GACGCGGAGGGGCTGTTGGCGGCAGTGGCGGAGCACCGGCCCGAACTCGCCTTGATCGACGTCCGGATGCCGCCCGGCTTCACCGACGAGGGGGTGCGGGCGGCGATGGAGATCCGTCGGCGCTGGCCGGGGACGCCGGTGGTGCTGCTTTCGCAGTACGTGGAGGAGCGGTACGCGGCCGACCTGTTGTCGGCGAACACCAGCGGTGTGGGCTACCTGCTCAAGCAGCGGGTCGCCGATGTCGCCGACTTCGTAGCGGCGGTCCGGCGGGTGGCGGACGGGGGCACGGCCTTGGACCCGCAGGTCGTCGCCCAGTTGCTGCTGCGGCGCGACAGCGACCCGTTCGCGCGGCTGACCCCCCGCGAAGGGGAGGTGCTCGGCCTGATGGCCGAGGGGCGCTCGAATGCCGGCATCGCGCAGGCGCTGGTGGTCAGCGAGAGCGCCGTGGCGAAGCACATCAACAACATCTTCGCCAAGCTCGATCTGCCCGTGGTCGACGCGGACCACCGCCGCGTCCTGGCCGTGCTGCGGTTCCTCGGAGCGTCCCGGGCCTGACCTTCCCCTCCGCGATCACCAAGCCGCCCATTCATTCGAGTCTCCGCGATGCGGTCGCGTATCAGAATCTCGGCGGAGGCGTGTAGGTCGGGCGTGTCGCGGCTCTGGCGGGAAATGGATGGGCCTTTCGCGTTGGTCGCGGAAGACTGCGTCGATGAGCAACGAGGCAAGACGCGCTGTGGTGGCGGCACTGATCGAGCTTGCGGGAAGCCCTGACTATCGCGACAGGGCGGACGCAGGTCGGGGCCTGGCCAGCTTCGCCGAGATGCCCGAGGCCCGGGGAACGTTGTTGGAGCTCGTACTCGACGACCGCGACACGTTCGTCACCCGTGTGACGGCGGAGGCCTTGCTCCGGCGTCAAGACCCGGCCGGGCTCGCGGTAGTCGCCTCAGCGCTCGCCGCCGTGGGCCCTGATCATCACACTCCCAGCCAGATTGACTGGATTCACAGTGCTGTACGTGACGTGTTCATGGTGTTTGCGCGTGACCGGGACGCGGCTGTGCGGGTATGCGAGGTGCTGGCCCGCGACCCCGACGCGCAGGTGCGCTGCGGCGCGGATCAGCTGATCGCCGCCCTTGCCGAGATCGACCCGATCCTCTACCCAGCGCAGGACGACTAGGCATCGTCGGCGAGCTGAGTGCGCAGGTGCAGAGCGTGGAGGGGTGCGCTGAGGCGCATCGGGCCACCGCTCAGAGCGCCGGCTCCGGAGGGCGGACAAACCACGACGCGGAGAGCAGACACACCCCGAAGCACGCTGGCCCGGTCGCCGCCACCATCAGCTCGGTCGCGCCGATGGCGGCAGCGGATGCGGCGAGCAGGCGGATGCCGAGGCGGAACGCGCGTGGGTTCGGTGTCACGGCCAGTTCGGCCACCGTCCGGCCGACCTGGATCACCGCCAGCGCCCACGATCCCCACCAGCTCCAGAGCAGCGCAAGCCGGAACGGCTGGGGGAAGGAACCCGGAATGCCGTGGACCACGGCGACCACGGCGATGCCCAGCACGGCCGGTGCCAGGAGCCGGAGCGCGAGCCGTCGCCCGGCGGCCAGGGCCGGTCGTGGTGCGACCAGCAGCAGGCCGGCCAGCACCGCGACCGCGCAGCCGTCGAGCACCCCGGGGAGAGCGCGGGTGTCTTCGACCGCCAGGTGCGCCGCGAACCAGCCGATGCCCGTCACCATGACGGCCATCGCGGCGACCCGGGCTTGGCGCTGGGCCGGGGAGCGCGCAGGCCACGCGGCCGGGTGCAGCCACATGCCCATCGCGCTCACCAGCACGTTCGGCCACGACCGCGGGCTCGCCCGGACCTCGGCCGCCAGGTCGGCACCCCAGCGCTCCCGGAACGCGCGGGGGTAGAGGCGGACCAGCCACGCCTCGGTCATGCCGGCCGGACGCCGAGGCGGCGCAGGCCCGCGTCGGCTACCCGGGCCATGGCGCGGAGCTCGCGTTCCAGGACGGCGCGGCCCTGCTCGGTGATCCGTACCGGACGTTGCCGGCCTTCGCCGTCGAGCGCCTCGACCAGGCCCTTCGCCTCCAGCCGTGCGAGCGCGCCGTAGAGGCTGCCCGGTCCGAGCCGTTCGCCGGTGAGCTCGTCGATGGCCGTGTTGATCGCGTAGCCGTGCCGTGGCCCGTCGGTCAGCGCGTAGAGCACCAGGATCTGGGCGTCGTTCGGCATGCGTGGCTCCTCCGCGGTAGTACGTTCAGCGTACTACGTGCGACGTACCACCAAGCCGACGTCGTAGGCCAGGACCACCGCCTGGACCCGGTCACGCAGCTCGAGCTTGTTGAGGATGCGCCCCACGTGGGTCTTCACGGTCGCCTCCGACAGCACCAGCTCGTCGGCGATCTCCGCGTTGGACAGGCCGCGGGCGACCTTGCGGAGGACTTCGAGCTCGCGTTCGGTGAGCCGGTCGAGGCCGCGTTCGGTGACCGGGGTCCCCGGGGGCGCCGCCGGGTCGGGGAGGCGGTCGGCCATGGCGTCCAGCAGCCGTCTCGTGACGCTCGGCGCGACGACCGCGTCGCCGCTCGCGACGGCGCGGATCGCGGAGATCAGGTCCTCGGGCGGGACGTTCTTCAGCAGGAACCCGCTCGCGCCCACCTTGAGCCCGGGGAACGCGTACTCGTCGACGTCGAAGGTGGTCAGGATCAGCACCCGGGAGCGGGCGTGCGCGCGGACGATCTCGCGGGTGGCCTCGATCCCGTCCATCCCGGGCATGCGGACGTCCATCAGGACGACGTCGGGGTCGAGCTCGGCGGTGCGGCTGACCGCGGCGGCGCCGTCGGCGGCTTCGCCGACGACCGTGAAGTCCGGCTGGGACTCCAGGACGAGCCGGAAACCCAAGCGCAGCAACGGGTCGTCGTCGACGAGCAGGATGCTGATCACGTGCCGGCCGCCGATCCGACGTCACCGGGGACGCGCCCCGGTTCGAGCCGGGCGGTCACCCGCCAGCCGCCGCCCGGGCGCGGCCCGGCGGTGACTTCCCCGGCGAAGACGCCGACGCGTTCGCGCATGCCGCTCAGGCCGTGCCCGGCCGACGGGCTGGGGTGGTGGCCGGATCCGGCGCCGTCGTCGTCGACCTCGAGGGTGACGACCGGGTCGGCGTAGGTCAGCCGGATCCGCGCGGCCGACGGCCGGACGGCGTGTTTCAGCACGTTGGTGAGCGCCTCCTGGGCGACGCGGTAGAGCGTGAGCCCGGCGGTGGGGGAGAAGGGGAACCGTTCGCCGGTGATCGTCCACGACGTCGGGAGGCCGGTGGTGCGGACCTGGTTGACGAGGTCGTCGATCTGCGCGACGCCGGGCTGCGGCGTGCGCGGGCTTTCGCCGCCGGTGCCGCGCAGCACGCCGAGCAGCCGGTGCATCTCGTCGAGCGCCTGCCGTCCGGTCGCCGACACGTGCAGGGACGCGGTCTCGGCCGCGCCGGCGTCGGTCCGCGCGGCGTAGGCGGCGCCGTCGGCCAGCGCGATCATCACCGAGAGGTTGTGCGCGACGATGTCGTGCATCTCGCGGGCGATGATCGCGCGTTCCCGGGCGGCCGCGATCTGCGACTGCTGGTCGCGTTCGCGTTCGGCCCGCAGCGCCCGGTCCCGCAGCGACGCCAGGTAGACCCGGCGCATCCGCACGTTCACGCCGAGCACGAACGCCGCGACGACCACGGCGGCGGCGAACACGAACCGGGCGGCGGACTCGGCGAGCTCGTCGGTGCGGAAGACCACGACCGCGATCACCACACCGAGCGCCGCCACCGCGATGATGGCGCGGCGGCGCCCGGTGTGCCCGCCGACCGTGTAGACGGCGACGAGCACCGCGATCACGGTCGGCGGGAACGGCGGGCCGAGGAACCCCTGGACCAGCGCGAAGGCGCTGGACGCGGCCAGGGTCGTCAGGGGGAGGCGACGGCGGAACGCGAGCGTCGAGACCAGCAGGACACCGAGCACGAACAAGACCGGGCGGGCGCTCGGCGCGACCCCGCGGTGCTCGACGGCCAGGGCGAGCGGCAGCAGCGCGCACGCCAGCAGCACGTCCGCGGCCACGGGATGACGGCGCGCCCAGCTCCGGAGCCCCTCGGCTCCGGGCCACCCGCTGACCAGGCCGTGTTCGGAGACCGGCCACGCCGCACCCGCGTCGCTCACGCCGCCATCATCCTCCATCGCCTCAGGCGTCGCGGCGATCGAGCAGGATGACCGCCGCCACGAGCGCGACGGCGACGTAGGCGCAGAAGACCGCGAAGCCGGTCCATGGCGCGAGCATCGCGGAGTCCGGGCGGACCGTGATCAACGCCTGGCCGGCGTTGCTCGGCAGGTACGGCACGATGTGCGGCGCCCAGCTGTCCGGCAGCGCGTCGGCGATCCCCGGCAGCACCAGCAGCAGGCCGAACAGGGTGGCGATGGCGCCGGCCGTGTGCCGGATCAGCCAGCCGAGGGCGACGCCGAGCATGCCCACCACGGTCAGGTAGAGACCGACGCCGAACACCACCCGGAACACGCCGGGCGCCGACAGCGTCGTCTCGATGTGCTGGGAGCTGAGGAAGGCCTGCCCGCCGAGGAACGCGGCGAACGAGCTGATCGTGCCCACCACGAACGACACGACCGCGAAGATGACGAGCTTCGCCCACAACACCGGCGTCCGGGTCGGGACGGCGGAGAAGGTCGCGCGGATCATCCCCGTCCCGTACTCGCCGGAAACGACGAGCACGCCCAGCACGCCGAGCACCAGCTGCGCGAGGACGTAGCCGCGGAGGCTGACGTCGGTCGGGTCGAAGTGGGCCTTGGCCTGGGGACGCATGACCGGCCAGCGGCTCGCGTCGGCGGCGGAGAAGATCCAGCCGAGGGCGATCATCCCGACCACGGTCACCGCGACCGCGAGCGGTGAGGACCGGACCGTGCGGAACTTCAGCCATTCCGAGCGCAGCACCCGCACGGGCGTCACCGCGAGGTCGTCCGGCAGCGATGCCCGCGTACCGCCGCTGGCGGCCGGGGCGGTGGTGGTCGTCATGACGCGGACCTTTCCTGGGCGGCGGGGGAGACCCGGTATTCGAGGGCGTCGTCGGTGAGCTCCATGAACGCCTGCTCCAGGGAGGCCTGGACGGGCGTGAGCTCTTCGAGCGGCACGGCTTCGCGGCAGGCGATCCGGCCGACCTCGGCGCCGTCGAGCCCGCTGACCTCGAGCAGGCTCGGTGCCAGGCTGGTGACGCTGACCCCCGGCCCGGCGAGCAGGTCGCGCAGCCGCTCGGCCTCCGGGGTGCGCACCCGCACGACCCGGCTCGACGCGCGCTGGATGAACTCTTCGACCGAGGTGTCGGCGATGAGCCGGCCCTTGCCGATCACGATCAGGTGCTCGGCGGTCAAGGCCATCTCACTCATCAGGTGCGAGGAGACGAAGATGGTGCGGCCCTCGGCGGCCAGGCCGCGCAGCAGGTTGCGGATCCACAGGATGCCCTGCGGGTCGAGCCCGTTGACCGGCTCGTCGAGCACCAGGGTCGAGGGGTCGCCGAGCAGGGCCGCGGCGACGCCGAGGCGCTGGCCCATGCCGAGGGAGAACCCGCCGACGCGCTTGCGGGCGACGCCCTCCAGGCCGACCAGCTCGATGACCTCGTCGACCCGCCGCCGGGGGATCCCGGTGCTCAGCGCGAGGGCGAGCAGGTGGTTGTAGGCGGATCGTCCCGTGTGGACGGCTTTCGCTTCGAGCAGGGCCCCGACCTCGTGCAGCGGCGCGGAGTGCTTGCGGTAGGCCTTGCCGTTGACCGTGACGGTGCCGGACGTGGGCGCGTCCAGGCCCATGATCATCCGGATGGTCGTGGACTTGCCGGCCCCGTTGGGACCCAGGAACCCGGTCACCACACCGGGTTTCACCGTGAACGTGAGGTCGTCGACGGCGGTTTTCTCGCCGTAGCGTTTCGACACGGCACGTGCTTCGATCATGAGTGTTTCGTCCTTCCGGCGGTGCGTGGCCGAACCCTAGGACCGCGGTGGCCGCGGGATCGACGGTCTGACGGGCGATCTGTGCGGCGCAGGTGTGCGACTTGCGGCGTAGTCCGTACGCCGCAAGTCGCATCTTTGCCGCTGCGTGGTCGTCTCGTGCGAGAGTGGCGTCATGAAGTCGGAAGACTGGGTACTGGCGGGTGCACTCGCGATCTGGGCGGGCAGCTGGCGGATCATGTACCTGGAGGTGCACCGGTGGCACCACCTGGACGCCCGGCTGCGCTTCGCCCCACCGCCCGTCCCGCCGGGCTTTCCGCCGGTGCGAGCCGGGGTTCCGGTGCGGGCGGCGCGGGCCGCGGCCGTGCTCGCGCCGCCGGTCTCCGTTGTCCTGGCGTGGTTGTCGTTGCGGGACCGCCGAACTCACCGTTCGACTTCGGGATAGGGCGGCGGGCCGGTGAGCAGCGGCTCGGGTTCGCCGCGTGTCACGTGGTCGGCGAACGCGCCGAGGTAGGCGTCGACGATGGTGAGGGCTTCGGAGCCGGCGATGTCGCCGAGGGCGAGCGCCGACCGGATCGGCGCGGCGAGGTAGTAGGCGTTGTAGTCGCTGAAGTCGAAGTGCTCGGTGCCGCGGATCCGGTAGCGCCAGGCCGGGCCGCTGCTCGCGGCCAGCATGGTCCGCGCGGTGTCTTGATCCGCTCGGTCGGCGGGTGCCGCCGGAAGGCACATCCCGGTGACGCGCGAGTTTTCGCTGCCGACGAGGAGCACTGGTTTGGTGAGTCCGCTGTGGACGACCGCGCCGTACTGGGTTCCGTCGAGGTCGGCCGCCCCGGCGCAGTGCGGATCGGAGTGGCACGCCTCCAGCGCGGCGGCGCCGCCGAAGGAGTGACCGATGTAGACGGTCGTGGCCGGGTCGGCGAGCGGGCTCGCCGCCGCTTGGGACGCGGCGAACCGGGCGTCGGCGGCCCAGACGTCGACCAGCCGGTCGCCCGCGGCCTGGGCCGCACCCTGGTGCAGGTCCGCGGCGTCGAACACCGGTGGGTTGCCCGCTTCGGTGGGCGGCACCGCGGCGCCGTCGAGCACGGTCAGGTTGGCGCTGTAGGTGGGCGTGACGCCCAGGACCAGATACCCCCGGCCGGCCAGGGATTCCGCGAAGGCGGTGTACTGCGGCGCCGCGAAGCCGAGGCCGGGTTCCAGGACGACCACGGGGAACCGCCCCGCGGCCGCCGGCGCGTCGGCGGTCGAATGGGTGCGGACTTCGTCGAAGCTCGTTTCGCCCCAGCCCATCGGTGCGCCCATGTGCAGCCCCGCCCACGGGCCGGGGGTGTACGGGGCCGGGTTCGGGCCCGCGACGGCCGTCGTGGGGTACCACGACCACACGGACAGGCGCCTTGGTGTGCCAGGGTGCGGAGCCAGGGGATCGTCGCGGGTGTGGTCGGTCCACTCGGCGATCGTGCGGCCGACCGCGTACGGCCCGGCCGGGGTGGGCAGCGTGACCGGCCGGGACGCGCGGACGGCGACGTACCCGAGGTAGCCGCCGCTCAGCAAGACCACGGCGAGGACCAGCACGAGGAGAACCCGGAGCACGCGAGCCATGCCGCGATAGTACACGGCGCGTACTACGCGACACGTAGTAACCGATCACGTCGGTGGTCCGAAGGTGAAGCCGCGACCGCGGCAGTCGGCGATGATCGCGGGAAGCGCGCCGAGGGTGGCGCGCCACGCGCCGTTGCCGGTCGTGACGTCGCTGTCGTGCAGGAGGATCGTGCCGCCGCGGCCGAGGTTCGCGGCCACCCGGCGGTGGATCGACTCCGGCGTGCAGCTCTCGGTCCAGTCGAAGCCCCACGTGCTCCACAGCAGGGGTGTGAGCCCGAGCTGCCGCGCGGAGACCAGGGACGCGGTGCTGAAAACACCGTAAGGCGCCCGGAACCAGCGCGGCGGCGTGCCGGTGAGGTGGTGCAGCAGATCGCGGGTGGCTCGGAGGTCGCGATGGGTGGCGCGGGGTGTGCGCCGCAGCAGGCAGCGGTGATCCCAGCCGTGGACGCCCAGGTCATGGCCGTCGGCGACGATCTGCCGGATGACGTCCGGCGACTTCCGGACCTCGGCGCCGAGAACGAAGAAGGTGGCGCGCACGTCGTGCTCGGCCAGGACGCGCAGGAACTGCGGGGTCGAGGCGGGGTCCGGGCCGTCGTCGAAGGTCAAGGCGACCCGGCCGGGCTCGGTGGACCCCGCCAGACGCGGCAGCAGGGCGCGTCGCGGGCCCGGCAGGAACGCGGCCGCGGGCGCGGCGTGCGCGGCGAGCGCGACGGCGGCGGCCGCCAGGACGGCTTTCACGCGACCTCCAGGAGCTTTTCCAGCAGCGGGACCGCGTCGGTGGCCGGCTGGGGGCGGTGGTCCGGGCGGGCCGAGAGGAGAGCGGCGGCGAGGTCGTTCCGGGAGTGCAGCCACGGAACCAGGCCGAGCTGGTCGAGCGTCACGGCGTTGGCCCGTCCGTGGCCGGGCAGGCAGCGGTAGGTCAGCACCGGGAGGCCACTGGCCAGGGCCTCGGACGTGGTCAGCCCGCCGGCGTTCTGCACCACCACGTCGACGGCGTGCAGCAGGCGGGGCATGTCCTCGACCCACCCGAAAACGTGCCGGTGAGACGCGGCCAGCTGCTCGCGCAGCGCGGTGTTGCGGCCGCAGACGACGATCGGGACCGCGGCGCCGGACGCGGCGACGTCGGCGGTAGTCTCGCGGACGTCGCCCACGCCCCACGAGCCGGCGACGACCAGGGCCAGGCGGCCTCGATCCGGCAGGCCGAAGGCTCGCCGCGCCGCGGTTCGTTCCGCTGCCGTGGGCGGCCGGAACCGCCCGCCGACCAGGGGAGCCGCCACGGCCACGTCCGGTGCGCCGAACGCCCGGGCCTCGCCCGCGGCGTAGTGGTTCTGGGCCAGGTGCAGGTCGGCCGCGGCGTGCACGCACAGCCGGTGCACGGCGGGATCGGTGAGGTACACCGCCAGGGGGGCCGCCAGGGTCCGGCGACCGCGCAGGGCGGCGAGCGCTTGCGTGGCGAGCGGGTAGGTCGAGACGGCGAGGTCGGCGCCGTCGAGGGCGTCGGCCGTCCGGCCGCGGGCGAGGGTGGCGGCCCGGCGGGCCAGCCCGGCGCCCCAGGTGGTGCCGAGCGCGGCCAGGGTCCAGTCCCAGCTGCGCGGCACCACCTCCAGCTGCCGGTGGTAGAAGGCGCAGAGACGGCGGCCGAACGAGCCGGGCAGGAGGTCCAGGAAGTCGATCACCTCGACGTCATGGCCGGTCAGCCGGTCGGCCAGGGCGTAAGCCGCTCCGTCGTGCCCGGCGCCCACGCGCGCCGAGACGATCACGATGCGCGTCATGATCCTCCTCCTACGACAATTCAGTAGAAGTTCTACACGCTCGTAGATTAAAGTGGGGTTTACGACCCGTCGGCGGAAGATGTGGCGGGCGATACTTTGCCGTTCCTTGATAAATCCATTGTGGATGGACAAGAATTGTTTGTTCACTTGCTGTTCGCGCTGTGCTCCTCTGACGGCCGGATCGGGGGCGTGGGATGCCGGGGACGCCCTGCCCGGGGCTCGCACGAGGAGGAACCTTGACCCGGAAACGGATTCGCGCCACGGCCGCGCTCGCCGCCCTGACGCTGCTCCCCATCACGGCGACCACCGCCACGGCCGCCGACGCGCGCCACGTCCTGCTGATCTCCGTCGACGGCATGCACCAGGCCGATCTCGTCGCGTACGCGGCCGGGCACCCGGACTCGGCGATGGCCGGTTTGCTGGCGCGCGGGACGGCCTACCGCAGCGCGAGCACGCCGGTGCCGTCGGACTCGTTCCCCGGCCTCATCGGCCAGCTGACCGGCGGTGATCCCGCCGTCACCGGGATCTACTACGACGCCGCGTACAACCACGGCCTGCTGCCCGCGGGCACCACCCGGTGCACCGGCGTGCGACCCGGCGCGCAGGTGGACCTCACCGAGGGCCTCGACCGTGACCAGAGCAAGCTCGACGCCGGCCAAGGCCTGACCGGGTTGCCGAACTCGGTGCTGCGCATGACCGGCACCCCGCAGACCCTGCTGAACCAGGCCGGTCTCCCGGTCGATCCGCACACCTGCCGCCCGGTCCTGCCGCACGAGTACCTCAAGGTCAACACCGTCTTCGAGGTCGCCCGCCGCGCGGGCCTGCGGACGGCGTGGTCGGACAAGCACCCGGCCTACGAGATCCTGAACGGACCCTCGGGCACCGGGATCCAGGACCTGTTCACCCCGGAGATCAACAGCACGCCTCCGTCGGGCACCGGCGACTGGACCACCGACAACGCCGCCACCCAGCAGTACGACGCCTACAAGGCGCAGGCCGTGCTCAACGAGATCGACGGCTACGACCACTCCGGCACCCACCGCGTCGGCACGCCGGCGGTGTTCGGGCTCAACTTCCAGTCCGTGTCCACGGCGGAGAAGCTGCCCATGTCGGGCGGCCGGCCCGGCGGGTACCTGCCCGGCGGCACGGTGCCCGGACCCGTCTTGACCTCGGCACTGGACTTCGTCGACGCCCGGATCGGCGCGTTCGTGGCCGGGCTGCGCCGCCGGCACCTCGACCGCACGACGACGATCATCCTGTCGGCGAAGCACGGCCAGTCACCGACCGACCCGGGCGCCCTGACCCGCGTCGACGACGGCAAGCTGCTCGCCGGCCTGAACGCCGCCTGGAAGGCCGCTCACCCGGGCGCCGGTGACCTCGTCGTCCAGTCGGCCGACGACGACGCGATGCTGCTCTGGCTCGCCGACCGCTCGCCGGCCGCCACGGAGTTCGCGAAGCGCTACCTGCTGGCGCAGAACGGAACCGGCACGGACCGCGCGGGTGCGCCCAAGGCGTTCAGCAGTTCAGGCCTGCGGCAGGTGTACGCGGGCGCGGACGCCGCGCGCTACTTCGGGGCCCGCCCGGGTGATGACCGGGTTCCCGACCTGTTCGGGGTCGCGCAGTACGGCGTCGTCTACACCGGCGGGACGAAGAAGATCGCCGAGCACGGTGGCGTCGCCCCGGACGACCGGGCGGTGCCGCTCGTGGTGAGCGGCCCCGGCACCGATCGGCGGACGATCTCCGCGCCGGTGACGACGACCCAGATCGCGCCGACGATCCTGGCGCAGCTCGGTCTGGAGCCCCGCGCGCTGCAGGCTGTCCGCGCTGAAGGCACGCGGGTGCTGCCGGGCCTCGGCTGACCGGAACTAGCGGCCGACCTGCGCGATCTCGATCCCGTCGTGCAGGTCGGCCGCGCTGTCGAGGGCGGTCTCGGCGGACACGCCCGCGAGCCCGACAACCAGCGCGCTCAGCAACGCCACCGGGACCCGGCCGCGGACCCGCGGCCGTGGTGTCAGCAGCGCCGACACCCGCCGGGGGACCGGGCCGCCGGTCGCGGCGAGCGCGAACCCGTGGTGCGGGCGGCCGGCGAGGGCGGCCTTGGCCACCGCGTGCGCGACCACGGTGCGATCGCCGATCCGCTGGGCCGCGGCTTCGTCGGCCCAGCGTTCGAGGGCGAACCTCGCCGCCGAGCACAGCGGCCGCAGCAGCGGGTTCAGCGTCACCGACAGCGTCAAGGCGATCAGGAACAAGTGGTGCCGGAACGCGAGGTGGGCCCGCTCGTGGGCCAGCAGCGCGGACTGTTCCCGCGGGTCGAGTGCGGCGAGCATCCCGGTGGAGACCGCGACGCGCCCGCCTCGCCCTGGTACGGCGAAGGCCACCGCGTCTTCACCGGGCAGCAGCACGACTTCATCGCCGCCGTGCGCGTCCAGCTCACGCGAGAGGCGCCGAGCCCACCGCACGTACCGGAGCACGGCCCGCGTCAGCAGGACCAGGAGCACGCCGAGAACCGCGCCCGCCGCGATCGACGCGGGGACGTCCACCCCGTTCTCGGCCCGCAGGGCCTGGGGCGACCAGTGGCCGAGGTCGGCGACCACCGGCAGCAGCGACAGGCCCGAAAACGCGAGCAGCGCCAGCGCCGCGGTGCTGCCGGCCGCCAGGACCAGGCAGGCGCCGGTGAGCAGCCAGCTCGCCGTCCGCGGCGGGAGGCGGGGTTCGACCAGCTGGGCCGCGGGCCGCGCCAGGAGCGGCAGCAGCAGCGGGATCAGCAGGTCGGTGGTCATTTCTTGCCGCGCAGGAGCGTGCGCAGCAGGGCCTCGTCGGAGTCCGACAGCTGGGTGACGAACCGGGCGAGGACGCTGTCGCGGTCGGGCTCGCCGTCGAGGACCTTCGTCATCTTCCGGGCGGCGAGGCCGGCTTCGTCGTCGACGGCGTGGTAGCGGTACGCGCGTCCGTGCTTCTCCCGGGTCGCGGCGCCCTTGTCGTGCAGCCGGCTGAGGATCGTCACGACGGTCGTGTACGCGAGGTCGTCCGCCAGCCGGGCCTGGACTTCGGCGGGGGTGAGGGGCTCGGCCGCGCTTCCCAGGACGCCCAGCACCTCGGCCTCGAGCGTGCCGGGCGCGCGCCGCGCCGGTTCCTTCCGCATACTCCCGAATCTACACTGCTGTCGTATCAGCGAAGGGTGAGCACGGCCAGGGCGCCGGCGCCCGCGAGCACGCAGTAGAGCGCGAACCGGCTCAGCGTCCGGGTGTGGAAGTAACGGGTGAGGAACCGGACGGCGAGGTAGGCGCTGGCGAACGAGGCCACGCTCCCGGCGAGCACTTGACCGTGGATCCCGGTGCCCAGCGGCCCGAACAGGTCGGGGATCTTCAGCACGCCGGCGGCCAGGATCACCGGCGTCGCCAGCAGGAACGAGAACCGGGCGGCGTCTTCGTGCGAGAGCCCGCGCAGCAGCCCGGCGGCCATCGTGACCCCGGAGCGGCTGATCCCGGGCAGCAGGGCGAGCACCTGCGCGGTGCCGATCAGGGTGCCGCGGCCGAGCGACATCCGGGACAGCCGTTCGTCGGCCTTCACGTCGGCGTCCTCCGCCGCACCGGGCGCGTCCGCCGGCTCGGCGACCGCGGGTTCGGCCGCGGCCGCCCGCCGGCGCAGGCGTTCGGCCAGGTACAGCAGCACGCCGTTGACGATGAGGAACGCCGCCGCCGGCACCGGTTTGCCGAGCGTCGTGCGGAACAGGTGCTCCAGCAGCAGGCCGCTGACGCCGACGGGGATCGTCGCCAGGATGATCAGCCAGGCGAGCCGTTCCGCCGGGGTCTGGATCCGGCGGTGCCGGATCGAGCTGACGAACCCGCCGATGATCCGGACCCAGTCCCGCCAGAAGAACAGCAGCAGGGCGGCCGCCGTCGCGACGTGCAGGCCGACGATGAACGCCAGGTAGGGCGACTCGGGGGAGGACACGTTCAGGTCCCGCGCCCACTGCCCGCCCACCACGGCGGGGATCAGCACGGAGTGGCCGAGGCTGGAGACCGGGAACAGCTCGGTCACGCCTTGGAAGGCACCGACGACGATCGCTTCGAAGTAGTCCAGCACGGTGCCTTCCGGGGGTGAGCGCGTCTTGGTCGCCCAAATACTACATGGTCGTAGAAGTTGCCTGAACTCGGTGCCACTGAACGGAACCGCGACACGTCAGCCGCCGGCCTCGACGTCGGCCGGGCACGCGCTAGGCTGGCCGCCCGACGAACAAGGGCCGGTCAGCGGCCGTTCCCCAGGAGCTTCGCCGTCATGCCAGCCGATCGGGCCGCGGCCCGCACCCGTCATCCCCGTCACCAGCGCCGCGGTGAGGCGCGCCTGCCGGCCGCCGTCGTGACGCTCGTGGCCATCGCGCTCTACGTGGCACTGCCCGAACAACTGCTCGTCGGTCCCCGGTTCGTGGTGCCCGCGCTGGAGATCGTGCTGCTGGTGCCGCTGATCGCGATCAACCCGCGGCGCGTCACGCGGCAGACCCGGTTTTCCCGGGTCGTGTCCCTGTCGCTCGTCGTGGTCATCGGCGTCACCAACCTGGGGGCGCTCGCGCTGCTCATCCACGACCTGGTCGCCGGCGCGGCCGACAGCGGCCAGGCCCTGCTGCTGGGCGCGCTGCAGGTGTGGCTGACGAACGTGATCGCGTTCGGCCTGGCCTACTGGGAACTGGACCGCGGCGGCCCGGTCAAGCGCACCCAGGCCGGCCGCGCCGACCTGCCGCTGGCCGACTTCCGGTTCTCCCAGGACGAGAACGCCGACACCGTCGAGGAGGTCGCCGAGGGCTCCAGCGTCAAGTCCGACTGGGTGCCGGCCCTGCTGGACTACCTGTACGTGTCGGTGACCAATTCGACGGCGTTCAGCCCCACCGACACCATGCCGCTGTCCTCGCGGGCCAAGGTGCTCATGGCGGTGCAGAGCATCGCGGCGCTGCTGACGTCGCTGCTGGTCATCGCCCGCGCGGTCAGCGTGCTCAAGTAACGCCCGCACCCGGCGGGCGCCGTTCACGCGGAACGGGAGCCCGCCGAGTTCAAGGGATCGCCGGGCACGACCAGCGGCGTAGTGCTCACCGTGGGTCGTGGAGGTAGGGCCTCAGCTTCTCGGCCAGCGACGTGCGGGTCGCGGCCATCGCCGGGCCGGGGTTCTCCTGGCCCGGGTGGTGGCCGGCGACGGCGTCGGCGACGAACTGCGCGACCGCGCCCGGGGACGGCACGAGGTCGTCGCCGTGGCGCGCGATGACGACCGGGTCGTCGGCGGGGCCGGTTTCCACCGCGAGCGACCAGCCCCGTCGTTCGCTCCACACCAGCATCACGTCGTGATCGGGGCGGTCGAGCCAGCGCCGGGGCAGCCCGAGGTAGGCGGTGGCCGTGTCGCTGATCTCCACCGTCGTGCTCTCGGCCGGGACGCCGACCGCGGCCGCCACCGCGCGCACGTACTCGCCCAAGCCGCGTTCGAGGGTTCTGGTGTCGGGTTCGGGGTGCTCCATGCCCGCCACGCTAGAGGGCCGCCGCGGCCGGTGGCCTCGGTGCCGCCCGTGGACGCGGATGCGGTGCCGGTCGTCACACCGGGTCGTCGGAGGTGCCGGCCGTGGAGGCGATGTCGGTGTCGGCGCCGTTGTCGGCTTGGCGTTCGGTGCGCCCGGTCCCGTGCCAGTCCAGGCACAGCACGGTGGCGTCGTCCTGCAGGCGACCGCGGCTGGCGTGCGTCACGGCCCTGGTCGCGGCCCGCACCAGCTCCCTGGTGTGCAGTCCGGCGGTCTGGCGGATCAGGGCGGGCAGGTCGGCGTCGGCGGCGTCGCGTTCGAACATGCCGTCGGTGAGCAGCACCAGCCGGTCACCGGGGTGCAGGTCCAGCCGTTGCACCCGGTACTGGTGCGGCCGGACGCCGAAGAGCAGGTCGCTCTCCAGCTCGACCGGCTCGACCGCACCGTCGCGCAGCAGCAGGGGTGCGGGGTGTCCGGCGTTGACCAGCTCGACATCGCCCGTCCGCAGGCTCACGCGCAGCAGCAGCCCGGTCGCCAGTGCGACCTCGCCGCCGTGGTCGAGCAGCGCCTGGTTGGCGTGCCGCGCCTGCTCGGCCAGGTCGCGACCGGCGCGGCGGGCGCCGCGCAGCGCACCCACCAGCAGGGTCGCGGTCAGCGCCGAGGCCACGTCGTGACCGGCGGCGTCGGTGATCGACAGGTGCAGGGTGTCGTGGTCCAGGGCGTAGTCGTAGGTGTCGCCGCCGATGTCGTCGGCGGGCACCAGGGCGCCGGCGATGGTGAACTGGGCCGCCTCGCAGCAGGCGGCCGAGGGCAGCAGCTGGTGCTGGATCTCCGCGGCCAGGCTCATCGGCGTGGTGCGCCGGCCGGTGTGGTAGTGGTCGGTGAAGCGGCGGTCGGTGACGATGACATAGGCCAGGGCGTGTGCGGCCTGCCCCAGCTGGGCCAGCTCTTCCTCGTCGCAGAAGGGCACCGTCGCTTCCAGGACACCGACGCAGTCGCCTCGGTTGGTCACCGGCAGCACGGCCCGCACCCCGCTGTCGTTCTCCACCCGCCACGGCTGCTGGGTGCGCAGCACCTGCTCGTGGACGCTGTCCCGCAGTTCGACCGGCTTCGGGTCGCGTCCGTTCGGGTCCTGCGCGGTCGAAGTGAGGCGCACCAGGTGTTCCTCGATGAGGTCGACCAGCAGGAACGACACGTCGAAGGCACCCAGCCGCTTCGCGAGGTCGCGGGCGACGACCTCGACCGACTCCACGGGCGGGGCGGTCTCGGCGGCCGCCAGCACGTCACCCGGTCCCAACGCCACACCGTCCACGGCAACTCCGATCACCCGGAACTCCACCCGACCGACCACATCATCGCACCCGGCCGGGCCCCGGGACCAAAGCAGCGCGCGGTGATCTGTGCGTCAGCGCAGCTCGCGCTTGAGGACCTTGCCGGTGGCCGTCATCGGGAACTCCTCGCGGAACTCCACCACCCGCGGGTACTTGTAGCCGGCCATGCGCTCCTTGCTCCAGGCCACCAGCTCGGCCTCGGTCACCGTCACGTCCTGGTGCCGGATGACGAACGCCTTGACCTCTTCGCCGTGGCTCGGGTGGGGGACGCCGACCACCGCGACCAGGCTCACCGCCGGGTGCGTCATGATCACTTCTTCCAGCTCGCGCGGGTACACGTTGAAGCCGCCGCGGACGATCATGTCCTTGGCGCGGTCGACGATGAAGTAGTAGCCGTCCTCGTCGCGCGTCGCGATGTCGCCCGTGCGGAACCAGCCGTCGCGGATCGCGTCGGCGGTCGCCTCGGGACGGCCGAGGTAGCCTTTCATCACGTTGTGCCCGCGGATGGCGATCTCACCCGCCTCGCCTCCGGGGACGTCGTGCCCGTCCTTGTCGATCAGCTTGACCTCGACACCCCAGACCGGCTGGCCGATCGACCCGGGCTTGGCGACGCGGCCGGGGTGGTTGAACGTCGCGACCGGGCTGGTCTCGGAAAGCCCGTAGCCTTCGCGGACCTCGACGCCGTAGATCTCGCGCGTCCGCTCCAGGATCTCGACCGGGAGCGCGGCGCCGCCGGAGACGGCGATCCGCAGGGAGTCCGCGATGGCTTCGAGGTCGAACTCGGCGGTGTCGGCGGTGACCAGGCCCCAGTACATCGTCGGGACGCCGGCGAAGAACGTCACCTTTTCCCGCCGCATCAGCGAAAGCGCCGTGCGAGCGTCGAAGCGGGGGAGCAGCACCAGCGTGGCGCCCGCGCCGAAGCCGGAGTTGAGCTGGACGCTCTGGCCGAAGGAGTGGAACAGCGGGAGCGTCACGAGGTGGACGTCGTGCTCGCCGGTGCCGAACACCTTGTGGCACGTCAGCGCGTTCAGGACCATGTTGGCGTGCGTCAGCTCGGCACCCTTGGGGGTGCCGGTGGTGCCGCTGGTGTAGAGGACGACGGCGGTGTCCCCGGGCTCGGTGACGGCCGTTTCGAACGTGGTGGGCTCGGTCAGCGAGTCTACAAAGGACTCGTCCACGAGGAAGAACTGCTCGCACGACGGCGTGGCGTCGAATCCGGCCCGCCCTTCCTCACCGAGCGGGAGTCCCGGGCCGCCCGCGAAGCAGAAGAACGCCTTCGCGCCGGAGTCGGCCAGGTGGTAGGCGATCTCGCGGCTCTTGAGCAGGACGTTGAACGGCACGACGGCCGCGCCCGCCTTGAGGATCCCGTAGTAGACGATCGCGAACGCGGGGATGTTGACCGAGGCGAGCGCGACCTTGTCGCCGCGGCCGATCCCGTGGGCCCGCAGCAGGTTCGCGACCTGGTTCGCGGCGGCGTTCACCTCCCGGTACGTCAGCCGGGTGTCCCCGGCGACCAGCGCGTCGCGGCCCGGGTGGGTGGCGGCGCTTTCTTCGAGCAGCATGGCCAGGTTGAGCATCGGAGCGTCTCCTTCAGGACAGGAAGCGGTGGATGAGCGGGACGAGCTCGGCGGCGTGCGTCAGCAGGGCGAGGTGACCGCCGCCGGGGACGATGTGGACGGTGCCGTGCCGCAGCAGCCGCGCCATCAGCCGGGCGTTGACGGTGGGGATGATCGGGTCGTCGTCCCCGGCCACGAGCAGCACGCGCTGCCGCAGCCGGGGCAGGTACCAGGCGCTGGTCCAGCCGGCGCCGGCGAGGATCTGCCAGTAGTAGCCGAGCGGGTCCGGCGCCCGGGTCGACGCGGCGAAGTGCGCGGCGATCGCGGGGTCGTCGCCGAAACCGCCGCCGTAGATCCGCGCGCCGGTCTCCCGCAGGTGGCGCGGGCCGAAGTACCGCAGCGGGCTCGCCAGCGTGAGCAGGACCGACGGTTTCGCCGGCACCATCACCATGCCCATGCTGGTCGCGCAGAGCACGACCCGCCGGCACCGCCGCGGGTTGCGGTGGGCGAACTCCTGGGCCAGCGCGCCGCCCCAGGAGATGCCCAGGACGTCGACCTCGTCGTAGCCCAGCTCCGTGACGAGGTCGGCGAGCATCCGCGCCAGCCGGGGCAGCCGGCGCGGCAGCCGGGTGACCGGCGAGCCGCCGGTGCCCGGCATGTCGAACCGGATCACCGGCACCCGCCGCCCCGGCTGGGCGGCGAGGTCGTCCACCAACGGCTCCAGCAGCTCGAGGTTGGCGCCGATCCCGTTGCACAGCAGCAACGGCGTTCCCTCGCCGGGCCGGTGGTCGATGTGCAGGGCGATCCCGCGGACCTTGATGATCATGCGCGCACGTAGCTGCCGGGCGCCGCTTCGATCGGCGCGTGCCGGTCGCTGCCGACGGCGGCCGGCGCGTCGACCAGCTCGCCCGAGCGCGTGCCCAGCCACTCCGTCCAGCGTGGCCACCAGCTCCCCGCCACCTTTTCCGCGTCCGCCTTCCACTCTTTTGCCGACTCCGGGTTTTCGGCGTTGCGGTAGTAGCTCGCCTTCGGGTTGCCCGGCGGGTTGAGGATGCTCTGGATGTGCCCGGAGCTGCTCAGCGCGAACTCGACGTCGCCGCCGAGCCGCTTCGACGAGCGGTAGCAGGCGTCCCACGGCGTGATGTGGTCGGTGGTGCCGGCCATCACGAACGCGTCCGCGGTGATCTTGCCCAGGTCCAGCGGGACGCCGTCGAGGACGACCTCGCCCGGGTGGGCCAGGGCGTTGTCGCGGTAGACGTCGATGAGCTGGCCGTGGAACGCGGCGGGCAGCCGGGTGGTGTCGTTGTTCCAGAACAGGATGTCGAACGCGGGCGGCCGCTTGCCGAGCAGGTAGTTGTTCACCCAGTACGACCAGATGAGGTCGTTGGGTCGCAGCAGGTTGAACACCCGCGCCAGCTGGCGCCCGTCGAGCACGCCGTGCACGTGCGAGTGGCGCTTGGCCGCGGCCAGGGTCTCCTCGCTGGCGAACACGCCGAGCAGCGTCTTGTCCTCGGCCATGTCGAACACGCTCACGAACAGCGTCAGCGCGTGGATCACCGGCTTGCCGCGGCCGGCGAACCAGGCGGCGAGCGACACCGACGTGATACCGCCGGAGCAGGCACCCGCGAGGTTGACGTCCGGGCTGCCGGTGATCTCGCGGACGGCGTCGATCGCCTCCTCCAGCGCGGTCAGGTAGGTGAGGAGCTCCCAGCCGCGCTGGTCGGCGGTCGGGTTGCGCCAGCTGACGATGAACACCTGCTGGCCCTGCTCCAGCGCGTACTTGACCAGGCTCTTCTCCGGCGAGAGGTCGAAGACGTAGAACTTGTTGATCTGCGGCGGGGCGATCACCAAGGGTCGCGCGTGGACCTGTCCGGTGCGCGGGACGTACTGGATCAGTTCCAGGACCTCGTTGCGGAACACGACCGAACCCTCGGTGGTGGCCAGGTTCCCGCCGACGATGAACTTCTCGGTGTCGACCTGGCTGGGGAACCCGCCGTTGCGGCGGACATCGCCGGCGAAGTGGCGTGCGCCCTCGACGGCGCTCTCGCCGCCGGTGTCGATGAACCGCTTGACCGCGGCCGGGTTGAGCGGCAGGTTGCTCGGCGAAAGCGCGTCGAGCGCCAGCGACAGCACGAACCGCGCCCGCTCTCGGTCCACTTCGGACAGTTCGCTGCCGGCGAGCCAGCCGTCCAGCTCGGCGTCGGCCGCGAGGTAGATGCCGAGCAGACGGCGGTAGAGGAAGTTCTGCGTCCAGGCGGAGTCGGTGAACCGGCGGTCCTTCGGCGCGGGCGTCAGCTCGCCGCGACCGCGGGCGGCGGCGACCGCGGTCCTGGCCAGGTGGCGCAGGCTCGCCGTGGTGTGCCTCGGGTTCTTGACCGCCTCGCCGACGACCGTGCGCAGCGAGTCCAGGAGGTCCTTGCGGCGGAAGCCGACGATGGGGTTGGGGCCGCCGATGGCGTCGGTGGCCACGTCCGGGGCTGACATGGTTTCTCCTTAAACGAAAGCGGACTGGCCGGTGATCGCCCGGCCGACGATGAGGGTGTTCATTTCGCGCGTGCCCTCGTAGGAGTGGATGGCCTCGGCGTCGGCGACGAACCGGCCGACCTCGTGCTCCAGGAGGATTCCGTTGCCGCCCATGAGCTCACGGGCCATGCCGACGGTTTCGCGCATCTTGGTGGTGCAGAAGGCTTTCGCGAGTGACGCCTGCTCTTCGGTCATCTTCCCGGCGTCCTGCAGCCGGGACAGCTGCGCGACCAGGCAGAGCGACGCGGTGATGTTGCCGAGCATCTTCACGAGCAGGTCCTGGATGAGCTGGAACCCGCCGATCGGGCGGCCGAACTGCTCGCGCTCCTTCGCGTAGGCCAGGGCCCGCTCGTACGCGCCGATGGAGCAGCCGACGGCCAGCCACGCCACCGACGTCCGGGTCATCCGCAGCACCGCCGCGGTGTCGGCGAAGGTGGTCGCGTGCTGCAGCCGGTCGGCTTCGGGGACGCGCACGTCCTCGAGCAGGATGTGCGCGTTCTGCACCGTGCGCAGCGCCATCTTGCCCTCGATCTTGGTCGGGGTGAACCCGGGCGTGCCCTTCTCGACGAGGAAGGCCTTGACGTGGCCGTCCTCGAGGTCCCTGGCCCAGATCACGACGACGTCGGCGAAGGTGGCGTTGCCGATCCACTTCTTCTCGCCGTTCAAGACCCATTCGCCGCCTTCGCGGCGGGCGGTGGTCGTGAGCCCGCGGGCGACGGCCGAGCCGACGTGCGGCTCGGTCAAGCCGAACGCGCCGATCTTTTCGAAGCGGTGCATCGGCGGCAGCCACTTCGCCTTCTGCTCCTCGGAGCCGCACAAGTAGATGGAGCCCATGGCGAGGCCGGTGTGCACGCCGAAGAACGTCGCGAACGACGGATCGGTGCGCGCGAGCTCGAGGGCGACGAAGCCGTCGAGCAGGCTGGTGCGGCCGGGCAGGCCGTAGCCGGAGTAGGAGAGTCCGCCGAGGTCGAGCCGGCCCAGCGGTTCGACGAGGTGGTGCGGGAAGCGTTCCCGCGCCCAGTGCCAGGTGGCGACCGGCGCCAGTTCGTTGTCGAGGAACTCGCGCAGCCGGTGCAGCAGGTCGCGGTCCTCGGCCGGGAGGTCGTCGGCCAGTGCGTAGAAGTCCGTGGTGTCCATGTGGATGAAGGTAGGTTTCCGCGCTGGTCAGCGGCCCTGTCCAAAGTTAGGTTGGGGGTTGTGCACGTGGTGGCGACGAAGCTGCTGATCCCGCCGGCCCGGCCGGGCGCGGTCGCGCGGCCGCGGCTGCTGCGCCTGCTCGACGCCGTGCCGGCGCACCCGGTCACGCTGGTCACCGCGCCCGCCGGGTTCGGCAAGACGACGCTGGTGAGCACCTGGCTGCGGGACTTCGGGGGCCGCTCGGCGTGGCTCACGCTCGACGAGGACGACGACGTCCCCGGCCGCGTCCTCGACTACCTCCTCACCGCCCTCGGCACGAGCCGGACGCTGCTGGACTCCGGCACCGCGTCGACCCCGGCGGTGATGACCGAACTGGTCAACCAGCTCGTCGACGCCGAACTCGTGGTCGTGCTCGACGAGGTCCACGTGCTCGGCGAACCGGAGATCCTGGACGCGCTGACGTTCTTCGTCGAGCACTGCCCGCCGGGCGTGCACCTGGTGCTGCTGGGCCGCACCGAGCCGGACCTGCCCCTCGCCCGCTGGCGGGGACGGGGCCTGCTCGCCGAGATCGGCGCGGCCCAGCTGCGGTTCTCGGCCGACGAGGCCGCCGGGCTGTTGTCGGCCGTCATCGGGCGCGAGGTCGACGCGGGCACCGTCGGCGAGCTGAACCGCCGCGCCGAGGGCTGGGCGGCGGCACTGCAGATGCTCGGCATCGGCCTGCGGGAGGGCACCACCGCGGCGCCGTCGGTGCGGTTGCAACCGGGCAACCGGTACGTCCTGGACTACCTCGCCGAGGAGGTCGTGGCCGGCCAGTCCGCCGACGTCCGCGACTTCCTGCTGCGCACGAGCGTGCTCGAGACGCTGTCGTCCTCGCTCTGCGATGCCGTCACCGGGAGGTCCGACAGCGACCGGGTGATCCGGGACCTCGAGCGCGCCAACCTGTTCCTGACGCCGATCGACGACGCGGGGGAGTGGCACCGCTATCACGGCCTGTTCGCCGATTTCCTCCGCGGTGAGCTGGATCCCGAGGTGGCCGTCGAGTGCCACGCGCGGGCGGCGCGCTGGTTCTCGACCCGGGAGATGCCCGCCGAGACGATCCGGCACGCGGTGCCCGGCCGGGAGATCGGCCTGGCGGTCGAAACCGTGCGCGCGCAGGCCGACGACCAGGTCCGGCGCGGCGAGCTGGCGACGTTGTTGTCCTGGCTCGACCGGCTGCCCGAGGACGAGGTGCGGGCCCACCCCGACCTGGCCGGCTTCAAGGGCTGGCTGCTCTACCTCGCCGGGCGCGCCGACGACGCGGAGGCGTACGCGGCGATCGCGGACGCGGGCATGGGCCCGTCTTCGCCCGCCGCGGATCGCGCGATGCTCCGGACGTTCCAGGCCTACCTCGCGCTGACGCACGGCCGTCCCGCCGACGCCGCCGGGCTGGCGACCACGGCGCTCGACCTGCTCGGGGACAGCACGTCGTTCTTCCGCGCCGCGGCGATGGGCGTGCTGGGCCAGGCCCGGCGGCTGACCGGCGACCGGCGGGGCGCGATCGAGGTGCTGCGTGAGGCCGTCCGGCTGGGGGAGCGCAGCGGGAACCCGTTGAGCGCGCTGGAGGCCACCGGCTACCTCGCGCCGCTGCTGTACGTCCAGGGCCGGCTGCGCGAGGCCGTCCTGCTGTGCCGCGACGCCCTGCGCACGCACCCCTCGGCGCCGATGGCCGGCTTGGCCGAGGTGCCGCTCGGGACGTTGCTGTACGAGCGTGACGAGCTGGCCGAGGCACGCACGCACCTCGTCGAGGGGATCGCGCGCTGCGAGCAGCTCGGCACGACGTCGTACACGCTGCTGGGGCTGCGCACGCTGGCGCGGCTGCACCACGCGACCGGCCACGTGGACGAGGGTTTCGAGGCGCTGCTGGCCGCGCGCCGCCAGGCGGACGCCGCCGAGGACTACCGCCGCGCCCGGCTG
Source organism: Amycolatopsis sp. NPDC114478 (assembly GCF_055633805.1). Lineage (NCBI taxonomy): Bacteria > Bacillati > Actinomycetota > Actinomycetes > Pseudonocardiales > Pseudonocardiaceae > Amycolatopsis > Amycolatopsis sp. NPDC114478. Next base: position 205,672 of record NZ_JBVKDO010000018.1, on the reverse strand, counting down.
GTCGTGGCAACGATCGTGGAGCTGCACCTGCGCTCGGGCAACGTCGCGGCCGCGTCGCAGGCACTGGCCGAGATCGCCGGCGACCAACCGTCCTCGTCGGACTACGAGCAGCTGACCCGTGCCCGCCTGCTCATCGCGCGCGGCTCGCCCGCCGCGGCACTGGACGTGCTGGGCGTGATCGAGGACCGTGCCCGCGAAGAGGGCCGGGACGGGAGCCTGGTGGCCATCCTCGTCGTCAGCGCCTTGGCCCGTGCGCGGTCGCGGGACGTGCTCGCGGAGGCGGTCGGGATCGCCGCGCCGGACGGCTACCGCCGCACGTTCCTCGACGAGGGCGCCGGGATGGTGCCGTTGCTGAAGGACGTTCGTGCGACGGCGCCGGAGTTCGTCACCGACCTGCTGTCACGGTTCCGTGGTGCGCCTTCGGTGCCGGCGCGTGGCTCGGAACTGAGGACGGTGGCGGGCGTCGGCGTGGTGGAGACGCTGACCGAGACGCAGCGGCGGATCCTCGGGCTGATCGCCACCGGGATGTCGAACCAGCAGGTGGCGGACAAGCTGTTCATCACCGTCGGCACCACGAAGTGGCACCTGAACCAGATCTTCGGCAGGCTGCAGGCCCGCAACCGCACGGAGGCGGTGGCGCTGGCCCGCGAGCTCGACCTCTTGTAGGCGCCGCCCGTCCGCTGCTTTGTCGACTCGATCAAGTTGTTCAGATGGAACTGCCGTGGCCCAGGCTGTCACCGTGATCATGGGCATCGTCGTCGGCCGCACATTCCTGTTCGGCGCAACCTTGCCCTCCGGCTCAGCGTGCCCGCCTGGGTCGCGCCGCTGCCGGCTTCCCAGCGGCAGATTGCTTCCTCAGTTCAGCGGGACGAGCGCTTCGATGCCCGGTTCGATCCGGGTGCCGGCGCTGTTGAGGACTCCGGCCAGCATCGCGTAGTGGCCGGCGAGCATCACCGTTTCGATCGCTCCGGCCGTTCCGTATCGGCCGGAGAGGTTCGCCCACTGCGCTTCGGAGAGCGAGTGGTCACGCACCACGGCGTCGACGGCGTCCAGGAGTTCGGCATCCGGCCCCGGCCATTCGCGGAGATCGGCGGTGGTGATCCGCGTCGCGTGAGTTGTCCTCACGACGGGTCCTTCCTGTCGATCGTCGGGGCCACGTTTCACGGGGTTGCGCGGTAGGGAGGTATCGCCGCGCAGAGGGCAGCCAGGTAGCGCCCGGCGCGGTGCACCGTCGCATCGGGACGGACGACCGCGGCGTGGGCGAAGCCGCGGCGCAGCCAGCGGTGCAGGGCACTCCCCGGCCGGGCCACCACGAGCACGGCTCCACTTTGTTCGATGTCCGCGCGCTGCGCAGGCGACGGCTCGGCGGCGCTGATGACGGCGAACCGGCCGGCTGTCACGTCGTCGAGGCGCCGGCCGCCGTCGACCGGTGCGTTGGGGCATTGCCGGCCGGCGAGGGAAGGTCCCACGGGCGGGCGCACCACCAAAGCGGAGCGGTGCAGCGCCGGGGTTTCGGTTTGGAGCACGCGGTTGCGCAGGCCGGGTACGAGGTGCAGGCGGGGTGCGGCGACGCGGCGGAGGAGGTTGCCGAGTTCGCCGCCTTCGGTCATCGCGGTGCCCATCAGCTTGGCGAGCCGGATCATGGTGGTGGCATGGGGTTTGCGTTCTGCCTCGTAGCTGCCGAGGACGGTTTCCGCGAGCGTCCCGTTGAGCACGCCCGCGAGCTTCCACGCGAGGTTCATCGCGTCGCGCATTCCGGCGCCCATGCCCTGGCCGATGAACGGCGGGGTGAGGTGGGCGGCGTCGCCGAGGAGGAAGACGCGCCGGTCGCGCCAGCGGTCGGCGACCTGGGCGCGGAAGGTGTATTCGGCGACGCGCACGATCTCCAACCGGTCGGCCGGTGTCTCCCCCGTCCACGGCTTGATCAAGGGGAGCAGCGTGGCCGGTGCACGGTAGCCGTCGGCCGTTTCGCCGTCGGCCAGCTGGAACTCCCAGCGGTAGCGGTTCTCTCCGACGCGCATGTAAGTGGCGGCGCGGGCCGGGTCGGAGACCTGGTGGACCCCTTCCCAGGCGCCGAGTTCGGCGTCGGTGCGGATGTCGACGACGAGCCAGCGCTGGGTGAACCCGAGGTCGCGCAGGACGGCACCGATCGAGGTCCGCGTCAGGCTGTTCGCGCCGTCGCAGCCGAGGACGTACTTCGCGAGCACGGAGTCTCCTCGGCCGGACTCGGTGAACGCGACGCGCACCCCGCCGGCCTCCGGGGCGAGGGAGGTGACCTCGGCGCCGCCGCGCAGCGTGGCCGCGCTGTGCCGCTTGAGGCCCGAGCGCAGGAGCGCTTCCAGTTCGGGCTGGTCGAACATGCTGGCCTCGGGGTAGCCGTGCCTGCCGTGCGCCGCGTCGCGCCGGAACTCCGCGAGCACGTGCATGTCCCGGTCCACGAGCCGCAACCCGTTGCAGCGCCAGGAAATCGCCGAGAACTCGGCGAAGAGGCCGAGCCGGCCGAGGATGCGGCAGATCTCGTCGTCGAGGTGGACGGCGCGGGGCCGGGGATAGATCGTTTCCCACCGGTCGAGGACCAGGCACTCGACGCCGTACTGGGCCAGCAGGGTGGCGGCGGTGAGGCCGGTCGGGCCCGCGCCGATGATCACTACCGGTACCTCGGTCACGAGGCACCTGCCAGGCGCCAGCCGATCGCGTAGCGACCGAGCACCGCTTTGATCGCGGAGTCGGCGCCTGTGGTCCGTACCACCGCGACCACGGCACCGTCGTCGATCTCGGCCTCGACGTCCAGCACCCCGGGGACGCCGGCCAGCGCTTCGGTCAGCTCGCGGCGGGTGGCGTCGGCACGCAGGGCGGGCTTGTACGGCTTGCCGAGGTCGGTCAGCGGCAGGGCGTCGAGCACCGTGACGGTCTTCGGCGCGGCCGCGGACTCGGGGACCTGGTCGCGGGCCCAGTCGCCCAGTTCCCGCTCGGTGACCACGGCGCCGGGAGCGAGCGTCACGTAGGCGACGGGGACTTCGCCGGAGTGGGCGTCGGGCCGGCCCACCGCGCCGGCGGCGGTGACCGCGGGGTGGGCGAGCAGGGCGTCCTCGACGAGCGCGGGGTCGATGTTGTGGCCACCGCGGATGATGAGGTCCTTGGCGCGGCCGGCGAGGTGGACGAACCCGTCGGGGTCGAGGCGGGCGAGGTCGCCGGTGTCGAGCCAGCCGTCGACGAGCTTGCCGAGGCCGTCGAGGACGTGGCCGTGCTCGTCCCGGCCGGTGACGTAGCCGGGGAACACGGTGGGGCCGCTGATCGCGAGCACGCCGGTGTGGCCGGGCGGGAGGTCTTCCCAGGTGCCGTCCTCGCGGACGCGCACGGTCTTCACCCGCTGGTAGGGCAACCGCTGACCGACCGAGCCGGGCCGGGGCGCGTCGGGGAAGCTGCGCGCGCTGGCACAGGTCGCTTCGGTCAGGCCGTAGCCTTCGACGAGCGTGATGCCGGTGCGGGCCTGGAAGCTTTCGCGGACCGCGGCCGGCAGCGGAGAGGCCCCGACCATGGCGAACCGCAGGCTGCTGATGTCGGCGTCGACCGGGCACTGCGCGAGCACCGCGTAAACGGTGGGGACGGCGCTCATCGTGGCGATCCGGTGGTGCTCGACGATCTTCCAGAACTCGCCGTAGAGCGGGACGTCGCGATAGCCCAGCGGCCCGGCCCAGACCACGGCCTGTCCCTTGAACAGCGGAGCCAACAGGGTGACGACCAGCGCGTTGACGTGGAACAGCGGTAGCGCGGCGAAGAGCGTGGCGGCGTCGTCGAGCAGCGAGTTGGCGGCCAGCATCCAGGCGTCGGCGATCTCGCCGGCGTGGGTGTGCGCGGCCAGTTTCGGTGCGCCGGTGGTGCCGCCGGTCGGGAAGAACGCCGCCAGGTCCTCCGGACCCGGCGGATCACTTGAGAACACCGAGGTGTCCTGGCCGGCCGCCAGTTCGCCGAGGTAGCCGGCGCGGACCCCGGGCAGGCTCGGCAGGTCCGGGGCCGGCTCGGCGGCGCCGGTGGGCCGGAGGACCAGGAGGGAGTCGACGTGCCCGTCCTGGGCGAGGGCTTGCGCGGTCTCCCAGACGGCCGGGGACAGCTCGGGACCGGCGGTGACGAGGACCCGCGCGCCGGACCGGCGCAGGAGCTGGGTGAGGTGCTTGCGGGAGAGGCCGCCGTTGAGGGGCGCCGCGATCCCGGCGAGCTGTGCGGCCAGGGTGGCGGGCACCAGCTCGGCGGTGTTGGGCGACATCAGCGCGACCGCGTCCGGTCGGCGGACGCCGAGTTCGTGCAGGAGGTTCGCGTAGCGGTGGACGTCGCCGAGCAGTTCGGCGAAGGTGCACTGCTCGGATTCGCGCCAGCGCGCGGCTTCCGGCAGCACGGTGAGCGCGGTGCGGTCCGGCCAGGTGGTCGCGGCGCGGACGAGGAGGGCGTAGGTGGACGCGGGAAGGCCGCGTGCCGTCAGCGGCACGGCTTCGATCGCGGCGACGTCGGTGGGGGCGGAGTACTCCGGCCACAGCGGGTTCCCGGTCATCGGGCGTGCCTCACCACCGTGCGCTGGGTGCCCAGGTCGATCGCGCCGTCGTCGGTGGCCACGCCGGCCTCGATGACGTCGCCGTCCTGGAGATACCGGGGATTCCTTTCCTGGCCACGGAAAAACAGCTTCCACTTGAGCGCCGGTGGCAGCAGCGAGCCGATGATCTCCACCGGTTTCGGCGGGGCGGACAACGCCGTGCCGACGGGGGTGCCGGTCAGGACGAGGTCGCCCGGGTCGAGCCGTTGGAAACGGGCGAGAGCCCGGAGGGTTTCGGCGGGGCGGTAGATCATGTCAGCGACGGTCCGGTCTTGGCGGGTTTCGCCGTTGACGGTCAGTTTCAGCCGCAGGTCGGTGAACCGCTTGAGCTCGTCGGTGTCGAGCAGGACCAGCGCGGGCCCGGTGGGGGTGAACGTCGGGTAGGACTTGGCTTCGTAGAACTGGGTCTGGGGCAGCTGGATGTCGCGCGCCGAGACGTCGTTGGTCACCACCAGGCCCGCGACGTACCCGGCGACGTCGTCGCCGATCTCCGTGCCGACCGGGATTTCCGTGCCGATGACCAGGCCGATCTCGACTTCGTAGTCCAGGAGCCGCACGTGGGCGGGCCGCACCACGTCGTCGTGCGGGCCGCTGATCGAGCCGGACGACTTGCGGAAAAACGTCAGCGGCACGGTGTCCGGGTTCCCGCCGGTGTCCTCGACGTGCGAGGCGAAGTTGGTCATCTGGGCGACCACCCGGCACGGCGCGGTGACCGGCGAGACGAGTGCGAGGGTCTCCACGCCGACCGTGCGCCCGCTCGACGCCGCCGCGTCGAGGGCTTCGCGGTCGGCCAGCAGCTGCGCGGTGGTCGTGGCGCGGGTGGCGACCTCGGCCGCCCCGGCCGGAGTGGCCACCCACCAGGCGTCGGCGGTGCGGAGGACGGAAATGGTCATGACACAGCTACTTTCAGCAGGCCGCGAAGGCGGTCGAAGTCGAATTCGTTTTCCTCGCGCAGCGCGCCGATGATGGCGCGCAGCTCGCCGAACGCTTCCCGGCCGGGTTTGACGCCGAGGAAGTCCTTGGTGGCGGGCGGGCCCCACTGGGCCAGTCCCGACGCGGTCATCGGCGCCCAGCCGGGCTCGAGCGAGCAGTCGAACAGGTCGCCGTCGCTGAAGTGCTCGACGAGGAATCCGTCGGGGTCGCGCCAGTAGTCGAACAGCTGGCTGCCCTGGATGTGCCTGCCGATGCCCCACGACCGCCGGTAGCCCCGCTCGAGCAGGTACTCGCCGCCGGCGGCGAGCGAATCGAGGTCGGGCACCTGGTAGGCCGAGTGCACGTACCGGTTCGCCGGGCCGAGCACCATCGCGAGGGTGTGGTGGTCGGCCGGGGTGTCACCGCGGTCGCAGCGGAGGAAGCTCATGACCGGGCCCCGCCCGCGTCGGCCGGGGTAGTAGAGGAAGTCGCTCACGATGAGGCCTAGGTGGGCCAGGTACCAGTCGAGCGTTTCGCGGTACTTGCTGGTCTGCAGCACGACGTGGCCGAGCCGCTGCACCTTGACCGGCTCCCGCCGCGGCCGCTGGGTGGCGTTCACCCGCGTGATGTCGTGCCCGAAGTTGAAGGTCAGTGGCTCCTGCCCCGGCAACGCCGGCAACTCGTGCGTGCCGGACACGACCCGCACCCGGGCGCCGCTCGGGTCGTGCAGGTCCACGGTGGCCCCGCCGAGGCTCTCGGGCAGGCGGGTGACCTGGTGCCCGGTCGCCTCCGCCAGGCGGAGCACGTCCGCCGGGCCGGCGGCCCGGAACGCCGGTCCGGTGAACCGCGAGCGCGGGCCGCGGCGGATCAGGACGCAGGGCGCGCCGGGTTCGGTGCCACGCAGCTGCAGCTCGTCCGCGGTGCGCAGCGACGTGGTGAAACCGAAGGCGTGGGCGAACACTTCGGCCTTGGCCAGGTCCGGCTTCTCGAACTCCAGCCACGCCAGGTCGTGCACCTTGACGACCGGGTTGGGTGCCCTCCCCGGGTGTTCGCCGGGCAACGAGCCCTGCTCACTGTGCAGGTCGGCGTGGGGATCGTGGTGGTCGATCATCGCCCCTCCCGTCTTGTTGACGATATCGTCACTCAAGAGCGTATCGTCAGTCAAGTGGTTCTGACGATTTCCTCATTTCTGAGGTGATCCGCTAAGGTTTGCTCCGGACGCGGCCGAGCGGCGGTGGAGGACGCGCTGGACCGGTACGGCACCCTGCTCGACGAGCTGACCGCGGACCTGGACGACCCGGCGCCGGCGTTCGCGCAGAGCTTCCGGCTGAGCGGCCGGCTGCACCGGCTGCAGCCCGAGCTGAGCCTCCTGCGCATGCTCGGCCTCTCCGCCGCCGAAGCGAGCGAACTCTGCCGTCGCCCCCTGCCTGACCTCGCCGCGACAGGCCCCGCGGTTCAGCCGCGTAGCTCACGTCCCGGTCGCTGGTCCGGCCGATGCTTCGGCGCGCACTTCTGGCCGCCGCGCCCGGGATTCACGCGACTTTCGCCCAAGGTGCGGAGCGCCACCTCGCCCTGCCCGGGACCGGCGATCCGCCGGGCGTCCGCGCCGGTCGCGATGGCTGTGCTTCCGCGTCGACGAGGGTGATCCGTCCACAATGGCCCAAGGCTCTCAGCTTTCGCGCGCTCGTCGTCCCAGCGACGGATCAGCCCACGATGACAACCGAGCGTGGCGGTGTCACGCGATCTCCCTCAAGGCGGCGACGGGGCAGGAGGTGATGGCCGCCCGTGCAGCGGCAACGTGTTGCGGCGGAACGGTGCCGCCCTCGAAGCGGTAGACGAGTTCGCCGTCGTCGTCGAGTTCGAAGAGTGCCGGGCCCTGTTCGGTGCACAGACCGTGGCCTTCACAACGGTCGTAGTCGACGGAAATCTTCATCGGTCGTTCCCTTCAGGCTCCGACGAGTTCGAGCGGCAGCCGCTCGAGGCGGTGGATGATGTTGTTCCGCGCCCACACGGGTTCGCCGGCGGGCACGATCTTCTCGACTCGGGCGACGAGTTCGCGCAGCATCGCCTGGGTCTCCAGCCGGGCGAGGCCCTGCCCGGCGCAGCCGTGCGTTCCGTAGCCGAAACCGAGCTGGCGCGCCGCCTCCCGGCGGATGTCGAAAGTGTCCGGGTTCGCCCATTCCAGCGCGTCGCGGTTGGCCGAGGCGTAGAGGACGAGCACGCGTGAACCCGCGGGCAGCTCGGTGCCGGCCACCTCGGTGTCGAGGACGACCTTGCGGCTGAACGCTCGCAGCGGGGACTCGAACCGGACGATCTCGTTGACTGCGTTGGGGATCAGGCCCGGCTCTTCCCTGAGGAGCTGCCACTGTCCCGGGTGCGTCGCGAACAGGTGCAAGGCGCTCGCGATCGCGCTGAGCGTGGTGTCCAAGGAGGGCGCCAGGTAGTCGATCATCAGGGCCGGGCATTCGGCGTGGCCGAGCTTGCCCTCGTCGGCGGCGCGCAGCAGATCGTCGCCCATGCTTCCCGGCAGCACCGATCGCTGCCGGACGACGCTGCGGGCGAAGCGCATCATTCCCAGCCCGGCGGGCACGGCCTTCAGCGCCTGCCCGTTCAGCGGGCCCAGGGCGTCAAAGGTTGCCGCACCCCAGCGGAGGAGGTTTTCCCGTCCCTGCTGCGGCCACCCGACGAGGTCCGGAACCACGGCCGAAGGGAGGGCCGCCGCAACGTCGACGCCGTCGACGATCCGCTGCGCGACCGCGGCCTCGACCACCTGCGCGGCCTGCTCTTCGACGACGTCTTTCATCCCGCGCAGCGCCCGGGGGGTGAGGCGGTGGGCGACCAGGACACGGCGGCGAGCGTGGTCTTCGCCGTCGCTGTTGAGCGTCGTGCCACGCGAAAGCCGGTTCGTCACGGGGTTCAGCGCGACCCCGTCGCCGGAGATGAACGTCTCATCGTCCAGCAGCACGGCTTTGCATTCCGCGTATCGGGGCAGGGCATGGACCTGGTGCTTCGGCAGCCACACCACCGGGCCCAGCTCACGCAGGTTCGCGTAGTGCGGGTACGGGTCGAGGATCGCCTGCGGCGAGTAGATGTCCGGCTGGTACACGGGAACATCGGGACGCGGGGACGTCATTGCACCTTTTCGGCGAACTCCAGCCACACGGGCCACCTCTCCCTCGGCAAATGACGATATCGTCAGTCACGAACAGGTCGTCAGTCAAGACCGTCTGCTGAAATCGTCAGGATTGACGCCCTCGGCTATCCTGTGGTTCGGCAGGCCGGGAGGATGAAGCATCCATGCCAGAGCAGGTTTCGAGCCGCTTGGAGCGGCGCAAGGCCCAAACCCGCGCGGCACTGGTCCGGGCGGCGCAGACCCTCATCGCGACGGGGCGGACGAACGTCGCGGTCCTGGAGATCACCCAGGTCGCCGACGTCGGGATGGGGTCGTTCTACAACCACTTCGAAACGAAGGAGCAGCTGTACCAAGCGGCCGTCGAAGCCGCTCTCGAAGCCCAGGGCACGCTGCTCGACGAACTGACCACCGACCTGACCGACCCGGCGCAGACGTTCGCCCAGAGCTTCCGCCTCACCGGGCGCATGCACCGCCGCCGGCCTGAGCTCAGCAAGGTGCTCCTGCACTACGGGCTCGAACTGGCCACCGCCGACCACGGCCTGGCCCCCCGCGCCCGCCGCGACATCGACGCCGCCGTCCGAGCCGGCCGCTTCACCGTCCGCGACGCCGAACTGGCCATGCTGACGGTCGCCGGCGCCGCGCTCGGTCTCGGCCGCCTGCTCCACAGCCACCCCGACCGCGACGACGCCGAAACCACCGATCAGGTGACTGAGGACGTCCTGCGGATGCTCGGCCTCTCCGCCGCCGAAGCCCACGACCTGTGCACCAGGCCCTTACCTGACCTCGACACCGTCTTCGAACGGCCGAACCCCGCCGCCTGACGGTTGGAGCGCCGCGGGCGGGGCAACGCCAGCTGCTCGCCCGACGTGCACCGCTCCGCGAACCTGCTGCGCGAACTCGGGGTCCGGCGCTGCGACGTCGTCGCTCCTCGATGTTCGGGCCTGTAGCCTGCCAAGAGCTGTGCTGTGTGGCCGAGTGGGGCATACCGAATTGATATCGAGTCTCGCAATGGGATGATGTACCACTGCAGAGGAGTAAAAGGCGTGTCATGGCTTAGCGTCGAAGCGGAAGCGGTTGGCGGAGTGCAGATTCTGCGCACGCTTCGTCGAGATGACTTGACGCCCGAGTTATTGCGACGGGGAATGGCTTTTGCCTGGCGTGCTCTTCATGTGCAACATAATCAATTTCCTGATTCGAGATGTCTGCCTACATCTCGGTTTCCCCAACGCTTTTTGAGGCCGACTATTTTACGGGCAATGTTACGTTCTGTGCGGTGCGGCCTGGTGAAAGACCGTATATTGATCGAGAACTCCTCAAGGACGAGATCGTGGCAGCAATATTTTCAGGAGACTGCGTGATCGATCTTGACTAGTGATGCCTGTCTAACCTGGCGGACTCGCATCGGTTCCGTCGCGTCCCACAGCACGTCCATCACCGACGCTTCAAGCTCGCCCAAGCCCAGCATGGCACCTCCGTGGGCCAGGATACTTGTGGCCGGGGCGGCACTCGGCCGCCCCGGCCACCCGTGCTCAGCCCTGCGTGAGCAAGTCCCGCATCTCGGTGATCTCGGCCTGCTGGGCGTCGATGATCTTCTGGGCCAGCGCCTTGGCGTCGGCATTGCCGCCCTTGGTGAGTTCGGTCTTGGCCATGTCGATCGCGCCCTGGTGGTGCTTGATCATCATGTCGAGCCACATCTTGTCGAACTCCGCGCCCTTGGCGGCCCCGAGCTGCTTCAGGTCGGCGTCGGACATCATGCCGGGCATCGACCCGCTCATGCCCGGCATCGACTCCGAGGACATCCCCGGCATACCGGCGCTCCAAGTGGAGAGCCAGCCGTGCATCTGCTGGATCTCGGGGTCCTGGGCCTTCTCGATCCGGCTCGCGAGGTCGAGCACCTTCGGGTTGGTGCTGCGCGACGGGACGAGCTTCGCCATGTCGAGCGCCTGGCTGTGGTGCGGGATCATCTGCCGGGCGAACGTGACGTCGTCGGCGTTGTGGCCCGCCTCCGCTTCGGCCGATGAAGGCGCCGACGAGCTCATCCCGGGCATGGAGTCATTGCCGCCGCAGGCGCCGAGCAGGACGGCGGATGCCAGCATCAAGCCGGAGATGATGAAGTTTTTGCGCATGACAAATCTTTCTCTGTGGATGTGCGGGATTCGACGGTCGGGGGAACTCGCCCGATCAGGTCCGCAGAACGCACAGAGAAGTCAGGATGGCGCGGCCGTTCCCGTCCGGCGGACGTCCCCGGCTCGGTGAGCCACGGGAGCCGGGCGCCCGGGAGAAGGTCGTGGTGAACCACGAGGTGCCCAGAAGGACGACGACGGTCAACAGAAGGGCGCCCGCCGCGCACAAGACGGCGAGGCAGAGGTGGAGGATGTCGTGCAGGCCACCCGGCATGCCCGGATCGTGTTCACCGGGGCCGGTTTCCGGCGGAGCGGTAACTGCCCGCGGGGCAGGGGCCGACATGGCGTGCATCGCCGTACCGCCGGCGGCGTTCGCCATGCCGACGTGGTGCATGGCGACGACGCCCAGGGCGAGCGCGCACAGCAGGAGAACCTGCTGCACCTTGCCGAGCCGGGTCGCCGTCACGGCTTCACCGTATCAACTCCGTGCGGTCCCGTGGCGGCCGCGGGCGTGAGTGCGGTCGTCAGTTCTCGCGACGGGCGTAGTCGCCGATCCCTTGGCCGGTCATCTCCCGCGCCGCCTGGAGCCAGTCGCTGAAAGCCTTGCGCCGCTGGGGTTTCGGGTGGGACCGGATGTAGGCCATCACCTCGGGGGAGGCCATGGTGCGGTAGACCATCACGAGCTGCGCGGCCGCGATGCGCGGCTGCGGTGCGTGCGGCGGCACGCCGGTTTCCGCCGCGAGTTCGGCGGCGACGGCTTGTTCGAAGCGTTCCCACATCAGCCGCATCCGCGCGTGCAGGCCCGGGCTGTCGCCGACGATGCGGTGCAAGCGTTCCAGCTCGGCGACCGCCCCGGCCGGGCTGGCGGTCATGCTCGTGCTGAGCACGTCCACGACGGCGTCGAGGGGGGTGGTGCCGGTGGGGCGGTCGCGGATGCCGTCGACCAGGCTGCGCAGCACCTCGTCCTCGCCGTGGAAGACCAAGTCCTCCTTGGTGGGGAAGTAGACGAACACGGTCTTGGTCGCCACGTTGACCGCGTTGGCGATCTCCGCGACGGTGACCCCGTCGAACCCGCGTTCGGCGAACATCGCCTCGGCCGCGTCGATGAGCGCTTGCCGAGTGAGCAGCTTCTTGCGCTCACGCAGGCTCAGCCGCGCGCCGTCTTCCTCGTGCCCGCCGCCCATCCGATCATGCTAGCACGGGCCGGTCAGCCGATAACCTTCGTGCTCCTGTGTGTTATGTCATCCACCAGATTAATACACTCACTAACATTTGTTACTCGATGGCGCTACGGTGGTGAGGTAGCCGGACGGAGGGAGAACGCGGTGGTGGAGTGGAGCGGCCGGGTCGCGGTGGTGACCGGCGGGAGCAGCGGAATCGGGCTGGCCACCGCGGCCGAACTGGCGGCGGAGGGTTACGCGGTGGTCATCGTCGGCCGCGATCCCGGCAAACTCGCGGCGGCCGCGAACCGGATCGGCGGCAGCGTGCCGGTGCACACCGTGGCCGCGGACGTGTCGATCGTGGCCGGGACCGAGCAGGTCGCCGACCAGGTCGGCGCGCGGTACCAGCACGTCGACCTGCTGTTCGCCAACGCGGGACGGTCGGACGCGCCGCCGATCCTCGACACCGGTGAGCGGGACTTCGACCTGATGATGGCCACCAACGTCAAGAGCGTGTTCTTCAGCGTCGTCAAGCTGCTGCCGCTGCTGCGCCGGGGCGGCTCGGTGGTGGTCACCGGTTCGGTCGCCGAGGCCAAGGGCCGTCCTGGCGACCCCCTCTACTCGGCCAGCAAGGCCGCGGTGCGCAGCCTCGTGCGCACGCTCGCGCTGGACGACGACGTCCTCGGGCGAGGCGTGCGGGTCAACGCGGTCACCCCCGGGTGCATCGCCACCCCGCTCACCGCGCAGGCCGACCCCGCCCTGCAGACCGCGATCGACGAGTACGTCACCGGCGCCGTTCCCATGGGGCGCTGGGGCCGCCCCGAAGACGTCGCGCACGCGGTGGTCTTCCTCGCGAGCGAGAAGGCCTCGTACATCACCGGCTCGGAGATCGTCGTCGACGGCGGTCTCGCCCAGATCTGAACCATCGAGGACAGGAGTCCGCCATGACCGAACGCGCCACCGCGGCACCGGCCCTACTCACCGCCGACGTCGTCATCCTCGGCGGTGGCCCCGCCGGGCTCGCCGCCGCCCGGCTGCTGAACCAGCGCGGACTGACCCCGCGCGTCCTCGAACGCGACGCCAGTCCGCACGCCCGGTCCCAGGGCGGCAGCCTCGACCTCGCCGAACAGGGCGGCCAGCTGGCCCTGCGGGAGATGGGTCTCGGACGGGAGTTCGAGGAGCTGGCCCGGCCGCTCGGGCAGCGGCTGTGCCTGATGGACCCGGACGGGACCGTCCGGCTCGACGTGGACGACTCGGCGGGCGAGTACCGGCCGGAGATCGACCGGGTGCAACTGCGCCGGCTCCTGATCGACGCCCTGCCCCCGGAGACGATCACCTGGGGCGCCGAGGTCAGCGGTGTCACCCCGCTGAAGGGCGGCCGGCACCGGGTGAGCCTGGCCGACGGTCGCCGGCTCGACGCGGACCTCGTCGTCGCCGCCGACGGCATCCGCTCGCGCGCCCGTCCCCTCGTCACCGCCGAGCAACCGGCCTACAGCGGCATCACGTTCATCCACGCCGATGTGCGCGACCCCGGCCTCGGCTCGTTCGTGGCCCGGCACACCGGTGAGGGTGCTCTTCAAGCTCTCGGCGACGACAAGGCGATCCTTGCCCAGCGCGCCGCCGATCGTTCGGTGCGCGTCTACTTCGCCGTGCGCACCGCCGAAGACCCCGCCCGCGTCCAGGGCGAACGGTTCGGCGACCCCGCCTCCGTCCGGGAGCGACTGCGCGAAACCTTCGCCGGCTGGAGCCCGCACCTGCTGAGCGTGCTCGACGAGATCGACAGCGGCTTCGCCTACTGGCCGCTCTATGGCATGCCCGCGCACCAGCGGTGGCACCAGCACTCCGGGATCACCTTGCTCGGCGACGCGGCCCACGTGATGCCGCCCTTCAGCGGAGAGGGCGTGAACATGGCTCTGCTCGACGCCGTCGAACTCGTCCACGCCCTGTTCTCCCCGGCCCACGCCACCATCGACGAGGCGATCACAGTGTTCGAGCGCGGCATGCTGGACCGCATGGCCGGCGCCATCCTCGACACCGGCGCCGCCGGCGAGCTGCTGCTGAACCCGGCCGGGACAGCGCCTGTGCTGGCCCACTTCGCCGCACCAGCCGAACGGTGAGAGCGCTCAGGCGGCGATCTGGTGGAGCAGCAGGACCGTGCCGATCGTGAGCATCGCGGCGCCGGAGCAGCGGGACACGATCCGGGCCCAGGACGGGCGCGCCGAGAGGATCAGGCGAGAGCCGAACGCGACGGCGGTGTAGACGATGGCGCAGCTGGTGACGAACACCAGGCCCAGCACCATGATCTGGGCCGCCAGCGGCCAAGCCGAGGACGGCGTGGTGAACTGCGGCAGCAGGGCCAGGAACAGCAGGAGCGCCTTGGGGTTCAGTCCGCTGGTGCCGGCGCCGACGGCGGCCTGGCGCACCCAGGTGCCGGCGCCGCCGTCGGCCTCGCCGACCCCGGCCGGCCGCAGCAGCGCGTTGATGCCCAGCCGGATCAGGTAGAGGCCGCCCACGGTGGTCAGCACCGTCAGCACCACCGGAGAGCTCGAGACCAGCGCACCGACGCCGGCGGCCACGACCGCCGTCAGCACGAGGTAGCCCGCCAGCAAGCCGGTGATCGCCGGCACCACCGACCGCGATCGCAGGCCCGCGCCGATGACGTACGCCCAGTCCGCGCCCGGCGTGAGCACGAGAAGGATCGCCACTCCCCAGAACGCGACGACGGCACCGACTGCCATGACCTGCCTCCCGACTCCCCAGGTGCTTCCCCTGGACAGCACAAGGCTATTTCGAGAGGCGGGCAAAGTGCTTTCAAAGTAGCCGCTCTACGCGTTGATCCGGCAAGAAAATCGGTGCTTTGACGCTTGCTGAGCACTATCCTTGCGCCGAGGAAGCGAGCTACCGAGGAAAGATCTGCCCCGTGGACGAGACCGATCGCAAGATCCTTGCCGAGCTGCAGCGCGAAGGGAGGCTGACGGTCACCGAGCTGGCCGAGCGGGTGCGGCTCAGCGTCGCGCCCTGCCATCGGCGCCTTCGCGCCCTGGAGCGGTCCGGCACGATCGCCGGCTACCGGGCCCACCTCGACGCGAAAGCGCTCGGCCTCGGGTTCGACTGCCTGGTCTTCGTCACGATGCGCGAGTCCGACCGCGACACCATCACCGCGTTCGAGCTGGCCGTCGACGCGATCGAGCACGTGGTCCAGGCGCAACGCCTGTTCGGCGACCCGGACTACCTGCTGCGCGTCGTCGCCCGGGACCTGCCCGCGTTCCAGCGGCTCTACGACAGCCGCCTCGCCACCCTGCCCGGCGTCCAGCGCCTGACCACGACCCTGGTCATGAAGAGCGTCGTCGACGACCGCCCGCTGCCCATGTGAGAGTCAGGATCGTCCGTGGCTCACCGGGTGATGCCGGTGTGGCCCAGGGAATACCGGCCCGGCTGCGGCCAGACGCACAGGCCGTGCGGCTCGTTCCCGACGGGGATCTTCGCCAGCAGCGTCCCGTCCTTTGTGGACAGCACGTACACCACCCGGTTGTAGCGGCCGGACAGCCAGAGCTGGGTGCCGTCGGCGGTCACGTTGCCCATGTCCGGGCTCCCGCCGCCCGGGATGCGCCAGGTCGTCACCGGCGCGCCCGTGTAGGCGTCGAGCACGCTGACGCTGCCCTCGTGGCGGTTGGTCACGTACAGCTGCTTCGCGTCCCGTGACAAGTAGAGCCCATGCGCGCCGCCGCCGGTCGGGATGAAGCGGAGCACCTTCGTCGCCGCGCCGTCGAGGACCCAGAGGCCGTTCGCGTCGGAGTCCGCGATGTAGTAGACCGAGCCGTCCGGCGCGAGCTTGATGTCCTGCGGGCCCATGCGCGTGTTGCGGTGCGGCATGTCGATCATCCGCAGCAGGTGGTGGGAAGCCACGTCGACGACCGCGACGCGGCCGGCGAACTCGCACGTGAAGACCGCCGTGCGGCCGTCGGGGGAGAAGTCCGCGTGGTCGACGCCCGCGCACTCCGGCACCGGGGTTTCGTCGTGGACCTGCCACGTGTGCGGGTCGTACCAGACCAGCTTGCGCAGCCGTTCGGCCACCGAGATCGCGTACCGCCCGTCCGGGCTGAAGTACATGTTGTACGGGTCCACGACCGGGAACGCCTTACCCGGCAGCCCGGTCTTCGGGTCGAACGGCAGCACGTGGTCGCCGCGGTCGTCGGTGGCGTAGAGCGTGCGCAGGTCCCACGAGGGCACGACGTGCTGCAGTTCCTTGCCCGCCGGGTACTTCGCGACGACGTGGAAGGTCGCCGGGTCGATGACCCAGACGTCGCCCGAGCCGCTGTGCGGCACGTAAACCAGGGGCTTGTCGGCGGCGACCGCGGGAGAGAGCATCCCGGCACCCGCCGCGGCGTCCACGTTGTGCGGGTCGGGGATGGCGGGCATGCCGGGCAGCGGGTTCGGTGCCGGGGGCGGCGGGGTGGGCAGGTGCGGCACGGACGTGCCGGGGCCGCCGGACATGCCCGGCATGCCGGACATGTCCGAGCCGGTGCCCGACGAGCAGCCGGCGGCGAGGACGAGACCGAGGACCACGGCGGTCAGCCGGACGCGCATCCGCTACGCCAGCAGTTCCGACGCGGTGACCGGGGTGAGGCCGCGGTCCGCCAGCGCGGTCAGGATGCCGGGGAGCGCGGCCACCGTGCCCGGGTGCCCGAGGTGCATGCTGACCACGCTGCCCGCGCGGGCCTTCGCGACCGCAGCGCGGATCGCGGCCGGCCCGGGGTCCTTCCAGTCCAGGGAGTCGATGTCGTAGGACAGCACCCGGGCGTAGCCCGCCTTGCCGGCTTCGACGAGTTCCTCGGGGGTGGCGTGCTGGCCCTGGGACTGGCGGAAGAAGTTCCCCGGCGAGCCGGTCAGTTCGGCGAGCTTGTCCCGGCACCGCTGGATTTCCGCGTACATGGGCTCCGCCGCGTAACCCGAGAGCGCCGGGTGGCTCCAGGTGTGGTTGCCCAGCTCGTGGCCGCCGTCGCGGACCATCCGGGCGGCGTCCGGGTGCTCGGCGAGCCAGGTGCCCACCGCCAGCACGGTGATCCGGGCGCCGTGCTGGTGCACGACGTCCAGCACCTGGCGGGTGACCTGCGGGTCACCCGCGCCGTGGAACGTCAGCGCGACCTGCGGCCGTCCCGATGAGGAGCGGACGAGCTCGGTGGCCGGCCCCTGCGGATGCGGCGAGAGGGAGGAGGGGGGTGTGCTCGACGGCGGCGGCACCGCCTGCGGTGGGGTGGAACCGGCCGGAGCCGGAGTTTGCCCAGGTGCCGAGCATGCCGCCAGCGCGGCAGCGCCCAGCGTCACCCCGAACAGGCGGCGCCGGGTCAGCGGGTCGTGCACAAAATCTCCCTTACGACGGACGGCACGGAACCTTCGCGCAAACCCGCTGTGAAAACGCTGAGTGGCGGCGTTCAGCGGGGCGGAGAGCAGGGTACCTGTCAGCCTGAGTCCCTTCGTTGCTTGGCGGGGCTCGGCGACGGCGTCGGTTCAGCAGCGAGCCGGCGTCCTCGTCGCGCCCCACCGCGCAGGGTCACTGCCGGCCCGAGGAAGCCGTGACCTCGGCGACGAATTTTTCGGCGACGTCGCGCAGCTTCACGTTCTGCTCCTGCGACGCCTTGACGAGCAGGTCGAACGCTTCGTCGGATTGGATGCTGTGCAGGGCCATGAGGATGCCCTTGGCCTGGTCGATCACCGCGCGAGAGGTCAGCGCGGTGCGCAGCTGTCCCATGGTCTCGCGGGCGGCTTGGTGCCGGCGGGTGCCGCGCAACGCGGATTCGGCGGCGGCGGTGTAGAGGTCCAGCAGCGCCGCGTCGAGCGCGCCGAAGCTGTTGCCGCCGGTGTCGTAGAGGTTGAGCGAACCGTGGTACTGGTGGTCGACGAACAGCGGAGCGGACAGGTAGGCGACGACCGAGGACTCGCTCGCGGCGGCGGCGAACTCGGGCCAGCGGTGTGCCACCTCGGTCACCGTGACGCGTTGGAGTTCGCCGGTCCGGGCGGCCTCCAGGCAGGGCCCGCGCCCGGCGTCGTACTGGGCCTGGTCGACGTGGTGCGCGCGGTCACCGGTCGCGGTCGCTGTGTAGGGGGCGCCGTCGCGCAGCAGCGTGATGCTGGCGATCTCCGCGTCCGGTACCGCGTGCATGACCTGCCGGCACACCCGCTGCAGCACCTCCAGCAGTTCCTCTTCTTCCGCGAAGGTGCCGGCCAGGCGGTCCAGCGCGTCGGTGACGTCGTCCACTCTTCGTGCGGCGTCCCGCTCGTACAGCAGGTTGTCTTCCATGCGGTGCTCCATCGAGGCGGGGACGGGGGAGTCCCGGACAACACTAAGTGTTGCCGTGAGCCTCGGCAGGTCCAGGCGTTGATGCCGGTAGCAGCGTGGCCGTGGGGCGACCGGAATCGGGAGCGGCATCTGTCCGGGTGGTCGGCACGGGCCGGGCCGGCGATGGTGATCACGCACGTCGATCCCCGCCGGCTGGGCTGGGTGATCAGCAGCCAAAGCGAGCGCTACGTGCGCACCGGCTTGCACATGGTCCACGCGACCGTCGATCTCGAGACAGGTGAGTGGATCGAGGACTACCTCGAGCAGGTCCGCGGGCTTGACCGCATCGACCCCCTGCGGTCTCGGGTCGCCGAGCTGATCGACTCCGGTCAGCGCTTCGACGCGCTCCGGCTGGTGCGGGCGTCCGCGCCTGATCTCGGAGCGCAAGGAGCCAAGGAGTACGTCGAGGCCGCTGCGGCCAGCATGCCGGTTCCTGAGGAGGTACGCGCTCGCTTACCGCGACCGCCGGTCCGGCGCCGGGTGTGGTGGCGATTGTCGGAGCCGAACCCGGAGCCGTGACCACAGGCGCCCGCCGTGGGTGAACCGCAGCTCACCACCCGGACTCACGCATCACTCGCCCGCCGGCGTGTCGTCGCTTCTCCGGACGATCTCGACGAACCCCTGGTCGGCGTCGAGGCGGAGAAGGTCGCCAGTACGGATTACCTCGACCGGGTCGCGATCGAGGTCGCTGAGCGTGGGCACCCGGGTCACCACCGCGCCCAGTGCCGCCTTCGTCGTCACCACCGTGAAGATCATGCCCAGCGGCGCCGTGCCGAGCAGGCGGGTCGACTGGAAGAACCCCGACCAGCCCGACGATCCCTTCGCGCCGGGGAAGACGAGGATCTTCCCGGTGAAGCACACCCCGTGCAGTTCGTGGCGGCGCTCGATGATCGTTCCGGTGGCCGGGTCGATGCCGCCCCAGCCCGAGATCGTCTCGTGCGACACCAGCGCCTCGCCCTCGACGACGCCGGGGACGACCGTCCGGCCGCGCAGGACCGTCATCGCAGGTCACCTCGCCAGCGACCGGTGACCGCGGCGTCCACGCAGTCCTCCAGCGAACCGAACCACGCCTCGATCCCGAGGATCGCGGGCAGGTAGTGCGCCTGCTTCGCCGAGTCGGTGGCGAAGACGCGGGTGCCCGGCGGTGCGACGCGGGACATCGCCGGGCACGAGTCCGCGAGCAGCCGCCCGCCCGCTGCCTCGATCACGGCCGTGTAGCCGCTGCGGTCCGCGACCGCCTTGAGGGCCCGGGGTGTCATGATCCACAGCTGCGTTCCCGAGTTCAGCCGCTTGCCGTCCAGGGCCCGGGCGGCGGCCCGGATCTGGTCGATCGACGCGTGCGGGCAGCCCAGCAGCACGAAGTCGACATCGGTCGAGCGGCCCTGGTCGTTCAGCGTCTCGTAGACCGCACGCCGTTCCCGGAGTCCATAGTGGACGGCGGACGGCGGCCGGCCGCGGAAGGCCGCTTCGAGCGTCGGCGCCTCGGGCGTGATCCCCGGCAGGTGGTACAGCTCGACCCCGCCGGACGACGCCGCGGCCGCGCCGAAGTGCTTGAGGTCGACGAGATCGGGACGCGGGTACGCGCCGGTGACCACCGGGCGCTCGTCCTGGACCAGCCCGCCCGCGAAGTAGCCGAGCATGCCCCAGTCCATGAAGTCGTCAACGCCCGCGTCCACTTCGACGAGGTGCGTGCCGAACCGGTTCTCCGGCAGGTGGTTGCCCCAGCACGGGATCTTCCCGGTCAGCGACGCCGCGCCGGTCGACGTCCCGCCTTCGCAGTTGGTCCGGGCGCCGAGCACGGAGTTGGCGTACACGACCGCGGAGGACTCCATCCACGCGCAGTGCTCGCCGTGGACCGGGAGGTTGCCGACCTGGTACGGCGTGCAGGTGGCGAGGATGTTCACCCCGCGCCGCCCGTAGAACGCTTCGGCGTCGCTCTGCAGCTCGACGAACTCCTTCGGGTAGGGCACGACGCCGACTGAGTCCGGGCCGAAGCCCTGTTGCAGCTGGCAGGTCGGCACCCGCATGTCCGGGATTTCGACGACGTCGTCGCAGTCGAGGTTGAGCACCGCGAACGCCTTGTTCCAGCCGCCTTCGGCCACCAGCTTCGCCTTCACCGGGGACGGCTGGGTGCTCGTCCCGGCGACGTTGCGGGTGTCGCACAGGTGTTGCGCGCCCAGCGCCTCGCCGTAGCGGATGAGCAGGTCCATGGCCGCCGCCACCGCCGGCCCGTCGGCGCCGTCGCGCATCGCCTTCTCCTCGTCGGTGAGGATCACCGGGCGACCTCCTGCGCAGAGACCGCCGGGACCGGATCGGCGACGTTGTTGGTCTCCGGGCCCCGGCGCACGGCCTCGAACATCAGCAGGCCGCCGAAGACGATCAGCGCGATCGGGGTGAACTCGTAGGGCATGATCGAGCTGAGCGCGAGCAGCCAGAACGTGTAGAGGCCGGGCAGGATCAGCCCGAACATGTAGCCGATGCCGTACCCGCTCGCCCGCACGGACGCCGGGAAGCGCTCGTTGAGGTACACGAGGATGACGCCGAGCGGCGCGGACGGCAGGACCTTCGCCACCACGGCGATCAGCCCGATCAGCCACGCGGGCGCCCCGGCCCGGCCGGCCACCGCGAGCACCGCGAACGCGCCGCCCACGACGAACGTGAGCACGAGGGCCCAGCGCATCAGCAGCGTCCGCCTGCCGATCCGCTGGCCGACCGCGGCGAGCACCATGATCAGCACGATCGTGAGGACCGAGCTGATGATCTCGACCGTGGAGGACAGCCGCGGGCTCTGGTCCAGCACCTGCACCAGCAGCGTCGGCAGGAACGACACCGACATCTGGGTGGCGAACCAGTACCCGCAGGTGAACAGGAAGACGCTGAAGAACAGCGCGCGGTGCGTGGTGAACAGCTCCGCCACCGGCTGCCGCCCCGTGCGGCGCCGCCGCAACACCGAGTCGTCCTCCTTCACGCCGCGGTAGTGCCACAGGTAGACCAGGCCGAGCACGAACCCGAGGAAGAACGGGATCCGCCAGCCCCAGGCCAGGAAACCGCCACGGGGCAGCACGTCGAGCAGGCCGAGCAGGAGCAGGTTGATCACCAGGAACGAGCCGGGCGCGCCGACGCCGATGAGCCCGCCGACCCGGCCGCGCCGCGCGGGCTTCGCCTGTTCCAGCGCGAGCGGCATCGGGGCGGCGTAGCCGCCGGCGAGGAAGATCCCGCCGATCAGCCGCAGCACGGCGAACACGGCGATCGCGCCGTAGTTCCACGCCGCGTAGCCCGGCAGCAGCCCGATGAGCAGGGTGACGATCGTGAAGCCCCAGCCGCTGATCATGGTGACGGGCTTGCGCCCGATCCGGTCGGACAGGTTGCCGAAGATGACGCTGCCGATCGGCCGCGCGAGCAGCCCGACCGTGAACAGCAGCGTGGTGAACGTCGCGCGGATCGTCGGCGAGAGGTTCGCGGGCATGAAGTACGCCATGGCGGCCGGCAGCACGAGCGCCGGGAGGTACACGTCGAAGCTGTCGACGAACATCGAGAACGCGCCACCGCGGGCGGAGCGCCGTTCGTCTGCTTCGGTGATGACGGTGGACGGGGGGACTTCGGGCAGCGCCATTGCGGCCTCCTGATCGTGGGGGAGCGCTAGGGACGGAGCACGGCTCCTCGGCCGAGGGGGCGCACGGTGCGCCGGTAGACCGACAGCCAGCCGGTTTCGTGGTGGTCCGCAACGAGTTCCGGGTCCCGCGCGGCGAGCTCGCCGGGGTCGACGCGCAGGTCGCACACCCGCCCGGGCAGGTCGATGTGGACGGTGTCGCCGTCGCGGACGAGGGACAGGGGACCGCCGTCGGCGGCTTCGGGGCGGACCTCGCCGACGACGATGCCGCGGTTGACGAGCCCGGACAGCTGGCCGTCGGTGACCACCGCGACCCGGCCGGTGAGCCCGGCGCGGTCGAGGGCGAAGACGATCTGCGACGCCATCCCCATGCCGGGCCGTCCGCGCGGCCCGAGCCCGCGCACGACCACGACGTCGCCCGCGGTGATGCTCCCGTCCGCCAGGGCGGCGACCGCGGCCTCCTGGCTTCCGAAGCAGCGGGCCGGGCCGGTGAACGCGGCCGGGCGCTCGTCGCCGACCGCGAGCTTGACGATGCCGCCGTCGGGCGTCAGCGATCCGCGCAGGACCACGATCAACGGCTCGGTCGCGAACGGCCGCCCGGCCGGGCGGATGACCTCGGGGTCCGTGACGACGGCCGGAGAAAGGTTGTCACCCACGGGGGAGCCGCTGACCGTCATCGGCGCCGGGTCGATCAGGTCGCCGAGCTGTTTCAGCACCGCCAGCGCGCCGCCCGCGGCCTCGAACTGCTCGATGAGGTGCGGCCCGTTCGGCCGGACCGCCGACACCACCGGGGTGTCCCGGCCGAGCTCGGCGTAGAGGCCGAGGACGTCGATGTCCACATCGGACTCTTCGGCCACCGCCTGGAGGTGCTTCACGGTGTTGATCGAGGCGCCCACCGCCAGGGCGACGCGGACGGCGTTGCGGAACGCGGCGGCCGTCATGATCCGGCGCGGGCGCAGGTCCTCCGCCACCATCTCCACGATCCGCGCCGCGGCGGCGTCGGCGGCGGCCCACATCGACGGCGAGTTCGCCGCGACGGGGGTGGTGCCCGGCAAGGCCATGCCGAGTGCTTCGGCGACGACGTGCATCGAGTTGGCCGTGCCCATGCCCGGGCACACACCGGGGCCGCCGACGGCACCGTCGCTCATCTCGGCGAGTTCGTCCACAGTGGACGTGCCGCAGGCGTGGAGGAAGACGTCCTCGATGTCGCAGTGGCCGCCGCGGAAGCAGCCGCTGGGCTGGTAGCCGCAGGCGACGAGCAGCGTCGGGAGGTCCAGCCGCCCGGCGGCCATCAGCTGGGCCGGCGCGGTCTTGTCGCAGCTGGCCAGGCACACCATGCCGTCCAGCTGCGCGCCTTCGACGCCGACCTCGATGTCGTTCACGATGAGGTCGCGCGCCGAGAGGATGTACCCGCCGCCGTGCCCGGCCGAGTGGATGAAGTCGCTGGGCGCGGTCGTGCGCACCTCGAACGCCAGCCCGCCGGCGGCGGCGATCCCCTGCTTGACCCGGGCGGCGATCGCGTCGAGGTGGCTGAAGCAGATCGCCAGGTCCGACGAGGAGTTGACGACGGCGATCTTCGGCTTGCGGAGGTCTTCGTCGGTGAGCCCGAGGGCCCGCCACTGGGCGCGCCGGGTGGCCCAGCGGACCGTGCCGGGCGGGAAGTCGCTGCGGACCATCGCTTTTCCTCCGTTCAGGACTCGAGGTTGCGGACCAGGCGGGCGGCCAGCTCGCCGTGGTCGACGTCGTGCACGCTGTCCTTCCCGGCCAGGTCCAGTGCGTGCGCGGCGGCCATGCCCATCGCCCCGCACGGGCCCATCACGCGCACGCTCGACAACGCGGCCGCGTCGCCGTCGATACACCGGCCGGCGACCAGGACGTTGTGGACGTCCGGGGGAGTCATCGAGCGCAACGGGACGTAGTGCACGTGCCCGGGCCCGAACGTCTCCCAGACGTAGCCTTCGGGGCTGTCGTGCAGCTCCACCGGCCACGCGGTCCGCGCGACGGCGTCGGGGAAGCGGGTGCCGGCCCGCACCTCGTCGATGGTCAGCTGGTGCAGGCTCTGCGCCCAGCGGGTCTGCCGTCGGCCGGGCAGCCCGTAGGCCCGGACGCGGGCGCCGCCGAACGCCTCGGGGAACTCCGCGCGCAGGAACGCCACCACCCGGTCGGCCTGGGCCTTCCCTTCGAGCTGGGCCGCGGCCGCGGCGATCGGCTCGAGCGGAGCCTCGATGTGCGTCATGTTGAGCACCGCGGTGCCCCGGCCGGGGAAGTGGAAGGCGAGGCCGTCGTGCCGGCGCAGGCCGTACTGGGCGGCTTTCGCGCCGACGCGCTCGGCCAGCTCGTCCGGCTCGGGCGCGGCCTCCTCGGCGACGTGCTCGACGACGAGCTGCTGCGAGCCGTAGATCTCGCGCTCCGGCAGGCGGCACGGCAGGCCCGCTTCCCAGATGAGGGAAGCGTCCCCGCTCGCGTCGACGAACCCGGTGGCGTCGACGTCCACCGGGCCGTAGCGGGTGGCGAAGGTGACCGACTCGATGCGCTCGCCGCCGCGCACGACGCCGGTGATCGCCGCGCCGGTGATCACCCGGATGCCGTGCTCCCGCACGGTGTCTTCGACCCACCGGCCGAGCACCACTTCGTCGTAGCCGACGGTGAGCGTGTGCCGCCGCTGCTGGAACAGGTCACCCGTGGCGCCCAGGTCGCGGAAGATGTCGTCGAAGATCCCGTGCGTCAGCTGGTGGTAGTCCGGGGCGTTGCCGAAGACCCCGCAGAACAACCCGATCAGGGAGTTGACCATCTGGCCGCCGAGCACCGGCAGCGCGTCGACGAGCACGACGTCGCGGCCGAGCCGGGCGGACTCGACGGCCGTGGACAGCCCGGCGATGCCGGCGCCGACGACGCAGACGTCGGCGGTGACCTGGTGGGCGCTCGCCCCGGCGGGCTTGCGGACGGTGCGGACCTTCAGCTCGGTGAGGGGGTGCGGCATGGCTCACACGCTAGGTCGGGCTGCCGGGCCCCCGGAAATAGAGAATCGCGCTGCGGGAGTATCAGCGTGAGTTATAGCTGTCGCGCGAGGTCGGTCAGCACGGTCCGCAGCCAGTGGTGGGCCGGGTCGCCGTCGTGGCCGGCGTGCCACCAGAACCGTTCGACGATCGGTTCCGGATCACCGGGACAGGGGAGGATCCGCAGGCCGAGCCGGTCGGCGACGCGCGTCGCGAGGCGTTCCTGCAGCAGCGCGACGCGGTCGGTGCCCGCGACGAAGTGGGGCACGGCCTGGTAGCTCTCGACGCGGACCCGGATGCGCGGCTGGATGCCGAAGAGTGCGAGCTGCCGGCCCATCGGCGCGGCGGGCGGGAACCCGCGGTCCGGCTGGAACGGCGCGACCCACGGCAGCGCGGCGAGCTGCTCGAGGCTGAGCTCGGCACCCCGCACCGACGCGTTCGCCGCGTCGACGACGCAGACCCAGCGGTCGGTGAACAACGCGACCGACCGCACGTCGGGCAGCTCGAACCGGCTGACCGGGGGAGCGACCATCCCGTCGATCAGCCGGATCGTGTCGGCGATGTCGCTGGCGAACGCCTCCCGGACCAGCCGGACGTGCAGCCGGACGTCCGGCGCCCGCGCCGCGAGCAGCGCGGACAGCCGTGAACCCAGGACCTCGATCGTGTAGTCCGCCATGACCAGCGTGAACTCGCGGGAGGAAGCGCCGGGGTCGAAGTCGTGACCGGTGCCGAAGAGCCGTTCCGCGCCGGCGCACACCGCCTCGACCTGGTCGGCCAGCTGCGTGGCCAGCGCGGACAGCACGTAGCCGTTCCCGGACCGCACGAGCAGCTCGTCGCCGAAGTGCCGCCGCAACCGGGCGAGCGCGGCACTCGCCGCGGGCTGCGAGACCCCGAGCCGGGCCGCCGCGCGGGTGACGTTCCGCTCGCCGAGCAGCTCCCGCAGGACCACCAGCAGGTTGAGGTCCAGGTTCGCCAGGTGCACCGCCGAATGCCTCGCCACGGGGGAACTATAAATCAGGCTGACACCTGTTTCGTTCTCGCGCTGGCGCCGCCAGGAGGCTGACCGGTCAGGTGACGCGGGCGCCGGTCGTGGTGGTGAAGCGCAGCTCGACCCGGGTCGGCAGCGCCTCCAGGTCGAGGGCCCGGCACAGCCTCGGCACGCCTTCGCCCCGGATGCGGTCGCGGATTCCGGTGGGATCGCCGTCGTGCTCGAGCGACACCGTGGCCAGCAGGACCGGGTGGTCGCGGGGGCCGGTGAGGGACGCGGTCGCCGTGCGGACGCCGGCGTAGCCGCGCAGTTCCTCGGTGAAGGGTGCGACCGCCGCGGTGGTGGCCAGCTCGGTGCTCCCGGCGCCCGGTTCGGTTTCGAAGCGCCAGGTGCGGCTGCCCGGTTTGCGGACCAGCTGCGCGGCCAGCCACCGCAACGCGGTCAGCGCGACGACGATCCCGGCGGTCGCGGTCACGTAGAGCACCCACGTGGGCGGCAGTGCGGTGCCCGGGACGACCGGCCGGTCGGCGCCCAGGGCCGGCAGCAGGCGGAAGCGGATCGCCGCCGGGATCGCGCCGGCGGCGAGCAGCAGCAGCCCGAAGATCGCGAGCAGGGTGCGGTTGAGTCCGGCGGGACGGTTCACGACGTGCTCCTCGATGCGCGAAGGCGGACTTTGACCTCGGGGCGGCGGGCGGGGTCGATCCGGTCCAGCCGCGCGGCGACCGCGGCGCGGACCGAGTCGGCGATCCCGTCGGGTGCGGTGCGCCGGGTCCGCACTCGCACCCGCACGCTGCGCCGCCGCAGCTTCAGCCGCGCTTTCTCCACCCCGTCGACTCGCGCCGCGGCCGCCCGCAGAGCGGTGCCGAAGCCGCGCCGGGAGACGCCGGTGTCCGGCTCACCGCGGAGCGGGATCACCGTGGGCCTGCCGGGCAGCACCGCCGCCGTCAGCAGAACCAGGCCGAGGACCGAGACGGCCGCGCCGGCGATCACGACGGGCAGGTCCGCCCAGCGGAAGTCGTGCAGCCGCCGGGCGATGGCGCCGTAGTCCAGCCACGGGCGTTCGCCGAAGACCATCTGGATGGCCACGGTCGCGGCGAGCGCGCCGGCCGCGGCCAGCACCAGCGCGGTCAGCGTGGCCGGGACGCTCCGGGGGGGACGACGTTTCACGAGACCCTCCTCGACGACCGGGCCGGCGCGTGCAGCGCGGCGACGGTGATGTCCACCCGCTCGACGTCGAGCCCGGTCAGCTCACCCACCCGCTCGCGCAGGCGGGCCCGGGCCAGTTCGGTGGTGCGGCGCACCGAGGCCGGGTAGGTGATCGAGAGCCGGGCGGCCAGCCGCACCCGGTCGCCGTCGACCTCGGCGGCCACCTGCACCGGGCGAGCGGCGTCTTCGCCGCCGAGGGCGACCCCCAGGACGCGCCCGGCGGCGCCGCCGACCTCGGTGATTTCCCCTGCGACGTGCGCGGCGATCCGTTCGACCGCCTGGCCGGCGATGACCAGCCGGCCCCGCTCTTCGGCGGGTGCTGTGGTGGTCATGGCTCAGCCCCGGTCCCGGCCGAACAGCCGGGCGAGGTCGATCTCGCCGTCGAGGTGGCGGCCGATCAGGAACCCGATCGCGCCGAGCACGAGGACGGCCAGGAACGCGCCGAAGCCGCCGAACGCGAGGGCGAGGCCGAGGACGAGTCCGGTCAGCAGACCGGTCCGGGTGGCATTCATGGAAACCTCCGTCAAGTGGTGGTGGACGCGGCGAGATCGCCGATGAACACGTGCACGGGCCGGTCGAGCGGGCCGACCGCGGCGCGGACCGCGGCCGCCGCGTCGGTGGCGGTGGCCGGGTGGCGGAGCACGACGCCGATGGTCACTTCGCCGTCGGCGACGCGGACCCCGGCCACGCGCCGCCCGGGCAGCAACGTCGCGATCTCCCCGACCCGGCCGCCGTGCGGGCCCGCCACTTCCGGCAGGCCCGCCACCGCGACGGCGATCGCGACCGCGTCCGGGGTCACTGCACCCGGCCGGTGTCGGCGGCCTTGTCGTCGCCGTCGTCGCCGGGCAGGTAGAGGTCACCGACGGCGATGTTGACCTCGACGACCTCCAGGCCGGTCGTGCGCTCGACCGCGGTGATCACGTTGCGCCGCACCGATCGTGCGAGATCGGCGATGGACACGCCGTATTCGACGACGACCTGGAGGTCGACCGCGGCCTGCTTCTCGCCCACCTCGACCGAGACGCCCTGGCCCGCCGAGGCGGTCGCGCCGGGGATGCGTTCGCGGATCGCGGAGAAGGCGCGGGCGGCGCCGCCGCCGAGGGAGTGGACGCCGGGCACTTCGCGGGTGGCCAGGCCGGCGATCTTCTGCACCACCGTGTCCGCGATCGTCGTCGTGCCCTGGCTGGTCACCAGCGCACCGGTCGCCTCCTTCGCCGCCGGGGGAGCGGGGGTCTTCGTGGTCGTCTCGGCCATGGTGTTCCTCCTTGGTCAGGTGAACCGCTGTGCCGGGAAGACCCGGGGTGCGCCGGAATCGTCACGACCCCGTTCGTGTGAACAGGGTCACGCGACCGGGGAAGTGACGAACCGCGTGCCGGGGTGTCTTGATGATCAGGTCCGTCCACAGGGGACGGTGCCCGACGCGGAAGGAGCGGCTCATGTCGCTGGGCGACAAGATCGGGAACAAGGCCGAAGACCTCGGGGGCAAGGCCAAGGAAACGGCGGGCAAGGCCACCGGGAACGACGAGCTGCGCGCCGAAGGCCAAGCAGATCAGGCGAAAGCCGGTGTGAAGGACGCGGTCGAGAACATCAAGGACGCCGTCGGCGACGCCGTCGGCAAGGTCAAGGGTGCGCTGAAGAAGGACTAGGCCGCACCCGCGGGACCGGTGGCCGGCGCGGCAAGAGGGAGCGGGCCGGCCACCGCCCGCGTGCCGACTGTCCTTTCAGGACGGTCCGGTCGGGTCAGTCTTCGGCCGCGCGGGCGATCGAGCGGGCGAGCCACCCGAACACCAGGTCGTGCGCCGGCTTCTGGAGGTGCCAGTAGGCGTCGCCCAAGCGGCCGGTGGGGGTGAAGCGCACGCGCTGCCGCAGCAGGCTCCCGGTGCCGGCCGGTTCCGCGCGCAAGGTCAGCTCGGCGTCGCCGGGCAGGCGCATGTCGGCGGTCAGCACGAGCTCACGCCGGGCGTCGTCCCGGTGCCGGACCGTCCAGAAGTCGATGACGTCCCCGGTTCCGGGTCGGTCCGGGCGCCCGCGGTACAGCCCCGCGCCGCCGAGCGCCTGGTCGAGCAGGCCGCGCAAAGCCCAGGCGGGTGCGGGTGGGAACCGGCCGCCGCCCAGCCCGGTGATCTCCCGCCACAGCCGCTCGGGGGCGGCCGCCGAGCCTTCGGCGTTCTCCTGCCGGTACGCCCGTCCTCGCGGAGCCGCCGGGATCGGGACACCGAGGGCCGTCCGCAAGGCGTTGTCGAGACTGGTCGCCCCGGCGGCCGGGGGCGGCAGGACGGATTCCACCGGGACGTCCACCGGCAGCAGGTCGTGCTCGAGCGACGCGAACAAACCGGCCGCGACGGCGGTGGGAACGGGCGACGCCGCCCCGGCGATCCGGGCGGCGACCTCGTGCGACCACAACGGCGAAGGCAGCGCGAGAGCGGCGGGCCGGCGCAGGACGCGGGCGCACCGGCGCACCAGGTCGTGGTAGCTGATCGTCTCCGGCCCGCTGACGTCGAACCGGCCCTGCAGCGGGGCGAGCTCGACGGCCGCTCGCAGGTAGTGCCTGACGTCGGCGAGGGCGACCGGACGGCTCCGCCGGGCGGTCCACCGCGGCCGCGGCCGGATCGGCAGCCGGGCCGTCCGGGACAGCAGTTCGACTCCGGCCGATCCCCGGCCGAGGATCATCGACGCCTGGAGCGCGATCGCCGGGACTTCGCCGCCGAGCAGGACGTCGGCCACCTCGGACCGCGAGGCCAGGTGCGGCGACGTCGGCGTCACCGGCCGCGGGCCGCCGAGGTAGACGATCTGCCGGACCCCCGCCGCCGCCGCGGCCGCGGCGGCGAGGCGTTCCGCGATGACGCGGTCCTGCTCGGCGAAGTCGGCTCGCGCCAGCGAGTGCACGAGGTGGAACACCACGTCCGCGCCGGTGACCGCGGCCGCGAGCGCACGCGGGTCCTCGGCGTTCCCGACCGTCACGTCGACGCCTTCGAGGAAGTGGTGCGCCGCGGAGCGGGACAGGACGCGGACGGGGTGTCCGGCGGCGCCGAGGTCCGCGACGAGCGCCCGGCCGACGAAACCGGTCGCGCCGAGTACCGTGCAGCGCGGCGGGCGGGCTGTCATCGTGGTCCCCTGTCCGGGAGTGGGTTCGCCGGCGTGCGGGCGGTGCGCTGGTAGACGGCGGCGAGGCGGCTGGGGAGACCGGTCGCGCCGAGCACCGTGCGGCGCGGCGGGCGGGCCGTCATCGTGTTCCCCTGTCCGGGAGTGGGTTCGCCGGCGCGGCGGCGGTGCGCTGGTAGACGGCGGCGAAGCGGCCGGCGACCTCGTGGATGCCGAAGCGCCGGGCGACCGTTTGCCGGCCGGCGGCGGCCACCGCCCGGGCCCGGACCGGGTCGTCGGCGGCGCCGCGCACGAACGCGGTGAGCGCGTCGCCGAACGCGGCCGGGGTCGAGGTGTCGGCGAGCAGGCCGTTGCGGCCGTGGTCGATGTAGTGGCCGAGCCCGCCGCGGCGGGGACCGAGGACGAGGAGCCCGGCGTCCATCGCTTCGAGCACGGCGATGCCGAACTCCTCCTTGCGGCTGGGGCAGACGTAGAGGTGCGGTGTCGGCGCGGGCAGCCGGTGGACCAGGCCGTGCTCCAGCGAGCGGACGTCCTCGTTGCTCACCGCGGCCAGCACCGCCAAGCGCCCCGCCGCGTCCGGGTACCGGCTCGCCAGGTCCAGAACCCGGTTCAGGATCCGCGATTCGTCGTCGGTCGGGTGCGCGGGGTCGCCGCCGACGAGCACGAGCGCGGTGTGGTGGTACAGGCCGCGGGCCAGCCAGGCTTCGACGAGCAGGTCCTGTTGCTTGACCGGGTGCAGCCGGCCCACGGACAGCAGGACCGGCAGGCCGCGGGTTTCGGGAGCCAGCCGCGGCAACCCGGAACCCGAGCCGAACAGGGAGCCGATCAGCTGCTCCTGCCGGGCGTCGGCCGCGGCCACGGGCGAGAGCAACGGGATCCCTTCGGCCGGGGACTCCGGTTCCGGGGCACCGCGCAGCCGCGGGAAGTAGGCGGCCAGTTCGCCGTCCGGCCGGCCGGGCAGCCCGAGCAGCGTGTCGGCGGCGGCCACCAGCCGGTCGGCGGTGTACACCCGGTGCAGGTCGAACCGGGCCGCCGGGCGATCCGCGGCGGCACCGGGCCGGTGCCGCTCGGCCAGCGAGCGGTGCGGGTCGGCGGTGAGGGTGAACACGGTGCGCGCGCCCATCGCCCGGGCCGCGTCCGCGACCGCGGCGGATCCGTCGTCGGAGTAGCGCACGTGGACGACGTCCGGGGTGCAGCCCGCGAGCCACAGCAGGTGCCGCGCCAGGAACCCGATGGCGGGCCGGTGCCGGGAGAGCTCGGCTTGCGCCGGTGCGCCGGGGGAGTCGACTGGCACCCGCAGCACGACGTGCCGGTCGGCACCGGCCTCCCCGAGGGTGCTCCGGCTCCGCAGCAGGTCCTGGCCCGCCAAGGTCAGCGTGACGACCCGCGCGATGCCCGCGTGGCGGGGCAAGGCGGTGCCCAGGTGGCGCAACAGGACCGTGAGCCCGCCGCTGGCTCCGGCGCCGGGCTGGTCGAAGGAGCCCAGCAGCATCGACTGCGCCAGGGTCAGCCCGCTCGGGCCGGTCGCCGGTACCGTCCACAAGGGACTGTCGAGGCCCTGGCCGGACTGCCGGGCCAGGCACACCGCGGACAGGGCGCGCTCGTAGGGATCCGCGGCCCGGACGTGGGCGGCGGCGAGGATTTCGGTCGCGGCCGGTGCTTCGCCGAGCTGGGACAGGTAGCGCCACATCGCGTGCCGGTACCCGCGATCGCGGTGACCGGCGTCGGTCACCGCGCTCACCGGCAAGCAGGGGAAGCCGTGTCGTTCCGCGAGGTCCAGCAGGAGCGCACCGCGCCGGGGTGACGTTCCGGCGAACGCGGACCCGATCGCCGCGGCCGCGGCCGCGGGGCCGTGCGCGGCGACGGCGTCGGCGAAGAGGTCCAAGGCGACGGATCCGGCCAGGTCGTCGAGTGCGGCGTCGCCGGTTTCCGGGACCGCGGCGAGGACCTCGCCGGGAGTGGGCGGGCAGGCTCGGCGGGTGAGGCCGCGCAGCGCGGCCACCGCACCGTCGGGATCGGCGGCGGCCGGCGGGTCTCCGGCGTATTCGACCAGCGCGGGCCCGGCGAAGTCCGGGTGCAGGGCGCGGCGGACGGCGCCGACCCGGACCGGGTCGGCGCCGGGGGTGAGCGTGCGGAGGACCGTCAGCGGGTCGGCGATCGCGGTGGTCCGGGTGTCCTGGGTGATCACTGCGCTGCTCCGGTGGTCGGGCCGTAGGGTCGGCGGGGACGAGGGAGGAGTCGGGATGACGGCATCGCGGATCGTGGTGGTGAGCCCGCCGTTCGCTTCACACGCGCGTCCACTCGCGACAGTGGGGGCGGCGCTCGCGGCCGAAGGCGCGGTCGTGACTTTCGCCTGTGCGCCGGAGTTCGCGGGTCTGGCCGCCGAGCAAGGGCTGCCGTTCGCGCCGCTGGCGTTCGGCGACAACGCGAACACCGGCATCGCCGAACGCACCCGCCAGGAGGCCGACGGCGTGCGGCGCCTGGCCGAGTTCCTCGACGCCACCCGCGCCGGGGCGGTGCCCGCCCTGCTGGCCCAGGCCCGGCACCGGCGGGCCGACATGCTGCCCGATCCCGAAGCCGTGTTCGCCTCGGTCCGGTCGCTGGACGAGCGGCTGCGGCCGGACTGGTACCTGATCGACCAGCTCGCTTACGCCGTCACGCTGGCGGTGTACGCGCTCGGCCGCCGCTGGGCCGCCTTCTGCCCCGGTCACCCCAGCTACGTTTTCGAGGGTGCGGACCGCTTCTTCGGGCTGCCGCCGTACTGGCCGGACGCGATCCGGCCGGCGGACGGGGAGCTGGCCGTCCTGCGCGGCGAAGCCGAGGCGAACGACCGGGTGTTCACCGAACTGTTCGCCGGGTTCCTCGCCGAGCACGCCCCGGACCGGCAAGCGCCCGCGCGGGCGTTCGGGCTGACGTCCCCCGAGGCGGTGCTGTTCAACTACCCGGAGCTGCCCTGGCTGCCGGACCTGCCCGCCGGTCCGGCCCGGATCTTCGCCGGGCACTGCAGCGACGTCGGGACGGCGGTGCTGACCGGCGGCTGGGCCGCGCGGGCCGACGCGCTGACCGGCGGCGGCCGGCGCCGGCTCGTCCTCGTGTCGTTCGGGACCTTCCTGTCGGCCAGGGAGGACGTCTTGACCACGGTGGTCCGGGGACTGCTCGAAGTGCCCGGTGTCTCGGTGCTGGTGGCCGCGGGCGAGCGGGCGGGTGGTCTCCGCGGGGCGTTCGCCGGGGAGCCGCGGGTCGACGTCGCCGAACAGGTCCCCCAGCGAGCGCTGCTGTCCCGGACGGCCGTGGTGGTGCACCACGGCGGCAACAACTCGTTCACCGAGTGCCTGGCCGCCGGGGTGCCCGCGGTCGCGCTGCCGTTCTCCAGCGACCAGTTCGCCGTGGCGCGCGACCTCGAACGGATTCCGGCCGGCCGGGTGCTCGACCCCCACCGCGTCACTCCCGCCGCGGTGGCCCGCGCGGCGGCGGAGGTGAGCGCTCATGACGCGCGCGAAGCCCAGCGCCGGCTCCTGGCCGGGCGAGGACCACGACACGCCGCTCGCGAGTTGCTGGCTGCCATGTGACGCCTTCCCATCATCGATGCAGAGACGATGCGAACTTACGTGCGTAGCGGCTCCGATGCCGCGCAAGTGGGCGTCGAGGCGGTCGGTCTCACGCGTTCGGCGGGACGGTCAGAGGCGCTCGATAGGGTAAATCTGCAGGTGAAGCACTGGATTCGAGGAGATCCGGCGTCGCGCGAAACGGTGTTGGAGTACAGGCTCGTTGAATCGAATCTGCATCGATATCCGACGGTGTCGCCGCACGACCGGCGGCTAGGGTGGCGCTCGTGTCCGACCATGCCGCCACGAACGGCACCGCCGACGACCTCGCGTGGCGCTTCGCCGCGGGCGAGCCGGAGACGCTGCGTGCGGTGTTCGACCGCCACGGCCCCGCCGTGCAGCGGCTGGCCCGGGTCAGCCTGCGCGACCCCGCCGACGTCGACGACGTCGTGCAGGCCACTTTCGTCTCCGCGTGGAGCGGCCGGCACACCTACGACCCGGCGAAGGCGGGTCTGCCGGCCTGGCTGCTGGGCATCGCCCGGCGTCGGATCGTCGACCTGCTGCGGGCGCGCGGCCGCCAGCAACGCGACAGCGCCGCTGCCGCCGCCGTCGCCCCGGTCGAGGAAGCGGTCGCCGAATCGCCCGAACGCGTGCTGGACCGGCTGGTCATCGCCGACGAGCTGACCCGGCTGCCCGACCCGCAGCGGGAAGTCCTGCGGCTGGCCTTCTACGCTGACCTCACCCACACCCAGATCGCCGAGCGCACCGGACTGCCGCTGGGCACCGTCAAGAGCCATCTCCGCCGCGGAATGCAGAGCTTGCGCTCCCAGCTGGACCGCACCCCGGAGGAGGTGACCGATGCCGCACCCGGACCCCGATCGGCTCGTGCTGCTCGCCCTTGACGAGCAACCCCCCGGCCCGGCGGAAGCCGCCCACCTCGACAGCTGCGCCGACTGCCGCGACGAGGTCGACTCGCTGCGCGCGGTCGCGGCGCTGGGGCGTGAGAGCAGTACGGAAACGACCCTGCCGCCGGTGTCCGAGGTCGTCTGGGACCGCATCGCGGCCGAGACCGGGCAGCCCGGCCGGGCACCGTCCGACGAAGACAGCGGCCGGGTGCAGCCGCCGCCCGCCCGGCGCCGGTCGCGGCGCGGCGTCCGCTACGCGGTCGTTGCGGCCGCGGCGGCCGCGATCGGGGTGGCGGGCACGGTGATCGTCCTGAACACCGGCGACGGCGAACGGGTCGTCGCGGAAGCGCAGCTGAACCGCCAGGCGTCCGCGCCGGCCGGCGCGACCGGGCGGGTCCGGATCGTCGACCCGGGCACGGGCGCGCTTCGGCTGAAAGTCCAGCTGACCGGGATGCCGGCACCGGCGGGGTTGTACGAGATCTGGCTCTTCGACGGCAGCACGACGATGATCCCGCTCGGCGTGACCGCCGGCAGCGAAGCCGACGTCGCCGTGCCCGCGAACCTCACCTGGAGCCGGTTCCCGGTCGTCGACATCTCCGCGCAGGAACTCGGCCAGCAGGAGCACGGCGTCAGCATGCTGCAGGGCACCTTCCGCCCCTGACCGCCCCGGCCGGCGGATACCGTGGCGCCGGCTGCATCCGATCGGCTGCTTCCCGCCGTACCCCTCGTGTCCAGGAAGCAACGAGAACGGAGTGATCATGCGCCTTCGCATGCTCGGGGTGTCCATCGCCGCGGCCGCGGCCCTGGCCGGCGTCACCGCGGCGCCCGCCCAAGCGGCCCAGCCGGTCCACGCGTCGTCGTACACCGTCCGGCACCACCACGGGTACCACTTCGGCAAGGGCCGCACCGACCTGACGCTCGACCCGGCCGCGGCGAGGGCGCTGACCTCGCTGGGCGTGAAGGTGTCGCCGGTGCTGGCCAAGGTGCGCCAGGCCGGCGGCAAGACCGTGTTCGGCTTCACGATCGTCGGCAACCCCCACGACGGGACCATCGAGCACATCGGCGGTCTGCTCCTGCGCGCCGGCGGGAAATGCCTGTACCTGACCAGCTACACCATCGATCTGCGCCGCGGCGTCCTGAGCGGGCGGATCGACTTCGGGGCCCGCGCCGACCTGTTCACCCTCGGCGCGGCGACCCCCGCCGGCGTCACGCTGGCCCTCACCGCCCCGGCGGCGGCGCTGCTGAACAAGACGTTCGGCGTCACCGCCTTCACCCGCGGGCTGGTCATCGGCTACGGCAACCCGATGATCCGCAAGTAACCCGACGAGCCGGCGTCCGGCTGAGCGCGGTCGTGCTCATGATCGCCTCGGCCGGCGCCCGGGCCCGAGTCCATTGTGGACAGGACCGGGCCGGTCGCGTCCGGGAAACTCACGTCAGGCGCGCGGACGGCGGTGGTTCGGGCCGGGCTTCCCAGCCCAGGTGCGCCGACACCGCGGCCGCCGCTTTCGCCGTGATCCGGCCCGCCGCGTCGAGACGCTCGCTGAGCCGTTCCGCCGGGGCGGACACGTTCAGGGCGGCCACCACCCGGCCGCGGAAGTCCCGGATCGGCGCGGAGACGCCGACCAGGCCCTCCTCGAACTCTTCGCGCACTCGCGCATAACCGTCACGCCGGCATTCCTGGATCTTCGCCCACAGCTCGGGCAACGAGTGCACTTCGGACAGTGGCCGGTCCGGGGTCAGCGCCGGGAACCGGACGTACAGGTCGTCCGGCGTGGCGTCGAGCAGCAGCACCCTCCCGGCCGAGGTGCAGTAGGCGGGGACCCCGCGGCCTTCCCACCCGTTCACCCGGAACGAGTGGCCGGACACCGACAGCAGGGTGAGCACCTCCTGGTCGCGCAGCACGCAGAGGTGGTTGGTCTCTTCGAGCTCGGCCGACAGCTCCCGCATCACCGGCTCGGCGACCCGCACCAGCCGGTTTTCCACCGTCCGGGCGGCCAGGGAGAACAGCCGCCAGCCCAGCCGGTAGCCGAGGGTGTCGGGGTCGCGTTCGACGATGCCCTCGTCCGCCAAGGCCTTGAGCGCGCGGGAGACCTGGCTCTTCTCCCGCCCGGTGAGCTGGGCGAGCCGGACGACGCCCAGTTCGCCGGCGCGCTGCGCCTCGGGTGAGGCGAGCGCCTCCAGCAGGACCAGGTCGCGGCGGAGGCCGTGCCCCTGGGGCCGGGCACCGTCGTCCGGAAGAGCCATGTCCCGAAGTGAAGACGACGAGTTGGCGCGAGCGCAACCCGCGTTGCGATGTCCGGCCGCGCCTTGCCTGGCGTTCCGGCGCGCTCTTACCGTCGGTTCCACCGCACGAACCGTCGACCTGGAGCCCCCATGACTTTCGCGTCCACCGCGCTGATCGGCGAGGCCTTCGTCGGCCAGGGTGCCAACGCCGCCCACACGAACATCGTGCTGGGCCGCCGGGGTGGCCCGGTGGAAACCGCGTGGGCGACCTCGCTGGCCACGCCGAGCGCGGGCCACGTGCCCTTCGTGACCGTGCTGCGCCCGTCCGTGCCGGTCCAGCCGCCGACCCTCTTCGTGCCCAAGGCCGCGGCCGGGACCGACCTGCACCAGCGGGCCACCTGGGGTGCCGCGCAGGCCGGGCTGGCGCTCGGGGTGGCCGACGCCGTCGGGGCCGGGGACCTGCCCGCGAGCGAAACCGGCAACCTGCTGATCATCGCCGCGATCTGGGTCGACCCCGCCGTGGACGACCTCGACGCGGCCTTCGCCAACCAGCGCCTCGCCGCCGGCCGCGCGATCCGCGCCGCGGTACTGGGCACGCCGAAGATCGACGTCGTGTTCGACGCCGCGCGCACCGGGCCGGCCAACCCGTTCTACGCGCCGGACCCGGGTGTGCTGGCCCGCACCGCGCCCGAGCTGGAGGCCCTCGGATGAAGATCACCGCCATCACCCTCGACCGGCTCCGGCGGGAACTGGACCCGCCGCTCGCCG
The DNA here is from genome assembly GCF_055633805.1 of Amycolatopsis sp. NPDC114478. NCBI lineage: Bacteria > Bacillati > Actinomycetota > Actinomycetes > Pseudonocardiales > Pseudonocardiaceae > Amycolatopsis > Amycolatopsis sp. NPDC114478. The sequence goes on along the minus strand of NZ_JBVKDO010000018.1, from coordinate 168,079 downwards.
CGGCGTGGGACCCCGAACCGCGCCGCCACTTCGACGCCACGATCGTGCGGGTCCACACCGACGACGGGATCACCGGCATCGGCTCCGGCGACACCATGGCCGGGTTCGAGGCGGTCGAGCACCTGTTCCTCGGCGAGGACCCCCTGGACATCGTGCGGCACGTCAAGGCCATCGAAACCGCCAACTTCCACGGCGGGAGCTACTGGCCGCTCGAAGCCGCGCTCTGGGACATCATCGGCCAGGTCGCCGGCCTGCCGGTGGCGACGCTGTTCGGGAACGCCACCCGCTCGCTGCCCGCGTACGCCTCCTCAGCCGAGCTCAAGCCGCCGGCCGAACGCGCCGAGACGGCCCTGCGCGCCCGCGAGGCCGGGTTCCGGGCGATGAAGATCCGCATCGACCGGGATCGCGTGGACGAGGGCGTCGCCGCGGTGGCCGCCGTCCGCGACGCCCTCGGCCCGGACTTCGAGATCATGGTCGACCTCAACCAGTCCTGGCGGATGGCCGGCGACACCGCGCCCGCGTCCGACCTGGTGAAGACCCGCAAGCTGGTCCGCCGGCTGGCCGAGCTGGACGTCTTCTGGGTCGAAGAACCGTTGCCGTACAACGATCTCGACGGCTTCCGGACGCTGCGAGCGGACACCCCGGGCGTGCGGATCGCGGCGGGGGAGATGCACCACTCCGTGCCGGAGCTGCTGAGCTACCTGGAAAACGACGTCCTCGACGTCTACCAGATGGACGTCGTGCTCGCGGTCGGCATGCACCGAGCCCGGACGCTCGCCGAGCTCGCCCAGCTCAAGCACCGCGCGTTCACCCCGCACAGCTGGACCAACGGCATCGGCGTGCTGGCCAACCTGCACGTCTCGGCCGGCGTCGGCGGCGGCCCGTACTTCGAGTTCCCCTGGGACCCGCCCGGCTGGACCCCCGAGCGCCGCGACTTCATGCTGGCCGAGCCCGTGATGATCACCCCGGCGGGCGAGCTCGAAGTCCCGCCGCGGCCGGGGCTCGGCGTCGAACTGGACGAGGAGGCGGTGGACCGGTGGCGGATCTGACCCACCAGGACTGGGTGGCGGCGGCGGAAGCGCTGACCCCCGAGACCCGGCCGTTCATCGGCGGCAAGCACGTCGAGTCCACTTCGGACGAAACGTTCCCGAGCGTGTCGCCCCGCGACGGCCGCGAGATCGCCCGCGTCCCCGTGGGCAGCGAGGAAGACGTCGACCGCGCGGTGCGGGCGGCACGCGAGTCCTTCGAGGACGGACGCTGGCGCGACCTGCCGCCCCGTGAGCGCAAGCGGATCCTGCTGCGCTGGGCGGACGCGATCACCGCGCACACCGCGGAGCTGGCCCTGCTCGACACCCTCGAAATGGGCAAGCCGATCAGCGAGTCCCAGCGCGTCGACGTCGCCAAGACGGCCGAGACGATCGCCTGGTACGCCGAGGCGATCGACAAGACCTACGACGAAGTCGCCCCGACCGGCGGCGACGCCCTGGCGTGGATCACGCGCGAACCGCTCGGTGTGGTCGGCGCGGTCGTGCCGTGGAACTACGCCCTGCTGATCGCGTCCTGGAAACTCGGGCCGGCCCTGGCGACCGGCAACTCGGTGGTGCTCAAGCCCGCCGAGCAGACGTCGCTGGCCGCCCTGCTGCTGGCGCGGCTCGCGAGCGAGGCCGGCCTGCCGGACGGCGTGCTCGACGTCCTTCCCGGGCACGGCGAAGTCGTCGGCCAAGCCCTGGGCCGGCACCCGGACGTCGACAAGATCGCCTTCACCGGCTCGGCCGAGGTCGCGCGGCTGTTCCAGGTCTACGCCGGGGAGTCCAACGGCAAGCAGGTCGCGGTGGAGGCGGGCGGCAAGTCGCCGCAGCTGATCCTGCCCGACGCCGACCTCTCCGCGGCCGCGTCCGCGGTGGCGTGGGGGATCTTCTACAACGCCGGCCAGACGTGCAACGCCGGTTCGAGGGTGATCGTCCCCGCGGCGCGGAAGGACGAACTGCTCGCCGAGCTCGTGAAGATCACCGAGGAGACGTTCCGGCCCGGCGACCCGCTCGACCCGGCGACCGTACTCGGCCCGCTCGTCGACGACGTCCAGCTCGACCGCGTCCTCGGCTACCTCGACACGGCCCGCGCCGAAGGCGGGACGATCGTGCTCGGCGGCGGCCACGACGGACTGACCCTGCAACCGACCATTGTGGACGACGTCCGGCCCGGCACGACCATCGAGCGCGAAGAGGTCTTCGGCCCGGTGCTGTCGGTGCTGACCTACGACGGCTCACCGGAAGAAGGCGTCCGGCTGGCCAACGACACGGACTTCGGCCTGGTCGCTTCGGTCTGGACGCGGGACGTCACGACGGCCCACCGCGTCGCGAAGCGGCTGCGCGCCGGCACGGTCTGGATCAACACCTTCGACGCCAGCGACGTGATCACCCCCTTCGGCGGCTTCAAAGCCACCGGTGCGGGCCGGGACAAGTCGCTGCACGCCCTCGACGCCTACACCGCCCTCAAAACCACCTGGCTCAACCTCCCGGAGACTTAGCATGAAGATCGGTTTCCTCGGCCTCGGCAACATGGGCCGGCACATGGCCCGGCACCTGATCCTCGCCGGCCACGACGTCACCGTCCACGACGCCCGCTCCGAAGCGGCGCTGGAACACCTCGACCTGGGCGCCCGGTGGGTGGACAGCCCCGGCACCTGCGCGGACGGCGTGGACGTGCTCATCACGATGCTCCCGACCCCCCGCGTCGTCGAGGACGTCCTCCTGCGCGGGGGAGCGGCCGAAGCGCTCTCGCCCGGAGCGCTCTGGATTGACATGTCGACTTCCACACCCGCGGCGGCGCTGCGCGTCGCCGAAGAGGTCCTCGACGCGCGCGGTGTCCGGCGGCTCGACGCGCCGGTCAGCGGCATGGCCCGCGGGGCCGAAGCCGGCACGCTGCAGATCTTCGTGGGCGGCGACGCGGACGACTTCCGCGAAGCGCTGCCGCTGCTGGAAGTCCTCGGCGATCCGGAGAAGATCCTGCACGTCGGCGCGGCCGGGCACGGCTACACCGTCAAGCTGATGATCAACCTGCTGTGGTTCTGCCACCTGGTGGCGACGTCCGAGGTGCTGGCCGTGGGGGTCAAGGCGGGCGTCGACCTCGGGGTGCTGCGCTCGGCGCTGCTGGCCAGCCCGGCCGCGTCGCACTTCCTCGAAAACGACGTGCTGTCCGTGCTGGCCGACGGCGACTACGACGACTCGTTCGCGATGGTGCTGGCCTGCAAGGACCTCGGCCTGGCCGTCGACCTCGGCCGCGACGTCGGGGTGCCGACCGAGCTCGCCGCGCTCGTGGAGCAGATCTTCCGCCGGGCCAAAGCGGCCTACGGCGATCTCGCGGGGGAGATGAGCCCGGTGCGGCTGTACGAAACCTCGGCGGGGCAGGACTTCCGCCTGCCGCTGCCCACCGTCCCGGCCGTCTGAAGGAGACCAGCATGCGCCTGTCCGTCGAGCCGGCCGGCCGCACCGAATACGGTCCCGGCGTCGTCGCCGAGCTGCCCGAGTTCGTTGAAAGCCTGGGCCACAGCCGCGTCTTCGTGGTCACCGACCGAGGCCTGCGAGCCACCGGGATCGTCGAGCGGGTCGAGAAGATCCTGGCCGCGGCCGGAGTCGAGCGCATCGTGCACGAGGACGTGGGCCCCAACCCGTCGACGGCCGCACTGGACCGCGGCGCCGCCGCTCTGCGCCGCTTCGGTGATTCAGTCGTGCTCGCGCTCGGCGGCGGCTCGGCGCTGGACGCCGCGAAGGGCATCTCCCTGCTGGCGGGCAACCCCGGCGCGGCCGCGGCGGACGCGGACCGGCTGTGGGACGCGGGTGACGGCTTGCCGGTGATCGCGGTCCCCACCACGGCAGGCACCGGCGCGGAAACCAACGGGTTCGGTGTCACCGAAGACGTCTGCGCCCGCCGGAAGGTCTACATCGGACACTCGTCGGTACGGCCCCGGATCGCGGTGCTGGATCCGGAGCTCACCCTCGGGCTGCCGGCCCGGGTGACGGCGGCGACGGGACTGGACGCGCTGGTCCACGGCATCGAGTCGCTGGCGTCCCGCGGGTCCACGCCGTTCTCGGCCGCGTACGCGACCCAGGCGGTCACCCTGGTCGGCCGCTGGCTGCCGGCGGCCTACCGGGACGGCGGCGACCTCGAGGCGCGATCCGGGCTGATGCTCGGCGCGCACCTCGCCGGGCACGCCCTCACCCTGTCCGGGCTCGGCCTGGTCCACGGCATCGGGCACGCGCTGACCGCGCACACCGGGACCCCGCACGGCGTCGCGCTGGCCGCGGTGCTGGAGGAGGTGATGGCGTTCAGCGCGCCAGCCGCGGCGACGGCGTACGAGACGACGGCTCGCGCGCTGCACGCGACTCCGGCACCGGATTGGCCGGGTGCGGCGATCGAGGCCGTCCGGGAAATCTCGGGCGGGATCGGGATCAAGCGCCCGTTGCGCGAGCTGAACGTCACCCGGGAGGACATCCCGGCGCTGGCGGCGGACGCGGTCGCCGACGCCGTCACCAAGAACGCACCGCGCCTGCCGTCGGAAGCCGAGGTCGCCGAACTGCTGCGTTCGGTTTACTGACCGGGAGCGGGCCGGACGAGCAAAGCGCCGTCGTTCGTGATGCCGAAGGGATCGGTCTCGCCGGGTAGCAGGGCTACGTCGAGGTCAACGCACGGCGGTCCAGAACTTCAACGACCGCCCGGTTTCCGCGCGGAAGGTCGCGCCGCCGTCGTTGCTGTAAGCCTCGCCGCTCGACGGGTAGGGCGCGGAATCGTTGTACTCCAAGCCGTAGCACCCACTCGCGGTGTCCGAGCGCACCAAGAATCCGTATCGCTGCCCGGCCGTCACGCGGATGTCCGGCCGCACCGTGATCTCGCGTGGTGACCAGCCGATGCTCGTGGTGGGCACGACGGTGGTGCTGAGCGCGGTGCCGGTCGGCCGGGAGGTGTCGTCCGCGCGGTAGACGCTGATTTCCAGCCCGGCGTTCGGGTTACCGGCCTGGAAACCGGTGTAGGAGACCCCGGACAGGGTGCCGGTCCGGCCGGCGACGAACGTCTGGAACCGTGCTACGCCGGAGCCGATGTCGCAGTACGAACGGAAACCGCTCACCCCGTCGGACTGGTCGACTTCGGGCAGTGGCAGCTGGTTGCCCGGTGCGCCCTGGGCGAGGGTGAGGGAGAAGTCGTTCCGGCAGCTGATCGGCGCGATCGCGCCGGCCGGGGTGAACTCCAGCGGCGTCCAGAAGTAGTTGGCCAGGGCTTCGTTGCGCTGGCCGTTGTTCCAGAGGTCGCTGGCGTAGAGGTAGGCGGTGCCCGACGGCGTGGGGATCGTCGAGACGAACGAAGGCTGGCCGCCGCACGAGTTCTCGCTGATTTTCGCCGGTGCGGACCATGGGCCCAGCGGGCTCGGGGCCGTGCGGTACGACGTCCCGGTGCCCGGGCAGTAGCCGCAGTTGGGATCGGAGTACGTGAGGTAGTACGTGGTGCCGCGCTTGAACAGCGCGGGCGCTTCCGTCCGGCTCTGACCGACGCGCGTGTACTGCCCGGTGCCGGTCAAGTAGTTCTGCGACAGGCGTTCCACGACGATGTCGCCATCGCTGCGCCAATCCGTGTACGCGAGGTAGCCGGTGCCGTCGGTGTCCACGAAGACGTCGTGGTCGCCGTTGTTGGTCTCCCGCGCCGGCGCGTTGTTGTTGACGGCCAACGTCGGTACCGGTGCCTCGGTGAACGGTCCGATAGGTGACGCGCTCGTGAGCACGCGGAAGCCGACCTGGTTGTCGTAGACGTTGACCCACAGCACGTACCGGCGAGCGCGCGCGTCATAGCCGACGTGGGGACGGAAGCAACCGTAGGTGGCGCCGTTGCAGCGGCTCTGCCAGACGCCGCTGGTGTCGAACAGCCGGCCGCGGTCGGTCCAGTGCGCGAGGTCGGGGGAGCTGTAGACCTTGAAGCCGCAGAACGGTGAATTCGTGGCCTGCCAGGCGAACCCGCAGTCGTAACTGGTGCCGTAGAGGTAGTAGGTGCCGCCGAAGAAGGCGATCTCCCCGTCGTGGGCGTCCACGGAGTTGCCCCGCGTGTCGAATCGGACGACTTGGTTGCCCTGGGCGTCGAAGTTCGTCACGGTCGTGGTGTAAGCGCATTCGGTGGCGGCGGTCGCCGGCGAGGCCAGCGCCAGCGCCGTCGCCAGCGCGAAGATGAGGGCGCGGATCGATCTCATGATTCCTTCCGGGCCAGGCTTGAAACGATTCAATGCCCGGCAACGTACGTGACCCAGGTCACGAGCGTCAAGGAATGACCACCAACTTGTCCGCCGGCCGAGTCGGCCGGGGGTTCACGGCGTGACGTCGAGGCGGTCGACCAGCATGTAGGTGCCGCTGCGCTTGATGGCCCGGATCGTGTGGCGACCAGGGGGCAGGGCGCAGGCGCTGAACACGGCTTGCTGGGCTTGGCGGACCTCGCTCGTGGTGTCGACGGTGCGCTGGAAGACGTCGTCCAGGTAGACGTCCATCCGGCCCTCGTCGGAGAAGGTTTCGCTGAAGAGGGCGATGCCGGTTCCGGTGAAGGAGTAGTCGACCCAGCTGCCGTTCGTCTTCGTGTAGTGCACGTCGGAGTGGAAGTCGCCGAACTCGCGGTTGCTGCTCACGTTCCACGAGCCCCGGTAGGCGATGCCGTCCGAGTCGTCGTTGAGCGTCACCGTCTCGGCCGTCGGGCAGTGCCGGGCGGTCGTGATGACCGGCGGCGGCGCGGCGCTCGGCCGGGTCGTCGAGGGTGTCGGCGTGGTCGACGTACTGGTCGCTGTCGAGGGCGCGGTGGACTGACTCGGGGTGGCGCTCGCGCTCGAAGCGAGCGTGGCCGCGGGCTGGAGCGGCACCGACGACAAGGCCGTGTTGCGCGGCGCCGGGCGGGAGACTGTCGCGAGCAGGGCGATGCCGGCCACTACCGCCAGCCCCGCGACGACGATCGCCGCCCAGCGGATCCGCGCACCCGCACGCAGCTGCGCGCGAGCGGCTTCCTGGGCCTGGCGTTCGAGGCGCGCGCGGTGCTCGTCCGGGTCGGAGACCGCTTTCCCGGGCTCCGCGCCCGGGAACCCGGCCGTCGTGACCGGTCTAGCGTGCTCCCGGGCCCTTCGCAAAAGGTCCTCTACTGTCAGCCGCTGCGCTCTTCGCCGGCCGGCACGCGCCATTGCGGAACCTCCCGATCCTCACACCTTCGAGCACGCCGGCTCGTGGAGCGGAATCCTAGAAATCCCATCCTCGATTGTAAACCCGGCAACAGGAATGATTTCGTTACCATTTCGAGGCAACCGGATCGCCGACCTGACCGTATCGGCCGCACTCGCCGGGCGGGTGAGTCCTTTGTGGACGACAAACCGCCGAGCGGCTCGCTCCGCGGTTCTAGCCCGCGAGGTCGAGTGCGATGTCGGTGATCATGTCCTCCTGGCCGCCGACCATGCCGCGGCGGCCGACCTCGACGAGGATCGCGCGGGTGTCCAGGCCGTAGCGCACCGCGGCCGCTTCGGCGTGGCGCAGGAAGCTGGAGTAGACGCCCGCGTAGCCGAGGCTCAGCGTCTCGCGGTCGACCCGCACCTCGCGGTCCTGCAACGGGCGCACCAGGTCGTCCGCCGCGTCCATGAGCGGGAACAGCTCGCAGCCGTGGTCCCAGCCCATCAGGTCGGCCACCGCGATGAACGCTTCGAGGGGGCAGTTGCCCGCTCCGGCGCCCTGTCCGGCGAGGGAGGCGTCGACCCGGACCACGCCGTTCTCGACCGCGACGACGCTGTTGGCGACGCCGAGGGCGAGGTTGTGGTGGGCGTGGATGCCGATCTGCGTCTGCGGCTCGAGGACCTCCCGGTAGGCGCGAACCCGGTCGCGGACGCCGTCCATGGTGAGCCGGCCGCCGGAGTCGGTGACGTAGACGCACGCGGCGCCGTAGGACTCCATCAGCTTGGCCTGTTTCGCCAGCTCGGCCGGCTCGGCCAGGTGGGACATCATCAGGAAGCCGGCGACGTCCATGCCCAGCTCGCGCGCGGCGCCGATGTGCTGGGCGGAGATGTCGGCTTCGGTGCAGTGGGTGGCGACGCGGACCGAACGGACGCCGAGCCGGTGGGCCTCCCGCAGGTCGTGCAGCGTGCCGATGCCGGGCAGCAGAAGCGTGGTCGGGATCGCGTTGTGCGTGACGTCGCAGACCGCTTCGATCCACTCCCAGTCGGTGTGGGCGCCGACGCCGTAGTTGATGCTGGAGCCGGACAGCCCGTCGCCGTGGGCGATCTCGATGGCGGCGACGCCGGCCGCGTCCAGCGCGCCGGCGATCGCGCGCGCCTGCTCGACGGTGTAGCGGTGGCGGATGGCGTGCATGCCGTCCCGCAGGGTGACGTCCTGGATGTACAAGTCGGTCATCGGAGGGCCTCCTGGTGGCCGGCCATGCGTTCGGCGGTCCGCAGCGCGGCCGAGGTCATGATGTCGAGGTTCCCGGCGTAGGCCGGCAGGTAGTGCGCGGCGCCCTCGACCTCGAGGAACACCGAGACCTTGACCGCGTCGCCGGTCGGTACCAGGCGGTGCAGGGGGTCGTCGGCGGCGACGGTTTCGAACTGGACCTTCTGCTTGAGCCGGTAGCCGGGGACGTAGGCCTGCACCCGGCCCACCATCTCTTCGACTGACGCCGTGATGGCCTCGGTGTCCACAGTGTCCACTTCGGACACCAAGCAGTGGACGGTGTCGCGCATGATCAGCGGCGGTTCGGCCGGGTTGAGCACGATGATCGCCTTGCCGCGGGTGGCGCCGCCGACCTTTTCGATCGCGGAGGCGGTGGTTTCGGTGAACTCGTCGATGTTGGCCCGCGTGCCCGGCCCCGCCGAGCGCGAGGAGATGGACGCGATGATCTCGCCGTAGTGCACCGGCGTCACGGCGCCGACCGCGGCCACGATCGGGATGGTGGCCTGGCCGCCGCAGGTGACCATGTTGACGTTGGGGGCGTCGAGGTGCTCGCCGAGGTTGACCGGCGGCACGACGTAGGGGCCGAGCGCGGCGGGCGTGAGGTCGATGACGGTGCGGCCGAGGCCGCGCACGACCTCGTCGTGGTGCCGGTGCGCTCCTGCCGAGGTCGCGTCGAAGACGTACTGGACGTCGGCGAACTCGTCGAGCCGGACGAGCCCGTCGACGCCTTCGTGCGTGGTGGCGACCTTGCGGCGGCGCGCCCGGGCGAGGCCGTCGGAATCGGGGTCGATGCCGGCCATGGCGGCGATCTCGAGGTGCTCGGACAGGCGCAGGATCTTGATCATCAGGTCGGTGCCGATGTTGCCCGAGCCGATGACGGCGACTTTCGCGGTCATGCGCCCGTCCCCTCGAAGCGGATCCCGACCTCGCCGAGGCCGGAGATCCGGGCGGTGAAGACGTCGCCGGGGGCGGCGGGGACCATCGGCCCCAGTGCCCCGGTGAGGACGACGTCGCCGGCGCGCAGGGGCTCGCCGCGGCGGGCGAGCGTGGTGGCGAGCCAGGCCGCGGCGTTGAGCGGGTCGCCCAGGCAGTCCCGGCCCGCGCCCTGGGAGACGAGTTCGCCGTCGCGGTGGAGCCGCATCTCGACCTCCGCCGGCTCGACGTCGTCGAGTGCCTCGCGGGTGTCGCCGAGGACGAACAGGCCGGAGGAAGCGTTGTCGGCGACGGTGTCGACGATCGTGATGTCCCAGCCGGCGATCCGGCTGTCCACGATCTCCAGCGCGGGAGCGAGGAACGCGGTCGCCGCGCGGACGTCGGCGACCGAGCACTCGGGACCGGGCAGGTCGGCGCCCAGGATCAGCGCGATCTCCGCTTCCACCTTGGGCTGCAGCAGCCGGCCGGCCGGGACGCTTCCGCCGTGGTCGAGGGCCATGTCGGAGAAGAGCGCGCCGAAGTCGGGCCGGTCGACGCCCAGCTGCCGCTGCACAGCCGGCGACGTCAGGCCGATCTTGCGCCCGACCAGGCGGTGCCCGGCCGCGAGCATCCGCTCGGTGTTGAGTCGCTGCACCGCGTAGGCCGCGTCGAGGTCGCCGTCGGCGAACAGATCGCGGATCGGCGGGCACGGCGTGGCAGTGGCGGCCGCGGCCGCGAGCACCGCCGCGGCCTTGGGGACGGCCTCGTTCATCGGGACCTCCGGAGCAGGGATCGTGACCCGCCAGGTATAGGCCGTGGTCCGGCGGTGTGCCAAAGTTTGTTCCGTGACACGGAACGGCGAGAGCGGCAACATGCTCGACAAGGCGGCCGCTGTCCTCGCTGTCTACCGGCCGGAAGGTGGGTCGTTCCGCTTGACGGAACTGGCGGCCCGGGCGGGGCTGACCAAGACCACGGCGTTCCGCCTGGTCGGCGAGCTCGTCCGGCTCGGGTTCCTGGAGCGCGTGGGGGAGCAGTACCGGCTGGGCGGCACCCTGTTCGAACTGGGTTCGCTGGTGCCTCGCCGTCAGGACCTCCGGGAAGCCGCTTTGCCGTTCCTGCAGGACCTGTTCGAGAGCACCCGCCAGACCGTCCACTTCGGCGTCCGCGAGAACCGCGAAGTCGTCTACGTCGAACGCATCCACGGCCACGACGCGGTGCCGCTGCCGTCCCGGATCGGCGGCCGGCTCCCGCTCACCTGCACGGCGATCGGCAAAGCGCTGCTCGCGTTCTCCGAGCCCGGGCTGACGGACGCGATCCTGGCGGACCCGCTGCCGCGGCTGACGCCCTTTTCGATCCTCGACCCGCTGCGGCTGCGTACCGCGCTGGAGCAGACGCAGGTGGCCGGCCTGGCGTACGAAGAACAGGAGGCGGCGCTGGGGGTGAGCTGCATCGCGGCCCCGGTGTTCAGCGGCGCGGTGGTCGTGGCGGCGCTGTCGGTGGCGGTCCCGCGCGAACAGTTCCGGCCGGCGCACCTGGCCCCGGCGGTCCGGACGGCGGCGCTGGGCTTGTCACGGACCCTGCGCCTGTCCGCCGAGCCGAGTTGACGGCTGCTGGATGTTCGCCGTCGTCGTCACAAGTCGTTCGGTTCGTCCGCGCGGTATGTGCTGTCGGTCCGCTGGGACTGCTCGACGATCCGGTGCAGGGCCGCGACGTGGGCGCGCAGCGTGCGGTGCCCGGACTCGCTGAGGTTGAGCCAAGTTCGCGGGCGTTTGCCCACGTACCCCTTCTTGACTTCGACGTATCCGGAGCCGGCCAGGTTGGTGATCTGCTTCGACAGCGCGGAGTCCGACAACCCCGCCGAGTCGCGAACCCAGCCGAACTCGGCCCACTCCGCGCCGGCCAGCAGCGCCACGATGGACAGCCGGGTGGGGTCCAGCAGGAGTGGATCCAGGTCAGGCGTGGCCATGGGATGCGCCTCCCGCGCGGCTGCGCCGGATCAGCGCCGACTTGTCCACCCGCACGCTGTGCCCCAGCCACGTCGCACCTCGCCGGGTACGCAGCACCAGTACGTAGGCCAGCACGAGCCCGGCCAGCGCCAGTCCCTTCCAGTCGGCAGCGATGGGCAGGAAGTCCGTCGAGGCCAGGTAGAGGAAGACGGCGAGGGCGAACATCACGTCCACCCACCTCGCCCCCATCGGTTTCCTCTTAGGAAAGTGCTGGCTTGACGGGAAAACTAACGGGCCTCGTGGGGCTTGGCCGCCAGTACGGCAGCCACGAACGACGCGACCAGCGGCCGGCGGTCGTGCTCGTTCCAGGCGAGCACGAGACGGCTGGGCGGTGCGTCGATCACCGGGACGCACACCACGCCGGCCTGCCTCGGTTCGATCAGAGAGCGGGGCAGCACGCCGATCATCCGGCCCACCTTGATCATGTCGATCAGCTGGACCACGTCGGCGACCTCGGGGCCGGTTCCGTCGCCGCCGGGGACGCCCTTCCAGCGCGGCAGCGTCTCACCTGCCAGATCGGCCAGGCGTACCGAGTCCCGGACGGCCAGCCGGTGTCCGGGCGGAACTATGGCCACGCGGTGCTCGGTGTAGAGCGTCTCGTGGGCCAAGCCGTCGAGGTCGTCGAACGGGGCGTAGAGCAGGCCGACGTCCGCTCGGCCGTCGCGCAGGAAGTCGGTGCGGTCGGCGGGGCCGCTGAACAGGATGTCGACCCGGCGGGCGCCCGGCTGGTGGGCATAGCCGGCCAGGATCCCGGACAGCAGGCCCGCGTCGCCGCCGGGCTTGAGCACGAGCCGCAGGTGGGCCTGGGTCTCGTCGGCGCGGCGGGCGTTCCGGACCGCGGCGCTGACCGCGTTGAGCGCGTGCCTGCCGTGTTCCCGCAACGCCTGCCCGGCCGGGGTGAGCGACACCTGACGGCTGGAGCGGACGAACAGCGGGACCCCGAGCCGTCCCTCGATCCGCCGGATCGCCTTCGACAGCGCGGGCTGGGCGATCGAGAGGCGGACGGCCGCCCGGCCGAAGTGCAGTTCGTCGGCGACGGCCATGAAGTACTCGAGCTCCCGCGTCTCCAGTTCGACCATGCCTCCAGGTTATCGCCGAATGTCCGATCGGTCTTGGACGTCGACGCCGTGACGGGCCAAGAATCGAGGCATGATCACGCATACGAAGTTGGTTTCCTTCGACCAACCCCTCCCCGACGCCGAGCTCGACCAGTACCTCGCGGATATCGAACGGGCGATGCTCGACACCGGTTTCGCGCAGCCGGTCGCGGCTCGCCGGCAGTCGCGGCACCCGTACCGGGTCGCCCGGGCGAACCACGAGCCGCTGTCGTGACCGCCGTGCCCGGCAAGCGGGGACTGGTCACCGGCGCGGGCAGCGGGATCGGCCGCGCGGCGGCGATCGAGTTCGTCCGGCAAGGCGCCTCGGTCGCCGTGCTCGACATCGACGTCGACGCCGCGGCCGAGACCGCCGCCGTGATCGAAGAGGCCGGCGGGCGCGCGGTGGCCGCCGCCGTCGACATCGCGGACGAAGAATCCGTGCGGGCGGCCGTCGAGCGCACGGTCGCGGCCTTCGGCGGCCTCGACTTCGCGGTGAACAACGCAGGCATGTCCTCGCGCGGGCTGCTCGAACGGACGACCCTGGGCGAGTTCGAGCGGGTGGTGCACGTCAACCTGACGGGGACCTTCCTGTGCCTGAAGCACGAGCTGCCCGTGCTGGAGCGCGGCGGCGCGATCGTCAACGTCGCCTCCAACGGCGGCTTGGCCGCGATCCCGAACGCGCCCGCTTACGTGGCCGCGAAGCACGGCGTCGTCGGGCTCACGAAGGTCGCCGCGGTCGACTACGCGTCGCGCGGCGTTCGCGTCAACGCGGTGTGCCCCGGCCCGACCCGCACCCCGGGGTTCGAGAAGTGGGCGACGGGCACCGAAATCATCGCGATGCAGGAGGCGATCACCCCGCTCGGCCGGCTGGCCACGCCGGAGGAAGCTGCCGCGGCCGCAGTGTGGCTGTGCTCGGACGCCGCGTCGTTCGTCACCGGGATCGCGCTGTCGGTCGACGGCGGGCTCCGGGCCTGAGGCCCGCTGTCGTTCATCAACCCCCCAAGGAAGCTGAGTGCCATGCGTCTCATCGCGATGGAAGAGGCCTTCGCCATCCCCGAACTGCAGGCCAGGTTCCCCGTTCCGAGAACGGGAACCGCCGCCCACTGGATCGAGGACTGGGCGAAGCGCTTGGGCGACTTCACCGCCTTCCGGCTGCCCGACATGGACGAACACGGCATCGACGTGCAGGTGCTGTCGCTGACCGCCCCGGGCATCCAGGGCCTGACCGACGCGCGGCAGGCCGTGGCGGACGCCCGGCTCGCCAACGACCACCTGGCCGGCGTGCTCGCCGCGCACCCGGACCGGTTCCGCGGCCTGGCCGCGCTGCCGCTGCAGGATCCCGAGGCCGCCGTGGCCGAGCTGCACCGCGCCGTCGGCACCCTCGGGCTCAGCGGGGCACTCGTCAACGACCACACCGGCGGCACCTACCTCGACGATCCGCGCCACGACCCGGTGTGGACCGCGCTCGAAGACCTGGACGTGCCGCTCTACCTCCACCCGGGCGCGCCCCCGGCCGAGCCGTGGCGGGTGCTCGAGGACCGTCCCGAGCTGCGGGGCCCGTTGTGGAGCTGGGGCGCCGAAACGAGCGGGCACGCCCTCCGGATCGTCTTCGGCGGGGTATTCGACCGGCATCCCCGCGCCACGCTGATCCTCGGCCACCTGGGCGAGTTCCTGCCGTTCCAGCTCGCCCGGCTCGACTCCCGCTACGCCCGGCAGGAAAAGCGCCCGCTGGCCCGGAAGCCGTCGGAGTACTTCGGCCGCAACATCCTGATCACCACGAGCGGCGTGTGCTCGCCGGCCGCCCTCGCCGGCGCGGTCCTCGCCATCGGTGCCGACGCCATCCTGTTCGCCGTCGACTACCCGTTCGAAGACACCGCCGAAGCCGTGCGCTTCCTCGAACACGCACCGCTCAGCGACGCCGACCGGGCGAAGATCGGCCACGGCAACGCCGAACGGGTGCTGCACCTGTCGCGCCGGCCCCAGGACGGAGGAGCCCGAACGTGAGCACACCACCACCGCCCGGCCTGCCGTGGAAAGCGGCCGGGATCGGGCTCGCCATCATGACGCTGGAGGGCTACGACCTCGTCGCCTTCGGCGCGACGACCCCGCTGCTGCTCCAGCACCAGCCCTGGCACCTTTCCCTGGCCACCCTGGGGATGCTGGGCAGTGTCACCCCGGTCGGGATGCTGATCGGCGCGCTGCTGGTCGGCCAGTTCACCGATCGCCACGGCCGCCGGGGCACGACGCTCGTCAGCATCGGGCTCGTCGCGCTGGGCATGTTCGCCTCCGGGTTCGCCGCCGACCCGGCGATCTTCGGCGCGGGGCGGCTGGTCGTCGGCCTGGGCGTCGGCGCGATCTTCCCCGCCTTGGCGCCGCTGGTCTTCGAACTCGCCCCGGCGAAGCGGAAGAACCTCACGTCGGCGATCGTGCTGTGCGGCAACACCGTGGGCGGCTCGCTGGCCGCGGTGGTGGCGAACACGCTGCTGCACGGGAACTTCCGGCCGGAGTACCTGATCGGCGGGGCCGCGGCGGTGGTGCTGCTTCCGGCCACCCTGCGCTGGCTGCCCGAGTCACCGGCTTACCGGGGGAAGACCGCACGAGGGGCAAGCCCGGACCGGGACAGCGGGATGCGCCTCGTGCTGCGCCCGCCGTACCTGGGCACGACGATTCTGTTCTGCGGCATGGTGATCTGCTCGTTCCTGCTGATCTTCGGCATGAACACCTGGTTGCCGCAGCTGATGCAGGCGGCGCGGTACCCGCTGGGGTCGTCGCTGACCTTCCTCATGCTGCTGAACCTCGGCGCGACCATCGGGGGGCTCGGGATGGCGGTGGTCGCCGACCGCGTCGGGTCGAAGGGCCCGGTCGTCGCGAGCTTCCTGGTCGCCGGGATCGCGATCGTCGCGCTGAGCGTCCGGACGCCGCAGGCGATCCTGTACGCGACCGTGCTGGTCGGTGGCGCCGGGGTGCTCGGTGTCCAGGGACTCGTCAATGTCTACCTCTCCCGCGTCTACCCGGTGCACGCCCGCGCCAGCGCGATCGGGGTCGCGCTGGGCGTCGGCCGGATCGGCGCCATCGCCGGCCCCACCCTCGGCGGCTGGATCCTCGCCGCCGGTTTCGCGCCGCGGTGGAACTTCGTCCTCTTCGCGCTCCCGGCGTTGCTCGGCGCGCTCCTGGCGATCGCCAACCGGGCGAAGAGCCCGCTGCGGACCACCGAAGCCCTCCCTGACCCGCGGCCGGCCGAGCCGACCCGATGAGAGAGACCACCATGGACACTTACGACGTCGCCGTCGTCGGCTGCGGACCGGTGGGACTGGCCCTCGCGCGGCTGCTCGGCCTGAAGGGGCTCCGGGTCGCCGCCGTCGACCCGAACCGGATCGTCTGCCAGCATCCCCGGGCGACCCATCTCGACGACGAAACCATGCGCCTCCTGCAGACCTTGGGCGCGGCCGACCTGGAACGGCGGTTCCTGCGCCAGACCGGGTGGACCCTGTACCGCCCGGACGGTGCGCCGTTCCTCGCTTTCGCCCACCCCGCCGACGAATCCGGTCAGGGCTGGCGCACCGACTACCAGTTCCACCAGCCCGACTTCGAATCGCGCCTGCGCGGCCTGCTCGCGAGCGAGGAGAACGTCGACCTCTGGTTCGGCTGGGCGGCCACCGCGCTCGACCAGGACGTCGACGCGGTGACGGTCACGATGACCGAGAGCGGGACGAACCGCGTGACCGCGCTGAAAGCGGCCTACGTCGTGGGCTGCGACGGGGCTGGCTCCCTCGTCCGGCGGCTGATGGGCGCCGAGGTCGAGGACCTGCGAGGCACCCAGCGGTCCCTCATCGTCGACGTCCACCCGTTCCGGCATCCCGCGGAACTGCCCGCGACGACCGGCTTCATCCTGTGCGAGGGGCGGCGCCCGGTCACGTACGTGCCGATCTTCCCGCCGATGCTGCGGTTCGAGTTCATGCTGCTCGACGGCGACGACGCCGCCGAGCTCGAACGTCCGCAGGCGGTGTACGACTCGCTCGGCCGCTGGCTCGAACCGGGCAGCTACCGCATCATGCGCACCGACACCTACGAATGGCACGCCCGGCTCGTGCACGGCTGGCGCAAGGGCAGGCTCCTGGTCGCCGGCGACGCCGCGCACGAGATGCCCCCGATGCTCGGCCAGGGCATGTGCTCGGGGCTGCGCGACGCGGCGAACCTGGCCTGGAAGCTCGCGGCCGTCGTCCAGGGCACGAGCGCCGACAGCCTGCTCGACACCTACGAAACCGAGCGCTCCCCGCACGTCCGGCCGTACATCGTGGAATCGGCGGGGCAGGCCAACCTCATCGAGTCCTTCGGCATCGGCGACAGCCACCCGCAACCGGTGGAACCCCGGACCCTCGAGCCGCTCCGGCCACCGCTGGGCCCCGGACTGGCCGGTCGACCGGCCGGGCTGTGTCCGCAGCCGCGTGCCGCCGACGGCGCGAGGCTCGACGACGTCACCGGCTACCACTTCGCCGTCGTCGGCCGGCACGCGGTGTCGGCCGGCACGGCCGCCCTGTGGCAGCGGCTCGGCGTCGTGACCGTGGCCGAGACCGGGCCGGCTGTCGACGCTTGGCTGGCGGAAAACTCGGCGACCGCGGCGATCATCCGCCCGGACCGCTACGCCTTCGCCCTCGCCGCCGACACGACGGAGCTGGAGACGGCGACGAAGGAGCTGGCACGCGTCCTGCTCAGCCGGAAGGTGGGCTCGTGAAGCCGTACGCCGCCGGGATGAGCTGGGGCGAGGGACCACGCTGGCACGACGGTGCGTTGTGGCTGTCCGACACCCAGGGCAGCAAGCTGTGGACCGACCAGGGCGGGCGCTGGACCGCCACGGAGCTGGAGTCCCCGTCGAACGGGTTGTGGTTCCTGCCCGACGGCAGGCTCGCCGCCGCCATGATGCACGAGAAGCGCGTCGGAGTCTGGACCGGAGAACGGTTCGCCGCCTACGCGGACCTCAGCCGACTGGCCACCGGCCCGCTCGGGGATCTCGTCGGTGACCGGCACGGGAACCTGTACATCGACGACGTCGGTTTCGCCCCCGGTGAGCCGCCGCGGCCGGGTCGCCTGCTGCGGATCGCCACCGACGGCTCGGCGACCGTGGCCGCCGAGGACGTCGAGTTCCCCAACGGCCTCGCCTTCGCCGACGACGGCCGTACCCTGCTCGTCGCCGAAACCGGCGCGCAGCGGCTGACGGCCTTCACCGTCCGGGCGGACGGGACCCTGCGCGACCGTCGGCGCTACGCCGACATCGCCGGTCTGGTCGGCCGCGATGCCCGCCCGGACGGGATCTGGCCGACTCCGCGCGGGGTGTGGGTGGCCACCACGACCGGGCGCGCGGTCGCGCTGGTCCGGGAGAACACGCTGATCGCCGCGATCGGCACCGGTGCCGCGTTCCCCACCGCGTGCTGCGGCGACGGCGGGAACAGGCTGTTCGTCACCCTGGCCGACACCGGAGGACGGCCGCTGCTCGAAGCGCTGGCGGCCAAAGCCGTCCAGGCCACCGTCGCGGTCGTCGACCTCGAGGACGTGCGGTGAACTCGTCGGGGAACGCGCGGGCGGCGGGGGCTCACGGCCGAACGTCCACAAGGGACTTCGCGCGCGCTTCGGGGACTCCCAGCATGAGCAGGCTCGTCATCGTCGCCGCGTGGACGCCGAGAGCACCGTGCGAGAGGTTGTTGTCCGCGATGGCGAACACGGCGGCGAAGGCGACCTCGCTCAGCACGTCCGCGGGCAGGTGCCGGCCGAATGCCCCGCTGTCCTGGCCTCGTCCGACGAGATCGGCCAGCGTCTGCTCGACCGGGCCGAGGAGGGAGTGGATCGCCTCTCCGTACTGGCCGCGTCGAAGCACCACCAGCACCCGGTAACGGTGCGCCAACGGCCAGAGGTGGGCGATGAATCCGACCCACGCCTCGTCGGCCGCTTCGCAGGCGGCGGTTATTTCCGCGAGTACGGCGGCGAGCTCGCTCACGGCCCGTTGCGTGAGAGCCAGCACGAGGTCGCTTCGGGAGGGGAAGTGGCCGTAGACGGTACGCCGGACCACGGCGGCGGCGGAGGCGATGTCGGCCATGCCCGCGTCGGGGTTCTTCCCGAGGACCTCGAGCGCGACGTCGAGAATCCGCTCCCGCGTGTCACTCATGCCGCCCACCTCGAGGTTTCCGTCCGCACCCGCCGATCATTGCACATGGGTGTGCAATCGAGCTAGTCTGCACACCGGTGTGCAATTGGTTGCCGCACCGTGTGACCGGAGTTCAGGAGACCCAGGCGATGACCGCACCGTCAGACCTCGTCCGCCCCTTCCGCGTCGCGATCCCGGATCCGGAGATCGCGGACCTCGAGCAGCGGCTGGCCCGGACTCGCTGGCCGGATCCCGAGACCGTCCCCGACTGGTCGCAAGGCGTCCGCCTGGAGAACGCCCGGTCGCTCGTCGCGTACTGGGAGCGGGAGTACGACTGGCGCCGGTTCGAGTCGGAGCTCAATCGGCTCCCCCAGTTCCTGACCACGATCGATGGACTGGACATCCACTTCATCCACGTCAAGTCCCCGAACCCGGGCGCGCTGCCCCTGATCCTGACGCACGGGTGGCCGGGCTCGGTCGCCGAGTTCCTGAAGCTGATCGGCCCGCTCACCGACCCGGTCGCGTTCGGCGGCGACATCGAAGACTCGTTCGACGTCGTCATCCCGTCCCTGCCCGGGTTCGGGTTCTCCGGGAAGCCGGCCGAAGCCGGCTGGACGGTTTCGCGCATCGCCGCCGCGTGGGTGGAGCTGATGAAGCGACTCGGTTACGAGAACTGGGCGGCTCAGGGCGGTGATTGGGGTTCGGTCGTGACGACCGCCCTCGGGGCGATGCGACCCGATGGCCTGCTCGGGATCCACTTGAACACCCCCTACGCTTTCCCCGCTCGGATACCCGAAACGTTGTCCCCCGAAGAGCGCCACGCCGTGGATGGTCTGGCCCTCTACGCCGGCGAACTCGGTGGCTCGAACCACCTTCAGGGCACGAAGCCGCAGACCGTCGGGTTCGCCCTGGCGGACTCCCCGGCCGGCCAGGCGGCCTGGATCTACGAGAAGTTCCAGTCCAAAACGGACAACCACGGGCTCGCCGAGGACGCTCTCGGCATCGATGACATGCTGGACGTGATATCGCTCTACTGGTTCACCAACAGCGCCGCGTCGTCCGCCCGCATCTACTGGGAGAACCGATCGGCCACCATGGCCGGCCCGAAGCTGACGCTGCCGGTCGCGGTGACCGTGTTCCCACGAGACATTCCCCGCTTGCCGCGAAGCTGGATCGAAGACACCTACAGTGATTTGATCCACTACGGCGAGGCCGGCAAGGGCGGACACTTCGCCGCTCTCGAGCAGCCCGAGATCCTGATCAGTGAAATCCGGGCCGGTATGAGGAGTCTCCGCCGGTAAAGAAGCAGGCGGCCCCGCTCCCTCGCGGGAGCGGGGCCGCCGGTCACGCGACTAGTTGACGTACACCGAGTAGCCGATGCCACCCGATGTGGTGCCGTCGGCCGTGGTGCCCCGCACGATGACCGAGTAGGTGCCCCGGTCCGGTGGGGTCCACGTCATCGTCCCCGCACCCGAACGGTCCGCCGGCACGGTGAGCTCGTCCGTTACGGCGCCCCGATCGTTCTGGACGTAGTAGGTGTACGAGACGATGCCCGGCATCCCCGGCGTGAAGGTGAACGTCCCCGGTACACCAGCACCGCCCGACCACTCGCGTTCCGGGTACTCCTTGGACGACACGTACGGCGCGCTCAAGATGCTGAAGTAGTACGTGTTCTCCTGCGAGGACACGTTGTCGGCTGTCACCGTGTGCACCCGCAGGGTGTGGGAGGCCGAGCCGTCCGGCGGCAGCGGGGGCGTCCACGCCAGCACGGAGCGCCCGTTCTGCACGGCCACCTGCTGGAACGGGCCCCAGTCGAACGAGTACTCGAACGCCACCGCGCCCGGCTGGCGGGCATCGAAGGTGAAGCTGCCGGGGAACACCCGCGCGTTCGCCTGGAACTCCTTCGAGCTCACCGTCGGATCGTTCGTCACCGTCCACGTGAGGTTGTCCGTCGCCGACCACACGCCCGCCGCGTTCTTCGCGCGCGCCACCATCTCGTAGTCGCCGGTCCTCGGTGGGGTGAAGGTCGTCTTCGCGGTGTTCCCGCTGACCGGCACGGTCCACCTGGTCGCCGGGTCCGCCGTCAGCCAGTACTCGAACTCCACGGCGTTCGGCATCGGGGTGGTGAACGTGAACGTGGCGGCCTTGCCTTCCGTCCCGATGTCGCCCTCGTAGCCGATCTCCGGTCGCCAGGTGTTGAGCGACAACCGTTTCTCCGCCACCGGCGACAGCCCGCCGGACGCGTCGCGGGCCTGGACCCGCAGCAGGTTCTGGTCGGCCGAGGTGAACTCGACCGGCAGCGTGGCGGTTCCGTCCGCGTTCGCCTTGACCGTCCACTTCGTACTCTCGGCACTCGCGAACCAGTAGTCGTACTCGACGACGGCCGGCATCCTCGGGGTTGCCGTGTACGTGGCCGAGGTGCCCAGGTCGACGTTCTGGGGCCCGTTCACCACCGGTGACGCATCGACGAAGAACCGGTACTCCCGCTCCGGCGACGCCACGCCCGAGGTGTCGGTGCTGCGCACGAACAGCACGTGATCACCACCGGTGGCCGGCGTGATCGTCACCGCGGCGACGCCGTCCTGGCCGGCCCTGACCGTGGCGGACGCGCCGTCGTCCAGCCGGTAGTCGTACGCCACGACGTTCGGCATCCCCGGCGCGAACCGGAACACACCCGGCACGCCGATGCCGCCGTCCGGACCGCCCTGCGGCGGGTAGCGGTCGGACGTGACCGTCGGCCGCGTCTCCTTGACGATGAACGAGTAGTACGTGCTGAGCGAGAGGTTGCCCGCCCGGTCCCACGCCCGCACGACCACCGACTGCCAGCCGTTGGCCGTCGGCGTGTAGCTGACGGTGGCCGTGCCGTCGGGGCCCGCGGCGATCTCCCGCGTGTCCGCGCCGAAGTTGTAGTCGTACCGCACGACGTCGGTGGAACCGTTGGGGGAGAAGGCGAACTGCCCCGCCACGCCGACCCCGCCGCCTTCGGCGTTCGCCGGGTATGTCGCGGAGACAACGGCAGGCGCGTTCGGATCCGTGCGGTCGACGGTGAACCGGCAGGGGCCCGCCGTGGCCGACTTCGCCCCCCAGCTGTCCTGTGCGTACACCTCCCACGCGTAGGTGCCGTCGGCGAGGTCCGAGGTGTCCGGGTACGCCGCGGCGGGGCTGCCCGACCCGGCACCGGTGTGCCGTTGCGACGGGTCCGCCACCGGCCACCACGCGAACTGCCCGGACGTGAGGTCGCCGTTCGGGTCGGACACCTGCGCGCTCAGCTTCAGCTGGCTGCTCGCCAGTGCTCCGGTGCCGTCCTTGGCGCAGGGTGCGTCGTTGGTGCGGAGGTCGGCCGGCGTCGCGGGCGGCGCGTTGTCGACCACCCGCAGCGTCGGTGGGGCCGCGATCAGCCGGTAGAACGCCGGGTCCGCCTCGTGGGCTTCGGCGACGCGGAAGCCCAGCGTGAGGTGACGGTCCTTGTGGCCGACCGCGTCCCGCACCGCGGTGGTGACGTCGAACGTGGCGTTGTCGTCGATGCAGGTGCCGTCGGCGCCCCTGGACGCCACCCGGGTCCGCTCCGCCGGGCGGTTCTGCCAGGTCGTCTGCTTGGTGTAGGCGGAGGTCCGCCACACCTCGGTGGCGCGGCTGTCGCAGTCGGCGTAGTGCGTCTCGCCGGCCGACAGCAGCACCGTCGTGAACGGCTTGCCCCGCAACGAACTCAGGTCGAAGTCCACGTACGAGCGTTGGAGGTGCGGTGTGGTGTCCCACGTGCCGATCGGCAAGGTGCCGGATGGCTTGAAGTGGGCGGTGGTCGGTGCCGCCGAATCGACGTAACCCCAGGACGTCGCGGACAGTGTCGCTTCGGAACGCTGTTGACCAGCGGTTTCCGTTGCGGCCATCGCGCCTTCGGTGGCGGTGAGCGGTATGGCGAGCGCGACGGTGAGCAACGTCAGCGATCTTCGTAAGGTCATGCTGGCCCTCCCTGTTGCCTGTGAGCATGACGTACACGCCCGACGGGGAGGATCGGTTGCTCTCTACGGCGTGCCCGCGCGGAGGCCGGCCAGGACGACGTCGACGATCTTCTCCGCCACCTCGCGGGTGAAGGGGTGGCGTCGCCGGTTGGCGTAGAGGTACACCGGCCCGGACAGCAGTTCGGTGACGAAGTAGCTGTCGGCGGGCGGGATCTCGCCCTTCTCGGCGGCGCTGTCGAATCGTTCGCGGACCGCGGCGAGCCGCAGGTCGTAGACAGTTCGAACCGCCTCGTCGAGATCCGCGTTCACGGGAGCCGCGATGGTGGCCTGCATCAGGGCCCGGCCGATCGGGCTCGACAGGCGCTCGGACAACGCCAGCAGAAACCCGACCAGGTCGCGGCGAAGGTCGCCGGAGTCGTGCAGAGGTGCCGAGTCCTCCGCGTACCGCAGCAGCGCGTCGCCGACGAGTTCGGCCCGGTCCGGCCAGTTGCGGTAGACGCTGTTCTTGTTGACGCCCGCGAGTTCGGCGATTTCCTCGTAGCGCAGGCCGGTCACGCCGTTCCGGGCGACGAGCTCCGTGGTCGCCGCGAGGATCCGCGACCGCACGCGAGCGTTGCGACCACCCGGTCGCGCCGCTGGGCGCGCGTCGGTCGTCTCGGCGGGTGAGTGCGTGCGCTGAACACGGTGACGGCCGGCGGGATCGAGATCGCGTACGACCAGCGCGATTCCGGAGCGTCGGTCAACCCGCCCGACCCGTACGGCATCCCCGACCTGGCCGAGGACTGCGCCGCGCTGATCCGGGGACTGGTTCACCGCTCACCGGAGGCGGACGCGCGGCGGCTGGCCGCCACCCCCGGGGCGAGACTGGCGGTGATTCCGCGGGCACGTCACGGGCACTGGTCCCCGGCTCATCGCTATTTCTGTGGAGAACGCATGAACATTCTGGTTTCCGGCGCGGGCGTCGCCGGTCTTTCCCTCGGCCGGGACCTCGGGATGCGCGGTCATCGCGTCACGCTCGTCGAGCGGGCCGATCGGCTCCGCGGCAACGGTTCGCCCATCGACGTCCGCGGCGACGCGATCGAGGTCGCCGGGAAGATGGGCATCCTGCCCGCGGTCCGCCACGCGCGTATCCGGATGACCGAGCAGGTGCACTTCGTCGACGAGAACGGTGCGGCCGTCGGCCGGTTGCCCGCCGACATCGGCGATTCCCCCGACGACATCGAGATCGCCCGCGAAGACCTGTCCCGGATCCTGGCCGACGCGCTGCCCGAAACCGTGGACTTGCGGCTGAGCGAGTCGGTGACCTCGATCGCCGAGCGCGGCGACCGGGTGGACGTCGGGTTCGCTTCCGGCACTTCGTAAAGCTTCGATCTCGTCCTCGGTGCCGACGGCGTGCACTCGGCGGTGCGGCGGCTGGTGTTCGGTCCGGAGCGGGACTGGATCCGCCATCTCGGTCTCTACGTCGCCATCGCCGACATGCCCGGCGAGGCCGATGTTCGCCTCGGACCCCCTCGACTACGACTACCGCGACGTCGAAGCGCAGAAGAAGATCCTTTACGACCAGTTCGCCGAATGCCGCTCGTGGAAGGTCCAGGCGATCCTCGACGCGGTGCACGACGATCCCGGCGTCTACTTCGACTCGGTCAGCCAGATCCACCTGCCCACCTGGCACCGGGGCCGGGTGGCGCTCGTGGGCGACGCCGCCTATTGCGCGTCCCCGCTCGCGGGCCGGGGCACGTCCCTGGCGATGACCGGGGCCCAGTTCCTCGCCGAGGAACTCGAGCGATCGGAGGGAGACCACGTCACCGCGTTCCCGCGCTACGAAGCCCGCCAACGGCCTTGCGTCGACTTCGCCCAGGGCACGGTCGAGGGGGGGAGGGGCACTTCTCGTGCCACCCACCCAGGACGCCATCGTCGCGCGGAACCGGCTGCTCCAGCCCGTCGCGGACGGTCGGTAGCGCGCCGGAACATCGCCTGCGGGCCCGTGGCGGGTTAAGGTGAGCGCCCGACGAGAGGGGAGTGCCTTGGCCGTGTTCAGCCGGGGGTTCCAAGGGCGGCGCGAGCGCGACGCCGGGCTCCCGCCGGGGCAGTACCTCACCGACGACTTCCCCGTCCTCTCGGCGGGGCCGACCCCGCCGGTGACGGCCGGCGACTGGTCGTTCACCGTCACCACGGAAGCCGGCGAGCGGACGTCGTGGAGCTGGGCGGACCTGATGGCGCTGCCCGCCGAGGAACCGACCGTCGACATCCACTGCGTGACCCGCTGGTCGAAGCTCGCCACCACCTGGCGCGGCGTGTCGCTCGACGTGCTGCTGGCCGACGTCGAGACCGCCGCCGACTACGCGATGGTCCACAGTTCCGGTGGCTACACCACGAACCTCCCGCTGGAGGACCTGCTCGACGGCAAGGCGTGGATCGTCTACGAGTTCGACGGTGAGCCCCTCGAACCGGTGCACGGCGGCCCCGCGCGGCTGCTCGTGCCGCACCTGTACTTCTGGAAGTCCGCCAAGTGGGTCAGAGGCCTGCAGATGCTGCCCGACGACGAGCCCGGGTTCTGGGAAGAGCTCGGCTACCACAACTACGGAGACCCGTGGCGGGAACAACGCTACGACGGCGACTAGACCACCGCCGCCGGACCGCCCGGCTCGTCGAGACCCGCGACGAGACGGCCACCGCGCGCACCCTCCGGTTCGCCGTGCCGGGCTGGCCTGGACACCTCGCCGGGCAGCACGTCGACCTCCGGCTCACCGCCGACGACGGCTACACCGCGCAGCGCAGCTACTCGCTGTCCGCGCCCGCCGACGGCGAGTTCGTCGAGGTGACCGTGCAGCTGGTGCCCGGCGGGGAGGTCTCGCCCTACCTCGTGCGCGACATCGAGGTCGGCGACGTCGTCGAGGTGCTCGGCCCGCTCGGCGGCTGGTTCGTGTGGCGGCCGGAGCAGCCGGAGCCGGTGGTGCTGATCGGCGGCGGCTCGGGCGTCGCCCCGCTGATGGCAATGGTGCGCGCCCGCTCGGCGGCCGACCCGCCGTTCCGGCTGCTCTACTCGGCCCGGACCCCGGCCGACGTGTACTTCGCCGGCGAACTGAGCGGTCCGGGGCGGGTCGTGCTGTACACGCGGGAGGCACCCGATGGCGTCGAGCGCGCGCCGCACCGGATCGACGCGGCCGACCTGACGGCGTACGGGCTGCCCGCGGCCGAGGAGCCGACGTGCTACGTGTGCGGGCCGACGCCGTTCGTCGAGACCGTCACCGGTCTGCTGGTCGACGCCGGGCACGATCCCGGCCGCGTGCGCGCGGAGCGGTTCGGAGCGAGCGGAGGGTGAAATGACGGACGCACACATCAACGGGAACGTCCTGGCCGGGCCCCTGAGCAGCGTGTTCACCGCCGACGTCACGAGCGCGACGGCGGTGTGCGCGGGCTGCGGCCGGTCCGATCGCCTCGCCGCGGCGGCGGTGTACGGCGCCCCGATGGGGTACATCGCGCGGTGCCCCGGCTGCGACCAGGTGCTGCTGCGCTACACCGAAGTCCCCACCGGCGCCACCCTCGACATGCGCGGGATCGCCACGCTGCGGCTGACGACGGGCTGACCGGGGAGGCCGTCCTACCGGAACACCTCCGGCCGGTTCTTGGCGAAGGCGATCAACCCTCCGGCGTCGAGCATCTCGACCAGGAACGGGTCGGCGGCCGCGCCGCGCACCGTCGTCCCCGTCGTCAAGTTCGTGAACTCGCCGCGGGTGAGGTCCACCCGCACCCGGTCGCCGTCCACCGCGAGGTCGGGGTTGCGGCCGATCTCCAGGGCCGGCAACCCGATCTCGAAGCAGTTGCGGTAGAACGTCCGCGCGAACGTCTCCGCCACGACGCAGCCGATCCCGGTCGCCTGCAGTGCCTTCGTGGCGATCGCGCGGCCCGACGACTGGCCGAAGTGCTTGCCCGCGACCACGATGTCGCCGGGGCGCACCTGCTTCGGGAACTCCGGGTTGAGGTCCTCCAGCACGTGCCGCACCAGCACGTCCATCGGTTCGAACACGTACTGCGTCTTCACGAGCCGGTCGGTCGGGATGTTGTCCCCGAACCGCCAGCAGCGGCCTTCGAACTTCACGCGGTCCTCCCTGCGATGACGCCCGCCACGGCCGACGCGGCGACGGTCTCCGACGACGCCAGGTACATCGACGCGTCGGGACTCCCGTTGCGGCCGGGGAAGTTGCGGGCGTGCGTGGAGATCATCGCCTCGTCCGCGGCCAGCGCGCCCATGTTGTACGCCTGGTTCGAGCCCGTGCTCGGCGGGAACCACGTCGCACCCGCCTCGTGCAGCGCGAGCACCAGCCCCTCCCGCGCCGCCTCGGCGAACACCTCGCGGCTGGACGGCACGAGGTGGAACCGCACGTCCGGGTGGACCCGGTGCCCGGCCAGCACCGCGGCCGCCGCGCGGAAGTCCTCGAGGCGGCCGCCGCCGTGGCCGCCGAGCTCGGCGTACTGGATCGGCGTGCCCGCCACCTCGGTGACCGGCTTGACGTTGCCGACGGTCGGCGGGCACGCGACCTGCGGGTCCACCTCGCCGACGTCGAAGCGCAGCACGTGCGCCGCCTCTTCGCCGTCGCCGCGTACCAGCAGGTCCGGCCCGTCGCCCGGCAGCGTCCGCACGAACGCCTCGGTCACCTCGTCGGGTTCGACGAAGCTGCACTTCGCGCCGAGGTCCACGCACAGCAACGGAAAGAGCCACCTGTCCCAAAAGGACAGTCCACGCACGTACGGGCCGCCGAACTCGACGGCCCGGTAGTTCAGCTCGCCCTCGCCGATGCGGCCGACGAGCCACAGCGCGACATCTCGCGGTGTCACGCCCGGCGTCGGCGTGCCTTCGAGGTGGACCCGGGTCGTCTCGGGCACCTTGAACCAGGCGGTCCCGTACGGCAGCACGGTTCCGGCGTGCGAGTCGTTGCCCAGCGCCACGGCCAGCGCCCCCAGCGTCCCGTGCACGGGCGTGTGGCTGTCGGAACCGACCACGATCATGCCCGGCTTGATGTGTCCTTTCCGGACGACCGCGTGGTGCAGGTTGCCGTTGCCGCAGTCGTACAGCGTGAGGCCGTGCTTGCGCGCCCACTCCCGGTTGTGCCGCAGCACCTCGGCCTGCTGCTCGGTCGGCGGGGCGAAGTGGTGGTCGAACACCAGCACGGCCCGTTCGGGATCGGGGATGGGCGCGTTGACGCGCTTCTCGTACACCTGCGACGTCAGGTACCCGGAGAGGTCGTGCATGATCAGCCGGTCGACCTTCGCGACGACGATTTCGCCGGGCTCCACCGAATCGCGGCCGCTCGCGCGGGCGAGGATCTTCTCGACGAGGTTCACGCGACCACCGCCGCCGCCACGATCTCACGCGGGTCGGTGATGACCCCGCGGATCGCCGAGGCCGCGGCCGTCGCCGGGCTCGACAGGAAGATCTTCGAGTCGTAGCTGCCCATGCGGCCCTGGAAGTTGCGGTTGGCCGTCGACAGCGTGGTCTCGCCGTCGGCCATCGCGCCACCGTTGCCCGCGCACGCGCCGCAGCCCGGGTTCGTGATCATCGCGCCGGCGTCGATGAGCTTCGTCAGCACGCCGTTCTCCGCCGCCTTCGCCATGATCTTCGCCGACGCGGGGGTCACGATGAGCCGCAGGCCCGGCGCGACGCGGTGGCCGGCGAGCACGTCGGCCGCGATCACGAGGTCGTCGTACTTGGCGTTGGCGCACGAGCCGATGAACACCTGGTCGAGCTTGGTCCCGGCGACCTCGCCGACGCCGACGACGTTGTCGACGGTGTGCGGCACGGCGATCTGCGGTGCCAGCACCGGCCCGTCGAGGCGCACGGTGGCCCGGTAGGTCGCGCCTTCGTCCGGCAGCAGGATGTCCAGCTCGTCGCGCGGCACCCCGGCCTCGTCGAGGTAGGCGAGCGTGGTGGCGTCCGGGGCCACGTAGGCGTTCTTGGCGCCCATCTCCATGGCCAGGTTGCAGAACGTCATGCGTTCCGACACGGACATGCCTTCGACGTAGGAGCCGGAGAACTCGGCCGACTCGTAGGTCAGCCCGTCGGCGCCGAGGTCGCCGATGAGCTTGAGCATGACGTCCTTGGCGTACACGCCGGGGGCGAGATCGCCGTCGATGACCACGCGGACCGATTCGGGTACCTTGACCCACAGCTTGCCGGTGACCCACGCGGCGGTGATCTCGCTGAACCCGACACCGGTGCCGAAGGCGCCCAGCGCGCCGTAGATCGTGGAGTGCGAGTCGGTGCCGATGATGAACTGCCCGGGTCGCACGAGCCCGTGCTCCATGAGCACGATGTGCGCGATCCCGCTGTTGACGTCGAAGAAGTTCTTCACTCCCATCTTCGTCGCGAATTCGCGGCACAGCGCGTGGTCGGCGGCCGTCTTCGCGTTCATGGCGGGGGAGAGGTGGTCCATCACCATCGCCACGCGGTCGACGTCGAAGAGCTGCTCGACGCCCATCTTCTCCAGCGTCCGGATGCACCGCCAGCTCGCGGTGTGGCTCATGTACAGGTCCGGGTACGCGTCGACGATCCGCCCGGGCGCGAGGTCAGCGACCCCGGACGCGCGCTCGATCGCCTTCTGCGCAAAGGTCTTGCCGGTCATTTCGTTCCTCCCGCGGCGAAGCTCGCCATCAGGTGCGGGATCAGGCCGCCGTCGGCCATGATCTCCCGCAGCACCGGCGGGTACGGGCTGAACGGGAAAGTCTGCCCGCCCGTTTCGACCGTGCCCGCGTCGTAGTCGACCCACAGCTCGGCGCCGTCGGTGGCCGCTTCCGCCGCGGCGGGCGATTCGACCGCGACGAGCCCGGTGTTGATCGCGTTGCGGAAGAACACGCGGGAGAAGGAGGCGGCGACGACCGCCTTGATCCCCGCGCCGATCAGGCACGTGGCCGCCTGCTCCCGCGCGCTGCCGCAGCCGAAGTTGCGCCCGGCGACGATGACGTCGCTGGCCCGCAGCCGTTGTTGGGTTTCCGACCCCAGCGGCTCGAAAGCGTGCTCGGCGAGTTCCGCCGGGTCGATGCTGACGAGGTAGCGGCCGGGGATGATGACGTCGGTGTTCACGTTTTCGCCGAAGGTGATGACCTTGCCCCCGACCCGATGTGCACTGCCCATGGTTTGCGTCTCCGCTCGAAGGTCCGGTGGTGGCCGCGCGCCCGGTCAGGGGCTGGTCTCCTCCAGGAACCAGTCGGTCGGCACGGTGTTGCCCAGGTTGCGCTGCTCGGCCAGCGCGAGCGCCCGCGCGCAGACCGCGGCGAACTGGATGCCCATGCCGGTGTTGTTGGCGAACACGGTGATGTCGTCGGGGCTCGTGCGGCGGGGCGCGTCGCCCAGCAGCAGGTCACCCAGCTCGCGGATGTCGTCCCACTGCATGAGGCCGCGCTCGACGGGCCCGAGGATGTCGTACTGCTTGTCGTGGTGCACCTGCTCGCGCGAGAGCACGGTGATGCGCGCCGCGCGGTCGAACGTCGTGTCGTCGAGCTCGCGGCGGGTGGCCGTGCCGTCCGGCGAGGTGATCGCCGTGACGTGCGTGCCGGGGTCGAGCCACGCGCCGTCGAAGCACGGCTCCATGGCCGCGGTGGCGCAGGTGACGATGTGGCAGCCCGCCACGGCGTCACGCCGTTCGTCGACGGCCACGATCTTGCGGCCGGTCTTTTCGCTCCACACGCGCGCGAACTCCTCGCGGTGCCCGGCCGTCGGGCTGTAGACGCGCACTTCTTCGATGCCCGGCCGCACCATGAGCAGGCACTCGAGGTGGGCCTCCGCTTGCCAGCCGGAGCCGAACATCCCGGCGACGGTCGCGTCCGGGTTCGCCAGCTCGCGGATGCCGAGCGCCGAGGTGGCGCCGACGCGCATCTTCTGGATGAAGCTGTCGTGCATGATGGCCAGCGGTTCCAGGGTGGTCAGGCTGTAGAGCGTGACGAGCCCGACGTACCGGCCGCCGGGCGCGGCCGGGATGAGCCGCCGCCGCTGCACGCCGCTCGGCAGCGTCTCGACGCCGGCGATGTCGGACGTGATCCGCAGCGCCCACACGCCGCTGGAGACGTTGCCGCCTTCCTGGGACTTGAACCGGAAGCGGAAGCCGGGGTGGCGGCGGTCCTCGACCGGGAAGTACGTGTGGTTGCGCGGCCGGTTGGCGCCCTGGCCGGACGACAGCTCCCGGTAGGCGGTTTCCAGCGCGTCGAGCGTTTCGCCGGCGGTGAGCACCTGCTCGATGTCGCCGTTGGAAAGGATCCTCACCGTCGTGCTCCTGTCAGGTGTTCGGGTTCGCCGTCGGTGACGCGAACGGTTTCGGCCACGGCCGCGCTGCCGCCGTCGGCGAACGCGACCTCCACGGACACCGCGCCCGCCTCGCCGTCGGCCAGCACGGTTCCGGGTTCCTGGGCGCGGAATTCGCCCGCGGTGGACAGGTCCGCCTGGTTGACCCAGCGGACCTCGGTTTTCGCGCCTTCGGGCAGCTTTGCCAGCGCGGGGGCGGCGGCCTCGGCGAGGGCGCCGACGGTGGTGCCGGACCGGGCCGCGGCGATCGCCTTCGCGAGCGCCTCCTTCAGGGCGTCAGGCCAGCCGCCGTCGTCGAGCACCCGGCTGGCGTACACCCAGTTCATCCGGTACTGACCGGTGACGGCGAAGGACGTCACACCATCCGAAGTGGACAGCGAGAGCGGGTACAAGTCGAGGAAACCGCCGCCACGCAGGGCGCGTTCGACGATCTCGACGCGGCTGCTCGCGGTGCTGCCCGCGACCGTCGCCTTCGCCGCTGCGTCGTCCAGGATCCGGCCGGCCGCGCGCAGCAGCTCGGTCTCGGCCGCCGACGGCACCAGCCGCTGCTCGCGCACCAGCCCGCCGAGGCGGCGGACCTCCCAGCCGGGTACGGCGTCGACGATCTCACCGGCCACCTCGGCGGGCCACAGGGCGGCATCGACCAGACCGACCGTGCCGTTTTCTCGGCCCTGTACGTACTTCGCGACGAGGTCGGCGAAGTTCTTGCCGCTGCCGAACTCCGTGACCGTCGACGATCGCCGCATCCAGTTCTGCACGCGCAGCGAAAGCTTCGTCAGGAACGTGACGGGCCCCTCGGCGGGAATCGCGAGCACGCCCTCGTTCCAGTAGAGGCACAGGTTGGTCAGGTAGGCGAGGTCGTCCGAGCGGGACACGTCGGCGTAGACGAGGGCGACGTCGACGCCCTCGGCGGCCATGGCCCGCTGCAGCGCGGCCACGCGGTCGTGCCACTCCCGGTCGGGGACCTCCGCGGGATCGAGTACGTGCAACCCTCGTTTCACGCCATGGCTCCTGTCTCGAACAGCTTGCGTTCGGTCGTGATCAGCACTTCGCAGCCGTCGGCGGTCACGCGCACCGGGTCGCCGAGCACGTGGTAGCCGGCCAGCGGCGTGTAGGTGTTGGGGTGGATGATGAACACGGAGTTCTCGGGCAGCACCGTGTGGTTGCCCTCGATGATCGGCGTCTCGTCGAGGTGCAGGCCGTGGCCGTGCCCGCGCACGCGGGTGTACTCGCTCGTGCAGTACTCGCCGTAGCCGTGCTTGCGGAACACGTTGTTCTGCGCCACGGCGACTTCGTGGGCGGTGATGCCCGGCCGCACCACGGAAATGCCCGCTTCGACGGCTTCGTTGAAGAGGTCGAACGACTCGCGCTGCCCGTCATCGGCCGTGCCGACCACGGCGGAGCGGCAGATCTGCAGCCAGTAGCCGTCCATTTTGGGCGTCAGCTCGGTGCGCACCAGGTCGCCGGGTTCGAGCCGCCGGTCGCCGGGCGGGGTCATGCCGCGGACCTCGTCGCGGCCCGACGCGATGAGCATGAAGTTGTCCTCGGCACCGAGGTTCTTCAGCCGGGCCTCGACCTCGGCGACGATCCGGTACTCCGGCAGCCCGGGCTCGAGCACGTCGACGAACGCTTCCCAGCCCGCGGCGCACACCACGGCGCTGCGCCGCATCCGGGTCAGCTCCCACTCGCTCTTCACGAGCCGCGCGGTGTCGAGCAGCTTCGTCGCCGAGACGACTTCGGCGCCCGGCGCCGCGGCGCGGATCGTCTCCATGAGCACGAGTGGCACGAGCTCGTGGAGCGCGATCCCGATGCGCCGCGGCGCCAGCTCCTCCAGGACCACGCCCAAGTCCGCGGGGTTCTCCGGGTCGAGACGGCGGGCTTCGCCGACCCAGCCGTGCGCGGTGAACGCCGTGAGGTCCGACGGCCGCGTCGAGAAGGCGACGGCGTCGCCCTCGGCCGGGAAGACGACCAGCGTGGCGCTGCCGGCCGGGGTCACGTCGGTGAAGTAGCGGATGTTCTCGCGCCGCCAGGCCGGGCCGTAGGCGAGCACGACGTCGAGGTCCTGCTCGGCCATCGCGTCGCGGACCTTGCGCTGCCGCAGCCGCAGCTCCGCCTGATCGGCGTGGTCGATCGTCATCGTTCCTCCACTGTGCGGTGGGTGGGTCAGGAGCGGGCCATCGCACGCGTGGCCGCCACCGGTGCCCCGGTGATCTCCCGGGTGATCTGCTCGACGGTGCGGCCGCGGGTCTCGAAGGTCGCCACCAGCGCGGCGAGCCCGGCGAGGACCGAGATGACCCCGAAGAGCAGGAAGAACAGGAACTGCGAGGTGTGCATGGCCAGGACGAAACCGGCCAGCGCCGGCATGACGAGCCCGCCGACCTTCTGCCACGCCGCGGCCCAGCCGAGCCCGGTCGCGCGGCTCGCGGTCGGGTAGAGCTCACTGGCGTAGGCGAAAAGCGTGCTGCCGGCGAGGCCGCTGCCGAAGAACGTCGCCAGCGAGCCGAGCAGGATCACCGCGCCGGCCGCGGACGTGGTGCCCCAGAGCAGGCACAGCAGTCCACTGAGGACGAACCCGGCGCCGAGCACCACGCGGCGGCCGATCCGGTCGATCAGCTGCCCGGCCAGGAGGGCGCCGACCACGCCGGCCGTGGTGATGATCGCCGTGTAGCCGAAGCTCCTGAGCAGCCCCGCACCTTGCTTTTCGAGGATCGAGGGCAGCCAGCTGGAAAGCCCGTAGAGGAACGCCCCGGCGCAGACCTCCATGAACCAGAGGGCGACCGTGTAGCGCAGGTAGCGCCGGGCGACGAGCGTGCGCACGGTGCCGCGGGTTTCGGGCGCCTCGGGGTGCTCGGCGGGTGCGCTCGTGGCGGTGCCGCGGCAGAGCGTGTCGACGATCGCCGTCCCGGCGGCGAGCCGGCCGCGGCGCAGCAGGTAGCGCACCGACTCCGGCAGCGTGGCCAGCATGGCGGCACCGACGAGCACCGGCACGGTGGCGATCGCGAACATCGCCCGCCAGCCCCACACGGGCACCACGGCGGTCCCGACCGCAGCGGCGGTCGGCAGGCCGATCAGCCAGGCGGCCGTGGCCGCGGTGACGAGCGGCCCGCGGTGGCGGGACGGCACGAACTCCGCGATGTAGGGCAGGGCCACGGCGATCTCCGCGCCGAGCCCGATGCCTTGCAGCGCCCGGAAGGTGAGGAGCGCGCCGAAGCTGCTCGCGAAAACGGCGGCCAGCGAGAACAGCGCGTAGACCATGATCGTGATGGCCAGCGGTACTTTCCGGCCGAACCGGTCGGACACGGTGCCGGCGACGGCCGCGCCGACGAGCATGCCGGCGAACAGGACCGAGGAGAACACCCCGGCCGATTCGCTGGTGAGGTGGAACGTCTTGACGACGCCCGGCAGGACGACCCCGGTGAGGTTGATGACGAACCCGCACAGGAAGTGTCCCAAGAGGACGGTTACGTAGATTCCGAGGTGCCGCGCGGTGAACGCCGACTCGTCGAGCCGGGCGAGCACCGCGCGGGACGCGGCGGTGGGGGACGGGGGCATGGCGGGCCACCTCTCTGTGGCATGGACCAGCGGTTGTGCGCTCTGCGGACCCCCCTTGGTCTTCGCCGGCTACCGGTCGTCGAGGTTGCCCCGGACGCCGTGGTAGAGCTGGGAGAGCGTGGGCAGGAGCTGGTCGCGGACCTCGGGGGTGAGGCCCGCGGTGAGTTCGGCGGTGAACTTGTCGAGCGCCCGCCGTGCGGCGTCGCGCGCGTCGACCCCTCTGGCGGTCAGGTCGAGCTGCATGGTGCGCCGGCTCGTGGCCGACGGGCGGCGGGACAGAAGTCCCTGGTTGACCAGCTTGTCGACGCTTTCGGACATGGTCGACGGGTTGCGGTGCGCGAGCTTGCACAGCGCGGTGAGCGACGTGTGCCCGGCCCCGACGCGCGAGAGGATCCGGTACTGCCGGATGGTGAGCGGCTGGTCGAGGCCCGCCAGCAGCTCCGTCTGGAGCCGCGTCAGCCGCCCGCCCAGGGCGAGGAGGACCTCGCCGAGGGTGGCGTCCGGCCCCGGCTCGTCGAAAGTCGCGGTGTCGCGAGCGGACATTTAGGCCCCCGTATGTTCCGGTACCCGAAGTGTTGCTGGGCCCGACTATACGTCCGGGGAAGCTCGCTGCAAAGAGCCGATTCCACGACAGCGCTCGGCGCCGGCTTCGCGCGGTTCGCAGTCGCGGCGGGCGCAGGTCGCTGCGTTCCGAGCCGGGTCAGCTCGGCGCGTTCGACCACGGTCTGCTCGGCGGGACGCGGGGTCCTGCCGAGGATCCGCTGCGGGCAGGCTCTCAGGCCCGGCTCGAACCACTCCCGCGGCGACACCGGCGCGGAGACGGGTGCGCGGAATCGACTACCGCGCCTCGAAGCGTGAGCTGATCGGCATCGAGGCGGCCGAGGTCACCGACGGCACCCGGTAGCTGCTCGACCTGGAGCACGCGGGGCCGGCCGGACTGGGTGGGTTCACCGCGGCGGCGGCACCCGGCGGGCGGCGGGATCGTCGTCGTGGGTTTCGAGCCACCTCCCGGCGAGGTGGAGGACGAGGGCCACCAGCGCGAAGCCGCCCACCAGCAGCAGCGCCCACCACAGATCGCTCATGGAGACGAGGGTGGACCTGGTGGATCAGCCCGGCGAGCTCCGCCGACGGGACCTTGACTGCGGCCTCGGCCGCGTTGACGTGGTCTTGACCCCGGGTGCGCGGCCGGGCGTTAAGAAACCGTCAATACGTGTAAAGCGCCCCGCGACCCGCCGCGACCGACGTCGTCCGGACACAGCGGATCGGTAGGGTTTCGCCTCGAGGTGCCAGGCGGACTGGCCGGAGGAGGACGCGTGAGCCAGCAGACGACCACGGCGGAGCGAACACCGTCGTCCGCCCGCGACGTGGCCCGGCTGGGTCTCGTGGTCGGCGCGCTCGGGGTGGTGTTCGGGGACATCGGCACCAGCCCGATCTACACGCTGCAGACGGTGTTCAACCCGGCTGACCCGCACCCGGTGCCGGTGAGCCCGGACAACGTGTTCGGCGTGGTGTCGCTGATCTTCTGGTCGGTGATGATCATCGTGACCGTCACCTACGTCCTGCTGGCCATGCGCGCCGACAACGACGGCGAGGGCGGCATCATGGCGCTGATCACCCTGCTGCGCCGCTGGAGCGGGCCGCGCGGCCAACGCGCCGCCGCCGTGCTGGCCGGGCTGGGCATCTTCGGCGCCGCGCTGTTCTTCGGCGACAGCATGATCACGCCGGCGATGTCGGTGCTGTCCGCCGTCGAGGGCCTGAAAGTCGTCGACGCGTCGTTCGATGACTGGATCGTGCCCATCACCGCCGTGATCGCGGTGGTGCTGTTCCTCGTCCAGAAGCGCGGCACGGCGGCGGTCGGGCGCGTCTTCGGGCCGGTGATGATCGTCTGGTTCGCGGTGATCGGCCTGCTCGGGGTCATCGGCATCGCCGGGCATCCGGAGATCCTCAAGGCACTTTCACCCACGTACGCGCTGGGCTTCATGATCGGCCACTTCGACATCGCGTTCTTCGCGCTGGCGGCGGTCGTGCTCGCGGTGACCGGCGCCGAGGCCCTCTACGCGGACATGGGCCACTTCGGCCGCAAGGCGATCACCCGGGGCTGGCTGTTCCTGGTGCTGCCCGCCTGCGTCCTCAGCTACTTCGGCCAGGGTGCGCTGATCCTCGAGGACCCGGCCAACACCAGCAGCCCGTTCTTCCTGCTCGTCCCCGGCTGGGGCCGCCTGCTGATGGTGCTGCTGGCGACGGCCGCGACGGTGATCGCGTCCCAGGCGGTGATCACCGGGGCGTTCTCGGTCGCGTCGCAGGCCGCCCAGCTCGGCTACCTGCCGCGGCTGCGGATCGCGCACACGTCGGAGACCGAGCGGGGCCAGATCTACGTGCCGTGGGTCAACTGGCTCCTGATGGTCTCGGTGCTGACGCTGATCTTCGCGTTCCGCAGCTCGGCCGCGCTCGCGTTCGCCTTCGGGATGGCGGTGACCGGCACGATCACCATCACCACGCTGCTGTTCTTCTACGTCGCCCGCGCCAAGTGGGGCACGCCGCGCTGGCTCATCGGGGCCGGCGCGACCGTGCTGCTGGTCGTCGACCTGCTGTTCGTCGGCGCCAACCTGACCAAGCTGGTGCACGGGGCCTGGCTGCCGCTGCTGATCGGCCTGATCGCGTTCACCGTGATGATCACCTGGCAGCGCGGACGGAAGATCGTGACAGCTGAACGTGAGCGTCGCGAAGGCTCGCTGCGGGAGTTCATCGACGAGCTGAGTGACCGCGAGATGCCGGTGCAGCAGGTCCCCGGCACGGCCGTCTTCCTCAACCGGGGCGGGCAGACCGCGCCGCTGGCGTTGCGGGCCAACGCCGAGCACAACCACGTGCGGCACGAACAGGTCGTCATCCTGTCGCTGGAGACCGAGCCGGTGCCCCGGGTGCCGGCCGGGCAGCGGGTGACCGTCGAGGACCTGGGCCATCGGGACGACGGGATCATCTTCGTCACCGCCCGCTACGGCTACATGGAGACGCCGGACGTCCCGGGCGCACTGGCGCAGCTGGACCCGGCGGAAACCGAGGGGCGGCTGAACCTGGCCGAGGCGTCGTACTTCCTGTCCAAGATCGAGCTGCAGCGCGGCCCCGAGCCGACGATGGCGGGCTGGCGCAAGCGCCTGTTCATCGCGACGTCGTACATCACCGCGGACGCCGCGGAGTACTTCAGCCTGCCGCGCGACCGCACGGTGATCATGGGCTCGCACATCGACGTGTGAGCACGCGTTCGGGTCACGCTGTTGCCGGGCGCGATTCATCGATGTGCCGGCGGGCGTAGCGGGCCAGGCGCTGCTGGGCCTCGGGGTATGAGGTGGCTGAGGTCGGCTGGGTTCCGTCTCGGACGGTGACCCGGTGCTGACGCGGCGGATGCCCGTTTCGGTCAGCTGGTCGAGTGTGCGGCCGGGGACGACGAGCACGTTGACCACCACGACCGAACGCCGTGGCCTATTCGGCCGGTGTGGTGCCGGCGGGTTCGAGTACGACCACCGGAATCGTCCGCTCGGTGTAGGTGGCATAGGTCGCGTACGGCTTGTAGATCGCCACCGCTCGCTCCCACAACGAGGCTCGCTCCGCGCCCTCGGCGACGCGGGGACGGACCCGCCGGCGTTCGCCGCCGGGGAGCTCCACTTCGGTGGTCGCCATCGCCATCAGGTTGTGGAACCACGCCGGATGCGCGTCGACGCCGCCTTTCGACGCGATGACGACCAGCCGTGGCGAGTCGTCGAGGTAGATCAGGGGGCTGATCCGGGCCTCGCCGGACTTGCGGCCGACGTGGTGGAGCAGCAGTACGGGCGCCCCACCGAAGAACGACCCGCCGATCTTGCCGCCGGTGCGCTGGAACAGGACCGTGTTGAGCCGGGCCAGCTGCCGGTTCAGCTTCCAGTAGCGAGAGGTCGGTGCGGGAGGTTTGGGCATGCCCGAAATACTGTCACCTCATGACACTTGTCGTCAACTGACAACTGTCTCTCGGTGACGTGGTTGCCGTACGCTGGCCGCCATGGAGAAGCTCGGCCTGCGGGAACGGAAGAAGCAGCGGACGCGGGAGGCGCTGATCGACGCGGCCCAGGCGCTGTTCTGCGCCCACGGGTTCGAGGCCACGACCATCGACCAGATCGCCGAATCCGTCGAAGTCTCGTCGCGGACGTTCTTCCGGTACTTCGCTTCGAAGGAGGACGTCGCGCTGGCCCTCGCCGACGAACAGATCACCGCGGTGCTCGACGCGTTCGCCGCGCAGCCGGCCGGCCGGCCGGTGCTGACCGCGCTGCGGACGGCCGCGGTCGAGGTCATGCGCACGTACGAAACCGACGCTCGCTTCCACGGCCTGCAGAACGTGATCTCGGTCAGCCCCGCGCTGACGGCCGCGCGCATCGAGCGGGCGACCGCCCGGTTCGACGAGGTGGCGCGCCTGGTCGGCACCCGGATGGGAGTCGACCAGGCCGTGGACCCCCGGCCGCACCTGGTGGTCTCGGTAGCGCTTTGCGCGGTCCAGACGGCCGTCGCCGCTTGGCGGGCGGCCGGCCACCAGGCCCCGGAGTCCGAGCTGACCGGCCAGGCGTTCGACTTGCTGGCCGCCGGCCTCGACTACCCCGCGGGAGGGGCTGTCGCCGGACGCTGAGTTCCGCTTCTCGTCGAGGCGGGACGTCAGCGGAAGAGCCGGAAGAACCCGCGAACCTGCTCGACCAGCGACTCCGGCTGCTCCAGCGCGGCGAAGTGACCACCGCGCGGCATTTGCTCGAACCAGCGCAGGTCGGTGAACCGCAGCTCGGCCTCCCGGCGCGACGGGCGGGTGATGTCGCGCGGGTAGACCGACAGCCCGGACGGTGCGGTGACCTTGTCCCGGAAATGGGCGAAGCTTTCCCAGTACAGGCGCGCCGAAGACGTGGCCGAGGCGGTGAACCAGTAGACCGAAACCTCGTCGAGGATCTTCCGGCGCGACACCGCATCCTCGTGGTGGCCGTCGTGGTCGGTCCAGGCCTGGAACTTCTCGGCGATCCAGGCGGCCTGACCGGCGGGGGAGTCGGTGAGGCCGTAGCCGAGCGTCTGCGGCCGCGTCGACTGGATCGCCGAGTACCCGCGGCCGGTGCGCTGGAACTCCTTCTCCGCGGCGAGGTTCGCCAGTTCCGGCGGTGTCGGGTCGTCGAACGCGCCCGCGGCCACCGACCCCAGGTTCAGGTGCACGGCAGCGACCCGCCCGGGCGCGACCTCGCCGAGCGCGCCGGAGACCGCCGACCCCCAGTCCCCGCCCTGCGCGCCGTACCGCTCGTAGCCCAGGGAAACCATCAGCGCGTCCCAGGCGCGGGCGATGCGGGTGACGCCCCAGCCGGTCGTCGACGGCTTGTCGCTCCACCCGTAGCCGGGCAGCGACGGGGCGACCACGTGGAAGGCGTCCGCGGGGTCGCCGCCGTGGGCGCGCGGGTCGGTCAGCGGGCCGAGGACGTCGAGGAACTCGAGCACCGAACCCGGCCAGCCGTGGGTGAGCACCAGCGGGAACGCGTCCGGCTCCGGCGAGCGGACGTGCAGGAAGTGCAGGCCCAGCCCGTCGATGGTGTCGCGGTACTGCGGGAAGGCGTTGACCCGTTCGGCGAACCCGAAGTCGTAGTCCTCGGCCCAGCTGCGGCAGAGTTCCCGGGTGTAGGCCAGCGGAATTCCCTGTGACCAGTCGTCGACCGGTTCGGGCTCGGGCCACCGCGTCCGGCGCAGCCGTTCGCGCAGGTCCGCGATCTCGGCTTCGGTGATGCTGACCTCGAACGGCTCGGCGGCCATCGCGCGTCTCCTTCCGTCGGCTCCCGCACCGGAACGACAGTCACGGCGACGCGGGCCCACGCGGATCCGGCACCAGCAGCCGTGCGGCCTCGCGGAACTGGGCCACCAGCGGGTTCGGGTCCCGCGTCCGCGACGCCACCACGACCCGGCAGGGCTCGAAACCCTCGACGGGAATCGCCGTCACGTCGTCGCGCAGCCGGAGGCGGTGGTCGCCGGCGGGCAACACCGCCACCGCGCTTCCCGACGCCACCAGTTCCAGCTTGTCCTCGAAGCTGTCGTCCGGCGCGGGCGGTGGGGTGCCGTCCTTCGGGGTGCTCCAGAGCGTCGGCGTCACCGCGCACGGCACCAGTTCCTCGTCACCCAGGTCGTCCGCCGAGACGACTTCCTTGCCCGCCAAGCGATGCGTGATCGGGACGAGCAGTACGCGTGGCTCCTCGTACAACGGCGTCACCGCCGCGGAGAACGCCAGCGGCTCGCGCGTGACCAGGGCGTCGACGCGGCCGTCGGCCAGCGCGCGCACGTCGTGCCAGCGCAGCAGCCGCGTCCGGACGCGCGCGTCGGGCCGGCGGTGGCGCAGCGCCTGCACCGCGGGTGTGACGACCAGGCCCTCGACGTACCCGATGGTGATTTCGCCGGGTGGGTCGGCGGCACGGGCGACGGACACGGCGTCGTCGGCGGCTTCGAGGACGGCGTGGGCGCGCGGCAGGAACGCTTCGCCGGCCGGCGTGAGGCTGGTTCCCCGCGGCGTGCGCGCGAACAGCCGCACGCCGAGCTGGTGCTCCAGGCGCTGCATCTGGCGGCTCAGCGACGGCTGGGCGAGGTGCAGGGCCGTGGCGGCGCGGCCGATGTTGCCGTGCTGAGCCACGACCGTGAAGTACCGGACCAGCCGCAGGTCGAGATCCACTCTTCGAGCGTACGCCGCCATGCACCGGCGGTATGGCGGCATGCGGAACGGGACTTGGACGCGGCGGCGGACCCGGCAGTTCACTCGGGGTATGAACGCTTACGAGGGAAAGAACGCCGTGATCACCGGCGGGAGCAGCGGCCTCGGTCTCGCGGCCGCCGAACTGCTGGTCGACCGCGGCGCCCGGGTGCTGATCACCGGGCGGGACAAGGAAAAGCTCGACTCCGCGCGCCGGCGGCTGGGCGAGCGGGCCACGGCGGTGCGCAGCGACTCCGCGTCGATGGCCGACATCGAGGAGCTGGCCCGGCTGGTCCGCGCGGAGTTCGACGCGGTGGACGCGGTGTTCGTCAACGCCGGGGTGACCGCCTTCGCGCCGTTCGAGTCGACGCCGGAAGCGCAGTACGACGAGCTGTTCGCCGTGAACACCAAGGGCCCGTACTTCACGGTGCAGAAGCTCGCGCCGCTGTTGCGCGAGGGCGCGGGTGTCGTGCTCACGACGTCGGTCGCCAACGAGAAGGGCCTGGACATGATCAGCGTCTATGCCGCGACCAAGGCGGCGTTGCGGTCGATGACCCGGTCGCTGGCGCGGGAATTGCTGCCCCGCCGGGTGCGCGTCAACGCCGTCAGCCCCGGACCGATCGCCACCGGCATCCTCGACGCGACCCTGCCGCCCGACGTCGCCGACCGGATGAAGGCCGAGATGCGGGCGCAGAACCCGATGCAGCGCTTCGGAGAGCCGGCCGAGGTCGCGGCGACGGTGGCCTACCTGGCGTTCGAAGCCACGTTCACGACCGGCGCCGAGATCCCCGTCGACGGTGGTGCCGCCCAGCTTTAGCGGGACGGCGAACCGCGGCGCTTCCGCAGCCGTCTTTACCATGTGGCGGTGCACCGGGGGCAGATGGCGTTGGCCGAGATGCTGGCAGGGCTGCGGAGCAGCCGCGGTCTCTCGCAGGAGCAGCTGGCGGAGCTGAGCGGGATCAGCGTCCGCGCGATCGGGGAGATCGAGCGGGGCGCCACCCGGCGTCCGCAGCGCGAAACCCTGCGTGCGCTCATCAGTGCACTGGGCTTGACGCCGGAGGAGCGGGAGGCGTTCGCCCGGACCGCCCGGACGGCGCCGCCGCCGGACACCCGCCGCCGGCGGACGGCGGCCCGCCCGGCGCTGCCCGCGCCGGTCACCTCGATCGTCGGGCGGTCCGACGACCTCGCCGCGGTGCTCCGGCTGGTCCAGGACCCGCCGGTGCGGCTGGTCACGATCACCGGCACCGGCGGGGTCGGCAAGACCCGCCTCGCTCTCGAGGTGGGCTGGCGGGCGGCGAGCCGGTTCGAATCCGTGCACGGCCTCGACCTGAGCGCCCTGCGGGACGCCGACGACGTCCCGCAGGCGCTGGCCGAGTCCCTGCGGACACTCGACCCGGCCGCGCTGATCGGCGACGGGCGATGGCTGCTGGTGCTCGACAGTTTCGAGCACGTGGCCGCGGCGGCCACCACCGTGGCCACGCTGCTGGCCGGGTGCCCGGGGCTGACCGTCCTGGCGACCAGCCGGTCGCCGTTGCGGCTGCGGGGGGAACACCTCTGGCCACTGGCCCCACTGTCCACTCCGGACAGTGACGATCCGGCGGACCTGGCCGGCAACGCGGCCGTCCGGTTGCTGGTCGAACGCACCGCCGCGGTCCGGCCCGGGTTCGCGCTCACCGGGGACAACGCGGTCGCGGTCGCGGCGCTGTGCCGCCGGCTCGACGGCCTGCCGCTCGCCCTGGAGCTGGCCGCCGCGCGGCTGCGCACCCAGGCACCGGCCCAGGTGCTCGCCCAGGTCCGCGACCTGCACGGCGACGCGGTGGACCTGGCCGACCGGCACGTGAGCCTGCGCCGCACGGTCGAATGGAGCACGCGCGGGCTCACCGATCCCGACCGGCGGTTGTTCGGCCTGCTGGGCGCGTTCTCCGGCGGAGCCGACCCGGTCGACGTCGAGGCCGTGCTGGGCGCACCGCCGCATTCGCTGGCGACGCTGGCCGCGCACAGCCTGGTCACCGTCACCGAACGGGCCGGCGGTCCCCGGATCGGCATGCTGGACACCATCCGCGAGGTCGTCGAGGACCAGCTCACCGGAGCCGGCGATCGCGACGCGCACGCCGGGCACTTCCTGCGCCTGGTCCGCGACGGCGATCCCCGGCTGGGCGATGAGCAGGACAACGTCCGGGCCGCGATCCAGCAAGCCGTCGACGCCGCGCCCGCCCTGTTGTGCGTGGAAACCGTGCGCGCACTGACCAAGCACTACGTGGCCCGGGGTCGGTTCGCCGAAGGACGGCGGATGCTCACGGGTGCGGCCGGTTCCGCGCCCACCGAGCAGGCCCGGGCGTGGGCGTGGCACGGCGCCGCGGTCACCGCCAACGAGAGCGGCGACCCGGAGGTGGCGCTGGCGCTGGCCGCGTCCGCCGCCGAGGTGTTCGGCGCCGACCCGGACGGCCGGGCCGCGACGCTGACCCTGATCGGCAACGCCCACAAGTTCGCCGGCCGGTACGACGACGCCGCGGCCGCGTACACCGGCGTGCTGGACCAGGCG
The DNA here is from genome assembly GCF_055633805.1 of Amycolatopsis sp. NPDC114478. NCBI lineage: Bacteria > Bacillati > Actinomycetota > Actinomycetes > Pseudonocardiales > Pseudonocardiaceae > Amycolatopsis > Amycolatopsis sp. NPDC114478. The sequence goes on along the minus strand of NZ_JBVKDO010000018.1, from coordinate 124,420 downwards.
AGGACCACGGGCGACGCGCGCCGCGAGACGATCGCGCTGAACAACCTGGGCGCGCTGGCGCACGACCGCGGCGCGTACGCCGAAGCGATCGAATACCACGCCGCCGCGCTGCGCCGTAAGCGCGAGCTGGGCGACAAGCGCGGTGTCGCGGTGGCTCAGCTCAACCTCGGCGCCGTGCGGAACGACACCGGCGACCACGCCGGCGCGGCCACCCTGCTGACCGAGGCCGCCGCGACGTTCGCCGCTCTCGGCGAACCGGGCTCGGAGGCGTTCGCGCTGGCCCTGCTGGCCCAGTCCCAGGCCGGCCTGGCCCTGCTGGCCCAGTCCCAGGCCGGCCTGGCCCGCTGGGACGACGCCACCACCACCGGCCGGCGGGCGCTGGAGCTGGCCCGGCGGGCCGAACACGCCCAGGCGACCGGGCTCGCGCTGCTCGCCCTCGGCGAGACGGCCGCCGCCGGCGGCGACGCGGGCGGCGCCGCCCGGCTGTTCCGCGAGGCGCTGACGTTCCCCCTCGGCTTGCCGGACCAGGCCCGCGTCCGCGCGCACCCGGCGATGGCCGCGGACCGCTGATCGGCGGGAAACCGTTTCTGCCGGCTTTTCCGCCGGTTCCGCCTGGAGCCGGCCGTGGGGTGCTCCCTAGGGTTCGCGCATGCCTCAGCTACCCCGCGTGATCCGCTCCGCCGTGCTGGTTCCGCTCGCGACCGCCGCACTCGTCCTGGCCGGTGCCGGGCCCGCCCATGCCGACCGGACCATCTACCCGCCGGTGAGCGGCGACGTAGTGGCCTGGCAGACCAACGAAGGCAGCTGGGCCGGCGGCAGCCCCAAGTGCGTGCAGGTCGACAAGGGACGTCTCGACGACTTCGCCCCGGTCGACCAGCTTTCCTGCGACTACGGTAACAACCAGCGGTGGCGGATGGGGCAGGCCACGGACGACCCGGCCGTGTTCTGGCTGCAGAACGTCCGCACCGGCAAGTGCCTGGACGACTACGCCTACGGGACGAACCAGGGAAACCCCATCATCCAGTACACCTGCCTCGTCGGCACGAACCAGCAGTGGCGGATGCTCTGGGACTACTACAACGGCGTCGCGGAGTTCCAGAACGTGAACAGCGGAATGTGTCTTTCGGTGGACGCCATCAACACCGACAACTACCGCCGGTTGGTGCAGAACCCCTGCTACGGCTTCATCAACGAACGGTTCCAGCCGGTCTGGTGAACCACGGTTTTCTTTTTGATCAGGGAAAGGCAATGATGAGAAGTCGGAGAGCCGGCTCGGTCGGACTCGTCCTCTGCGCGACGACCATCGCGGCGCTGGTACCGGTTGGCACGGCGGACGCCGCCACCGCGGCCGCCACCACGTTGATCAGCGTCGGCGTCGACGGCAAGCCGGGCACCGGGGCGAGCGGGGAGCCGTCGGTGTCCGCCGACGGACGGTACGTGGCCTTCCGGTCCTCGGCCCGCAACCTCGTCGGCGGCGACACCAATGGCGTCGACGACGTGTTCGTGCGGGACCGGGTGGCCGGGGTGACCACGCGCGTCAGCGTCGACCGCACCGGCGTCGAGGGGAACGGCGCCAGCTGGGCACCGTCCATTTCGGCCGACGGCCGGTACGTCGCGTTCGTGTCGGACTCGACGAACCTGGTTCCGGGCGACACCAACGGGTTCCGGGACGTGTTCGTCCACGACAACCTGATCGGGTGGACGAGCCGGGTCAGCGGCGGGCTGCTGGGCGCCCCGGGCAACGACGACAGCCTCGACCCGGCGATCTCGGCCGACGGGCGGTTCATCGCGTACGACTCGTACGCCGGCAACCTCGTCCCCGGCGACACGAACCGCGTCCGGGACGTCTTCGAGTACGACCAGCAGCTGGACCGCACCGTTCGCGTCAGCGTCGACTCGGGCGGCACGGAGGTCAGGGGCGCGAGCCGGCTGCCGTCGATCTCGGCCGACGGCCGCTACGTCACGTTCGAATCCGACGCCACGACCCTGACGAGCTCCGACACGAACCAGGCGACCGACGTGTTCGTGCACGACAAGCTGACCGGGCTGACCGAGCGGGTGAGCGTCAACGCCCACGGCGACCAAGGGCAAGGCGCCAGCACCTTCTCGACGATGTCGGCCGACGGGCGTTACGTCGCCTACCAGTCGGCTGCGGGGAACCTGCTGCCGAACCCGGGGGACACCAACGGCCACGTCGACAACTTCCTGGTCGACCGGCAGACGTCGACGGTCACCCGGCTGAACGTCCTCTACACGGGCGGGCAGGACATCGACGGCACCACGCCGGGCGTCCGCCCGTCGATCTCGGCCGACGGCCGCTACACGGCGTTCGACTCCTTCGCGTGGAGACTCGTGCCGTTCGACCGCAACAGCGCGGGTGACGTGTTCGTCCGTGACCGCGACACCGCGACCACGACCCGGGCCAGCGTCGCCGGGAACGGCGCGGAGGGCAACGGAAACTCCGCGACGCCCTCGATCTCGGCCGACGGCAAGCACGTCGCGTTCCAGTCCGTCGCCACCAACTTCGCGACGGGCACCGACATGTGGACCCCCCACGTGTACCTGCGCGACCTCGGCTGATCCTCCCGTTCTCAGCTCGTGGGGAAGTAGTGGCCGTTGTCCAGATCGGCGAGCAGGCCGGGCTGGGTGGGTTCCCAGCCGAGGGTCTCGCGGGTGATCAGGTTGGACGCCGGGTAGCTCTGCGTGACGACGTTCGCGAGGAAGCCGAAGTGGCCCGGCACCACCAGGGCGTCGACCGGGATGCTCACGACGGGCAGGCCCAGCCGGTTGCCGATGGCCTGGGCGATGTCGCGGAACCGGATGGCGCCGTCCGCGACCGCGTGCCAGTAGCTGCCCGCCGGGCCCTTTTCCCAAGCCAAGCGGAACACGGACGCGGCGTCGCGGGCGTGCACGGCGTTCCACCGGTTGGTGCCGTCGCCGGGGTAGCCGACGACACCTTTCTCCTTCGCCAGCGCGATCAGCCGCTGGAGGAAGCCGGCTTGGTCGGTCGTGCTGTGCGCGATGTTGGCTATGCGCACGATCGACGACCGCACTCCGCGCTCGGCCAGGCCGATGACGGTGGTCTCCACGATGTTGCGGGCCCGCAGGGTTCCCGCGTGCTCCTCGCCGGCGGGCAAGGCCGGGTCCTGCTCGGTGGCCGGCCGGCCCAGGTTCCCCGGCGAACCGATGCTCCCGGCCGCGACCAGCGGCTTGCCGGTTCCCGTGAGCGCCTCGCCGTAGGCCAGCATGATCGGGACCTCCGCGGCGGCCACGGCGTCGATTCCGCCGGTGGGGAGCAGGTCCTGCCGGTGTGCGACGTGGATGACGCCGTCGGAGTCCGCGGCCGCCTCCTTGAGCCCGTCGAGATCCTCGAGGTCGCCGCGGCGCACCTTTGCGCCCAGCGTGGACAACGCGGTCGCCGCCGTGTCGGAGCGGGCCAGGCCGGTGACCTCGTGCCCGGCGGCGATGAGCTCGGGGATGATGTGGGAACCGGTGTGACCGGTCCCGCCGGTGACGAAAACTCGCACGATGTGTCCTACTCAGTTGTTGATGGTGACGCCGAGGCTGATGTCGAACCCCGCGCCGTGGTTGGCCAGGCCCATCAGCAGCGGACCCACCGCCTCCAACCACCGCGCCGCCGCGAGGTCGCCTGCATCCAGCGGGCGCAGCCTGAGGCTCTCGATGAACGCCGACACGCGGGCCTTGGCGTCCGCGTCGTCGCCGGCGATGAACACGTCCAGCCGACCGCCCTGGGCCAGAACGTGGCCGAAGACGGTGTTGAACGCCTTCACGACGTGCGCGCTCGCGGGAACGGTCTTGGCGATCTCCTGCGCACCGGAGGTGCCGGCGGGCGTGACGACCCCGGTGGCGTCGGCGGTGAAGGTGTTGGAGATGTCGATGACGACCTTGCCGGCCAGCGCGTCGCCGAACTGCGCCAAGACCTGAGCGGCGCTGGCATAAGGCACCGCGGAGACCACGATGTCGCCGGCCGGGGTGGCACCGAACGTTCCGGCCGTCGCGCTGCCGCCGAGTTCGGCGGCCAGGTCCTTGGCCTTGGCCGCGTCGCGGCCGATGACCTCGACGGTGTGGCCGCCCTCGACCGCGCGGGTGGCGATGGCGCGGGCCATGCCGCCGAGGCCGATGATGCTGATGGTGCTCATGGTGTGCTGCTTTCTGAAGTCGGGAGGTGTCTGCGGGGCGCCCGACATCCATGGTTGCCGCGGGTCCGAGTTGATGTCCAAGACCTCTTCCGACGGCGGCGATACCCTGGTGGCATCGCCGGACCGCGGGAGGCCCTGATGGATCTGGACCTGCGCAAGCTGCGCTATTTCGTCGCGGTCGCCGACACGCTGCACTTCGGCCGCGCCGCCGAACGGCTGCACATCGCGCAGCCGGTGCTGAGCCGGCAGATCCGCGCGCTCGAACAGGATCTCGGCACCGCGCTGTTCACCAGGGACAGCCACGGGGTGACGCTGACCGACGCAGGCACGCAGCTGCTGACCGACGCCGCCCCCTTGCTGGCCTCCGCCGACGCGGCCCGCCGCCGGGTGACCGCGGCCGCGCGGGGCGACCGGCGGCTGATGGTCGGCTTCCGGGCCGGCGTCGCGGTCACCCCGGCGATCCACCGGTTCGCCGTCCGGCACCCGGACGTGCGGGTCGACGTGCAGCGCATCGAAGCCGACGAGCAAGCCGAAATGCTGCTCGACGGCCGCATCGACATCGGCTACGTGCGGCTGCCCCTCGACGAGGCCGGCCTGCGCGTCGTTCCGCTCTACACCGAGCCGCGGGTGGCGGTCCTGCCCGCGCGCCATCGGCTGGCCGGCAAGGAAGAAGTCACCGAGGCCGATCTCGCCGGCGAACCGCTGCTCTGGCACGCCGACGCGAGCACGCAGCCCACCAGGCGCCCGCACCTCAACGCCGGGTACCTGGTTCGTGGCGTCGACGAAACGCTCGAGCACGTCGCCGCCGGGCGGGGCATCTCGTTCCTCGCGCGCTCGGCGACCGTCTTCTACACGCATCCGGAGGTCGCCTACGTGCCCGTCCCGGACCTGGCGCCGGACCAGGTGTGCCTCGCCGTGGCGACCGCACATTCCTCACCGGTGGTCGACGACTTCTTCAGCGCGGCTCAGGCGGCGGCCGAAATCACGGCGGAATGCGGCAACCACGAGATGTGGCAGCTCGGCGGCGATCCCCTCACCAAGGACCGCTGACCCTCATCGCCGAGCTGGCGCCGGGATCGCGTTGTCGATGAGGACGGCGGCGATGGCGGCGGCGGTGGGGAAGGTTTCGGTGTTGAGGGCCCGGTTGCGGGCCGAGGCGCCGTCGAGGAGCAGCGCCAGTTGCTCGCCGAGCTGGTCGGGGTCGGTGGCGCCGGCTTCGCGCGCGGTTTCGGCGAGCCGGGCGGCGACGGCTTTCTTGTAGTCGTGCGCGCGTTGACGTGCGGGGTGTTCGGGGTCGGGGATTTCGACGGACGCCGCGATGAAGGGACACAGCGGCGTGATGTCGTCCTGGGTCGCGGTCATCGGCAGTTCGAAGGCCGCGAGGAGCCGTTCGCGAGGCGTGAGGTCGGCGCGGTCGAACACTTCCGGCATGACGCCGGGATCGAACCGGCGCAGGTACTCGGCGACGAGTTCGTCTTTGCCGGCGAAGTGCTGGTAGGCCGTGCGTTTCGACACCTGGGCCGCCGCGCAGAGCTGGTCCATGCCGGTCTGGTTGATGCCCTGCTCGCGGAACAGCTGTTGTGACGCGCTGAGGATGCGCTCGCGCGCGCCCCTGCCGCGGCGCCGGCCCTGGGGGCCCTTCTCCAACTCCGTCATGAGCCCAGTCTAGCCGGGTTGGGTACGGATCGGTGTACATAGCTTGCGTCCCGATCGACCCTCCGCTACGTTAAGCACACAGATCGGTGTACATAACTAGGCAACGGAGTGATCGTGGGAAAGCTCGAGGGCAAGGTCGCGGTGATCACGGGCGGCACGAGTGGCCTGGCGCTGGCCGGCGCCAAGCTGTTCGTCGACGAAGGTGCGTACGTCTTCATCTCGGGCCGGCGGCAGGAGGCGGTGGACGACGCCGTCAAGCTGATCGGCCGGAACGTGACCGGCGTGCAAGGCGACGCGGCCGACCTGGCGGATCTGGACCGTCTGTTCGACACGGTCAAGCGGGAAAAGGGCGCGATCGACGTGTTGTGGGCCAGCGCCGGGGTAGGCGAGCAGCGCCCGCTCGGCGAGATCACCGAGGAGCACTTCGACACCACCTTCGGGCTCAACGCGCGCGGCACGCTGTTCACGGTGCAGAAAGCGCTTCCGCTGTTCAACGACGGCGGCTCGATCTTCATGACCGGGTCCAACGCTTCGCTGAAGGGCTATCCCGAGTGGAGCGTGTACGCGGCGAGCAAGGCCGTGCAGCAGGCCTACGCCCGCGTGTGGCTGTCCGAGCTGAAGGACCGGCGGATCCGGGTGAACGTGCTGACTCCCGGCCAGGTCGCCACGCCGAAGCAGCAGGAGCTGTTCGACGAGGAGACGATGCGGCAGTTCGAATCCCTGATCCCGCGGGGAGAAATGGGGCGGCCCGAGGAGATCGCGACGGTCGCGCTGTTCCTCGCCTCGGACGACTCGAGCTACGTGAACGGGATGGAGCTGGCCGTCGACGGCGGCGTCGCGGTGATCTGAGCGCCGGAGTCAGTCTTTCCGATCGTCAGTCAAGCACCATCGGCGCGCTGGCGATAGCCGGCGGCAACACCGTCCCGGCCACTTGTGGTCGATCGCCTGCCGCGGCCGGCCGCACGGCGGCCGGCCGGGTCTATACGGATACGCCACCTGGTTCCGGCAGCACCAGCAGCTCGTGCATTAGCCAGCGTGCCGTACTTCGTCACCGAGGAAGGGTGTCCAGGACCACGCGGAACCGCGCGTTGCCGGACATCATGCGCTCGTACGCCTTCGGCGCCTCCGACAGCGGCATGATCTCGTTGCGGCTGCGGATTCCGCGGTCGTGGGCCAGGCGCAAGCTGTCCTCGTTCTCGATCGACGAACCGGTGAGCGCGCCGGTGACCGAGTGGGTGCCGAAGATCAGGTCCGGCGTCCGGACCTCGATCGGGTCCGGGGCGGCTCCGACGACCAGCAGCTGCCCGCGGGTGCCGAGCCCGGCGACGAGCGGGGACATCGACGCGCCGCTCGACGCCGTCGCGATGATCGCCGCCGCTCCGCCGAGCCGCTTCAGCTCCTGGCCGGGGTCGCCCGTCGTGCTGTCGATGTACTCGTCGGCGCCGAGTTCCGCCGCCAGCTCGGCTTTCCCCGTGCCGCGGGCGATCGCCGCGACGCGGTAGCCGAGCGTCTTGGCGTACTGGACGCCGAGGTGGCCGAGGCCGCCGATGCCTTGCACCGCCACCAATGACCCCGGGCGCGCGTCGGCCGTGAGCAACGCCCGGTACATGGTGAGTCCCGCGCACAGCAGCGGTGCGACGTCGAGGGGCTGCGCGCCGGCGGGGATGCGGACCAGCCCGGTGGCGCGGGCGTACGCCACTTCGGCGTAGCCGCCGTCGGTCGTGGTGCCCGTCCACGGCTGGTCGGTGCAGTTGACGAAGTCGCCGCGGCGGCAGTTCTCGCACTGGCCGCAGTGGCCGTTGAGGTAGCCGACGCCGACGTGGTCGCCGGGCGCCCAGGCGGTCACGCCGGGGCCGACGGCGTCCACCACGCCGACGATCTCGTGGCCGGGCACGACCGGCACCGACGGGTCGGCGCGCATCCCTTCGACGGCTAGGGTGTCGCTGTGGCAGACGCCGCAGGCTTCGACGCGCAGCCGGACTTCGCCGGGCAGCGGGTCGCGGAGTTCTCGCTCCACCAAGGTGAACTGGCGCGTGCCGGTCACTTCGAACGCACGGTAGGACATCACTGGGCTCCCAAGGGGTTCACCTGGCGATCGAGATCGCGCAGGACGTGCAGGAAGGCTTCGGAGAAGGTCGGGAACGGCTGGACGACGTCGAGCAGCACGGCCAGCGGGACGCGGGCCCGGATGGCCAGCGTGGCCTGCTGGAGCCATTCGCCGGCCTCGGGACCGGCCGCGTACGCGCCGGTGAGCCGTTCGCCGTCGGAGACGACGGTGAGGAAGCCGGGGCGCGTGTCGTACGCCCGGGTGTAGGTGGCCGTGCGGGCCACCCCGGAAAGCTGCACGGTCGCGGTGAAAGCACCTTCGGCGGCGCCGACGGCCGCGGCCTGCGGGTCGGTGAACACCACGCGGGGGATCGCGTCGTAGTGCACGGAAGCGGGCCGGCCGAGGATGTTCGCGGCCACGACCCGGCCCTGGTACTCGCCGACGTGGGTCAGGTTCCACTGCCCGGTGACGTCGCCGACGGCCCACAGGCCGTCCCCCGCCGCCATGTGCTCGTCGACCGGGATGCCGTGCGGATTCGCTTCCACGCCAACGGTTCCGAGGCCGATGCCGTCGACGCGGGGTCGTCGTCCGGTGGCGACCAGCAGCCGCTCGGCGCGCAGCTGCGTGCCGTCGGGAAGGTCGAGCACGTACTCCTCGCCGTCGAGCCGCGCGGCGCTCGCGTGCTGTCCGAGGTGCAGGGCGACGCCGTCCGCGCGCAGCGCTTCTCCGACGGCTTCGCCGAGTGCCCGGGGCTCGTGGGGGAGGACGTGATCGGCGCCGTCGACCACCGCGACCTCCGCTCCGAGGCGGGTGAACGCCTGGGCCAGCTCGACGCCGGTCGGGCCGGCCCCGAGGACGAGCAGGCGGCTCGGGACTTCCTTCGCACCGGTCGCTTCGCGGTTCGTCCACAGGCCGGGCAGTTCGCGCAGGCCGGGCACGGGCGGGATGACGGGGGCGGAGCCGGTCGCGACGACGACGTGTTCGGCGGTGTACTCCTTCCCGCCGACGGCGACGGTGTGCGGCCCGGCGAGCCGGCCCTCGCCGCGCAGCACCTCGATTCCGGTGTCGCGGGCCCACTTCTCGGCGCCCGCGTCGTCGTAGGACGAGACCATGAAGTCGCGCCACGCCAGTGCGGCGGCGACGTCCGGACGGCCGGCGACCGCCTCGCGGGCGCCCGGGACGTCGCGGGCGGCGGCCAGCGCTTCGCCGGGCCGCAGCAGGGTCTTGGACGGGATGCACGCCCAGTAGGAGCATTCGCCGCCGAGCAGCTCCCGCTCGACGACGGCGACCCGCAGGCCGCCCGCGGCGATCGCGGCCGCGGTGTGTTCGCCCGGTGCGCCACCGCCGAGGACGATGGCGTCGAAATCGCGTTGAGCCATGGTTCCTTCTTTCCGGAGATTCGGAATGGGCTCAGGCGTCCTGGTGCCGCGCCATGTACTGGGCGTACCACGTCGGCCACTGCTCGTCGTACTGGCCGGTTTCCTTTTCGTGTTCGCCGTGCGCGGCGGCGGCCTCGCGCAGCGCGTCTTCGAGCCGCTGGGTGGAGCCGTAGGTGACGCCGTCGACGCGTCCGGGCAGCCGGGTCGTGACCTCCTGCAGTTGCCAGGTGTTGCCGTCGGGGTCGCTGAAGGAGGCGAACGAGGAGTAGGTGCCGCGGTCGGGGTGGATGCCGGGGGCGAAGGCGCCGGTCTGGTCGCGGTGGAAGATTTCGCTGACGTCGGCGCCGTGGCCGGTGAGTTCTTTGCGGGCGGCTTCGATGTCGTCGACGACGAGGTAGGTGTTGCGTACCGCGCCCGGGGTGGCGTCGGTGATGCCGGTGCCGAAGTGGACCGAGGTCGGTGATCCCGGCGGGGTGAGCTGGACGATCCGGGAGGTGCCGAAGGCGATGTCGGCGTCTTCGCGCCAGCCGAGTGCCTTGTAGAAGTGCTTGGTCCGGTCGACGTCGGTGACGGGCAGGACGACGACTTCGAGCTTCATGTCCATGATCTGAACTCCTCTTCGTGGGGCGGGTTTCTCTGCTCGCCTTCACGGTCGTCCTCCCGAGGCCCGTTCGCCCCCGTGTGACACCCTGGTCCGTCCCGGGCCCCTGCCCCGGGGATCGCGCTAGGGTCCGGGGCATGTCGGGTCCCGAGCTGATCGGCCGCGGAGACGAGCTCGCCGCGCTCGACGGCGCGCTCGCCGCGGCGCGGACCGGGCACAGCCGGGTGCTGGTGCTGCGCGGCGAGGCGGGGATCGGCAAGACGGCGCTCCTGGAGCACGTCGCGGCGCGGGCGACCGGTTTCCGGGTAGCGCGGACGGCGGGCGTCGAATCCGAGCGCGAGCTGCCCTACGCCGGCCTGCACCAGCTCTGCGTCCCCTTCCTCGACCGGCTCGGCCACCTGCCGGCGCCGCAGCGGACCGCGCTCGGCACGGCGTTCGGCCTGACCGCGGGCGAGCCACCGGACCGGTTCCTGATCGGGCTCGCGGTGCTGACCCTGTTCGCCGGGGTCGCCGAGGACCGGCCGCTGGTGTGCCTGGTCGACGACGCGCAGTGGCTCGACCGGGTGTCCGCGCAAACGCTCGCGTTCGTCGCGCGGCGGCTGCTGGCCGAGCCGATCGCGCTGGTCGTGGCGGTGCGCGAGCCCGCGGAGCAGCTGGACTTGGCGGGGTTGCCGGAGCTGGCCGTCCGCGGCCTCGGCGAAACGGCGGCCGGTGCGGTGCTGGACTCGGTGCTCAAGGGCCCGCTGGACGGCCGGGTCCGGGACCGGATCATCGCCGAAACGCACGGCAACCCGCTCGCGCTGGTCGAGCTGCCCCGGTTCTGGACCGCCGCGGAACAAGCCGACGGGCTCTTCCGCCCGGACGGCGACGCGCTGGCCGACCGCCTCGAGCGGTGCTTCCTCCAGCAGCTGGCCCCGCTGCCGCCCGACACCCGCCGGCTGCTGCTGACCGCCGCCGCGGAGCCGCTGGGGGACGCGACCCTGCTCTGGCGCGCGGCCGGGGAGCTCGGCCTGGGCGCGGACCCCGCGGCCGCCGCCGAGGCGACCGGGCTGGTCGAGTTCGGGCCCCGGGTCCGGTTCCGGCATCCGCTGGTGCGCTCGGCCGTCTACCGGTCAGCTTCGGCCGGGGAGCGGCAGGAGGTGCATCGCGCGCTCGCGGCGGTCACCGATCCCGCCGTCGACCCGGATCGGCGGGCGTGGCACCGCGCGCAGGCGACCGTCGTCCCGGACGAAGCCGTCGCGACCGAACTCGAGCGCTCCGCCGGGCGCGCCCGGGCACGCGGTGGCCAGGTCGCCGCCGCCGCGTTGCTCGAACAGGCCGCCACCCTCACCCCCGATCCGGCGCTGCGCGCCCGGCGCGAACTCGCGGCCGCCCGGGCGAAACGCGGTGCGGGCGCGCTCGAAGCGGCGCTGGACCTGCTGGGCGCGGCCGAGGCCGGACCGCCGGATCCGGCGCGGGACGCCGAGGCCGGCCGCCTCCGCGGGCAGATCGCGTTCGACCAGCGGCGCGGGCGGGACGCGGTGGAGCTGCTGCTGCGCGCCGCCGGATGCCTCGACGGCGACGAGGCCCGCGAGACGTACTTGGAGGCGCTCGGCGCCGCCGTGTGGGCCGAATCCGACGTCGTCGAGGCCGCGCGGCGGACCCGGGCGGCGCCGGCGGCCCCGGTGCCACCGACCGCCGTCGACGTCGTCCTCGACGCGCTCGCGACCCGGCTCACCGACGGCTACGCGGCCGCGGCCGCGCAGATGACCGAGGCGGTCGGCGTCGTCCGCGCGCTCGGCACCGGTGGCGAGGACACCGGGCGCGTGCTGTGGCTGCTGGGCAACCGGGCCGCCGGCACCCTCGCGACCGAGCTGCTCGACTTCGCCACCGGCCGCGAGCTCGCCGAGCGTCAGGTGCGGCTGGCCCGCGACACGGGCGCGCTCGTCCAGCTGCAGTTCGCCCTCAACTTCCTCGCCAACCACGAGCTGCTGGCCGGCGACCTGACCGCGGCCCGGGCGCTCGTCGAAGAGGACCGGCTCCTCGCCGAAGCCACCGGCGGCCGCCCGGTCGGGTACAGCGCGATCCTGCTCACCGCCTTGCGCGGCCGGGACGGCGCCGCGGAGATCGCGGCCGCTGCGACGGCGGCGGCCGAGCGGGGCCAGGGCCGGGTCGTGCGGTTCGCCGACTACGCGCACGCCGTGCTCGCCAACGGCCTCGGCCACCACGAGGCCGCCCGCGACGCGGCTCACCGGGTGTTCGAGCGCGACACGATGGGCCACCAGGCCCTGGCGACGGCGGAGCTGGCGGAGGCCGCGTCGCGAACCGGCGACGGCGACCTCGTCGCCGCGGCGCTGGACAAGATGTCCGAACGCGCCCGGGTCACCCCGACGGCGTGGACCCGAGCCCTCGAAGCTCGCCTGCGGGCGCTGGCGGGCGTCACACCCGGCGAGTGCTACGCCGAGTCGATCGCGTTGCTCGCCGGGACTCCGTTGCGGGTCGAGCTGGCCCGGAGCCACCTGCTGTTCGGCGAATGGCTCCGGCGCGAGGGACGCCGCGTCGACGCCCGGGAGCACCTGCGCACCGCCCACGTCATGACGTCGGAGATGGGCCTCGAAGCATTCGCCGACCGCGCGCGCCGAGAGCTGCTGGCCACCGGCGAGACGGCGCGCAAACGCACCGCCGGGACCACCGAGGAGCTGACCCCGCAGGAGTTCCAGATCGCCCGCCTGGCGCGCGAAGGACTGTCCAACCCGGAGATCGGGACGAGGCTCTTCCTCAGCCCGCGCACCGTCGAATGGCACCTGCGCAAGGTTTTCGGCAAGCTCGGGATCAGCTCACGACGCCAGCTGCGCGAAGCCGCCTTCGACGTGGCTGCGGCGCGGTGAGCTGCCACCAGGTGATCGGGAGGGCGACGGTCCGTGCGCCGGCAGCTCGATTCTCGCCAGTGGCGCGCCGAGGCAGAAGTGGGAACCGTGCCCGAAACCGAGCTACGGGTTGTCACCGCGGTCGAAGCGCAGCTCGTCGCCGGGCCCGAACTGCGGCGGCATGAACCGCATCAGCTCCTCGACGGCGGCCGGCACCAGGTCCGGGTCGGCACGCAGTTCGGACAGCTGGCTCAGGTGTTCCAGCAGTACGTGGACCAGCGTGCGCAACCGGGTGTGCTCGGGCGGGTCCAGGGCCATGATCACGCCCGGGTCCTGTTTGACGGCCGTCATCCTCGGCACGTCGGCTTCGGTGGCCATGGCCCGGCTGAACCGCCGGTCGCCCCGCACGAGCCGTACAGCCGATTCCCCGTAGGCAGCTCGATCCGCGTCAAGCCGGGCGCGTCCCGGGCCGCGGCGAACGCCTCGGGCAGCGGGTTCCTCGGCTAAGGGGTACGCGACCGGTTCGACGGGAGTCGAAGTCGTCACCATTCTCCGGCCGGTGGACTCGGTGGCCGTGGTCAGTGGGGCGAGACGAGGTCGGCCGCGCGCAGCGTCAGCGCGTAAGGGGCGGTGAGGGTCACCGGTTCGTCGTCGCGGCCTTCGCCGTCGAGGACGTACGCGCCGGCGTCGAGGCGGAAGCAGCTCACGCTCGGGACGCGGGGGTCGATCACCCAGTAGAACGGGCAGCCGGCCGCGGCGAGCCGGGCGGGCTTGAGGTACCGGTCGATGTGCTCGCTCGAGGGCGACACCACTTCGACAGCGAGCACCGGCACGCCGACGAGCGCCCGGTCGGTGAACGTGTCCCGGCGGCCGACGACGACGTCCGGGATGAGGACCGTGTGCTCGTCGAGCACGACGTCCAGGGGAGCGGGGAGGACCTCGCAGTCCGCAGGGCAGAGCGGGGTGAGCGCGGCGAGCAGGCGCGCGACCACCCTCTGGTGCAGCGGACGCGGGGAGGGGCTCACTAGGAGTGTCCCGTCCACCAGTTCGTAACGGCGGCGCTCATCGGTGATCAGCTCCAGGTCCCGACGGGTGAGACGGTCTCCGTGTGCGAACATCGGGACGGTCTCCATGCTGCCCCCAGCGTCGGGCCGGACGGGAATCGACCAGCCCAGGGTAGTGCGCCACTGCGCGCAGCGCGAACCGCCGCGGAGTGATCTCCCCCGCCCGGTCGGACCATTCCCCGCCCGTGCGATCCGGTGTGGACGGTCACGATCCGTGCGCCGATTTCCGCCGGCCGACCCGAACAGAGCAGGAGGTAAGCGGAATGCGGCCGTTGGAGTGCATTTCCACAATTCTTTCCGGCGCAATTCCCCGGCCTTGCGCAGGTCACTCGCTGATCACTCGCCGGACTCCTGACCAGCGACGATGACGGTGATCGCTTGTTAAGGCGAATGTAACCGGTCGGGCACGGTCGCGCATTATGCTGAACGGAGGTTGTTTTCCGGGAGGCGGTGAGCGCATGGCTTCGACGTCCGCCCCGAGCAAGCCCGTGTCGTTGTTCCGGCTCGACGGCACCGCTGCCGAAACCGAGCTGCTCGTGCCGCTGAAGGACGGCCAGGTGACCACCGACGCGGCCGTCGACCTGTCCGGGACCCGGGCGCGGCTGGTGGCCGGCCGGTTCCGCACCGAGGCACCGCAGTGGCTGCCGCACGCGGCGTCGCTGACCGGCACCGAGCTCGCGCTGTCCTCCGAACTGCCGTTCGCGGTGCTGCTCGTCCCGCGGCCACCGTGGACGTACGCGGTGACCTGGGGCGCCGGGCACCTGGTGCTGAACGACGAGCACGTCGAGCAGGGTTTCGGGCTGCTGTTCGGGATCCGGCGGCTCGACCCGTTCGACCTCGGGCTGGTCGCGAGCGCCGCGCTGGACACCTCGGCACGCGCCACGCAGACGTCGATCCCCGGCGGCGGCGACCTTTCGGCGTTCCGGCTGGAGCCCTACGGCGAGCTGGTCAACCGACTGGCCGGCACGGCGGACCTGACCGACCTCACCTACGGGCGGGTCACCGGCCGCCGCCACCGCATCCGCGCCGGCAACGCCGTGTGGCTGCCGCTGGCCAAGGACCCCGCGGCGTTCCTGGCCGACCTCGACGCCGTCGGCGCGGTCGTCGACGAGCCGGACGCGCACTCGGCCCTGCGGTTCGTCGCCCAGACCCGGCCGATGGACCGCCACGACCGGCTGCTGCCGGTGCTCGAGCGCCGCCTGGCCGAGAGCGTCGAAGGCGACGACGGCGCGCTCGGGCTCGCGTGGCCGGCGAGCGCGGTGCACGACGCCGAGCGGGCCGGTTCCTTCCGGATCACCGGCTTGGGGCCCGGCGGCCCGTTCACGGTTCCCGGCCGGCTGGAGCTCGGGCACTTGACCGACCGGCTCGCCCGCGTCGACGCCGGTGACCGGCTGAAGGCCGTGCGGGCCGGGCGGATCGTGCCCTGCGCGGACGACGCGGGCAAGGAGGAGGCGGGCGCGTCGATCCCGGTGGCGCGCTGGCTGGTGTTCGAGACGACGATCGACCACGTCCGGTACGTCTTCCACCAGGGCCGCTGGTACCGCATCGGCGAGACCTACGTCCGGCAGATGCGCGAGCAGGTCACGGCGATGCTCGCCCGCCGGTTCGACTGGCCGCCCGTGCCGTGGGTCCCGACCGGCACGCCCGACGACGAGCACGAGTACTGCCGGCGGGTGGCCGAGGTGCCCGGATTCCTGTGCCTGGACCGGGATTTCGCGAGCACGCCGCTGCACCCGCGGTTCGAGCTGTGCGACCTGCTCGGGCCGGGTGACGAGCTGGTCCACGTCAAGTGGCTCGGCCGCGCCACGGCGGCCAGCCACCTGAGCACGCAGGCGCTGGTTTCGGCGGAGGCGCTGGCCCACGAACCGGAAGCGCTGGCGCAGCTCGCTTCGAAGGCCGCCGCGGACCGGGTGGTCGAGCGGGTGCCGCGCACGGTCGTGCTCGCGGCGGCCGGCCGCACGTGGAACGTCGACGAGCTCTTCACGCTGACGCAGGTGTCGCTGCTGCGGCTCGACCGGGCGGTGCGCGCGTTGCAGGCGACGCTGCGGTTCGCGGACATCCCGTACATCCCCAAGCCGCGCCGCCAGGCCAAGCCGGCCCGCCGGCGCCGCGCGTGACAACACCCGGGGCCGTGGAGGACGCTGCCGGCATGACGAAACTCGACGGGCAGACGGTCGTGCTGATCGGCGGCAGCGCCGGCATCGGGTTCGAGACGGCGCGCCTGGCGCGGGCCGAAGGCGCCGAGGTCGTGCTCACCGGCCGCGATCCCGACAAACTCGCGCGCGCAGCCGAGTCCGTCGACGCGCGCAGCACCGCCGCGTTCGACGCTTCCGACGCGGCCGCGGTCGCGGGCTTCTTCGCGGACTTGCCCGGGACGATCGACCACGTCCTGGTCACCGCGGGCGGCCCGCACTACGGGCCGTTGCTCGAAATGAGCGCCGAGGACGTGCGGACGGCCCTCAGCGACCACATCGTCGTCTCGCTCGAGATCGCCCGCCACGCCGCGCCGAAGATGCGGCCCGGTGGGGCGATCCTGCTGATGGGCGGCACCGGGGGCCGGCGCATCGGGCACGGCCTGGGCATCGTCTCGGCCGCGACCGCCGCGTTGCCGCCGTTCACCGCCGCGCTCGCGCTCGAACTCGCGCCCGTGCGCGTCAACTTGATCGCCGCCGGGTTCGTCGACACGCCGTTGTCGGCGGCGCTGCTCGGGGACAAGCTCGAAGACCGCCGCGCCGAGCTGCGGGAGAAGCTCCCGATCGGCCGCGTGGTGGGGCCGGCCGACGTCGCCGCGCTGGCCGTCCACCTGATGACCAACACCGCGCTGACCGGCGCGACCTACGACATCGACGGTGGGCAGCAGTTCGTCTTCTGAGCGGCGGTTCAGAGCGCGGTGCGGGGCCGGAGCGCCGACGGCTCGCCCCGCTTCAGGGCCTCGACGTGTTCGGCGAGGGCGAAGGCGTCGCTCAGGGTGGCTCCCGCGTCGAGCCGGTCGATGATCGCGATCTCGGCCTTCTTGATGGCGTGCGCGGCGGTGAGGAGGTCGCGGATCCGGTCCGGGGCCACGACGACGAGGCCTTCGCCGTCGGCCAGGACGAGGTCGCCGGGGTTCACCGTGACGCCGCCGCAGGTGACCGGGACCTGCAGCTCGCCGAGCTTCGCCGCCGTGCCGGAGAGCGGGGTGACGAACCGGCTGTAGACGGGCAGGTCGCAGTCGGAGACGTAGGCCAGGTCGCGGTAGCCGGCGTCGACGACGATGCCGCCGAGGGAGCGCGCGAGGGCGCCGCGGGCGAACAGTTCGCCGCCGAGGGCGATCTCGCGCGCGCCTCCGTCGACGACGATCACGTCGCCCGGCTCGGCGGCTTCGACCGCCCGGAGCACGCCGAGGAAGTCGTCGCGGCACCGGACCGTGAAGGCGGGCCCGAACATCCGCGTGCGGGCGGAGCGGGCGCGGATCGCGCTGTGCAGCACGCGAGTGGTTTTGTCGGCATCGCAGAGCGCGGTCGTGTCGACCGCGAAGAACTCCTGGGCGAGTTCGTCGTTCACCGCCATGCCGGGATGGTAACCGCGGGCCTCGGAGTACCGGCCCGTGCCGCCTACCCGGCCGGCGGGAAGGTGACGACGACCGGGGCGTGATCGGAGCCCGACGCGCTGACGTGCGCCGACGGGCGATCGGTCACCGACGGGAGTTTCCCCTCGTGGACGACGTCGACGCCGGGGAAGGGCTTGACCAGCGCGTGACTGACGAGCACGTGGTCGATGAGCTCGCGGCGGCCGTTGTTGACGCGGGAGTAGCGCCGCTCGGCGGGGATGAGCGCCGCGAGGTTCCAGAGACGCCAGCGGTCGCCGCCGTCGGGGCGGTCGAAGCCGGTGGTGCCGATCTCGGAGCCGGGCGGACCCAGCAGGATCTGCGTGGTGGCGGCGGTGGCTTCGTCGTTGAGGTCGCCGAGCACGATGAGCCGTTCCTGCTCGCCGGGTTGCAGCAGTGTGGTGGCGAGGTCCCGGACCGCGGCGGCTTCGGCGGTGCGGCGGTAGAGGGCGTAGGCGCCGTATCGGGCGCGTTCGTCTTCGCCGTGGGGCGCGAACCGGCCGCCGGGGTAGGACAGCAGCTTGGACTTCAGGTGGCAGGTGATCAGGGTGAGCGTGGTGCCGGGCGCGTCCTCCACGGTCACCGCCAGCGCACCGCGGCCGAGCTCGTCACTGCGCGCGGCGGGCGGGTCGGCGACCTGGACCGGCGCCAGCTTCGGTGGCAGGGCCGCGGTGTCGGCGACCACCGTCAGCGGCAAGCGGGAGAGGAAGCCGACGCGGATCCCGCGTGCGTCGGGGTGTCCCGAGCACGTGGTGTGCCACGGTCCGGGCAGCCGGCCGGCCAGGTCGTCCAGCGCGGCGGGGTCGCCGACCTCCTGGACGGCCAGCACATCGGGAGCGAACGCCGTGATGGTGTCGCGCAAGGCGTCCAGCTTGGTGTCGTAAGCCGCCTGGTCCCCAGGTCCGTCGCCACCGGGGCGGAACAGGTTTTCCAGGTTCCACGTGCCGATGACGACCATGACGCCTCCCGGGCCTCCGCGCGGCGGGAACCGGATCAGGCGCGCCCGCTACTCGAGAACTCGCCGGATCCCGAGGCGCGGTTACAGCCGTCACCTGATTGCCGTAACCGGCTGCCGGTGCGCGAGCGTCCTTTTCGGATCGACGGCGGTCCGCTTCATCCCTAGTGAACGCCGTCAGTACCGGAGCGAGGTCCCTTGTTCCGCTGCCGTACACCGGGATGGTCGAGCCTGAGCGCGCAGCACCCGGGGGATCGTGCGAAAAGGAACGACCATGGCCGTGCCTCGCTTCGAATTGGTGCACATCTCTCCGGAGCGGTTGCGCGGCCGGGGATACGGCAATGCGACGGGAAGTGTCGTGTGGCGGTTTCTTTCCGCCAACAACCGCAGCCTCGCGCAATCGGCAACATCCTTTCCGGACGCGGCCGCCTGCGCCGACGCCGTGCGCGTGCTGAGGAAGTGGCTGTCGGCGGCGGAAGTCGTGACCGTGCGCGACACGCAGGGCAAGTGGCTCTGGCACGTCAAGATCGAAGGTGTCGCCGTCGGTGTGTCGGCGCGCAGTTATCAGCGGCGCCTGCACGCGGTCAATTCGGGGAATTCTTTTCGGGAACTGGCGGAAGGCAGTCCCGCGGTTTCCGACGCTCGTGTTCGTCCGTAGTTCACGCTCCGTCCCGGAGGAGTCCAGATCGCCGGGTGAGGCTGCGTCCCGACGAGACAGGGGAGTGCGCAATGACCAGTGTGCTGACCGGGCCGCCGCGGACGGAGGTGCGGCGAAGAACCGGGGCCCCGGGTGGGGCCGACCGCGCGTTCCTCGCCGTGCTCCTGGGGGCGGGCGTGATCGTGCTCGCGATCATGGCCACCGTCGGCGGGTTCCTGGTCAAGAACGGCGCCCAGGCGCTGGACCTCGCCGGATTTTCGTTCCTCACCACGCAGACCTGGCAGCCGGACTCGGGGAACTTCGGCATCGCCGCCGTGCTGGTCGGCACGCTGCTGATCGCCGGCACCGCGCTCTGCGTGGCCTTTCCGCTCGCTTTCGGCGTGGCGCTCTACATCTCCGAGTACGCCCCCGCTCGGCTCAAGCGGGTGCTGATCAGCCTGGTCGACCTGATGGCCGCCGTCCCGAGCGTGGTGTACGGCCTCTTCGGCGCGGTCTTCCTGCAGTGGAACGCCCTCGACGTGCCGCGCTGGCTTTCGGTGCACCTCGGCTGGTTCCCGCTGTTCACAGTGGACGGTTACGACGCGAACGACCCGCTGAGCAGCCAGACGGTGTTCGCGAGCTCGACCTTCTTCGCCGGGGTGATCGTCGGGATGATGGTCATGCCGATCACCTGCTCGGTGATGCGCGAGTCGTTTTCCCAAGCACCGCCCGGAGAACGTGAGAGCGCCTTCGCGCTCGGCGCGACGCGCTGGGGCATGATCCGCAGCGTCGTGCTGCCCTACGGCCGCGGCGGGATGATCGGCGGCACCATGCTCGGCCTCGGCCGCGCGCTGGGCGAGACGATCGCGGTCTACATGATCATCGCCCCGGTCTTCACCATCCAGCCGCACGTCCTGCAGAGCGGGGCGAACTCGGTGTCCGCGCTGATCGCGCAGCAGTGGGCCGCGGCCAGCCCGTTCGGGCTGTCGGCGCTGATGGCCGCCGGTCTCGCGCTCTTCGCCTTGACCCTGCTGGTGAACTTCGGCGCGTCCGCGATCATCGCGCGCAGCCGGTCCGGCCAGGGCAGCGAAGCATGAGCGGCAGACCGGAAAGCCGGCGGGTCACCAAGCCCGGCCGGCTCCTCGACCGGGTCACCGTGCTCGGCGCGCTCGTCGCGGCCGTCGCGCTGACCGCCCTCGTGTTCGCCCAGCTGGCGCCCTTCGGCGGGGTGATCGGGTTCGCCGTGCTCGCCTGGCTGGTGTTCCTCGGCCTCTACGCGCTGCTCGTGTCGCTGACGGAGAACGCGCTGACGGTCCGGGACCGGCTCGTCTCGGCCGTCGTGCACAGCCTCGCGGTGTTCGCGTTGCTGGCGCTGGTCACGATCGTCGCCTACCCGCTGGTGCGGGGCGTCGGCGCGTTGACCCACCTGAACTTCTTCACCGAGGACATGGCGAACGCCGGGCCGCTGGACCCGCTGGCGCAGGGCGGTGTCCTGCACGCCGTCGTCGGCACGCTGGAGCAGATCGCGATCGCGCTGACCGTCACCGTCCCCTTGGGACTGACCTGCGCGGTGTACCTCAACGAGGTCCGCGGCGCGTTCTCGCGGCTGGTCCGCACGATCGTCGACGCGATGACCGCGCTCCCGTCCATCGTGGCCGGCCTGTTCGTCTACGCCGCCCTGATCGTCGCGCTGGGCCTGGAGAAGTCCGGGCTCGCCGCGGGGTGCGCGATCAGCGTGATGATGCTGCCGATCGTCATCCGCGCCGCCGACGTCGTGATCCGGCTGGTGCCGGGCAACCTGCGGGAGGCGTCGCTGGCCCTGGGCGCGGGCCGGCTGCGGACGGTGTGGCACGTCGTGCTGCCGACCGCGCGGTCCGGCCTGACGACGGCGATCCTGCTCGGCACCGCGCGCGGGATCGGGGAGACGTCGCCGGTGCTGATCACCGCCGGCTTCACCGCCTACCTCAACGCGGACCCGCTGTCCGGGCCGCAGATCTCCTTGCCGCTGGCCACCTTCTCGCTCGTCACCTCGCCCGAGGAGGCGATGAAGGCCCGCGGGTTCGGGGCCGCCGCGGTGCTGATGCTGCTCGTGCTCGTGTTGTTCGTGGTCGCGCGGATCGCGGGCGGCCGCCCGGCCGGGGAGCTGTCGCGGGGTGCGCTCCGGCGCCGCGCGCGGGCCTCGGCCGCCGACCGCGACCGGATGGGGGGACAGTCGTGAGGAACTTCCGGGTGCTGCGGTGGATCGCCGGGGCGCTGGTGCTGGTCCTGCTGAGCCAGTCGACGGCGTTCGCGCAGGGTTACGTGCCGATCAGCGGGGCCGGCTCGACGTGGAGCTCCAACGCGCTGGACCAGTGGCGCAAGAACGTCGGCCAGTACGGCATGCGGATCAGCTACGCGGCCACCGGGTCCACCGACGGCCGCAACCAGTTCAAGGCCGGCCAGGTCGACTTCGCCGTGTCGGAAATCCCCTATGGACTGACCGACGCCGGCGTCACCGACAACCCGCCGACCGACCGCGGCTACGCGTACATGCCGATCGTCGCCGGCGGGACGTCGTTCATGTACAACCTGCACATCGGCGCCACGCGCGTGACGAACCTGCGGCTGTCCGGGCCGACGCTCACCGGGATCTTCACCGGCGCCATCACGAACTGGGCCGACCCGGCCGTCAAGACCGACAACCCCGGGCTGACCCTGCCCGCCCGCAAGATCATCCCGGTCGTGCGGTCCGACGGCTCGGGCACCAGCGCGCAGTTCACCGCCTACATGGCGAGCCAGTACGGCGGGGCGTGGGACGCGTTCTGCCGCAAGGCCGGCCGCGCGACGCCGTGCGGGTTCACCTCCAACTACCCGCTGGTGCCGCCGGTGGTCGGGCAGTCCGGCTCCCTCGGCGTGACCAACTACGTGCGCCAGGACCAGAGTGAGGGCGCGATCACCTACGTCGAGTACTCCTACGCGCGCAACGCGGGTTTCCCGATCGCCAAGGTGCTCAACAAGGCCGGGTACTACATCGAGCCGAAGGCGACCAGCGTCGCCGTCGCGCTGCTGGCCGCGGCCATCCGGCCCGACCTCACCCAGGACCTGGGCGGCGTCTACAACAACCCGGACGCGCGCACCTATCCGCTGTCGAGCTACAGCTACATGATCCTGCCGACGACCCCGACGTCACCGTTCAACACCGACAAGGGCAAGACGCTGTCGGACTTCGCCTACTACTTCCTGTGCGAAGGCCAGCAACAGGCCGACCAGCTCGGCTACTCACCGCTGCCGAAGAACCTCGTGCAGGCCGGGCTCGACCAGGTGGCGCGGATCCCCGGCTCGACGAAGAAACCCACCGACATCTCGAAGTGCAACAACCCGACGTTCTCCCCGGACGGCACCAACCTCCTGGCCAAGAACGCGCCGCAGCCGTCACCGTGCGACAAGATCGGCGTGACGCAGTGCGCGGAGGGCACCGGCGGCGCCCGGGCCCCGACCCCGGTGACCGGCGGGACCGGGACGGGCCCCGGCGGGCAGTCCGCGACGGGCCCGAACGGCACCAACGGCCCTGGCGGCACGAGCGCGACGCCCGGCGCGGACGGCACCACCGGCCCGGCCACCGGCGCGATCGACCCCGACACCGGGCTGCCGGTCAACGGCCAGAACCTCGCCGCGGGCGGGTCCGCGGTCCCGGTGTCGCTCGACCAGCGCGACAACGCGACCGCCGCGCTGCTCACCGCGCTGGCCGTCGCGCTCCTGCTCGGCCTGGTCATCGGCCCGCCGATGCTGGCCCGCCGCCTGCGCAAGGAGGAGGAGTGATGAAGCTCGCCCGCCTGCTGCTCGCCGCCGTGCTGGCGGTGGCCGCGCTCGCCGTCGCCGTCGTCGATACCGGGAACGCCGAAGACGCCGCCGGTTCGTCGGCGACGGTGTCCGGCACCGGCGCGTTCTCGGCCCTGAAGGTCACCGTGGACCAGACGACCGACCTGATCAACCAGACCGTCCACGTCAGCTGGACCGGCGGCGCGCCGACCGGCCCGTCGGGCAACTTCGCCACCAACTACCTGCAGCTGATGCAGTGCTGGGGCGACGACCCGGCCGGGCCGGCGCGCGAGCAGTGCCAGTACGGCGGCCTCGCGGCGCAGGGCTCGCCGGTCGCGGGCGCCTGGGCCCGGCGGCGGCAGGTCAGCTACGGGTCCACTTTGGTCGATCCGCTCGAGACGCTGAAGCCGTCGGCACCGGGCCAGCAGGCCGTCGTGCCGTTCCGCGCGGTCACCGGCGTGACGACGACGTCGACCGGCGACTTCTTCACCGCGGGCACCACGAACGAGCTCCCGCTGGCCAAGACCCGGCTCGACGGCGGCGGCGAGGTCGACTTCGAGGTGCAGACCGCGCTCGAGTCCTACGGCCTCGGCTGCGGCACCGTGGTGAACGGCAGCCCGCGCTCGTGCTGGCTGGTCGTGGTCCCGCGCGGGACCAAGGAGGTCGACGGCTCGACGGTCGGCGGCGACAACCGTCCCCAGCTCGACTCGTCCCCGCTCAGCGCGTCCAACTGGGCGAACCACCTGGCCATCCCGCTGAAGTTCCAGCCGGTCGGCGCGGCCTGCCCGATCGGCGCGGCCGAGCGGCCGACGTCGGGGGACGAGTTCCTGTCCGACGCCGTCCTGCGCTGGCAGCCGAAGCTGTGCGCCGGCGGCGGAACCGTCTTCGGCTTCACCCAGGTCCCGGACGGCGTCGCCCGCCAGACGGTGCTCTCGGACACCCCCGGGCTCGCGTTCCTGCGCGACCCGGTGCCACCCGAGCAGGCGACACGGCCCCTGGTCTACGCGCCGATCACGGTGTCCGGGTTGAGCATCGCGTTCATCACCGAACGGCAGTCGGCGGGGGAGGGCGTGGTACCGCCGGCGATCTGGCAGCGCGACGGCGAGCAGATCACCGACCTCGACCTCACCCCGCGGCTGGTCGCGAAGCTGCTCACCCAGTCGTACGTGCTTTCGCTGCCGGTCCGCCAGGACTACCTCAAGGGCAACCCGGACTCGCTGACCGCCGACCCGGAGTTCGTCGCGCTCAACCCGGAGTTCAAGGACTCCGGCCGGCTGATGTCCATTGTGGACGCACTGGTGCCCACGGTGGACATGGACGCGACCACGGCGCTGTGGAAGTGGGTCGCCGCGGACAAGGACGCGGCGGACTTCCTCGACGGCGTCCCGGACCCGAACGGCATGAAGGTCAACCCGAACTTCAAAGGTCTGAAGCTGCCGGTGTCGAACTTCCCGAAGGCCGACCTGACCTGCACCGGCACCGGGCTGCTCGCCAGCTGCGCGCTCGACCTGCGGCCGCTGGCCGGGGACATGCACGAGGCCGGCCGCGCGATCAGCCGCGGCGACACGCTGGGCAAGGCGCCGACCGGCTTCGCGACCGCGGACGGGAAACCGCAGCTCAAGGCCGTCGACCGCGAGCCGCAGGGACAGCGCAGCCTGCTGGCGGTCGTCGACACCCCGACCGCGGCGCGCTACGGCCTGCCGACGGCGAAGCTGCGCAACGCCTCCGGCGCCTTCGTCGCACCGACCGATACGTCGATGCTCGCCGCCGTCGCGGCCGCCAAGCCCGGGGCCGTCGGCGACGTCCTCGCGGTCGACCCGCTGACCCAAGCGAAAGACGCCTACCCGCTGACGAACCTGGCCTACGCGGCGACCGCACCGTCCGCTTTGGACACCAAGGCGGGTGCCGACTACGCCGCGTTCCTCAAGTACGCGGTCGGGGACGGCCAGCAGCCCGGCATCGCCTTCGGGCAGCTGCCTGCCGGGTACGTCCCGCTACCGCCGGCGTTGCGCGCCCAGGCCGTCACGGCCGCGGACAAGATCGCCGCGGACGCGGGCAAGGCCCTCACACCGCCGCCGACGACGCCGGAGCCCACCCCGGAGGCCGGGCTGCCGGTCGGCGGATCGGGCCCGGGTGACCAGCCGCTCGCGAACGGCACCGGCGGCGAGCCCACGCCGGCCTCGGCGCCGGCTTCCGCGCCGCTGCCGGTCAAGGCCGTCGCCACGCCGCCGCCGAGCACGGCGGCCCAGCAGCCCGTGGCGCAGACGCGCCCGACGCCGGCCACGCCGGCCGGGTTCGTGCGGTACGTGCTGCTCATCCTGCTCGCGGCCGGTGCTGTGGCCGCCGCGTCCGGCCCGGCGCTGACGCGCTGGGGCAGCCGGGTGAGGAGGTGATGTCCGCGGCCCGCCGCGCGGGGAGCTGCCACTCCACCGCCCGACGAGCCGGGTGAACCCAGCAAGCCCGGTGTCGTGGCCGCGAAGACGACGACACCGGCACGTCCGGGCACGAGCCCGGGCATTCCTGCTGCGAAAAGGATACCTGAAGTGCGTAAGAGACACGCTCTCGTCACGGTCGCCTCGGCGGCCATGCTGCTCGTGCTGGGTGGCGCCGCCCAGGCCGACCCGGCCGGCGCCCCCACCTTCCGCGACCTCGCCGGCGTCGGCTCGGACACCACCCAGGGCGTGGTGAACGGCCTCGCCGACGCGATCACCGTCGGCGGCGTCAAGGTCCTCGGGTCCTACGACGCGGTCGGGTCCGCGAACATCACCACGAAGGACCCCGCGGTCAACGCCAACTGCACGATCCCGCGGCCGGCGGGCTCGGGCAACGGCGTCAACGCGCTCGTGGCCTCGCTCGACGGCAACACCGGCTGCGTGCAGTTCGCGCGGTCGTCGTCGAACAACTCGGCGAACTACGCGGGCAAGAACCTCACCTACGTCCCGTTCGCGGTCGACGCGGTCACCTACGCGGTCCGGGCCGACAGCTCCATCTCCAAGAAGCTCACGACCGCGCAGCTGAAGAGCATCTTCAACTGCACGGCGCCCGGGGTCGGCACGACGTACAAGCCGCTGCTGCCGCACTTCGGCTCGGGCACCCGGTCGTTCTTCCTGTCCCAGCTGGGGCTGACCGACGCGGCGAACTTCACCACGACCTTCTCGTGCGTGAAGGACGTCGACGCGGCGAACACCCCGATCGAGGAGAACACCGGCACGTTCCTCATCGAGCCGGCCAACGTCGCGCCGTACTCCATCGCCTCCTACCAGGCGCAGGTCAACGGCGTGATCCCGGCGGTGCAGGGCAAGGCGGTGCTGGCCACGCTCAACGGCATCTCGCCGACCGCGCTGAACACCAGCTCGTCGTTCAAGCGGGACGTCTACAACGTCATCCCGAGTGCCCAGGTGGGCAACGCGCCGTACAGCACCGTGTTCGTCGGCAGCGGCTCGGCGATCTGCCAGAACGCCGACCTGATCAAGAAGTACGGCTTCGGCCAGGCCGCCAACTGCGGCGACACCGCCATCGTCACGCCGTGAACGCCCGGAAAGGCAACGCACTCATGAGCTCCAGACCCTTCGCGCGCCGGATCGCCATCGGTGCGGCCGTCGTCGGCACCGCCCTCGCGGCGATGTTCGGCTCGATCGCGCCGGCCTCGGCCGCCGTCCCGCCGGGCACCCTCGGCACCCTGACCCTGAGCCCGGCCACGGGCTTCGACACCACCGCGGGTGTGGCGACCACGTCGGCGGGCTGCCCGGCCACCTCGGACGCGTACTACATGTACGTCTACGGGCCCGGCGGCTTCGGCGGCGGCCTCATCGCCACGACCACCAGCAGCGTCAACTTCTCCACCACGGCGGGCTTCCCGATCCAGCAGGGCCTGTCCTTCAAGGACATCGCGCTGGACAACAGCACGACCGTCCAGCCGGGCCAGTACACCCTGGTGGCCAGCTGCGTCGACTCGTTCTCGCAGCAGGTCATGGGCACCTTCACCAAGGACATCTGGTTCACCGACGCCACGCACTACCAGAGCACCGACCCGAACGCGGCGGTCACCACGGCGACGTCGCTCGCGGTCTCCCCGGCTTCCCCGGTCACGCAGGGCTCGCCGGTCACGCTCACCGCGACGGTCACGCCGGCTTCGGCGGGCGGCACGGTGCAGTTCAAGGACGGCGCGGCGAACCTGGGCACCCCGGTCACCGTCTCCGGCGGCACCGCGGCGCTCACCACGTCGGCGCTGAGCACCGGCAGCCACTCGCTGACCGCGGTCTTCACCGGCGGCTCGGCGAACGTCTCCGGCTCGACGTCGCAGGCGGTGGCCTTCCAGGTCACCGCGCCGGTCGCGACGCCGACCAGCACCGCGCTCTCGGTCACCCCGAGCGGCACGGCGGCGCAGTACAGCTCGGTGACGCTGAACGCGTCGGTCACGCCCGCGGGCGCGGCGGGCTCGATCCAGTTCACCGACGGCGGCGCGAACCTGGGCAACCCGGTCGCGCTGTCCGGCGGCACGGCTTCGCTGTCAACGTCGGCGCTTCCGGTCGGCGCGCACACGTTCACTGCGAAGTTCGTGCCCGCGAACTCCGCCGCGTTCGCGGCGTCGGCGTCGGCGGGCGTGCCGCTGACCGTGACGGCGTTCGCCGGGGTCGCCACCTCGGAGAACATCACCACCACCGTCACCGCCGGTGAGCTGCTCATCAGCGTGGCCAACCAGAACGTCACGCTGCCGTCGCCGGTCATGCTGCCCGACGCCTCGATGCTGCAGACCTCGGGCAACCTGAACCCGGTCACCGTCACCGACACCCGGGCGGGCAACCCCGGCTGGAACGTCTCCGGCCAGGCGACCGACTTCGGTGACGGCGCTTCGCACGCGATCAACGCCGGCAACCTCGGCTGGACGCCGTCGATCGTGGACAAGGTCGCGGCGCAGAACATCACCGCGGGCCCGGCCGTGAACCCGGCCGCGGCGATCGCCCCGGGCACGGCCGCTCCGGCGGGCGCGGGCCTCGCGGGGTCCCGCACCCTGGCCACCGCCGCCGCGAACGGCGGCAACGGCACGGCGCACCTGACCGCCGGGCTTTCGCTCAACGTGCCGACGTCGACCGTCGCCGGCACCTACACCTCGGTCCTGACCCTCACCGCCATCTGAGCACCCGGGTCTCCGGCGGGTTTTCCCGACCCCGCCGGAGACCCGGTTCCACCCCTGCTTCCCGAAGGGATCCCGATGCGCCTCGCCGCCCTGGCCGCCGCGTTCCTGCTCGCGTTCGCGCCGTCGGCCGCCGCCCAGCCCGCCGCCCCGCCCCCGGCCCAGGCACCGGGCCCGGGCGACCAGCGGGTGACGTTCGGGGTCCGCCCGGCCACGGCGACCGCGCCGGACAACCGGGCGAGCTTCGGCTACGGCGCCACTCCCGGCGCCGTCGTCAAGGACTTCGTCGCCGTGTCCAACGTCGGCGCCAACCCCGTGACGCTGAAGATCTACGCCAGCGACGCCTTCAACACCCCCGAAGGCGGCTTCGACCTGCTCGCCGCGGGCAAGCCTTCGGTCGACGCCGGCGCGTGGACCAAGCCGGACAAGACGAGCGTTTCCCTGGCGCCGCGGTCGGTTTCGATCGTGCCGTTCACCCTGACCATCCCCGCGAACGCGACCCCCGGTGACCACGCGGCGGGCATCGTCGCGGCGCTGACGACCGAGCAGACGGGCGCGAACGGGCAGAAGGTCGCGGTCGAGCAGCGCGTCGGCGCGCGCGTCTACCTGCGCGTCACCGGCGACCTCACCCCGCGGCTGGCGATCACCGGCCTCACCGGTTCGTACGCGGCGACGCCGTTCGGACGCGGGGACGCGACGGTCAGCTACACCGTCCGCAACACCGGCAACACCCGGCTGTCGGGCAAGCAGCGCGTCAGCGTGAGCACGCCGTGGGGGTCCACAGTGGACTCCGACGCGCTGCCGCCGGTCCCGGAGCTGCTGCCGGGCGGGCTGGTCAAGGTGACCACGACCGTGCGTGGCCTGCTGCCCGCGGGCTGGCTCGACGCCACCGCGCACGTCGACCCCGTGCCCGCGACCGGGTTCACCGACTCCGTCCGGCCCGCCGAAGAGTCCGTGACGCTGAGCGCGGTGCCCTGGGCCGCCCTCGGCGCGCTCACCGTGCTGCTGCTGGGTTTGTTCGCCGTGCTGTTCGCGCGACGGCGGCGGCACGCGAAAGCGACTGCCGAGCCGGTGGAGGAGGTGCCCGAACATGCGGCGGCGCAGTGAGATCCTGCTCGCGGTCTGCGCCTTCGGGCTGCTCGCGACGCCCGCGGAAGCCGCGCCGCTCGGCGGCCTGGTCATCACCCCCGGCGAGGGGCAGGACGCCGCGTCCATCCGGATGCACACCAGCGGCGGCTGCCCGGCCGACGCCGACGCCTACTTCGCCACCCTGCGCGGCAAAGGGATGCCCGCCGACGGCCAGATCGTCGTCGCCAACACCGATGTCGGGCTATCGCACGCGAGCGGGTTCGACGTGTTCCTCGCCCAGACGCTGCGGGACTTCGCCGCGGACAACAAGACGACGCTGTCCGGGCGGTACGACCTCGCCGTGCACTGCATCGACTCGTTCAGCCAGCAGAGCAAGGGCGAGTTCACCGCGTCGCTGAAGTTCGACACGCCCGTGAGGTACGCGGCCGTCGGGGCCGCGAAGGGTCCCTCGCGCGTGCCCGAGACGCCGGTCGCCACCTCGCAGGCGCCGCGCGCGGAAGCCGGGCCGGTGGCCGGAACGGCCGCGCCGGAACCACCGGCCGCGGTCACCCCCGCACCGGAACCCGGCCGCACCGAGGTGGCGGACCGGAACCCGGCACCCGCCGCGTCCGGGTCGCTCGCCGCGGTGTTCGGCCTCGTCGGGGCCGTGGGCCTGGTCGCCGCCGTGGTGGCGCTCGCGGCCTGGGTGGTGCGCAGGCGTCGTGTCCAGTAAGGGAAAAGGAAGGGTCTTCATGCGCAAGCGTCAACTGGCCGCGGCCGCCGGCTCGGCGGCCGCGGCGGCGTGTGTCGTGGTCGCGCTGGTGACGTCGTCGGCGTCGGCCGCGCTCCCGCCGCCGGGCAGCCTCGGCACATTGGCGATCGAACCGCCGGCCGGGACCGGGGCGACCGCGCCCGTGGTGCGGACCTCGCAGGGCTGCACCACGGACTCCGACTCCTACATAGCGCACGTCTTCGGGCCGGGCGGCTTCGCGAGCGGGCTCGTCGCGACGTTCGGGCTGCAGGACGTCAACTTCTCGACGACGCAGAGCTTCCCGGTGCAGTTCACGAAGAGCATGACCGACATCGCGACGGACAACAACACGACCGTCACCGCCGGGACGTACGTCGTGCGAGTGTCCTGTGTGGACTCGTTTTCCCAGACGACCACCGGCACGTTCACGACGAACATGTACTTCACCGACCCGGGCCACTACCAGTCGACCGACCCGGCCGGGCCGCCGCCGACCACGACGGCCACCACACCGACGTCGGTCAGCACGTCGCGGCCACCGACGACGCCGACCACCGCGACGACCCGGCCGGCTACTTCGACGACCGCTCCCACGACGAGCACGACTCCGACGACCGCGACCACCACGCCGGTCACGTCGACCACGACGACCCGGCCGTCCACGTCGACCACCACCTCCCCTTCGACCGGTTCCACGACGCCGGCCTCGACAACCACGACCACGACCACGCCGTCGTCGACTTCGCCGAGCACGACCACCAGCCGTCCGACGACCGGCACGAGCACAAGCACGAGTACCAGCACCAGCTCGACCACGATCGGCACGATCACCAGCACCAGCTCGACGACGAGCACGCTGCCGTCCACAAGCGACAGTGCGGCCGGCCCGGGTGGTGACACCCCCGGTGGCACCGGGGGGCAGGCGGCGCAGTCGGTCGGCACCGAAGTCCCGCAGCGGCGGCTGGCCAACACCGGCGTCGACGTGGGCGTCCTCCTGCTGCTCGCGTTCGTGCTCCTCGGTGGGGGCGGCGCGGCGCTGGTGCTGACCCGGCGGCGCCGGGCGTCGCGGTGACCGTCGAGACCGTCCCACCCGCGGTGGCGCGGCCGGCCGGGCAAGCGCTGTCGATCCTCGCGGCGCTGATGCTGTGCCTGGTGGCCCAGTTCGGCCTGGTCGGCGCGCTGGCGCACAACCGCGACCAGGACCGCGCCTACGCCGCCTTCCGCGACCAGCTCGCCAACGCGACGGCGCCGGCGGGCGGCGTCGACCGCGACGGGCACCCGCTCGAGCTGGGAACTCCGGTCGCCGTGCTGCTGATCCCGCGGATCGGCCTGCGCGAGGTCGTCGGCGAGGGTTCGTCGGCGACGGTGCTGAAGTCCGGGCCGGGGCACCGGCGCGACACCGTCCTGCCCGGGCAGCCGGGGGTGAGCGTGGTCATGGGCCGGCGGGCCGGCTACGGCGGCCCGTTCTCCGACCTGCGCTCGCTCGCCCACGGCGACTTGATCACCGTGGTCACCGGGCAGGGCAAGCACCAGTACGAGGTGATGGGCGTCCGCCGTGCGAACGACCCGCAGCCCATCGCGCCCGCGAAGGGGCAGGGCCGGCTGACGCTGCTCACCGCCGACGGCCCGCCGTACCTGCCCAGCGACGTCCTCCGCGTCGACGCCCGGCTGCTCACCCCCGCCGTGCCGGCCGCGGGTGCCCTGCCCGGGTACGCGCTGCCCGGCCGGGAGCAGGCGCTCGAAGGCGATGCCACGGCGTTGGTCCCGCTGGTGATCTGGGGTTTGCTGCTCGCGCTCGCCGCGGCCGGGGTGGTGTTCGTGCACCAGCGCGTCGGCCGGTGGCACGCGTGGGTGATCGGGGTGCCCGTGCTGGGGGCGCTCGGGGTGACCGTGGCCGATCAGGCGGCGTCCCTGCTGCCGAACCTGGTGTGAGGAGACTGCTGTGACGATGCTGCTGCCTTCGGTCGAGGAGGCCACCGCGATCGAGGCCCGGGAGGTGTCGGCGTGGTTCGGCGACCGGAAGGTCCTCGACCGCGTCTCGCTGCACATGCCGTCGTCGTCGGTCACCGCGCTGATCGGCCCGTCGGGCTGCGGCAAGTCGACGTTCCTGCGCATCCTCAACCGGATGCACGAGCTGGTGCCCGGCGCGACGCTGGCGGGTGAGGTGCTGCTCGCCGGGGACGACATCTACGCCCCGTCGTGGAAGCTGACCGAGGCCCGCCGCCGCATCGGGATGGTGTTCCAGAAACCGAACCCGTTCCCCGCGATGTCCATCTACGACAACGTCACGGCCGGACTGAGACTGACCGGCACCAAGGTCAAGCCGGCCGACCGCGACGACCTCGTCGCCGAATGCCTGTTGAAAGCCGGTCTGTGGAAGGAGGTCCGCGACCGGCTCCGCCAGCCCGGCGGCGCACTCTCCGGCGGCCAGCAGCAACGGCTGTGCATCGCCCGCGCGCTCGCCGTCCGCCCCAAGGTGCTGCTGATGGACGAGCCGTGCTCGGCCCTGGACCCGACGTCGACCCGCCGGATCGAGGAGACGATCGCGGACCTCAGCGGCGAAGTCACGATCGTGATCGTCACGCACAACATGCAGCAGGCGGCGCGGGTATCGGCGCAGTGCGCGTTCTTCCTGGCGGAAGAGGGTGTCCCGGGGCTGATCGTGGAGGCCGGTCCCACGGCCGCGATGTTCGACGAGCCCGCGGACCCCCGCACGGCCGACTACGTCCACGGTCGCTTCGGCTGACCGGACGCGTCCGCACCCGGTTGGCCGATCTTACGTCGGTGGTGCGAAATTCGGATGCCCCATTGTTTGCCGGGCGAGCGTCGACGCCATTCCTGATTTCCTCGTGTAACGTGTGTGTCGATCCGGATGGCGCAATTTCCGCGCAACAAACCCACTTCACCACGGCGAATCGTTCGCGCGATGACCGGCCGACCCAGCACAGGAAGGGCTGCACCGTGAACGAGGAAACACCAGTGCCGGACCGGGACCGGCTGCGGCGGGTCCTCTTCTCGGGCCTGCTCGGCGGCGTCATCGAGTACTACGACTTTCTCTTGTACGGCACGGTTTCCGCGCTCGTCTTCAACCGGCTCTTCTTCGCCGGCCTGTCCCCGGCGGTGGCGACGTTCGCCTCGTTCACGACGTTCGCCGTCGGCTACTTCGCCCGGCCCGCCGGCGGTTTGATCTTCGGGCACCTCGGCGACCGGTACGGCCGCAAGGTGATGCTGCTGGCCTCGATGGTCCTGATGGGGGTGGCGAGCACGCTGATCGGCGTGCTGCCCACGTACGCCGGCGCCGGGAGCTGGGCGCCGATACTGCTGGTTTTCCTGCGGCTGTGCCAGGGAATCGCCGTCGGTGGCGAGTGGGGCGGGTCCACGTTGCTCGCCGCGGAACACGCGCCGCCCGCCCGCCGGGGGCTGCTCACCGGGATCGTGCAGCTCGGCGGTCCCGTCGGGTCGATCCTGTCCACCGCGGTCCTCGGCCTGGTTTCCCTGATGCCCGACGAAGACTTCCTGACCTGGGGCTGGCGGATTCCGTTCCTGATCAGCGCGGTGCTCTTGGCGCTGGGCCTGTTCGTCCGGTCCCGGGTCGTGGAGAGCCAGGTCTTCCTGGACAGCCGCGCCGCCGCCGAGTACCGGCGGGCACCGCTGATCGAGTTGCTGCGCCGGCCCGTCCAGCTGCTGCGAGCGTGCTTCTTCGTCTTCGGTGCCACCGTGACCCAGGCGCTGACGAGCGCGTTCACCGTGACCTACGCGACCGGCGTCGGCATCGGCCGCACGGACATCCTCATCGGACAGGTCTTCAACGGGACCGGCGCGGCCATCGCGATGCTGGTCGCCACCGCGCTTTCCGACCGGATCGGCCGGCGCCGCACGCTCATCGGTGCCGCGTTGCTGCTCGCGGCGGTGGCCTACCCGGTGTTCGCGATGATCGGCACGGGCGACCCGGTGCTGCTGTGGATCGCGCTCGGCCTGCTCGCGTCCCCGCCCATGGGGGCGCTGCTGGCCCCCTCGGCGGCGTTGCTGGCCGAATCCTTCGACACCACCGTGCGCTACACCGGGGTGTCCGCCGGGTACCAGGTCGCGGCGGTGCTCGGGGGCGGGCTGGCCCCGCTGATCGGCGTCAGCCTGCTTTCGCTGGGTGGCGGAAACCCGGTGCTCGTCGCGGTGTACATGGCGGCCGCGTGCTTGGCCAGCGCGGTCGCGGTGTGGTCGGCGAAGGAAACCCGGGGCCGCGACCTGGCGGCTTCCGAGGTGGCACCGGAGCCCGTCCCCGCGGCACGGGGCTGAACCGTCCGGGGACGCTGGGTTTCGTCGGTGTGGATTTCGGCGGGCCCCGGGGGTGGCCATAGTCGGGTGCGTGGGGGCGGAATGGGACACGAAGGCTTCCGGTTCACATCCGGAGGCCTTCACCTGTCTGCACGACAGGTCGCCAGTGGTCACCTCAACTCGGGACAACGTCCCTGGGCATCACAGCTGGGGAAGCGCCACGACACTCCGGCACGACCCGTTCGCGTGGCTCAGCCGAACGCCGTCGGCCGGCGTGAACTCCGCCTCGTCGCCGGCGCCGAAGTCCACGCCGATCCGGTCGCCGGAGATGGCCGCCACCGTGGCCCGCCGGACGAGCGAGCGCCCGGTCTGCGGGTCCGGCTCGCCGAACACGAGCACCTGGTCCCCGGCGGTGAAGTGGCTCCAGTAGCCGCCGTCGAGGGTGGCGGCGAACGCCCGGTGGACCGCCGGGAGCTCCGCACCGAGTGCGGCCGCGAGGCGGACGAGCGTTCCGCGCGGCGGCGGCGACGCGGGCCGCCCGGCCGTTTCGGGCGCGAGCCAGGCTTGGAGGTAGCGGAGCGGTACGTCCGCCGCGTCGGCGATCGACGCGGCGGACGTGCCGGGCCGGTGGCTTTCGAACAGGGCGGCGACGGGGGAGTTCATCCTTGCTCCTCGGGGCCGGAAGTCGCTTCGATCAGGGCGTGGGTGGTGCTCGCCGCGCTGCGGGCCGCGGCGGCCGCCGTCGCGTGGCCGGGCGTCCGGAGCCCGGACAGGAACAGGGACGCCGTGCCGCTCACGTGCGCGGCCAGCCGCCCCAGCAGCCGGCGGGCCCGCTCGGGGTCGGCCGCCACCCGGCGGCACCGGGTCAGCGAGTCCGCGAGCAGCAGGCGCCGCTGGCTCTCCAGGCCGTGCGGCGCGATCGTGAAGATCAGGGCGAGGTCGACGCGGTGCTCGATCAGGAACAGGGTCGCCGATCCGGCCGACGCGGCCAGCGCCTTCGCGGGGTCGGCCACGCCGTGCGCCGCGCGCGTCATTTCGGTGCGCAGGAGCGCGGCCGCCTCCGCCGCGACCGCGGCGAGCAACTCGGCCCGGTCGGCGAAGTGCCGGTACGGCGCCGCGGAGGAGACACTCAGGTTCTTGGCCACCTTGGCGACGGAGAAGCCGTGCGGGCCCTCGTCCGCGATCAGGGACAACGACGCCCGGATCAGGTCGGCCCGCAGATCGCCGGCGTAGCGCGGCGCCCGCAGGGCCGCCGGCCCGCTCACCGGCCGGCCATCGCGGAGAACCGGCTCTGCGCGGTGACCCACTGGGTTTCGGTGTAGGCCTCGATGTTGGCGCGCGTGCCGCCCATCCTCGTGCCGTTGCCGGAGATCCCCATCCCGCCGAACGGGCTCGGCGACTCGTCCACGACCGTCTGGTCGTTGATGTGCAGCTTCCCCGCCGGCACATCGCGGAACAGCTCGAGCGCGGCCAGCCCGTCGGTGGTCAGGACACCCAGCGACAGGCCGTAGTCGCCGGCTGTGGCCAGCGCGACGGCTTCCTCGGGGGAGGAGAACCGGGTCACCGGCGCGACCGGGCCGAACACCTCCTGCGCGTACGCCGGCGCGGCCGAGCTCGCGCCGGCCAGGACCGTCGGCGTGTAGAACAACCCGGTGTAGTTCCCGCCGCACGCCAGCTCGGCGCCCGCGGCCACCGAAGCCGTGACGAGGGAGTGGACCCGGTCGCGCTGCCGTTCGTCGATGAGCGGGCCGAGCGCGACGTCGTCGGCGGCCGGGTCGCCGACGACGAGGCCGGCCGCCCGCTCGGCCAGCGCCGCCACGTACTCGTCGGCGATCTCGGCCGCGACCAGGTGCCGGCCGGTCGCCATGCAGATCTGGCCCTGGTGGTGGAACGACCCGAACGCGCCGGCCTCGGCCGCGCGGGCGACGTCGACCCCGGGCAGCACGACGAGCGCGGAGTTCCCGCCCAGTTCGAGGTGCGCGCGTTTGAGGTGCGCCCCGGCCAGCTGGCCGACGCGCCGGCCGGCTCGCGTGGACCCGGTGAACGCGATCACCCGGACCGCGGGGTCGGTGACGATCGCCTCGCCGACGGCCGCGTCGCCCGGCAGCACCGAAAGCACCCCCGGCGGCAGCCCGGCCTCCTCGAAGACGCGGGCCAGCACCACGCCGCCGCAGACGGCCGTGCGCGTGTCGGGCTTGAGGACGACGGCGTTGCCGAGCGCCAGCGCCGGGGCGACCGAGCGGATCGCGAGGATCACCGGGAAGTTGAACGGGGAGATCACGCCCACCACGCCGGCCGGGACCTGCCGCGAGTAGCTCAGCCGCGGCGACGCCGTCCGGAGCACCTCACCGACCGGTTCCGAGGCGAGAGCGGCGGCTTCGTAGCATTCGTCGGCCGCGCGCTCGACTTCCGAACGCGCTTTCGCCCGCACCGAACCGGATTCGCGGACGATCCAGTCTTCGATCTCGCCGGCGTGGTCGAGCCACCGGTCGCCGGCTCGCCGCAGCACGGCGGCGCGCTGCTGGTACCCCGCTGCCGCCCACGCGCGTTGCGCGGCGACGGCCTGTCCGGTGGCCCGGGCGACGTCTTCGGGACCCGCCGCGCCGAGCACGCCGAGCTCCTTGCCGGTCGCCGGTTCCCGGACCGGAAATGGCGCCGCGGAACCCGGGACCCAGCCGCCGCCGAGATGGATGTTCCCGGACCAGTCGGATTCGGTCAGAAAACTCACTGCGCACCTGTTCCCGTAATCCACGGCTACTCCGATCGATTCTGCCGGAATCCCGGTCGGATAGCCTGGTGCCAGTTGCACCACCTTCTTCTCCCTTGGTGCGCTTAGGGTTCTTCCCATGCCGACTACCATCACTGTGGGAAAGTTCGCCGACCACCTCGGGCAGCACCTCGGCTTCAGCGACTGGTTCGAGTTCACCCAAGCGAAGACCGACCAGTTCGCGGATCTGACCGACGACCACGGCTGGCCGCACGTCGACGTCGAGCGGTCGCGGAACAGCCCGATCGGCGGCACCGTCGCGCACGGTTTTTTCGTTCTTTCCCTGTTCATGCACTTCTGGAACCAGATCGTCGTCGTGGATCAGAAATCGCTCTTGCTGTTCTACGGGATGAACAAAGTCCGGATCACGTCCCCGGTGCCGGCCGAAGGCGGCCGGATCCGGCTCGGGCTGGAAGTCGCGTCGGTGAAGGAATTCGACGACGGGGAACTGGTCGCCTACACCGCGACGTTCGAGCTCGAAGGCCGGGAAAAGCCCGCGTGCGTGGCGGAAGTCCTGTTCCGCTACTGGCGGGAAGGCATGTTCCCCGGCAACGTCGCGGTCTGAGCGCCCGCCGTGCTCGACCTCGGCTTCCTCACCGTCGCGGACCTCTCGCGATCGCCGGCGGGCCGGTTCTGCGCCCGCCGCTTCGCCGACCACGGCGCGGACGTCGTCCTGGCGGTCCCGGATCCCGGCTGGGCACCGGGCCTGGCGGCCCACCTGGACGCGGGCAAGCGGCCGATCGGCGGTGAAGCCGTCGGCGACCTGGTCCGCCGCGCCGATGTCGTCGTCACCGACGGGGAAGACGCGGACCCGCCGGTGACCGCGCGCACCGTGCTGTGCCGGGTGACCGAGTTCGGCGCCGCCGGGCCGCGGGCCGGCTGGCACGGCGGCGAACTGGTGCACCAGGCCTTGTCCGGCCTGGCGCACGCGACCGGCGCGGCGGACAGACCGCCGCTTTACGGGTTCGGGCACCGCGCCTACTACGCCGCCGGCGCGGCGGCGTTCGCGACGGCGATGGCCGCCGTCGTGGAGCGGCAGCGCTCGGGGCTCGGGCAGCGGGTCGGGGTCGCGGTCGACGAAGTGGCGGCCACGACCAGCCCCAGCCTCATCGCGCAGTACGACTACAACGGCACCTACCCGCGGCGCGGCGCGTACCCCGGCCTGGTCGACACCTACCGCTGCCGGGACGGCTGGGTGGTCATGTTCGTCCTCAGTGGACGGTGGCAGGCGACGTGCGCCGCGCTCGGTCTCGACGCCCTGGTGGATGACGAACGGTTCGCCACCCCGAAGGCGCTCAACCGCAACTGGGCCGCGGCGTCCGCGCTCCTCGCGGGCCGGCTCCGGGAACTCGACGTCGCTTCCGTCGTCGGCATGGGCGAGGAACACCGCCTCGCCGTGGAAGCCGTCCTCGACCTGCCCACCCTCGCCGCCGACCCGAACCGGGGGAACGCCGGTTTCTGGGCGGAGGAGATCGACGGCGCGCTGGCTCCCGGTCCGCTGCCGCGCTCCGGACCCGTGCCGGTCGCCGTGCTCCCGGCTCCCGCCGAACCGCGCCGGCGGCCCCTGGCGGGCAAACGGGTGCTGGAGATGACGACCGCGTGGGCCGGCCCGTTGACCGGGCGGTCACTGGGTTTCCTCGGCGCCGAGGTGATCAAGGTCGAGTCGTTCCGCAACATCGACTCGTGGCGCGGCGCGACCACCGGCGGCGACGTCCGCCGGTACCCCGACCTCACGCCGGGCGACCGGCCCTACAACCGGAGCTCGTGGTTCAACACCGAGAACAGCGACAAGCTCTCGGTCGAGCTCGACCTCAAGCACCCGGCCGGGATGGCCGCGATGCACGAGCTGGTCGCGGCCAGCGACGTCTTCGTCTGCAACCTCGCGCCCGGCGCGCTGCACCGGCTCGGCCTGGACTACACCACGCTGCGGTCCTTGCGGCCCGACCTCGTTTTCCTGGAGATCAACGGGTTCGGCGTCACCAGCCCGCTGGCTTCCCACGTCGGGGTCGGTCCCACGGTGGAGGCGACGACCGGCGCGATGTCCCTGATCGGCTACGGCGACGGCGTGCCGTACAACAGCGGCAGCGCGTACCTCGATCCGCTTTCCGGCCTGCTGGGCACCGGGCTCGTCCTCGCCGCTCTCGCGACCGGACGCGGGCACCACCTGGAGCTGAACCTGCGCGGCGTCGGCCTGCAGCTGCTCGGCGAGTTCCTGCGGGGCGACCCGGCCGAGCCGGCGCCGCGAGCGTGTCCGCACG
Organism: Amycolatopsis sp. NPDC114478; assembly: GCF_055633805.1. Classification (NCBI taxonomy): domain Bacteria; kingdom Bacillati; phylum Actinomycetota; class Actinomycetes; order Pseudonocardiales; family Pseudonocardiaceae; genus Amycolatopsis; species Amycolatopsis sp. NPDC114478. Next base: position 85,441 of record NZ_JBVKDO010000018.1, on the reverse strand, counting down.
GGATCTTCCCCGCCGCGGGAACGGACGAGTGGCTCGCCGTCGCGGCCTACGACGACGAGCAGTGGGCGCGGCTGCGCGCGGTCATCGGCGTCGGCGACCGCCCGGAGCTGGCGACGCTCGACGGCCGGCTCCGGCACCGGGCGGAGCTGGAGGCCGCCGTCGCGGCGTGGAGCCGGCAGCCGGACAAGCGCGAAGCCGCGGATGTGTTGCAGGAGAACGGGATCGCCGCGGCGCCGGTGTGTTCGGGCGCGGACCTCGCGGACGACCCGCACCTGGAGGCGATCGGTTTCTACCAGACCCTCGACCACCCGGAGGTCGGCAAGCGCCGCTACCAGGGCCTGCCCTACCGGCTGTCGGCGACACCCGGCCGGGTGCACCGGCCGGCCCCCTGCCTGGGCGCCGACACGGCCGAAGTGCTGCGGCGGGTGCTGGGGAAGACCGAGGAGGAGATCGCGGCGCTGCTGGCGGCCGGTGCGGCGACCGCGCGGCTCTGACCGGGGCTTGCGGTGGAGCTGGCGTGTTGCGGGCGGTCGGTGCGGCGACTGCGCGGCTCTGACGGGGGCTGGCGGCGGAGTTCGGGTGGTGCTGGCGGCCGGTGCTCGCGGTCGCGCGGCTCTGACCGGGGGCGGCGGAGTTCGCGTGTCGCTGGCGGCTGGTGCTCGCGGCCGCGGCTCTGACCGGGGCTTGCCGCGGACCTCGCGTGTTGCCGACGGCGGCGCAGTCCTGCCCAGTCAGACCAACAGCGGTGCGGTGTCCCGCGCCGCCGCGCGGAGTCGTTCCAGGACCGGCCCGGTCATCGTCGTGGCGTCGGTGGCGCCGATCTGCGCGCCCGCGTTGACGGCCGCCACCACCTGGCCGTCCCAGCGGCGCAGCGGCACCGCGACCGAATGGATCGTCGAGTCCGCTTCCTGGACGACGTAGGCGTAACCGTCCGACCGGGCCGTCAGGATGTGCTCGCGCAGCTCCTTCTTGGCCGCCGTCGAATGCTCCGTGTGCCGGACGAGGTCGAGCTTGTCCAGCCGGGCGTCCAGCTCGTCGTCGGGCAGCGCGGCCAGCAGGACCCGGCCGAGCGCGGTGTGCCACGCCGGGAGGCGGAACCCGACGCCGGCGCCGTAGTAGAAGACCTGCTGCGGTGCCGCGCGGGCGACCATCACCGCGTGGTCGTCGTCGAGCACGGCCGTGCTGCACGCGAGGTGCGTCTCGCGGCACAGGCGTTCGCACAACGACTGCGCGACCACCCCGGTCGGGCTCGCCCCCAGGTAGGCGGACGCCAGCTCGAGCACGCGGACCGTCAGCGTGTACTGGCGGCCGCGCAGCTCGAGGTAGCCGAGGTGGACCAGGGTGGTCAGTGAGCGCCGCACGGTCGCACGCGAAAGCCCGACTTCGCGGGCCACGTCGGCGAGCGTCATCTCCCGCCGGTCCGCGGTGAACGCGCGGAGGACGGAGATGCCGCGGGCCAGCGCCTCCGAGAAGTCGGCGGGGTTGGCGCCGGAGGTGAGGGTGCGCTCTTCGCGGCGCGCGGCGTCGTCGGGGTTGAGCCTCGGCAACAGAGTCCTTCCGGCACTCGGGCGAACAGAAGTTCGGTAATCATACATTCGGGGCCGCCGGTGCGGGATCGGTTCCCGCACCGGCGGCCCCGGCTCAGTCCCGCACCACGCCCTTGGTCCGCATCAGGAACTCCGCGAGGAACCCGTCGTGCGGGACGTGCGGACGCATCCAGTGCGTGGGGTGCTCGCCGACGTAGACGTTGCTGATCGACGGCTCCTCCACCAGCCGGTCCACCAGCGCCTCGTCGTCGGTGAAGGCGGTCAGCACCAGCGTGTCGCGCAGCGGGGCGACCCCGTCCTCGGGGGTCCACGGGGCGACCCAGACGCAGGGGAAGCCCATCTCCACCGCGGCCTGCGGCGCGTCCGCCCGGTCGAGCACGTGCACCGCGGGCCGGAGCACCGCGCTGCCGTCGCCCAGGTCCGCGATTCCGCCCGTCAGGGTCTCGGCCCCGCGCGCCGCGGCGGTGACCGCGCGCTCGATCCTCTGCGCGGCCGCCAGCTGCAGCACCGGCAACCGGGCGGTCTCGTCGTCCGGCGGCACGCTCGGCAACGCGGCCAGCCGCTCGGCGATGGCCTCGGCGACCGGCCGGGGATCGCCCCGGACGAACACCGCGGTGGTGTTCACGCAGGCCATCCCGCCCTCGGAGCTGATCGAGCTGAGCACCGTGTCGAGGTGGTCCTCGCCGTCGGCCAGCAGGATCTTCGACCGGCCCGGTCCCTGGGGCAGCACGTCGGTGCTGGTGCCGTACTTGGCGACGACGTCGTCGCCGCCGTAGACCATCGCCAGGTCGGCGCCCGCGATGACGTCGCCCGCGACCGCGTGCTCGGTGGGCAGGAAGACGACGTGGTCGTCCCCGAACCCGGCCGCGCGCAGCGCCGAGACGAGCCGGAACGGCGTGAACGGCTCGCGGCGCGACGGGCGGACGGCGACCCGGTAGCCGAGCGCGAGCGCCTCCAGCCACACCGCGTGGATCCCCGGGTGGTTGCCGGCCGCGTGCACGGCGAACACGTCACCGCGGCGCGCCCACAAGGCGTGCCCCTGCCGGACCACCGGGTCCCGCCACCGCGTGACGGCGCCCAGCGGCCGGGCGTGCTCGACGGTCTTCGGGGCGTCGGCGGCCGCCGACGTGATCACCGAAGCGGCGGCCCGGACGTAGGTGATCGGCATGCCCGAGACCCGGCTGACCGAACGGAGGTACTCCTCGTGCGTCAGCTCGCCGAAGGTGCCGGAGGCGAACAGCTCGGCGGCCCGGGCCAGGGCGTCCGCACGGTCTTCCGGGGCGAGCGGGGCCGCCTTGCGCAACGCCGTCGTCGCGCGGTGGACGTACAGCCCGGGCACCAGGCTCAGTTCGGCCACCGCCGCCCCGGTCACGTCCGGGACGTCCTGGCGGTTGCGGGCGGCGAACGGCCCGCGCGGGCCGAGCGCCGGGATCAGCCGCATCAGTAGACGCCTTCGATGACGGTCTCGTCCTCGAACGTCTCGACCGGCCCGATCGCCGCGACCGAGTCGCCGGGGTGCCCCTCGGGCGCCGCCAGCCGCGTGGCCATGTCGCGCTCGAGGTTGTTCGGCAGCAGCATGCCCTTGCTGACGTGGTTCATGACCACCTGGCCGCGCCGGCCGTACGGAACGGGTTCACGGGTCGCCGGATCGACGACCGAGAACGAGACGTGCGGGGCGAAGGTGTCGAAGACGCAGTCGTCCTCGCCGAGCCCCGTCCGCTCGACCGTGCCGCAGAGGATCATCGTGCTGCCGTAGGACCCCTGGAGCTTCGCGCCGGGGAAGATCTCGGTGCGGAAGAGGTGCCGCGTGTCGGCGTCCATGTGGGCGCCGCCCCACTGGATGAACCGCACCTTCTCGTTGATCAGCGCGACCAGCTCGTCGTTGCGGCTGATCCGCTCCAGCAGCGGCGGCGTCGCGACGAGCACGCCGACGTCCTGGGTGCGCAGGACGAACTCCGCCTGGCCGATGAGGTGCTCGGCGTAGCGGCCGGCCTCGTCGGCGCGGCCTTGGGCGATGCACTTCTTGACCCAGCGCGGGTCCATGTCCACGGTGAACAGCGTGCCGCGGTTGCGCTGGGCCCACAGCTGCATCACGGTGCCGTAGATGTGCGGGCCGGTGGGCATGACGGCCAGGATGTTCGCGTCGGCCGGGCAGCCGCGCTCGGCCATCTTCGCCGTCCAGAACGCGACCCAGCGGTCCATCCAGTCGGCCATGCAGACGACCCGCTTCGGGGCGCCCGTGGTGCCGCCGCTCTCGTACACGCCGAACGGCTTGACGCCCTCGCCGTACCCGCGGGGCACCAGCTCCTCGACCGGTACGTCGCGCAGCTCGTTGACGACGTTGGGGAACAGCGTCAGGTCGGCGACGCCGCGGACGTCCGTGCGCGGGTCGAACTCCAGGGACTTGGCCTTTTCGAGCCAGTAGGGCGACCCCGTCTCCGGGCCGAAGTGCCACTGCATCGCGGCCTGCACGTACTCGTCGGCGCCCGGGACGCGGTCGGCGGGGTGGTCGAGGATCTCCGTCACATCAGCAGCGAGCGACATTGCGCCTTTCCTCCTGGTGGTGGTGGTCGTGGGTGGGTGCCGGCCGGAAGTCGCCGGCGGCCCTGCGCACCTTGGTGAGCAGGTCGGTCAGCGTCCGGGCCTGCGCGGGCGTGAGACCCGCGAGACCGAACCGGATGCCGATCACGGTGGTGGTCGCGGCGGCCAGGACGTCGTGGCCCGCCGCGGTCAGTTCGACCAGCGTGGTGCGCCGGTCGCCGGCGTCGGGGACGCGCCGGACCAGGTCGTCGCCCTCCAGCCGGTCGACGATGTTGGTGACGCTGGTCGGGTGCAGCTGCAGCCGCCGCCCCATCACCGACATGGCGAGCCGGCCGGTGCGGGCGAAGGACAGCAGGACCAGCGCCTCGTACCGGGCGAAGGTGATGCCGTGGCGGGCCAGGGCCGCGTCCACCTCGCGCTGCAGGATCTGCTGGACGCGCATCACGTTGGTGACCGCCGCCATCGCCGTCGGGTCGCCGATCCGGCCGCCCCAGAGCTCGGCGGCCCGCGCGATCGGGTCGAAGGACAGCGGCACGGCCGGGCTCACCACGGCTTCCGCCGCCCCGCGGGCACCGGTTCCGGGTGGATCATCTCGGCCACCAGGAACGCGAGGTCGAGCGCCTGGCTCCGGCTGAGCCGCGGGTCGCAGGCGGACTCGTAGCTCTTCAGCAGGTCGTCGAAGCCCAGCTCGTCCCCGCCGCCGAGGCACTCGGTCACGTCGTCGCCGGTGAGTTCGACGTGGATGCCGCCGGGGTGGGTCCCCAGCGCCTTGTGCACCTCGAAGAAGCCGGACACCTCGTCGAGGATGTCGGTGAACCGCCGGGTCTTGTGCCCGCTCGGTGCCTCGAAGGTGTTGCCGTGCATGGGATCGCACGTCCACACGACCTGCGCGCCGGTGCCGGTCACCCGCTCCACGAGGTCGGGCAGCCGGTCGCGGACGCGGCCGGCCCCCATCCGGACGATGAAGGTCAGCCGGCCCGGCCGGCGGTCGGGGTCGAGCCGGTCGATGAGCCGCAGCGCCGTTTCGGGCGTGGTCGCCGGCCCGAGCTTGACGCCGATCGGGTTGGCGATCGAGGAGAAGTAGGCCACGTGCGCGCCGTCGACGTCCCGGGTCCGCTCGCCGATCCACAGCATGTGCCCGCTGCCGGCGTAGTCGCGGCCGGTCCGCGGGTCCCGGCGGGTGAGCGCCTTCTCGTAGTCGAGCAGCAGTCCTTCGTGGCTGGCGAACAGCTGGGTGCTGTGCAGCTCCGCCGGGTCGACGCCGCAGGCGTGCATGAACGACATCGCCTGGTCGATCCGGCGCGCGAGGTGCTCGTAGCGCCGCCCGGCGGGGGAGCGGAAGACGAAGTCGCGGTTCGACTCGTGGGCCCGCGCCAGGTCCGCGCCGCCGCCGTCGGCGAACGAGCGCAGCGCCCGCAGCGTTTCCGCCGAGCAGTCGTACATCCGCCGCAGCCGCCGCGGGTCGGGCGTCCGGGCGGCTTCGGTGAACTCGAAGCCGTTGACCGCGTCGCCGCGGTAGGCGGGCAGGGTCACCCCGTTCCGCGTCTCGGTGGGTTTCGACCGCGGCTTGGCGTACTGCCCGGCGATCCGGCCGACCTTGACCACCGGCAGCGCCGACGCGTAGGTGAGGATCACGGCCATCTGCAGCAGCAGCCGCATCTTCCGGTGCACGTCACCGGCCGACGAGCTGCCGAACCGCTCGGCGCAGTCGCCGCCCTGCAGCAGGAACGCCTCCCCGCGGGCCACCGCGGCGAGCCGGCCGGTCAGCTGGTCGCATTCGCCCGGCGCCACCAGGCCCGGTACCTCGCCGAGGTCGTCGAGCACGGCCGCGAGCAGGTCGCCGTCGGGCCAGTCCGGTTGCTGCAGCGCCGGTCCGGGGAGCTGGAGGGACTTGGTCACCGGGCACCGCCCGTCGTGGTCACCGGCGTCGCCAGCCGGGAGCGCAGGGACCGGACCGCGCCGACCTCCCGCATCCGCTCCTCGGCGAGCAGGTCCGCGGCGGTCGCCGGCGGGACCGCCCGTTCGCCGGCGATCCGGAAGATCCGCGAGGTCGTGTCGCGGATGCCGCGGACCCGCGCTTCGGCCCGGGTGAAGTCGAACCCGGACAGCTCGTCCGCCACCTGGACCAGACCGCCGGAGTTGACGACGTAGTCGGGCGCGTAGAGGATTCCGCGGTCGTGGAGGAGCTTCGCCACGCCGTCGTCGGCGAGCTGGTTGTTGGCCGCGCCGCACACGACGGACGCCGACAGCGCTTCCACGAGCGCCGGCGTCAGCACGCCGCCGAGCGCGCAGGGCGCGTAGACGTCGAGATCGGCGGCGGCCAGCTCGGCGCGTCCCGCCACGGCTTCGACGCCCGGGTGGGCGGCCTGCACCCGCTCGAGCGCCGCACTGTCCACATCGGACACGACGACGGTCGCCCCGTTTTCCACGAGCAGGCCGACCAGCCGGGCGCCGACCTTGCCGACGCCTTCGACGCCGACGCGGCGGCCGTAGAGGGCGGGGTTGCCCCACCGGTGTTCGGCCGCGGCGAACAGTGCCTGCAGGACGCCGTACGCCGTGAGGATCGAGGAGTCGCCGGCGCCGCCGAACTCCGGCGACCGGCCGGTCACGTAGGCGCACTCCCGCGCCACGACGTCCATGTCCGCGGGGAACGTCCCGACGTCGCAGGCGGTGATGTAGCGCCCGCCGAGGCTGGCGACGAAGGCGCCGTAGGCGCGCAGCAGCGCTTCGGACTTGTCCTTCGCCGGATCCCCGATGATGACGGCCTTGCCGCCGCCGAGGTCGAGGCCGGCCAGCGCGCTCTTGTAGGCCATCCCGCGCGAGAGTGCGAGAACGTCGGCCAGCGCGTCCTCTTCGGACTCGTAGGGGTGGAACCGGGTGCCGCCCAGCGCCGGGCCGAGCGTCGTCGAGTGGACGGCGATGATGGCCTTGAGGCCGCTGCGGACGTCTTGGCAGAACACGACCTGCTCGTGTTCGGAGCCGCTGTCGAAGATGACGGTTCTCATCGGGTTCCCTCCCGGAGGGTGCGGGCCACGATCAGGCGCATGATCTCGTTCGTGCCTTCGAGGATCCGGTGCACGCGCAGGTCCCGGACGATCTTCTCGATGCCGTACTCGGCCAGGTAGCCGTAGCCGCCGTGCAGCTGGAGCGCGCCGTCGGCGACGGCGAACCCCGCGTCGGTGGCCACCCGCTTGGCCATGGCGCACAACCGGAGCGCGTCCTCGTCCCCGTCGTCGAGGGCGCGCGCCGCCCGCCACAGCAGCGAGCGCGCGGACTCCAGCTCGGTGGCCATGTCCGCCAGCCGGAACTGCAGTGCCTGCGCCTCGATCAGCGGGTGCCCGAAGGCACTGCGGTCGGTCAGGTAGGCGACGGTCCGGCGCAGCGCTTCCGCGCCGCCGCCCAGCGAGCAGGCTCCGATGTTGAGCCGGCCGCCGTTGAGCCCGCTCATCGCGATCCGGAACCCGGCGCCCTCCGGCCCGAGCCGCCGGGTGACCGGCACCCGGACGTCCTCGAAGACCACCTGCCGCGTCGGCTGGGCCTTCCAGCCCATCTTGCGTTCTTCCGGCCCGAAGGACAGCCCCGGGTCGTCGCGTTCGACGAGCACGGCGGAGATCCCGCCGGGACCGGGAGCGCCGGTGCGGGCCATGACGAGGTAGACGTCCGACGTGCCGGCCCCGGAGATGAACTGCTTGGTGCCGTTGAGGACGTAGTGGTCGCCGTCGCGGCGGGCGGAGGTGCGCAGGGCCGCCGCGTCCGAGCCCGCCCCGGGTTCGGTGAGGCAGTAGCTCGACAGGAACTGCATCGAGCACAGGTGCGGCAGGTAGCGGTCGCGCTGGGCGCGGTCGCCGTAGGCGTCGACGACCCAGGCGACCATGTTGTGGATGGACAGGTAGGCGGCGACGGACGGACAGCCCGCGGCGAGCGCCTCGAAGACGAGCAGACCGTCCATCCTGGACAGTCCGCTGCCGCCCGCGTCTTCGCGGACGTAGATCCCGCCCATGCCCAGCTGGGCCGCCTTGCGCAGGACGTCGACCGGGAACGTGTGGTGCTCGTCCCACTCGACCGCCTGCGGCGCGAGGTATTCGGCGGCGAACTGCTCCGCGGTCCTGGCGATCGCCAGCTGGTCGTCAGTGAGCACGGGCATCGCCGGGCTGCTTCCGCTGGCGGGTCAGGTCCACGAGGTCGTCGCTGATCCCGAGGTCGTTCAGGAGCAGCTGCAGCGGCCCGGTGTCGCGGGCCGGTGCCGGGCGGTCCGCGGCCCAGGCGGCCAGGTCGTCCGGGCCGATGCCGAGCCCGCCCTCGGCGGCGACCAGCACCCACGGCTCGAAGTCCGCCGCGCGGAAGGCCGTCAGGCCGCGCACCAGCGCGTCCCGGAACAGGTCCTGGTCGGCCGCGTCGAGACCGCGGTAGAGCGAGCCGCACAGTTCGCGGAACACGACCGCGTGCCCGCTCTCGTCCCGCCGGTGCAGGTCGGTGGTGATCCGGTTCATCGGCTGGATGTCCTCGGCCGACGCCAGCGTCGAGAGGAACCCGCTGATCGTCGTCTCGGCCGCCAGCGAGAAGGCGATCTCGACGAGGTCCCGCTCGAACCCGGACGTGCCGGCCCGCGCTTCTTCGAGGCCGCGGACCACCGACCAGCTCTTCGGGTCGAACTCGAGGTCCTCGAGGTCACGGCGGCGGCGCGTCACGCCGACGGCGTTGTGGCACATCAGGATGTGGTAGTGCTCGTCGATGATCGTCTGGTGCAGGGCCGCGACCGCGTTGTCGTCGCCGCGCACGGGCAGGCGCCCGGTCAGCATGAGCCGGCAGGCCGGGAGGATGACCTCGTCCTCGATCGCCGCGGTCTTCGCGTTGTAGGCGATCCAGGAGGCGGCCAGGATCCGGCGCCGGTCGTCGTGCTCGAGCTTCTCGGCGCCGGGCAGGTCGAGCACCGGGACGAGGTGCTCCGGGAAGTCCGGCATCCCGGGGTCGAAGTGGCCGTCGAGGTCGAGTTCGTCCTTCTTCACCGCGACCCGGCGGCTCCAGCGCCGGGCCAGCTCGCCGAGCAGGTCGCGTTCGAACGCGGGGCGCTCAGTGGTGGACTCGATGGGCATCGGTACCGCTTCCTTCGGTCAGGGGGACAGAGAGGTCGTCCAGGTGCCGCTGCCACCGGCCCGGCGGCCGGACCGGTGGCGCTTCGGCGAGCCCGGCCCAGCCGGTCACCGGCCGGATGCCGTGCAGGGCGTTGACCGCCCAGACCGGGAGGTCCGCCAGCTCCGCGGGCGTGGCCTCCGCCTCCGCCACGGGGGTCCCCGCCGCCTCGGCGGCGGCCACCAGCAGCCGCCGGGTCACCCCGGGCAGCACGGTTTCCGCGGGCGGCACGCAGAGCGTGTCCGCCCGCCACCAGACGAGGCTGGTCGTGCCGCCTTCGAGCACGTGGCCCGACGGCGAGACGAGCGCCGCTTCGTCCGCGCCCGCGGCTCGCGCGGCCACGCGCACCTCGGCCAGCCACGGCAGGTCGGGACCCTTGACGCCCGGCTCCCGCCGCCGGTCGGCGCACGCCCACAGGCGCACCACGGCGGTGCGCGGCGGCGCCTGCCGCACGAGCAGGCGGAAACCGGGTTCGCCGTTTTCCCGGACGAGTTCCACGCGCGGGAACCAGCGGCCGGGGTACGGGATCGTCCGGACGGCGGCGTCGAAGAACCGGCCGACGTCGCCGTCCGACGGCCCGAACCGCCGGCAGGACGCGGAGAACCGCCGCCGGTGCTCGGCGAGACCGCGTGCCCGGCCGTCCTCGACCAGCCAGGAGTCGACGACTTCGACCTCGGCCGGCCGGTCGGTGGGCGTCAGCCGACCGGGTCCGGGCAGCCACCGCCAGGTGCTGGTCACGAGGTGGTCCCGGGGTCCGACGACACGGCGGGTGCCCGGTAGGCCCGCAGCGGCGCCATCGCCTTGAGGAGCATTTCCTCGTACTCCTCGCGGGTGTCGGAATCCAGCACGATCGCCCCGCCCGCGCCGATGGTCAGCCGGTCGCCCTGGCGGACCGCGGTGCGGATGACGATGTTGAGGTCCGTCCCGCCGGTGAGCCCGAAGAACCCGAGCGTGCCCGAGTAGACGCCCCGGGCCTCGGTCTCCAGCCGGTCGATGATCTCCATCGTGCGCTGCTTCGGCGCCCCCGTCATCGAGCCGCCGGGGAAGCAGTGCCGCACGGTCGCCATCGGCGTGACGTCCGGCTTGAGCACCCCGCGCACGGTCGAGACGAGCTGGTGCACCGTCTGGTAGCTCTCCACCGCCATGAACGGGTCGACGTGCACCGTGCCGATCTCGCACACCTGGCCGAGGTCGTTGCGCAGCAGGTCCACGATCATCAGGTTCTCGGCCTGCGTCTTGGCGCTCGCGGCGAGCTCGGCGGCGATCCGGGCGTCCTGCTCCGGGTCCGGGTGCCGCGGCGCGGTGCCCTTGATCGGCTTGCTCTGCACATTGCGATCCCGCTCGATCTTGAGGAAGCGCTCGGGCGAGGAGCAGAAGACGGAGACGTCTTCCACGCGCAGGAACGCCGAGTAGGGCGCCGGGTTCACGCGTCGCAGCCTGCGGTAGAACGACGCGTCGTCCTCGTTGAAGGGGACCGTGAGCTGGTTGGTGAGGCAGATTTCGTAGCTCTCGCCCCGGATCAGCTGGCGGCGGCACTCCTCGATGTCCGCTTCGTACCGGTCCTGCCCGCGCACGAGGTGGTCGGCGGCTTCGGTCTCCCCGGTGGTCACCTCGGCCGGCTCGGGCGCGGCGGCGGCCGGCAGGTCGATCAGGCGCGCCGCGGTCCGGTCCAGCCAGGCCACCGCGTCGTCGCGGCCCGCCTGGTCGTGCACGGCCACGACGTAGGTGATGCCTTCCTCGTGGTCGATCGCCACCAGCCGGTCGGCGAAGATCCAGGCGGCGTCCGGGGTCGGCGCCGTGTGCCGGACGTTGCCGCCGCACTCCGCCTTCAGCTCGTAACCGAAGTAACCGACGTAACCGCCCGTCAGGTCGAACGGCAGGTGGGTCTCGGGCAGCCGGCGGAGCCGCAGGCGGTCTTCCAGGACGTCGAAGATGGTGCCGGCGGCGACCCGGACGCCGTCGGCGTCGCGCACCTTGACCGCGCCGGAGCCGAGCCGGTAGGTCAGGACTTCGCTGAGCGGGCCCGAGGTGTCGCCCAGGAAGGAGAACCGGGACAGCCCGGGTTCCACCCGGCTGCTGTCGAGCCAGTAGCAGTTCGGCGAGTCCGCGAACAGCGCGCCGAAGATCGCTTCCGCGTCGGCCTCGGTCGGGACGACCGTGCTCAGCAGGCGGAGGTCCGCCACCGGGGCGCCGTCCGGTTCGACCGCGGCCCGGGCGGCTTCGGTGCCGGCCGGGGTGGCCGTCGTGCGGTGGCGGCGGGTCAGCTCGGCGAAGTTGCGGACGAGCTCGCGTCCGAAGCCGGAGGCGATCGACTCGGGGTGGAACTGCACGCCCCAGCGCGGCCGGGTCCGGTGCCGCATCGCCATCACGACGCCGTCGTCGGCGGTGGCGGTGACGTCCAGTTCCGGCGGCAGGGGCTCGGCCACGCACAGCGAGTGGTAGCGGACGGCGACGAACTCGGCCGGGATCCCGGCGAACAGGTCGTCTCCGGTGTGCGTGATCTTGGCCAGGTGACCGTGCCGCGGCTCGGGCGCGGCGACGACGTCGGCGCCGGCCACGTGGCCGATGATCTGGTGCCCGAGGCACACGCCGAGGACCGGCAGCGTGGTGCGGCGCAGGAGGTCGGCGACGAGCCCGACGTCCCGCGGGTTCTGCGGCCGGCCCGGTCCGGGCGAGATGACGACGTTGTCGAAGTCCGCCAGCCGCAAGCTGGCCAGCGCCGGGTCGTCGTTGACGACGACCGTCGGCTCGGTGCCGTTGACCTCGGCGATCAGCTGGAAGAGGTTGAAGGTGTACGAGTCGTGGTTGTCCAGAAGCAACGTTCGCAATCAGGGCTCCCGTGTCCGATCGGCAGTGTCCGCGCGGCGTGGCGGTGGTTGCCGGGTGGAAGGCGCGTTCGCCGGTTCGGGGGCGGCGGCGCGGGTGAGTGGTCGCCCGAGGCCGGATCCGAGGTGGGGCCAGTCCCGCCATTGGAACCAACTTGCTGCGCCTACCCGAGCATTCTTACAGGAGTGAACGCGGCGGAATATGGAAGAAGTTATGCTGGTTCTCGCAGCACCATGTTAGCTAGCCACATCGTCCGCATTCGTCACACCGAATCACCGCGCGGGGCGGTGAATCCATCCGACGTACGGCAACAGTTAACCTCAAGGCTTCGCGGCTAATGGGCGACGCGGTTATCGGGCGTAAAACGGACACGAACTCATGGTTTTCGATCGAGGGGCAGCGATGGCAGACCAGGCGCACCGACAGGAGCTCGCGGCGTTCTTGCGGGCCCGCCGCAACCGCCTCAAGCCGGCCGACGTCGGCATCCCGAGTGGCGGGCGGCGGCGCACACCGGGGCTTCGGAGGGAGGAGGTCTCGCAGCTCACCGGCGTGAGCGTGACCTGGTACACCTGGCTCGAGCAGGCGCGCAACATCACCGTCAGCCGCCAGGTCCTCGACAGCCTCGCCACCGGCCTCCAGCTCGACGAAGTCGAGCGTCAGCACCTGTTCGCCCTGGCCGCGACCCCGCTTCCGCTGAGCCAGCAAACGACTTCACCGAGCGCCAGCCTGCGCCGGCTGCTCGAGGTCCTGAACCCCCACCCGGCCTACCTGGTCAGCCCGAGTTGGGACCTGCTGGCCTGGAACGACGCCGAGGTCGGCCTGATCGGCGACCCGGAACGGCTCCCGGAGGCCGAGCGCAACATCATCCGGATGATGTTCGCCGACACCTCGCTGCGCCGGCTCCTGGTGAACTGGCGCGTGCAGGCGGCGAGCCTGCTCGGGCAGTTCCGCGTGGACGCGGGCAAGTACGTCGGCGATCCGCGGTTCGACCAGCTCAGCAACGAGCTGTGCGCGACCAGCGAGATCTTCCGCGCGATGTGGGACAGCCACGACGTCGGCGGTTTCGGGTCCACCCGGTGGGAGTTCGACCACCCGCGGCTGGGGCTGCTGACCGTGGACTACGTGCGCATGGCCGCGCTGGACTCGCCCGAAATCCGCCTGTTCACCTGCATGCCCGCCGACGAGTCGACGGCGGCGAAGCTGCCCTCGCTCCTCCAGGAGGAGGCCGTGGAGATGTACGTCGGCTGAGCCCGGTCACCACCTTGCCGGGGCGGCCGCACCGCTATAGTCTTGTCACAAGAGACAACATTGGTTCGGTAATCGAACGCATGGAGGTGATCCGGTCCGCTCGAGAGCGCCTCGGGCACTTCGGGCGCTGCATGCGACCCGGGGTGATTTCCGGCCCTGTCCTGCCTTTTCGGCCGTGCCGTGAATCGACCCGAATTTCGGGCCGAAAGTGCACAGTGCGGCGTACGTTCACGCAACGTCGATTGTCCGGCGATGAACCGCTTTGAAAGCTGCTATTGTCCGCGCCGCAAACGTGGGTCGGGTGATCACCACCGGAGATTCGCGGAACGGTCGATTCGTCGACACCTCGTTGCGGTCCGAGAGAATCGTCGTCCGGTGTTCGCCGGAGTTTTTTCCTGCGCACTTTGTGCGGCTTTTCCTCCGCCGGGGTGGCCCCGGCGGCGGGGCCACCCCGGGAGTCGTCAGCCGAAGACCTCGCGATGGTCGACGGCGAACTCGCGGAAGCTGACGGGCGGTCGTCCGGTGAGCGTCTCGACCGTCGGTGTCACGGTCTCGGCGCCGCCGTCGAGGTAGAAGTTGCACACCCCGACGAGGGCTTCGGCCTCGAAGGCCGGCACGCCGAACTGGGGGAGCAGGGTGAGCGCCTGTTCGTTGGACAGGCCGGTGTAGGTGATCGGCCGCCCGAGCACGTCCGACAGCACCCCCGCCGCGTCCTCGTAGGTCAGCGCCTCCGGGCCGGTGAGGGCGTAGGCCTGGCCGGCGTGGCCGTCTTCGGTGAGCGCGCGCACGGCGACGCGGGCCACGTCGCGGACGTCGACGAAAGCGATCGGACCGCGGATGAGTGGACTGGCGAACGAATTCGCCGAACGGATGCTTACGGCCCAGTTTCGCGAGAAGGTCTGCATGTAGAAATTCGCGCGCAGGAAGGTCCAGTCGACCGGGGATTCTTCCAGCATGCGTTCGACCGGGCGGTGCAGTCGGGCGATCGGCGTCAATTCTTCGTCCGCCCGCCACAACGACTGCTTGACGATGTGGTCGACCCCCGCGTCGACGGCGGCCCGGACGACGTTCGACTCCTGCCGGGTCTGCTCCGGACTCATCGCGCCGAGCAGGAAAACCCTTGACACGCCAGGCAAAGCGGCAGCGATGCTGTCCGGGTCGGCCAGCTCGACGGTGACCGCGTCGATGCCGTCGGCGGCCGCTTTGCGAGCCGCTTCCGGCGAGTGGTACGCGGCGCGAAACGGAACACCCGCGGCGGTCAGTTCGGTGACGAGAGCGGATCCCACGTTACCGCCCGCGCCTGTGATCAGAATCACGAGAATGCCTTTCTTGTGGCGTCATGTGATTACCCGTGAAGGGTAGCGCACGACAGCCGACACGGACGGCGGAAATGCGCCCGGATCAGTACCGTGGAGATTGCCGCGCCGGGGGCGGGGTTGCGTGGTCAGTCCTCGCCCTCGAGGGTGTCGACGATCGCGTGCAGGCTGTTGAGCAGCTGCGAGTGCTCGGGAGCTTTCGCGATCGCTTCCATGGCGAACTGGACCGGCTCGAGCGATCGCCGTGCCTCGAGAACCGCTTGCTCTCCGCGCTCCGTGAGGTGAGCCGGACGGGCCCGTCCACTCGTGGCGGTGGCGGACCGCTCCACGAGACCCCGGCGCTGCAGCCCGCGCAGCACGTCGTTCATCGACTGCGCCGTCACGAACACGCCCCTCGCGAGCTGCGCGTTCGTCTGCGCCGGTTCGCGGTGGAGGAGTTCCAGGCACGAGTACTGCGGCACCGTCAGCCCGCAGGGCCGCAGGGCGCTGTCCATCGCGGCGTTCAGTGCCGTCTGCGCCTGCTTCAGCACGTAGCCGAGGTCGTCGTTCAAGGGTTTCCCGCTCACCTCTTGCACGATATCAGGATCCTGACATAGGCTGGCTATATCAGGGTCCTGATATACAGAGACGGAGAACAGCATGCGCGCCACCGGCCCCAGCTTCATCGCACTTCAGGTCGCGGATCTCCAGGCGTCGGCCGCTTTCTACGAGGACCGGCTCGGTCTCGTCCGGGCCGGCGGCGGGCCACCGCACGCCGTCGTCTTCGACACCTCACCCCTTCCCTTCGCGGTCAGGGAACCGCTTCCCGGCTTCGACCCGGCGGCTGCCCAGCCGTCGCCGGGAGCGGGTGTGGTGCTGTGGTTGGAAGTCGACGACGTCCAGCAGGCTCATGATCGGCTCGCCGAGTCCGGGGTGCCGATCGTGGCGCCGCCGTCGCTCAGTCCATTCGGGCCGATGTTCACCTTCCGTGATCCCGATGGTTACGCCGTCACACTTCACAGCCGCGCATAGGAAGAGGGGACGGGCTCAGGAGTTCCAGGCGGACCGGATCGTCTCGAACTCGCGCGAAGCCTGCCGCTCACCGATCTGAAGGGCGTACACGGCGAGGTTCGGGTCCATCAACATGTCCGCCGGAGCTTCGATTTCACTGAAGTCCGCTTCGATCGCCAGCACCCGCGCGGTGTCACGCAGCCGGGCCAGTTCCTCGTTCGCCCCGGCGATGGAGGTGGCCAGAGCGCTGTCACCCGGCGACCCCAGTGGGTGACACGAAAGCACGACGACCACATCGGACGGCGGGGCGGCCGGGAGGTTCAGGTGGCTGAGAACGCCACCGTCCATGTGGTGGCGTCCCTCGATGACGACGGTGGGGAACAGCAAGGGTACGGAACAGCTGGCGGCCACGGCATTCCGCAGCGCGACCCCGGATTCTTGGCCCCACACAAAGAGATCGCCGGTCTCGATGTCGATCGACGTGCATCGGAAGCCGGCCGGCCACGTGATGTCGTCCAGCGAGCTGAACAGCGCGTTGTAGGCATCGCGGGAGAGCGTGTTCGCCTCCTGCGCCGCACGGCCGATGAGCCTGAGCGCCTGCCGCGGATCGTTCCCGAAGTTCGCTTGGCGCAACGCGTTCAAGAAAGCCGCGTTGCCCGACGCGAGGAGGTCGGGGGCGACGCCCTGCCCGAGTGCGGCGAGGCCGGCGAGGGCGTCGGTGACCTCGCGGCCGCCGGCCAGGAGCGCGCCGACGAGAGCGCCGGCGGAAGTGCCCACGATCGTCTCGGCTCCGGCCAAGTCGATACCGGACTTGCGCAGTCCCGTCAGAAAGCCGATCTGCCAACCGACGCCGACGGCGCCGCCTCCGCCGAGCACCAGGGAGCGCGTGGGTGAACCAAACCGTGAGGAAGCCATTTCGTCCTTGAGGGGAGGGATTCAGAGCGCGAGGCCGTAGAGCGCCGCCGCGTTGGCGGAGGAGAACTTTCGCCGGTCTTCGTCGGAGTCGAAGTGGTCGAGGAAGGAGCCGATCTCGTCCCGGCTCGGGTGCTGGAAGGGGTAGTCGGTGGAGAAGAGCACCCGGTCGACGGTCGTCACGGAGAGGGCGTGGCGCAGCAAAGCCGGGTTGAGCATGCCGGAGGCGGTGATGTGGAAGTTCGTCCGGATGTAGTGCGAGACCGGATGCTGAAGGTCGGCGACGCGCGCGAGGCTGTCTGCGCGGTCCAGCCAGAACAGCAGCATCTCTCCCCAGTGACCCAGTACGACCTGCAGCGCGGGGTGGCGGTCGAAGGTGCCGCGCAGGATGAGCCGGAGTGCCGCGGTCGCGGTGTCGACGTGCCAGCCCCACCCGAAGGTGGCCAGCGCGAGATCGGTCAGGTCGCCAAGACCTCGGTAAGAGGCGTCGCGGACGCTGTCCGAGGGAATCTGGGGGTGGATGAACACCGGCTGGCCGAGGTCGGCCGCCGCGGCGAAGAACTCGTCGTAGGCCGGATCGTCGAGAAAGCGCTTGCCGGAGCGGCCGTAGACCATGGTCCCGACGTGGCCGAGGCTCTTCGCCCGCACGAGTTCGTCGACGACGTGCTCCGGAGAGGACATGGGCAGGGTCGACAGCGCCCGGAATCGCGCCGGATTCCTGCCGACGGCCGCCGCGGCGAGGTCGTTCGCGGTGCGGCTCAACCGCACGGCTTCCCCGGGCGGTAGCGACTGGGTTCCCGGAGGGGTCAGGGCGAGGACGGAGACGTCGATGCCTTGGGCGTCCATGGCGGCGATGCGGCCCTCGTCCAGGTCCGTCAGGCGCTGCGAATGGTCGCCCAGCTCGTTGAAGGCCAGGCTCTCGTCCGGGTGCGGCATGGCTTCGAGCGCGGTGGTGAGAGCCGGGGAGATCCAATGCTCCTCGATGGCGACGAGAGTCACGGTCGATCCTTTGCGCAGGTCAGGGCCTTGTCCGGCAAGGCCGCACGGATGCCTATCAGATGACAGCAAAGCTACGACTCAAGCAGTTACCTGTCAAGTGATAGCATTCATGTGACAGCGATCCACCGCGACCGGAGGTTCTGACGGGATGGACGACGAGCAAGCGTCGAGGCTGTTCGAACTCGCCGACCTGGTCCTCGCCGTGGGCCGGCACATCGCGGCGGCCAAGGGGGCCGAGATCGAGTCGGGAACCCCGCTCCAGGGAGCGGTGATGCGCTACATCGACCGCAACCCGGGAACCACGGCCAGTGCGGCCGCCGAGGCCACTCAGCTGATCTCGAGCAACTTCAGCCGGGCGGTGCGCGGACTCGAGGCGGCAGGTCTCGTGCGGCGGGACGTCGACCGGCACGACGCCCGGCGCGTTCGCCTTTACCCCACCGAGAAAGCAGGGGAGAACCTGCGGCGGTTGCGTACCGCCTGGAGCCAGCTGCTCGAGGGGACCGTTGCCGACGATGGCGAGGTCGACGCCGCGATCGCCACTCTGCGCAAGATCGAAACCGGCCTGGTCGCCCGCATCCACGACGGGGGCTGAGGCTCCGGCGGGACGCGGGGTGCGCCCCTTGCGGACCCGGTCGCGGTCATATACTTTACGACCGTAAAGGTTAACGACCTGCGTCGGCGCCCCGCTGAAGGGAATTCGGAGCATGATCGAGGAACGCGACATCCTGGTCACCATGCGGGACGGCACGCGGCTGGCGGTGGACGTCTACCGCCCGGACGCGCCGGGCGGGCACCCCGTTCTCTACGCGAGTGCGTTGCACAACAAGGACATCCAAGGTCCCGACGTCGCGGACGTGCTTCCGCCCCAGCCGGCGCACGCGCCCCTGTGGTTCGGGCCGATCGAGGCCGGGGACACGCGGCGGTTCGTCGCCGACGGCTACGTGCACGTCATCGCGCAGCCGCGCGGATCGGCGAAGTCCGAGGGGCACTACGGCGACGAGGACACCGACCACTACGACCTGATCGAGTGGATCACGCAGCAGCCGTGGTCCGACGGCAACGTCGGGATGGTCGGTATCTCCGGCTACGCGGGGGAGCAGTGGCGCGCCGCGGCGCAGGGTCATCCCGCGCTCAAGGCCATTTTCCCTTACGACGCCTGCAGTGCGTACGGCGGGATGTTCGGGTTCCGCGACCTGCACCCCGGCGGGGTGCTGCACACGTTCCCGTACCTGCTCGACGTGTTCAGCACCGTGCACGAGCCGCGGGACCGGCCCGGCCCACTGCCGGACGAAGAGGAGGCGCTGTGGCGGAAGGCCATGGCGAACCCCGACTTCAAGCAGTACGTCAACCTGTACAACATCCTGACCCAGAAGGGCCAGCGCACTTTCGTCATGTACCACGCCCTGACCCATCCGTGGGAGGCGGACGGCGTGGTCGAGCAGGCCGAGGAAATCTTCGAGAAGATCAAAATCCCGTTCTACACCGGCTCAGGGGCCTACGCGTACACGTACAAGCTCCACTGGCTGGGCGCACAGCACTACTTCCGGAACGTCGACCAGCCGAAGAAGCTGATCTTCACCGGACCGGCCCACGTCGAGCGGCCGTTCCACCAGTACCACGACGAGATCATCCGGTGGTACGACCACTGGCTCAAGGGCGTCGACACCGGCATCATGTCCGAACCGCCGGTGCGCTACTGGCTCATGGGCCGCAACGAGTGGCGCACCGGTGAGGACTGGCCGCTGCCGCGGACGGAGTGGACGAAGTTCCACCTCGGCGCCTGGGAGTCCCTGAGCGTCGAGCCCCCGCGGCCCGCCGCCGAGACGGGCGAGTCCGCGCGGAAGCCCGACGTCTTCACGCAGATGCCGCTCACCAGGACGAAGACGGTCGAACGCCTGCGCTACCTCAGCGAGCCGCTGCCGCACGACCTGACGGTGGTGGGTCCGATCAGCCTCACCCTCCACGCCGAGATCGACAAGCCCGACACGAACTGGATCGTCGTCCTGAAGGACGTGGGTCCGGACGTGTCCGTGCGGACGGCGCGTGAAGGGGAACGCGACCTGCCCGCCGATCTCCCCGAACGGGAGCTCACCCGCGGCTGGCTCAAGGCGTCGTACCGCGCGCTGGACGAGGAAAGGTCCACGCCCTGGGAGCCTTTCCACGAACTGACCCGCGACTCCATCGCCCCGGTCGAACCGGGAGCAGTCACCGAGTACCGGATCCAGATCCTCGCGACCGCCAACACGTTCCGGACCGGGCACCGGATCTGCCTGGAGATCACCAGCGCGGACGTCCCGACCGGAACCGGCGCCATGAGCGGCGTGGAGTACATCCCCTACCACGTCACCAGCAGCGAGACCGTGACCCACCGCATCTACCACGACGCCGACCGGCCGTCGCACCTCCTGCTCCCCGTCATTCCCGAAGCGGCCTGAGAACCCAGTGAAGGAGAGCAGCATGGGCAGCGTTCGATTCGAGCAGCAGGGCGGCATCGGCCGGATCCTGCTCGCGGATCCGCCCCACAACCGCGTCGGAACCCGGTACGCCACCGACCTGCGCGACGCCGTGCACGCCGCCGGTGAGAGCGATATCCGCGTGCTCGCCGTCGTCGCGGAAGGACCGAACTTCAGCCTGGGCGGTGACGTCCGCGAGTGGCCGGGCAAGGACGGCAACTGGTTCCGCACGTTCGTCCGCGAGGTCGCCACGTCGTACCGGGCGATCGAGGCCTTACGCGTGCCGACCGTGGCGGTCGTGCGGGGCCTCGCGTTCGGCGGCGGCTTCGAGCTGGCGCTCGCCTGCGACTTCCTCGTGGCCGCCGACACCGCGGTGTTCCGGTGCGTGGAAGTCACCACGGGCATGCTGCCGGTCGCCGGCGGCGTCCAGCGGCTGGCCGAACGCGTGGGCCGGGCGCGTGCCCACCGCTTCGCCACCCTCGGCGAGCCCATCCCCGGGACCTCGGCGGGGGAGCTCGGGATCGCCACCCACGTGGTCCCCGAGCCGCGGCTCGACGCCGAGGCCGACGCACTCGTGCGACGCCTCGCCGTCGGGCCGACGCGCTCGTACGTCGCCACCCGGACGTTGCTCAAGGTCTGGTCCGGCGGGGGTGTCGCGGCCGCTGACGAAGTGGTTCTCGACGTGGCCATGGAGCTGTACGACGGCGCGGACGTCCAGCGCGGTTTCGTGAACACGGCCCAGGCTTTCGACGCCGGCGTCGAGCCACCCGAGATCGAGTTCGCCGGCAGGTAGGTGCCGGGACAACGGAAAGGTCGCTCCTGGGTGTGTCCACAATGGTCGACGGCGACGAACTCGCGCCCCGGGCCACCGGGCCCGCGGTGTTAGGGTTCGGCATGGCATCGAGAAGCACGTCCGCCGCCGGGAAGCGGCCGGAGCAGGGCGCTTCGACGGAGGCCGGACGACCGCGCCGGCGCGCGGAGCAGCAGCGATCGCAGGCCACGCGCGAGACGATCCTCTCCGCGGCCTTCGCCGAGTTCGCCGAGAAGGGCTTCGAGACGGCCAGCATCCGCGGCATCGCCGACCGCGCGGGCGTGCAGCACCCGTTGATCACGTACCACTTCCCGAGCAAGGACCTCCTGTGGCGCGCGACGGCCGAGGCGACCTTCGCGCGGATCAGGCAAGAGTGGGACGAACAGGCCGTCCGCGACGCGGGCCTGGACCCGCTGGAGCGACTGCGCGCGGAGTACGGGGTGCTGTTCCGCCACACGGTCCGGTTCCCTGATTTCCACCGCTTCATGCGTCAGGAGGCGTCCACCCACAACCCGCGCCTGCGGTGGGCCGCCGACACGGTCCTCAAGCCCCTGCTCGACCGGCTACTGCCGCAGATCGCGGCCGCCCAGGACCACGGCCTGCTGCCCGAGGTCGAGCCGATCCTCTTCCACTACATGATGGTCAGCCTCACGGCGACCCTGTCGGAGTTCGGTCCCGAGATGGAGGTCACGAGCGGCGTGCCGGCCGACCGGACGGACGTCGCCGACGCGTACTGGGGCCTGGTCGACCGGATCGTGTTCGCGGCCGTGGACGAGTCCCGGGAGTGAGCCGGTCTCGTCGGCGAGCCAGTCCGGGTCATGCGGCCCATCCTCGAACACCCTGCGGATCTCGGCGACCGGGTACTTCCGCAGTCGGAAGCGCAGGTCCTTTCAGCGGGACTTGGGACCCGATTCGGCCCGGACGCGTATGGAACCGAGCCGATCGCGAATGGTCCTGCGCGTCCGGCGGTGGTTCAGTCGTCAGGTCCGGCGTGCACCACCGAGGGAGGAAACCGATGAGGAGCATGGCGATCGTGCTCGAGGAGCTGCTCAACGAGCGGGACACTCCGGTGGAAGAGGTGATGGCCAGGCATTTCACCCCCGCCTACCGGCAGCGGACCGGCGGTGTCTGGGCCGAGTGGCCGGCGATCGCGCGGAACCTCGCGCACGTCCGCACGATGGTTCGCTCGGTGAAGATCGACCTGCTGGACGAGGTGGTCCGCGGAGCCGCCTACGCCGACCGCCACGTGCTCACGATCGAGATGCGCGACGGTACCCGGCAGGTGCGGGAGTCCTATGTGTTCGGCAAGTTCGCGCCGGACGGCAGGTTCGAGACGATCGAGGAGGTCACGCTCGTGGACCCGGCCGAACCTCCCTCAGGGAGCCGTGACGTCGGTCTGTGACCGGGTCAGGCGCCGTGCCGCCTCCACGACGAAGGCTCGCCTGCGGGCTCGCTCGTCGGGGTCGTCGGCCTCGGCGCCGGTCAGCATGGTGGCGAGCTGCGGGACGCTGAACCACCACGCCGCGAGCCCGATGACCATGAACATGAGGTGGCCGGCGTCGATGCCGCCGGCGACGGACCCGTCGGCTTGGGCCTGGGCGGTGGCGGCGACCTTGCGGCTGTAGTGCTCGACGCGCGCGGTGGCGTTGACCGGCGGCGCGCCGCGCAGACCTTCCCACAGCAGCAGGCGCGCCAGTTCGGGGTGGCTGCCGTAGTAGTCGAAGGTGCGTCCGGCGACTTCGCCCATGTCGCCGAAATCCACGCCCTCCGGCGTGACGACGCGGGAAAGTTCCTCCAGCGCTTCGGTGAGCACCTCGTCGAAGAGGGCGTCCTTGTCGCCGAAGTAGGCGTAGAGCCGTTCCTTGTTGACGCCGGCGCGGGCGGCGATGCGGGTCACGGTGGTGCCGTCGGACCCGTGCGCGGCGAACTCGACCATCGCGGCTTCCCGCAGCAGGCGGCGCGTGTCGTCGACGGTTCGCTTCATGCCCGGAGGTTAACACCGACGCCAACGTTGCCGTTGGCGACAGCGCGGTGTTACGTTAGAACCAACACCAACGTTGGCGTTGGCGCAATGCGAGACAGGAGACTGCCGATGAAGCCGAGTGAAGCGACGGCTTACACCGACCGGGACGGCGTCGTGGACGCGGTCACGCGGATCGTCGAGGGAATCGACTTCGGCGACGAGGAGCTGCTGCGGTCCGCCTTCACCGAGGACGCCGTGTTCGACCTCGGGGGCATCGACCACAGCATCCACGTGTTCGAGCCCTACGTCGGCCGCGAACAGGTCGTCGAGACGCTGATGCGGACCGTGGGAACCGCGATGGACACCTTCCACGCCTTGGCCAACATCCGGGTGTGGGTGGACGGCGACACCGCCGCGCTGACCTGCTACCTGATCGGGCAGCACCACCGGAGCGGCGAAGGGCCGTCGGTCGAGTTCCAGGACCACCTCCTGCTGGGCAACCGGTTCGAGACCGAGCTCGTCCGCGATCACGACCACGTCTGGCTGGTCCGCCGCAACCGGGTCAGCTCGCGCTGGTCGGTGGGCAATCCCGCGGCCGCCAGGATCCCCGCCGCAACCGCGATCGGGAATTGAGGACTGCTCATGCGGGCGATCGGCCTGACCGAGTTCGGCGGCCCCGAGGTGCTGCGGGTGATCGACTTGCCCGACCCTGTCCCGGGCCCCGGTGAGGTGCGCGTCCGCGTGCACGCCGCGGCGGTCAACCCCACCGACACCATGCTGCGCGCCGGTGTCGTGAAAGCCTGGTTCGAGGGCCGCCCCGGCCCCTACGTGCCCGGTATGGACGCGGCCGGCGTGGTCGACGCGATCGGCCCGGACACCGACACCTCGCTCCGGGCCGGGGAGCCGGTGATCGCGATCGTGCAGGCCTACGGTCCCCGCGGCGGCGCCTACGCCGAACTCGTCGTGGCGCCGGTGGAATCGGTGGTCCCGATGCCCTCCTGCGTGGACTTCCCCGCCGCGTGCACGCTATTGATGAACGCCCTGGCCGCCCGGCTCGCGCTGGATTCGGTCGCCGTGCCGGCCGGCGGCACCGTCGCGGTGACCGGAGCGGCCGGCGCCCTCGGCGGGTACGCGGTGCAGCTGGCCAAGACCGAGGGACTGCGGGTGTTCGCGGACGCCTCGGAGGCCGACGTCGGGCTGGTGCGGAAATTGGGCGCCGACGAGGTCGTGCCCCGGGGCGACGACGCCGCCGCCCGGTTTCGCGCGCTCGCGCCCGACGGCGTGGACGCCGTGATCGACGGCGCGGCGCAGCACCAACTGATCGTCGCGGCGGTCCGCGACGGCGGCGGGCTGGCCGTCGTCCGCGGCTGGGACGGCCCGGTCGGCCGCGATGTCCGGCTGCGCAAGGTCTTCGTCGCCGATGCGGCGACCGATCACACCCGCTTGCTTCGGCTGCGCGATCAGGCAGCGGCGGGGGAGCTGACGCTGCGGGTGGCCGACGTGCTGCCGGCCGACCGGGCCGCGGACGCCCACCGCCGGCTGGCCGAGGGCGGCGTCCGCGGCCGTCTCGTCCTGGACTTCACCGCTTTCTGAGACCTGCTTGGTGTGGAAAGGATCGTCAGCGCAGGTCGAGCACGACCTTGCCGGTGATGCCGCTCTCGACCGCTTCGTGCGCGGCCGCCACGTCGTCGAGGGCGAAGGAGTGCACGGGCAGGGGCGAGAGCAGCTTCTGTTCCAGCGCCGCGGTGATCTCCGTGGCCGCGCGCAGGAGTGCCTCCCGCGGTTCGGTGAGGAACAACGCGAACCTCAGCACGAGGTTCGGCCACATCAGCCGGAACACCGGCAGGGTCGGGTCCACCGGCTGCGCCGCGTAGGTCACGATCGTCGCCCCCGGGGCAGCGACGGCCAGGTCCAGCTCGAGGTTGTCGGTCAGGGCGACCTCGACGATCCGGTCGACGGGACCGGCTCCGTCGAGGATCTGCCGGGCGGCGTCGGCGTCGCGGTAGTTCACGACGAGGTCCGCGCCCGCGGCACGGGCGAGCGCCGCCTTCCCGGGTCCGCTGACGGTGGTCACGATCCGCGCGCCGGCGAGCTTGCCGAGTTCGATCGCGTAGTGGCCGACGGCGCCCGCTCCGGCCGCGACGAGCACGGTGCGGTCTTTCGGTGAGCCGTCGGCGTGCAGGCACCAGTGCGCGGTCATCGCCGGAATGCCCAGACTGGCGCCCAGTTCGTCGGACGTCCCCTCCGGCAACCGGACCGCCTGGTCGGACGGCACCACGGTCCACTCGGCGGCGGTGCCCCACGGCGTGCCGGAACCGGCCATCCAGAGCCACACGCGTTCGCCGATCCGGCTCGGGCCGACGCCCGCGCCGACGGCGTCGACCACGCCCGTTCCGTCCTGGTGCGGGATGCGGCCGCGGTGCTCGCCGACGGCGCCGAAGTCCTCCGGTGCGGAGTTCGTCCGCATCCACATGTCGCCGGGGTTGATCGCCGAGAGCGTGACGCGGACACGCACCTCGCCGGGGCCGGGTTCCGGCCGTGCGACGTCGAGCACCCGCAGCACGGTTTTCGCGGGGCCGTTGGTGGTGAAGAAAGCTGCCTTCATTGCTTCGTGGTCTCCGAGGTGGGCTGGAGAGTGGCGCTGATGCCGCGCATGACCGACTCGAGGTCGCGCTCGCCTTCCGGTGTCTGCACGCCGCGTTCCAGGGCGCGCGTCATGAGCTGGGCGGGCAGCGGCCCGCTCACCAGCTCGGCCCACGCGTCGTGCTCCGCCTTCAGGCCGTCCGCCAGGTCCGTCGGCGGGACCAGCCGCTTCGCCGCGGCGATGAGCTCCGGGGAGAGCGCGGCGATCTTCTTCGCCACCTGGTCGACGACTTCGTCGAGCTCGGCCGCGGGCACAACGCGGTTGATCCAGCCGTAGGCGGCGGCCGTGTCGGCGTCCACCAGGTCCCCGGTGAGCAGCAGTTCGAGAGCGCGGTTGCGGCCGACCCGGTCGCGCAGGTACTGCGTTCCCCCGCCACCCGGGACGATGCCCATCAGCACCTCGGTCTGACCGAGGCCCGCGGTCTCCCTCGCGGCGAAGGTCAGATCGGCCGCCGCGACGAACTCGGCGCCGCCGGCACGGGCCTTGCCGGCGAGCTTGACGATCGTGACCTGCGGCTGGTGCCGGAGCAGTTCACCGACACCCTGGAACAGGTTGGCGTCCGGGTTCCGGTCCGCGATCTCCTGTAGCTGATCCATCTCGTCGAGGATGTGGATGTCGACGTGGGCCAGGAAGAACTCCGGGTTGGCGCTGGAGAACACGACGACGCGGACCCGCCGGTCGTCGCGCAGCGCGCCGAGCACCTCGTGCAGTTCGCGGATCAACGTCCCGCCGAGGACGTTGACGGGAGGGTTGTCCAGCACGATCCAGGCGACGCCCGCGTCGATGGTGACGGCGAGCGTCGAGTACGTGTCCAGGTCCACGGGGGTCCCCAAGGTTGTCGATGAGCCAGTAGGTTTGCGATGCATACCCACACTGGTCCAGGCGTCGAGAATGATCAATAACGCACTTTTGGAGAACCAAGGATCCCCATGGACACCACCTCGCCCCCCGAAGCGCCGCGGTTCAGCGCCGACTGCCCGAGCCGCCCGATCCTCGACCAGATCTCGGACAAGTGGTCGATGATGACCATGGAGGTGCTGGAACAGTCGACGCGGTTCAACGAGATCAAGCGGCAGCTGGACGGCGTGACGCAGCGGGTGCTCACCCAGACGCTGCGCCGCCTGGAACGCAACGGCCTGATCCGGCGCCGGGTGCTCGAGACGTCGCCGGTCGGCGTGGAGTACTCCCTCACGCCCCTGGGCGAGTCTTTCCGCGGGCCGTTCATCTGCCTGCTCAGGTGGACGATCGAGCACAGCGGCGACGTCGTGGCCGCGCAGAACGAGTACGACGAGCGCTCATCGGCCCGCTGACGAAAAAACAGGTTTCCCCGCGTGTGTCGAGAACGGACGGTCGGCTCCGACTGAGGGGCATCGGCGGCCGAAAGGGGCCGCCCGGCACGACTGGAGCACGAACGATGACCAAGGTGACCGCGCAGATGTCGGTGTCCCTCGACGGCTTCTACACCGGACCGCGGGACAGGCACGCCCCCGACGACATGAGCGGCTGGATGCGGGGCCCCGAAGCACCCGGGTTCTTCCGGGTCACCCGCTGGGCCGTCGACGCCATGGCCTGGCGCGAGCGGCAGGGCTTCGCCGGCGGTGAGCGCTCGGTCGACTCCGAGATCGTCGCGGAGACGTTCGCGGCCGCCGGGGCCTACGTCATGGGCCGGCGCATGTTCGACGCCGGCGAGGTCCCCTGGGGCGACGAGCCGCCGTTCCAGGCCCCGGTGTTCGTCGTCACCCACCGCCCGCGGGAGGTGCTCGAACGTGCGGGTGGCACCTCCTTCACCTTCGTCACCAAGGGCGTCGAACGGGCCGTCGAACTGGCCCGGGACGCCGCCGGCGGCAAGGATGTGGCGGTGGCCGGTGGCGGGGAGCTGCTGCGCCAGGTGCTGGCCGCCGGGCTGCTCGACCAGCTCGAGCTGCACATCAGCCCGGTGCTGCTGGGTGAGGGCCAGCGCCTGTTCGACTCGAGCCTCCGGCTCGGCGCGGACGACGGCATCGAGCTGGTCCCGGCTCGGGTCGTCGAGGCGCCCGGGGTCACCCACATCCGCTATACCGTCAGCGGGCGGTCGAAGCTGGTGCTGGACGACCGCGGCGCCAGCGGCGACCTGGTCGCGTCGGCCGGGCAGTGAGAGAGGAACGACCCGTGAAGTACATGCTGCTGATCTACGGCAACGAAGAAGCCTTCACCTCGGTGGGCGCGGAAACCCTCGCCGAAATCATCCGCGAGACCGACGCCCTCAACCAGGAGCTGTACGAGTCCGGCGAGCTGATCGGCGCCTACGGCGTCGCCGACGAGGTGAACACCAAGATGGTCCGGGTCACCGACGGGACGCCGGTGATCACCGACGGCCCCTACGCCGAGGCCAAGGAGTTCCTGGGCAGCTTCTCGATCGTCGACTGCGACAGCCTGGAGCGGGCCCTGGAGATCGCGGCCCGGGCGCCGTCGGCGCGGTACTGGGGTGTCGAGGTCCGGCCGCTGATGGACGAGGCCGACGTCGCGCCGTGACCGATTGGCAGGCCGTCCGGCGGCTGGTCCCGGAGGTCCTCGGCGTGCTGGTGCGCCGATACGGGCTCTTCGACGCCTGCGAGGACGCCGTCCAGGAGGCGCTGGCGGAGGCCGCGGCCCAGTGGCCGGTGCGCGGCCGGCCGGAGAACCCCCGGGCTTGGCTGGTGACGGTGGCCTCGCGCCGTCTGGCCGACCAGGTGCGCAGTGACGTCGCCCGCCGCCGGCGGGAGGAGGCCGATGCCCTCCGCACGCCCCCTCCCGCCGGTGGCGACGCCGCAGCCGGCGACGACACCCTCACGCTGCTGTTCCTGTGCTGCCACCCGGCGCTGACGCCGTCGTCGCAGGTCGCGCTGACCCTGCGGGCCGTCGGCGGGCTGTCGACCGTCGAGATCGCCCGGGCCTTCCTGGTGCCCGAGGCGACCATGGCGCAGCGCATCAGCCGAGCCAAGCACCGCATCAAGGCGGCGGGAGCCCGGTTCGAGCTGCCGCCGCCGGCCGAGCAGGCGGCGCGGCTCGGCGTCGTGCTCCAGGTGATCTACCTCGTCTTCAACGAGGGCTACACGGCGACGGCGGGGGCGCGGCTGGTGCGGGCCGAGCTGACGGCCGAGGCCATCCGGCTCGCCCGCGAGCTGCACCGGCTGGTCCCCGGCGACGGCGAGGTGGCCGGGCTCCTGGCCCTTCTGCTGCTGACCGAGGCCCGCCGCGCGGCCCGCACGGCCCCGGACGGGTCGCTGGTGCCGCTGAGCGAGCAGGACCGGACGCTGTGGGACGCCGAGGCGATCGCCGAGGGCGTGGCCCTGGTGACCGACACGCTGCCGAGGGGCCCAGTCGGCCCGTACCAGCTCCAGGCGGCCATCGCCGCGGTCCACGACGAGGCACCCACCGCCGACGTCACCGACTGGCCGCAGATCCTGGCCCTGTACACGGTTCTCGAGCGCGTGGCACCCAACCCGACGGTGACGCTCAACCGGGCGGTGGCGGTGGCGGAAGTGCACGGACCCGCGGCCGGGCTGGCCCTGCTGGAGGCCCTTTCGGCCGACGAGCGCATCTCGGCGTCCCACCACCTGGTGTCCGTGCGGGCCCACCTGCTGGAGCTGGCCGGCGACCACGCGGCGGCACGCGCCGGCTACCGCGAGGCGGCCCGGCGCACGACCAGCGAGCCGGAGAAACGCCACCTCCTGACCCGCGCCGCGCGGCTGGGAGACGGCTGACTGTCACAAACCGCGGGGGCGTCCTGTCCTGTCTGGCGACACCGACCTGACGAACCGGAGTACCGCATGGACAGCCGTGGCGCCCACGCCATCGACACGCTCGACGATCTCCGCCGCCACCTGCAGTGGGCGATCGAACTCGAGCACGCGACGATTCCTCCCTACCTGTGCGCGCTCTACTCGCTGGACCCGGCCCGCAACCCCGAAGCCACCCAGGTCGTGGGCACGGTCCTCGCCGAGGAGATGATCCACTTGGCGCTGGCTGCGAACCTGCTCAACGCCGTCGGTGGCTCGCCGAAGCTCGACACGCCGGACCTGCTGCCGCCGTACCCGCATCCGCTGCCCCACGGCGATCGGTCCGTGCACGTCCACCTGGCGCCGTTCGGCCCCGAAGCGCTGGAGTTGTTCCTGCGCATCGAACAGCCCGCGTCGGCGGACGCGCCGCCGCAGACCGACGAGTACCGGACGATCGGCCAGTTCTACGCCGCCATCGAGCAGGGGTTGCGCGCCCTGTGCGACAAACTGGGCGAGGAGCAGGTGCTCACCGGCGACCCGGCCCGCCAGATCGGTGAGCTCCACCTCCGCGGCGGCGGGGGTGAAGTGATCCCGGTCCACGACCTGAAGTCCGCGTCGGCTGCGCTGGCGGAAATCGTCGAGCAGGGTGAAGGGGCCGCGCGCACCGACGTGTGGGACGGCGACCGTGACGTCTTCCACCCCGAGCGGGAAGAGGTCGCGCACTACTACCGGTTCCAGGAGCTGAAGGCAGGCCGCCGCTACCGCACCGGCGACACCCCGCGGTCCGGCCCGACCGGCGAGGAGATCGCGGTCGACCTCGACGGCGTACTGCCGATGCGGCCCGACCCGCGCACCGCCGATTACCCGGAGGGAAGCCCGATCCGCGTCGCGCAGGAGGAGTTCAACCAGACCTACAGTCTCCTGCTCTACCAGCTGGAAGAGGCGTTCACCGGCAGCCCGGGCGGGATGATGGGCGCCGTCGGCACGATGTTCGGCCTGCGCAAGCAGGCGCTGGCGCTGATGACGATGCCCACCGGCGACGGGAAGACGACCGCGGGCCCGACGTTCGAGTACGTGCCCCCCGAGCGGCGGAACTGAAGCACGGGCCGTGGTGCGGAAAGGGACACCGCGGCGGATGGTGGTCCGATGTGGACACTCGGGACGTGGCGAGGTGCCCCGCGCGCCTCTAAGCTGACGCGGTGGACGAGCTGACCCCGCCGCGCATCCTGGTGATCGAGGACGCGGAAGCGATCCGCGTGTCGGTCGAGTCCGCGTTGGCCGGAGCGGGGTTCTCGGTGCGGTCGCGGCCCGACGGGGCCGATCTGGAGGCGGAGCTGACCCGCGCCCGCCCGGACCTGGTCGTGCTGGACGTGATGCTGCCCGGCCGGGATGGCTTCGAGCTGCTGCGGGTGATCCGGCGGGCCTCCGCCGCCGGGGTGGTGATGCTGACCGCCCGCGACGAGGTCGAAGATCGCCTGCGCGGGCTCGGCGAAGGCGCCGATGACTACGTCGTCAAGCCGTTCGTGCTCGCCGAACTGGTCGCGCGGGTGACCGCGGTGCTGCGCCGGACCGGGCGCACCCGCCCGGCCGTCGAGATCGGCGACCTCGTCATCGACGTCGAAGGCGGGCGGGCCCGCTACGGCGGCGCCGACGTCGAGCTGACCTCCACCGAGTGGAAGGTGCTGCTGTACTTCGCCCGGCACCGCGACCGCGTGGTCTCCAAGACGCAGGTCCTCACCGCCGTGTGGGGCTACGGCGACTACGCGCCGAACCTCGTCGAAGTCAACGTCAGCACGTTGCGCCGCAAGCTCGAAGCGCACGGCCCGCGGGTGCTGCACACCGTGCGCGGCCAGGGGTACGTCCTGCGCGGTGCGGCGTGACGGGCCTGCGGACGGCGTCGCTGCGCCGGCGGGTCACCGTCACCGTGCTGGTGGTGCTGGCGGTGGTCCTGGTCGCCGTCGGCCTGGTCGTGGACACGGTGTTCCGCGCGCAGGCCGAGCGGGACGTCAACGGCGTGCTCACCGCGCGCGTCCAGCTGGCGCAGCAGCTGGCCAAGCAGAACGTTTCTCCGCAGAACCTGTTGCGGCGCGTCGAGACGCGCGGGGTGCAGGGGTCGCTGACCCTGCCCGACGGCTCGTTCCTCGGCGCGGCCGGCCCGCCGCCGGACACGCGGATCCGCCAGGTGCGCGCGACGCTGTCCGGGCCGGCCCGGATCGACGGCGCGAAGCTGACGCTCACCGCCGACGAGTCCCTGATCTCGGCGGCCGAGCAGAGCCTGCGGTGGGTGCTGCTGGCCACCGGCGTCGCGGCGCTGGTCGTGGCCGCCGTCGCGCTGCTGCTGGCCGTCCGGTTCGCGCTCGCGCCGCTGGACGCCATGACGCGGCTGGCCCGCTCGATCGTCTCCGGCGGCCGGGGCGGCCGGCTCGCCCCGGAGCGGACCGGCACCGAACTGGGGCGCGCGGCGGCCGCGTTCGACTCGGCGCTGGACGCCCTCGAGGGCGCGGAGCAGGCGGCGCGCACGTCGGAGGAGCGCACGCGGCAGTTCGTCGCGGACGCGGCCCACGAGCTGCGCACCCCGCTGGCCGGCGTGCAGGCGGCGGCGGAAGCATTGCTGCAGCAGCCGGCGGACACCCCGCACGAGCAGCGGGAGCGGCTGCAGCTGCTGGTGGTCCGCGAGTCCCAGCGAGCCGGCCGGCTCGTGGCCGACCTGCTGGACCTGGCGCGCCTCGACGCGGGCGCCGAGCTCGAGCGGACGCCGGTCGCGCTGCGGGAGCTGGCGGCCGCGCAGGCCGAGCAGGTGCGGCTGACCGCCCCGGAGGTGACGGTCGAGATCACCGGCCCGGACACGGTCGTCTTGGGCGACCGGGCGCGGCTGACGCAGATCCTGGCCAACTTGGCGGGCAACGCGGTCCGCGCGATGGCCGGCCGCGGAACGCTCACCTTGGAGGTCACGGGCGACGGGCTGACGGTGACCGACACGGGCCCGGGCGTACCGGGTCCGGAGCGCGAGCGCATCTTCGACCGCCTGGTCCGGCTGGACGCGGCCCGCGGCGAGGGCGGGTCGGGCTTGGGCCTGCCGATCGCGCGTGGCTTCGCCCGAGCCCACGGGGGCGACCTGTGGTGCGAGGCCGCGCCGGGCAGGGGAGCGCGGTTCCGGTTGACCGGGTTGCCGCCGGCCTAGGCGAACAAGCCGTCCATTCGTCCACTGTGGCCGGTGAGGACCTTGCCCGCGTCGATCCCGAGCACGTCCTCCAGCACCGTCGCGTAGGCGTCCCGGAAGTCCGTGGTCAGCTTCAAATCTCCGTTGTCCAGGTCGGTCAAGCTCGGCTCCGCTCCGTGGAAGCCGCCCTTCACGCGAGGGCCCAGCACGAACATCGGGCCCGCCGTTCCGTGGTCGGTGCCCTGGCTCGCGTTCGCCGTCACGCGCCTGCCGAACTCCGAATACACCAGCACCGTGGCCTGCTTG
The DNA here is from genome assembly GCF_055633805.1 of Amycolatopsis sp. NPDC114478. NCBI lineage: Bacteria > Bacillati > Actinomycetota > Actinomycetes > Pseudonocardiales > Pseudonocardiaceae > Amycolatopsis > Amycolatopsis sp. NPDC114478. The sequence continues at coordinate 52,858 of NZ_JBVKDO010000018.1, read as the reverse complement.
CCGCGGTCGGACTTCGCCAGGCGCTGGGCGAACGGGGTCAGTGCGCCGTCCAGTTCGGTCAGCAGCCGCTGCTGGGTGCCGCGCTCGTCGGCGTGCGTGTCGAAGCCGCCCAGCGACACCGAGTACGCCCGCGTCGGCACGCCCGCCTCGATCAGTCCCGCGACGACGTCCAGCTGGGCCGCCAGCTCGCCCTTCGCCTTCTTCCCGTTCTCGCCCGGCTTCCCCAGGGTCTGCACCGCCCGGTGCAGGTCGGTCACCGACCGCGCCGCGCGCGCCTGCCAGAAACCCTCGCCCGGCTGGGGCGCTCCGAGGTCCTGGAACGCCTTGCCCAGCGCGCCTTCCGGAAGTTTCAGCCCGCCCACCGGCAGTGACGCCGCCGCGGTCCGCTCCCCGGCCAGCAGCGGCGGCAGCACCGGGTCGACCGACACCGCGCGCAGCGGGTCGTCGCCGGTGGCGTCCAGCCAGCGTCCCAGCCAGCCGGTCGGCACCGACGTCTCCGGCGACGCCGTCTGCCAGATCGCCATCGACCGGAAGTGGCTGTGGTCGGGCTTCGGATAGCCGACGCCGCGCAGTACGGCGAGCTGACCGCTGTCCCACAGCCCCTTGAACCCCTTCATCCCCGGGTTCAGCCCGAGCCCCTCGCCGAGGTCGAGCACCTCTTCCGGCCGGTAGGCCAGCTCGGAGCGCGCGTTCTGGTAGGCCGGGTCGCCCGCGGGCACGACGGTGTTGAGGCCGTCGTTGCCGCCGTAGAGGGTGACGACCACGAGCACCCCCGCGTTCGGGTCGAGCGGGTTCTCCTGCGCGGCCGACATCAGCCGGCCCCAGTCGACCTGCGTGGCGCCGGCGGCCAGCGCCGCGGCGGCCGTCACGCCGGTCGCGGTGAGGAACCTGCGACGGTTCACCTGCTGCACGATCGTCACCCGCTCACTACGTATTCGGGGGCACAAGCGGCCACTGTGGACAGTTGGCGGACGTTGCCGCCGACGCCGGCCAGCGCGGCGCGGGTCCGGTCCGACCACGCGTCGACGCCGAGCAGGTCGCCGATCGCCGCGGCCTTGTCCCGCGCCTTCGCCACCGCGCCGAGGTCGGCGTGCTCGGCGACGAGCTGCGCCGCGTGCAGACGGGCCACGCCCGCCGACGTCGTCAGCCAGGCCCCGCCGGCCGCCCAGCCCCCGACGCTGGGCGGCTGGAACGGCACCTGGCCCATGCCGCGCAACGCCGCCAGCAGCTGCGTCCGCGTCTTGTCGTCGAGCTTCCCCGGCCGGACGCCGAGGGCACGCAGCAAGCCGGCCAGCCACTCGACCGGCTGCTTGACCAGCGACGTCGCGCTGTCGTGGAACGCCGGCTCGTCGGTGATCGCGCGGAGCAACGCGCCGATGTCGCGGCGGCTTCCGTACGCGGCGACGAGGCGGTTGAGCGTGTCGGCGGCCGGCGGCGTCGCGGACACCAGCCGGAACCAGACGCGCCCGGCGACGAACGGCGCCGACTCGGGCCGGCTCAGGACGAGGTCCACAAAGGACTGCGCGTCGAAGTCGCCGCTGGTGCCGAGGATCCGCTTCACGCCGTCGTCGTGCCGCTTGGCGACCAGCCGGGACGCCGGGTCGTCGCGCTGGGCAGTCCAGCCGGTGAGGGCGCGGGCGGCTTCGCGGACGTCGTCCTCGGTGTAGTGCCCGACGCCGAGGGTGAACAGCTCCATGAACTCGCGGGAGAGGTTCTCGTTGGGTTTGCCCGCCTTGTTGCTGTTGCCGTCGAGCCACAGCAGCATCGCCGGGTCGACGGCCATCGCGCGGGCCAGGTCGGTGAAGCTGCCGAGCGCGTGCTCGCGCTGGGTCCGGTTCTGCGCAAGCATCAGCTGCGGGCTGCGCACCTTCTGCTCGCCGGTGGCGAAGTGGCCGTGCCAGAACCAGGTCAGCCGCTCCACGGACGCGAGGTCGGCGGCCACCATCCGGTCCAGCCACCAGCCCACGGCCTGCGTGGATTGGGCCTGGGTCTGCTTGCGGGCCTGCTGTTTGGCGGCCGGGTCGGCGTTCTTGCCGGGTTTGTCCGCCGGCGGGCCGGGATCGGGCATCGGCGTCGCGGCCGCGCCGGCGTCCGGCCCGCCGCCCAGCAGCCGGTCGCGGGTCTCGGCGAACCCGCGGTCGAGGTCGCCGGGCCGCGGCCCGAAGCCGAGGCGGTCGTGCAGCCGCCGGACGACCGCTCGTTCGGAAAGCACCACCATGCCTTAGATGGTGGAACCCGCGACGGGCCGCGGCGACCACCCGGCGGGTTCTTTAAGCCGATCCACAGCTTCCCGGCGACGTTCTGTCTCGTGGACAACCTTGGGGAGCCAAGATCACGCTGCTATCATGCTTTGAAACGTTTCAAGGATCCGTATGAACATCCGCGGCACAGCTGACGACGAAGTCGACTCGCGAATGGAGTGTTCATGTCCGGTCACCGCTCGAGGCTCGTGCTCCTGGCCGCGGTGTTGGCAACGGTGTTCACGCCATCGCCGAGCAACGCGGTAGCGGAGAGCCCGACTGTCCAGGTTTTCGATCTGCGCGCCGGGAACGTCGTCGACCCGCTGGCGGTGAGCGGCGCGCCGACCTTGAGCTGGAAGCTGCGCTCCGGACGGCCCGGTGAGCGGCAGACGGCGTACCGGATCCTCGTCGCCACCAGCCCGCGGCTGCTCGCGGCGAACCGCGCCGACGTCTGGGACAGCGGCAAGGTCGCGAGCACGGAGTCGGTCGCCGTGCCCTACCGCGGGCCCGCGACGGCCGTGGGGCAGCGGAACTACTGGACGGTCGACGTGTGGGACGCCCGCGGGAACGGGCCGGTCCGGGCCGAACCCGCGTGGTGGGAGACCGGGCCCGCGCGGCCGGCCGACTGGGGCGGCGCGCAGTGGATCACGCCGGACACCGGGGACGCCTACCGCTGGCAGGACTTCGTCCTCGACGTCGACTTCACGATCAAGTCGGCGGCCGCGAGCGTGGTCTTCCGGGCCGCCGGACCCGACGATTTCCTGATGTGGCAGGTGAACGCCGCCGAGACACCGGGAAAGGTGCTGCTGCGGCCGCACGCGAAGAGCCACGGATCGTTCACGCTGCTGGGGGAGACCGACCTCAGCGCGGTGATCACTCCGCAGACCGCCGCCGCGCCGCACCACCTGCGGATCGAAGCGCGGGGGAGCACCGTCGTCACGGCCGTCGACGGCACCGAGGTGGACTCGCGGCCGGTCGACGCGGTGCGCGCGGGCACCATCGGGTTCCGGACCTCGGTCAGCCAGGGCACGCCCGAGGCGGCCGCCTACGACAACCTCGCCGTGCACGGCCTCGACGGCACACCGCTGTTCTCCGACGACTTCTCGGCCGCGCCGGACGCCCGGTTCCCCGGGGCGGCGGTCACCGACGGAAAGCTCGAGCCGCAGGGCGATCCGCTCCTGCTGGCCCAGTCGCCCGACGCGCCGTTGCTGCGTCACGAGTTCGTCCTCGACAAGCCCGTCGCGAGCGCCCGCGCCTACGTCTACGGCCTCGGCTTCTACGAACTGCACCTCAACGGCGGCAAGGTCGGCGACCAGGTCCTGTCGCCGGGCAGCACGCCCTATGACAAACGCAACCTGTACGACTCCTTCGACGTGACCATTCAGGTCCACAAAGGACTCAACGCCGCAGGACTTTGGCTGGGCAACGGGTACGGGCCGCGCTTCAGCCAGTACGGCTTCCGTTGGAGCGGCCCGAAACAAGGCATCCTCGCCCTCGTCGTCACCTTCGCGGACGGCACCCGCCGGACGATCACGACCGACGAGGCCTGGCGCTGGTCCGACGGCCCGGTCACCGCCAACGACCTCTACGCCGGCGAGAGCTACGACGCCCGGCAGCAGCGGGACGGCTGGGACCGCCCCGGCTTCGACGACTCCGGCTGGCACCCCGTGCGGGTCACGAGCGCGCCCAGCGCGTCACTCACCGGCTCGGTCGCACCGCCGATCCGCGTGGTCCGCACGATCCGGCCGGTCTCGGTGCAGCAGCCGCGTCCGGGCGTGTTCGTCTACGACTTCGGGGAGAACTTCGCGGGCTGGGCGCAGCTGAGCGTCGCCGGGCCGGCCGGGACCACCGTGCGGATGCGCACCGCCGAGGAGCTCGCCGCCGACGGGATGCTCGACACCACGACCAACCGCAACGCCGCGTCGACGGATTCCTACACGCTCGGCACCGCGCGCGGAGTCCAGGTGTACGAACCCCGGTTCACCTACCACGGTTTCCGCTACCTCGAGCTGACCGGCTACCCGGGGACGCCGGACCTCGGGAGCGTCGCCGGCCGGGTCGTGCACGCCGACGTCGCCGCCACCGGGCACGTCGAGACGTCCGACCCGCTGCTGAACACGATCTGGGTGAACAACCGGCGCGCGGTGCTGAACAACTCGATGAGCCTGCCCACGGACAACCCCGTGCGGGACGAGCGGACGCCGCCGGGCATGGACGTGCAGGCCTACCACGACGCGTCCGTCCTCGACTTCGGCATGGACACGTTCTACGGCGAGTACCTGCTCGACCTGCCACCCGGCACGGCTCTGCCCAGCGACGACGGGAACGCGCAGCTGCCCGACATGGGCGGCGGCTCGGTCGACCTGGCGTGGTCGCTCTACGAGCAGTACGGCGACCTCCCGCGGCTCGCTGCCGCGTACCCGGCGATGAAGGCCTTTGTGGACACAAATGCGGCCGCCTACCCCGGTTTCATCTGGCCCGAAGACCGCGGGTTCGGCGACTGGTGCCCGCCCGACCGGAGCCCGAACGCGAACGGGGGACAGGGGGACCCGGCCGCGGGCGCGTGCTTCAGCGAACGCTCGCTGGTGAACACGGCGTTGTCCTACCGGCAAGTGGAAGACGTCGCGAAAGCCGGACAGGCACTGGGAAAGAGCGACGACGCGAGTCACTTCGCGGACTTGGCGAAGGCGATCGCCGCCGCGTTCAACGCCCACTTCCTCGACGGCGACACCTACGGCGACGGCCGCCAGACGAACGGTGTCCTCCCGCTCGCCTTCGGCATCGTGCCGCCGGACAAGGTGGCCGCGGTCGGCGCGAAGCTCGTCGACACGATCCTGAACCACGACGGCGGCCACCTCGACACCGGCATCTTCGGCACCCGCTACCTGCCCGAAGCCCTGGCGAAAGCCGGCCGGATCGACGTCGCTTTGACCATTCTCCGCCAGAAAACTTATCCGGGCTTCGGGTACGAGATAACGCGCGGTGCGACGACACCGTGGGAACAGTGGACGTACGAGTCCGGCATGGAAACCCACGACCACGCGATGTTCGCCGGGATCAACGCCGCCTTCTACACGCAGTTCGCCGGCATCACGCCCGCGGCGCCCGGGTACGCGTCGATCGCCATCGCCCCGCGAGTGCCCGCCGGGCTCGGGCACGTCGCGGCGTCGATCGACACGGTCCGCGGGCCGGTCGCCTCCGAATGGACGCAGACCGGCTGCCGGTTCGACCTCACCGTCACCGTGCCCGCCAACACGACCGCCACCGTCACCCTGCCCACGGGGCAACGGATCCCGGTCGGCTCCGGCACGTCGAAGTTCACCGCCCGCCACTGCGCCTGACCCCGGAGGACCTCGTGAAGCGGATCCTGCTCGCCGCCCTGCTGGCCGCCGGGCTGCTCGTCCCGGCCGGGACGGCGGACGCGGCCGTCACCTACCCCGACCTCGCGTCGGCGTTCGACAACGCGAGTACCAGCCCGGCCGCCGCGCCGACGGCCGCCGACTTCGACGGCAGCGGGCACAGCCTCGTCGCCGAAGACCGCACCGCCGCGGGCTGGGACCGCGGGCGGGTCGTCACGGTCGACGGCGCGCCGCTGCGGCTGCCCGCCGCCGCGCTGGGGACCCCGGACAACGTCGTCGCCGACGGCCAGCGCGTCCGCGGCCGGTTCGCCGGTGCGGCGCTGTCGTTCCTCGTGACGAGCACGGGCGCCGGCACCGAAGGCACCGGGACGCTGGAGTACGCCGACGGGCACGTCCAGGACTACCGGCTGGACGTGCCCGACTGGATCGTCGGGCCGGGCAGCCGGCTGACCGTGGCGTTCCCGCGGTGGAACACCCCGGCCGGGCCGAGCGCGGTGCCCGCCAAGCTCTACACCGCCTCGATCCCGCTCGACGCGAACGTGCCGGTCACCGCGGTCACCCTGCCGAAGGTGAGCCCGGGCGGCGCCCTGCACGTGTTCTCCATCGGCACCCGGCCCGCGGCCGGTCCCTGGACGGCGACCTGGGCGACGGCGACGGACGACGGGCTCGCCGCCGGGCCGTGGACCGAGCGCACACTGCGGATGGTCGAGCACACCAGCCGCGGCGGCTCCGGCGTGCGGATCCGGCTGGACAACGCCTACGACCCCGGGCCGCTGGCCGTCGGCCACGCGACCATCGCCGTCCGGAGCGTCGGCGCGGTCCCGGTCCGCACCCCGGTGACGCTGACCTTCGGCGGGCGGCAGGAGACCGCGCTGCCCGCGGGCGGCCAGGCCGTCAGCGACCCGCTGCCGTTCTCCGTGCCCGCCGGCGCGGACCTGCTGGTGAGCCTGTACCTCAAGGGCACCGTGACGAACGCGCCCATGCACAGCGTCGCGCTGCAGGAGATGTACACCACGGCCGACGGCACCGGGGACCACACGGGCGACGGGGTCGCGTTCCCCTCCGCCGGCACGTTCGGCTTCTGGACGATCCTGGCCGGGATCGACGTGACCGGACCGGGTGGCACCGGCACCGTCGTCGCGTTCGGCGACTCGATCACCGACGGCTACTCGTCCACCCCGAACACGAACAGCCGCTGGCCCGACTTCCTGGCCCGCCGCCTGCCGGGCCGCGCGGTCGTGGACGAAGGCATTTCCGGCAACCGGATCCTGCAGGACGCCTTCAGCGGCTACCCCGACGGCCGCACCGCGGGGGTGAACGCCCTGGCCCGGCTGAACCACGACCTGATCAGCCAACCGGGCGCGCGGACCGCGATCGTCCTCGAAGGCATCAACGACATCAACAGCGGCACGGGCGCCGAGGACGTCATCGCCGGGCTGAAGCGGATCGCCGCCGGGCTGCACGCGGCCCGCATCCGGGTGCTGGCGGGCACGCTCACCCCGATCAAGGGGTGTTCGTGCAGCAGCGACGCGCACCTGGCGGCGCGTAACCAGGTCAACGCGTTCATCCGGGACAACGGCGGGGTGTTCGACGGCTGGGTCGACTTCGACGCGGCCGTCCGCGACCCGGCCGACCCGGAGACGATGCGCGCGGTGTACGACTCAGGTGATCACCTGCACCCGAGCGACGCGGGCTACGCGGCGATGGCCGCGGCCGTCCCGCTCGACCGGCTGTGACTCGGCGACTTCCAGATGTCGCCAGAACGAGGTGGTCCCCGACGTCGCACGACTCGTGCTAAACCCGGTACTCCGCGTTCACCAGTTCGAGCAGCTCCGCCACGGAGGTGTTCGCGGCCGGCTGGTCGAACGTGATCCGGCCGTGCTGCAACAGGTTCACCCGGTCGCACACGTCCATCACCTGTCCGTAGTTGTGGGCGATGAGGATGATCGCGATGTCGCCGCGCTGCTTCAGCTCACGCAGCAGGCGCAGGATCACCGCGCTCTCCTTGGCGCCCATCGCGGCGAGCGGTTCGTCGAGCAGCAGCAGCTTCGCCTTCGAATAGACCGAACGGGCCACCGCGATCGCCTGGCGCTGGCCGCCGGAAAGCATGCCTACCTCGGCCGTCACCGACGGGACCGTGATCCCGATCGAGTCCAGTGCCTCCCGGGCGCGGCGCTTCATCTCGCGGCGGCGCAGGAACGGGATCGGCCGGTGGGTCAGCTCTCGGTTCAGGTGCAGGTTCAGGTACACGGGCAGGTCGTCGACCATCGCCAGGTCCTGGAAGACCGTCTCGATGCCCAGCGCTCGCGCGTGCACCACGGACTTCAGCGTGGCCGGCTCGCCCTCGAACAGGATGCGGCCGGCGTCGGGCTGGTGGTAGCCGGTGAGGATCTTGATCAGGGTCGACTTGCCGGCACCGTTGTCCCCGATGAGCCCGAGGATCTCGCCCCGCCGCACGTGCAGGTTGACGTCCGCGAGCGCGCTCACCGGGCCGAAGCTCTTGCCGACGCCTTCGACCCGGATGACGTCGTCGCCGGGTTCGGTGGTCATGCCGGCTCCCGGGATCCGGCGCGTTTGCGCACGACGATCAGCGTCACGTTCAGCACCATCGCGAGCAGGATGGCGGCGCCGAGCACGACGTTGAACGCGTTGGCGCTGACCCCGGTCAGGTTGAAGCCGTCGAACACGATGCCGAGCAGCAGCGCGCCGAGGAACGCGCCGGCCACCGTGCCGGACCCGCCCAGCAGCGCCGTGCCGCCGATCACGGCCGAGGCGACGGCGAAGAACATCGTGGTGAAGCCGCCGTTGGTCGGGTCGTAGGAGCCGACCCGGGTGCCCTGCAGGATGCCGGCGAGCCCGGCCAGGGTGCTCGTGATCGCGAAGTTGACCACCTTCACCCGGTTGACCGCGATGCCGGACTCCGCCGCACCGACCGGGTTCCCGCCGGTGGCCTGGGTGTGGATGCCGAACCGGGACGCGGAAAGCACCACCTGCATGACGACGACGACCCCGATCGCCCACAGGAACTCGCTCCAGCGCGCCCCGCCGAAGACCTCGAGCACCGCGCTGTCCGTCGGTGCCGCGACGGGCCGGGCGTTGGAGATGATCAGGACCAGGCCCTGCAACAGGAACGCCATGCCCAGGGTGGTGATGAACGACGGGATCGTCAGCACCGTCCGGATGAGCCCGTTCACCACCCCGATCAGCGTGCTCACCGCGATCGCGCCGAGCAGGGCGAGCCACAGCGACCAGCCGTTGACGAACAGCTGCATCAGCATGAAGGGGGACAGGGTGAACACGAACCCCGCGGACAGGTCGATCTCGCCGCAGATCAGCAGCATCACCTGCCCGGCGGCGATGATCGACCACGGCGCGACGTACTGGGCGATCGTGCGGTAGTTGTCGAAGGAGTTGAACGCGTCGCTGGTCGCCGTGAAGTAGATCCCGGCGGCGATCGTGACCAGCAGGATGCTCAGCTCCTTGACCCGCATCACCCCGAGCAGCAGCCCTCTCACCGTCGCCCCGCTACCGGCTCAGCACCGACGCCGGCGGCAACGGGATCGAGGCGGGCATCGCGACGACGTCCTTCTTGTCGCCGCCTTCGAACCGGCTGTGGGCGGTCGCGTACGGGCCGACGTTCTCCTTGGTGACGAAGGTGAGGCCGGTGTCGGTGGCGGGCGGTGCCACCAGCGTCCCGGACAACCGGAACAGGTACAGGTAGAGCACCGACAGGAAGCCCTGCAGGTAGGGGGACTGGTCGATGGTGAAGTCGAGCGCGCCGCTCTGCACCCCGGCGACCGTGTCGTCGAGCAGGTCGAACCCGCCGCCGCCGATCTTGCCGGACAGCTTGCGGTCGGCGATGAGTTTCGCGCACGCGGCGGTACTGCCGGCGTCGACCGCGTAGATCCCCTTGACGCCCGGGTTTCCGGTGTAGGCGGCAGTCATCGCGTTGAGCTCGCCCGCCTGCTCGGCCCCGGTGTTGACCGACTGGACGCGCACGCCGGGCGCGGCCTGCTTGAGCGCGTCGGTGATGCCGTCCAGCCGCGGCTGGACGTTGTTGCCGCCCGGCTGCGCGATGCCGACGAGGATGTCGCCGGAGGTGATCTTCTGCGCGATCCGCTGTCCCATCCGGAAACCGGACAGGTAGAGGTCCTGGCCGACGTAGGTGAGCGGGTAGTTGCCGGCCGCGCTCGCGTTGTAGGCGAGCACGGGGATGCCCTGGCCGAGCGCGCGTTTGGTCAGGTCGACGAACGCGTTGTTGTCGGTCAGCGCGACGGCGATCCCGTCGGCCTTGCCGGTGATCGCGGTTTCCATGGCGCTCGCCATCTGGGCGACGTTGCCGTTTTCCGAGCCGGTCCACTGCGGCTCGGGCACGCCGAGCAACGCCGCGGCGTCGGCGAGCCCGGACCGGGTCGGGACGAAGAAGGAGTTCGTGGTGACGTGGTTGACGAACACGAACCGCCAGCCGGGCGTACCCGGAAACGGGCCGGAGCTCGCGTTGTTAGGTCCATTTTGGACACTGGTGCACGCGGACAGCAAGGCGGTCGCGGCCACCGCGCCACCGCCCAGTCCCAGTCGCTTCAGCGCCGTTCTGCGAGAAGTGGTCCCTGCTGCTGGAAACATTCGAGCGACCCCGCATTCATCTCAGCGGTGTACGTGGGTCATCGGCCGGTCGAGTCTATGCGTTCGGACGGAAGTGCGCGTTCCGGCATTCGGCGCAAATGCCGGAGGTCTTGACCGAATCCTCATGACGCCGTCAAGGAATTCTTCGTCGAATTCATCGACGGAATCGGTTTCGGGGTGCGCGCCGGTGAACCCCAGCCTTTGGGTGGCCGGGGTTCACCGAGCCGGTCAGCGCTGCAGTGTCAGCAGGCCCGGTCGCCAGGGCAGCTGGTCGTAGGCTCCGCCGGCGTTGGGGTCTTTGCCTTGGTAGAGGAGTTGGAGGTTGCAGGGGTCGACGGTCATGGTCTGGTCGGGGTTGGTGCGGACGAGGTCGCCGTGGCTGATGTCGTTGGTCCAGCTCGCGCCGCTGTTGGCCTTGCCCGCGAACGGGTTGCTTTCACTGGCGGCTTGCGGTGTCCACGAACCGCTCAGGCTGCTCGCCGTGAATGAACGGAAGTAGCGGCCGTTGGCGCCGATGGCTTCGACGATCATCAGGTACTGGTTCTGGCCTTGGACCTTGTAGACCTGGACGGCTTCGAACAGGTTGTTGGTGGAGTCGCTCATGACGGTGGTGTAGTTCGAGCCGAAGCTGCCGGGGAAGTTTCCGATGGGCATGCTCGCGCGGTAGATCTTGCCGTTGTCTCCGGCGAAGAAGAGGTACATGTTGGAGCCGTCGGCGATGAGTGTTTGGTCGATCGGGCCGGTGCCGGAGCCGGAGATGCTGCCGGTGAACAGTGGTTGCGGTGAGGACCAGCCGTTGGGGTTGGTGGGGTCGCTGGAGGTGCGGTAGATGAACGGCCAGGCGCCCCATTGGTAGGCGAGGACCCAGATGTTCTTCGGTGCGAAGTAGAACAGTGTGGGCGCCACCGTGGACTGGCTCATCCCGGTCTGACCGGCGGAAGCCATGTCGGACCAGTTGGTGAAGGGGCTGAAGGCCATGGAGCCGTAGGTGGATCCGGAGACGTTGGAGGCGTAGACGAGGTGTTTGCCGTTGTAGACGACGTTCGTGAAGTCCTTCAGCGACACCCACCCGTTCTTCGGAGTCGCGAGCACGCCCGTTGACGACCAGCGGTACGTCGACGGCAGTGCGCAGCTGCTGCCACCGCCGGTCGTGGTGGTCGTCGTCGTGGGTGTGGTCGACAGACCCGTCCACTTCTGGTTGCTGGCGCCGGTGCAGGTCCAGAGCTGCACGGCGGTGCCGTTGGCGGTGCCGGCGCCGGTGACGTCCAAGCAGAGCCCGGACTGCACGCCGACGATCGTGCCGTCGGAGTTCAGGCGCCACTGCTGGTTGGCGCCGCCGTGGCAGGTCCAGATCTGCACGCGCGTGCCGGCGGTGGTCGCGCTGCCCGGTACGTCCAGGCACTTGCTGCCGAAGACCGTCAGCTGACCGCTCGCCGTCGCCGTCCATTGCTGGCCGGTACCGCCCCAGCAGTCGTAGATCTGCAGGTACGTCCCGTCGGTCTGGGTCGCGTTCGGGACGTCCAGGCAGCGGCCCGACCCGACCCCGTGCAAGGAGCCGGCGACGTCGGCCGCGGCCGGGCCGGCGCCCAGCGTCACCGCCGACGCCACGGCCGCCGCGAACGTCGCCGCGGCGGCGAGCGCCGCGATCCTGCGGCTCTTACCTGCTCTGTTCATGATGACCTCTCTAGTATTGTTAGCGCTAACATTCTGCGACGGTCGAGAGGGCTCGTTCGCCGGTGTTACTCGGCGAACGAGCCCCTTCGCGGGTCAGGAAGCGCTGCAGCTGACGCTGGGCCAGTTCCAGTTCCCGTTGTGCTGGATGGTGACGCCCCAGTTGTTGCCGTTCCCGTTGGGGGTCGCGATGAGGACCTGGCTGCTGGGCCACGTCGCGTTGATGTTCCAGGTGGCACTGATCCGGGCCGGACTCGGCACGGTCATGGTGACCGTCCACGAACTGGCACCGCTGACCGAGACGTTGAGGTTGTACCGGTCGCTCCAGGACTGCCCGGCCGACAGCGCCGCGGTGCAGCTGCCGCCGCCCGGCGTCGTGGTCGGAGCCGTCGGTGTCGTCGGTGTCGTCGTCGGGTTCGTCGGCGTGGTGGTGGGTGTCGTGGTCGTCCCGCCGCCGGAGTTGAGGACGTTCAGCACCGAGTTGTACGCGGCCTTCTTGTTCCCGTTGCCGTCGAACAGAAGGGGGCTCTCGCTGGAGCGCCACGAGTCGCTGTCCCGCACACCCCACACGGTGATGCCGACGCAGCGCGCGACGTTCACGCACGCCTGGGTCAGCGCCGCGTACTGCGACGTGGACGCGTTCGTGACGTCGACCTCGGTGAGCGCCACGTCGACGCCGAGCGCCGCGAAGCTGGAGATCGTCGTCTGGAGGCTGCTCGGGACCGAGCTGCCGCCGGTGAAGTGGGCCTGCAGGCCGACGCAGTCGATCGGCACGCCGCGGGACTTGAAGTCCCGCACCATGTTGTACACGCCCTGGGTCTTGGCGTAGTTCCAGTTGTCGATGTTGTAGTCGTTGTAGCAGAGCTTGGTCGACGGGTCGGCCGCGCGCGCGGTCTTGAACGCGACCTCGATCCAGTCGTTGCCGGTGCTCTGCAGGTTCGACGAGCGGCGGCTGCCGTCTTCGTTGAAGGCTTCGTTGACCACGTCCCAGTAGGCGAGCTTGCCTTGGTAGTGGGCCATCACCTTCTGGATGTGGTTGATCATCGCGCTGCGGAGTGCGCTGCCGCCCATGCTCTGCATCCAGCCCGGCTGCTGGGCGTGCCAGGCCAGGGTGTGCCCGCGGACCTTGGCGCCGTGGCCGACCGCCCAGTTGTAGACCTGGTCGCCGGCGGAGAAGTTGAACTGGTTCTGGTTGGGCTCGGTCGCGTCGGGCTTCATCTCGTTCTCGGGCGTCACCATGGTGAACTCGCGTGCCGCGATCGTGGTGTAGGCCGAGTCCCCGAGCCTGCTCGCGGCGATCGCGGTCCCGAAGTACCGGCCGGACTGCGCGGCCGCGGCGCCCAACGTGCTGGCTGCGGCATCGGCGCCCGGTGCGGTGACCAGGACGGCGGCGGTCGCGGCGACGGTGGCCACTCCGGCCAGTGCCCTGGTGGCGGGGGATCGCCACCATCTGCTGCGCGGGCTCGGCGAACTTCCTGGCATGGGTGGTCTCCTTAACGGCACGCATCGACGTTGTTGCTTACCGTCAGCAGAAGAACACGGGTCCGAGCCGGTCCGCAAAGAGTTTCGATCGACTTTCGAGCCCAGGTGGCCGTGCGGCCGACGCGGGAAGTGCCGCCCTTACCGGCGCCGCGCGTCGTCCAAGCGGCGGGCCTCGGCCGCCTGCTCGAACGGCGTGTCGCCCGCCGGGTGGCGATCGCCCAGCCCGGCGAACAACGCGGCCACCTTGACCGAGTCGTGGTGGGACGCGAGCTCGGCCAGCGCGGGGTCCGTGGCGGCCAGCACCTGGCGGAACCGGATCTCCGCGAGCGGGCCGAGCCGGTCGTAGATCTGGAGGAACACCTTCTGGGCCCGGTCGCGCGCCCAGTCGGCGGGCAGCAGGTCGGCGGGCAGGTCGGGGTCGCTCTCCGGGAACCGGCGCCAGTCCACGCGCAGCTCGGTGCGGGTGCGGAACGCCTGCGCCGGGCTGATCAGGCCGGCGTCCAGGCCGGTGAGGACCCGCTCGTACCGCTCGACGAACTGCTCGTACTCGCGGGCCAGCGGGCCGAGGTCGAACGCCGTGACCGCGGCGGCCGACCCGGGGACCTCGGTGGCGCGGAAGACCGTGGCGCTGCGGAGGCCGAGCTCGTCCAGGGCCGCCAGGGCCGGGCCGGTCAGATCGTGCGGGCTGACCCACACGCCGTCGTAGAGCGCGGCGAAGCGCAGGACCCGCAGCCGCGACCGCAGCGCCGTGCGCAGCCCGCGGTCCTGCTCCGGCACGGAAAAGGTGACCACGGTCCACCGCCCGTCCCACTCGGGCGCAGTCGTGCCGAAGGTCAGCATCCGGTGCGTGCGCTCGATGATCACCTCGGACGTGCGCGCGGGGATGCCGTACGCCGTCGTCCGCCCGCTGCGCGACACGGTGAGCAGACCGCGGGCGGCGAGGCGGCGGATCGCCGCCCGCGCGCTCGCCGGGCTGATGTCGAACTCGCCGAGCAGCTCCACCAGGGCGGCCGAGGGGATGTGCTCGTCGCGCCAGTACCAGAAGTCGCCGAGCAGGGACGTCAGCAGCAGCTGCGGTTCGGCTCCCTGCTGGGCGCGGGGCAGCGGGCCCGTCATCGCGCGCTCACCGCCGGTGTCCATGGCCTCCATGGTGTCAGTGCGGTCCGGCCGGGCGCATCGAGGGGTTGAATCACGCGACACATCATGCGACGATCGGCACCCGATTAGCAACCTATTGCCTTCCGCAGGAAGTAACCGACATGGGTTTCTCACTTCGCCAATGGCGTCGAAGCACGCTCGCCGCGGTCGCCGCCGGACTCGCGCTGGCCGGGTGCACGGTCGACGACGGCCCGGCCGCGGCGCCCACCGCCGCGGCCCTGAGCGCCGACCAGGCGCTGCACGACCAGCTGCCGCAGGCCGTCAAGGACTCCGGTGTCCTGCGGTTCGCCGGCGACTCGCACCCGCCGTACCGCACCGTCGGCCCGGACGGGAAGACGGTCACCGGCATCGACAACGACTTCCAGCAGGCGCTCGGCCAGCTCTTGGGCGTGCGCACGGAAACCACGATCGTCAGCGGTCTGCCGGCCGCGCTGCAGGGCATGCTCAGCGGCCGCTACGAGGCCTTCAACGGGCCCGTCAAGGCCACGGCCGAGCGCGAGAAGCAGTTCGACACCGTCACCTGGATGACCACGCGCACCTCCTACGTGGTCCCCGAAGGCTCCGGTGCCGGCATCAAGCAGGCCGCCGACCTGTGCGGCAAGCGCGTCGCGGTGGTCACCGCCAGCGTCGTGGAGGACCAGCTCGCCAAGTTGTCGGCGTTCTGCGAAAAGCAGCAGCGCCCGGCCGTCCAGGTGGTCGGGCTCGACGACACCAACGCCACCCTGCTGGCCGCGAAGTCCGGTCGCGCCGAGGCCGCCGGTATGACGCAGGCCGCGGCGATCGACGTCACGACCCAGCAAAAAGGACAGTACGAATACGTGACGCAGACCGAGGAACAGGGCGCCACGAAGGACAACCTCGCGCTCTACACGCCGAAGTCCGGCAAGCTCGGCCCGGTCCTGCAGAAGGCGTTCCAGGAGCTGTTCCGCAACGGCACCTACGCTCGGATCATGCGGCAGTGGGGGCTCCAGGACGTCACGGTCCCGCAGCCGCTGTTCGACGCGGCGTCCGCGAAATGACCGCCGTGTCCACTGTGGAGGAACCGACGGCGGTCGGTGACGACGTCGCCGGAGCCCGCGGCCGGTTCCGCCCGCTGCGCTGGCTGTTCGTGCTCGTGCTGGTGGTGCTGGCCGCGCAGCTGGCCGTCTTCCTGGCCGGCAACTCCCGGTTCCAGTGGGACGTCGTAGCGAAGTACCTGTTCGAGAAGAGCGTCATGGCCGGGCTGGGCACCACGGTGCTGCTCGCGGTCGCGGCGATGGTGCTCGGCTCGCTGGCGGGCGGGGTGGTCGCGGCGATGCAGCTGAGCGGGTTCGGGCCCGCCCGGTGGGTGGCGACGCTGTGGGTGGGGCTCTTCCGCGGCATCCCGCCGCTGGTGCAGCTGATCTTCTGGTTCAACCTCGCCTACCTGCTGCCCAAGCTGTCGCTCGGCATCCCGTTCGGCCCGGTCTTCGGGACTTGGGACGCCAACACCGTCATCACGCCGCTGACCGCCGCGGTGATCGGCCTGTCGCTCGTGGAATCGGCCTACCTGGCGGAGATCTTCCGCGCCGGGGTGTCGTCGGTCGATCCGGGTCAGCGTGACGCGGCCCGCGCGATGGGGTACCCGCCGGGGCAGACGCTGGTGCGGATCGTGCTGCCGCAGGCGATGCGCGTGATCATCCCGCCCGCGGGCAGCCAGTTCATCAACGTGCTCAAGGGCACCGCGCTCGTGTCGGTGATCGCGATGTCGGACCTGCTGCACTCGGTGCAGGTCATCTACAACCGCACCTACGAGATCGTGCCGATGCTGCTGGTGGCCTGCTTCTGGTACCTGGTCGTGGTCACCCTCCTGACGGCCGGGCAACGCCGGCTGGAACGCCGCTTCTCCCGTGGCCACCGGAGCGTCCGATGAGCGCGCCGGTGCTGCGGATCCACGACGTCCGCAAGGAGTTCGGCGCGGTGACCGCGCTGGCCGGGGTCAGCCTCGACGTGCACGAAGGCGAGGCGGTCGTGGTGATCGGGCCGTCGGGGTCGGGCAAGTCGACGCTCGTCCGCTGCGCCCACCAGCTCGAGCCGATCGACGGCGGCGCGATGTACCTCGACGGCGAGCTGCTGGGCCACCGCCGGTCGCCGGGCGGCCTGCGCCCGCTGACCGAGCGGCGGATCGCCGCGCAGCGGCGCCGGATGAGCATGGTCTTCCAGCAGTTCAACCTGTTCCCGCAGTTCACCGTGCTGCGCAACGTGACCGACGCGGCCGTCCGCGTCCACGGCCGTGATCGGTCCACAGTGGAGCGAGAGGCCCGGGAGCTGCTCGAGCGCATCGGCCTGGCCGGGCGCGAGGACCACTACCCGCGGCAGCTGTCGGGCGGCCAGCAGCAGCGCGTCGCCATCGCCCGGGCCGTCCTGGTCCGGCCGCGGATCATGCTGTTCGACGAACCGACCAGCGCCCTCGACCCGGAGCTGGTCGACGAGGTCCTGGCCGTGCTCCGCAACCTCGCCGCGGCGGGCACGACGATGGTCGTCGTCACCCACGAAATGGCGTTCGCGCGCGAAGTGGCCGACCGGTGCGTGTTCATGGAAGCGGGCCGGATCGTCGAGGAGGGCCCGCCGGCCGAGCTGTTCACCCGGCCGCGCACCGACCGGCTGCGTGCCTTCCTGTCCCGCCATCTGTCCGAAAAGGAGGGTGTCTCGTGATCACTGTCGGCGCCGTCGGCGACCTCATCCTGGACGAGCCCGACCCGGAGTTCTTCCTCGCCCCGGCCGCGCCGGTGCTGAAGGGGATGGACCTCGCGATCGGCCACGTCGAGGTCCCGCACTCGACCACGGCGGTCCAGCACAGCACCGACGTCCCCGCCCCGCCCGCGGACCCCGCGGCACTGAAAGCGGTGGCCGAGGCCGGGTTCGAGGTGGTCACCCTGGCGGGCAACCACGTCATGGACGCCGGTGACGGGGGAATGGCCGACACCATCGCCTACTCCCGCGCGGCAGGCATGCAGACGACCGGTGCCGGGCAGGACCTCGCGCAAGCCCGGCGGCCGGCGATCGTCGAACGCGGTGGCCTGCGCGTCGGCGTGCTGTCGTACAACTGCGTCGGCCCGCGCGAATCCTGGGCCACCTCTCGCAAACCCGGCTGCGCGTACGTGCACGTCCTCACCCACTACGAACTCGACCACGCGAGCCCGGGCGGACCGCCGAAGATCTACACCTTCGCCGATCCGGACAGCCTGGAGGCGATGGCCGAGGACGTGCGCCGGTTGCGGGCCGAGGCCGACGTCGTGCTCGTGTCGCTGCACAAGGGCGTCGGGCACACCCCGGTCGTCGTCGCGATGTACGAGAGCCCGGTCGCCCGCGCGGCGATCGACGCCGGGGCCGACGCGGTGTTCTCCCACCACCCGCACATCATGCGCGGCATCGAAGTCCACAGAGGACGGCCGATCTTCCACGGTCTCGGCAACTTCGCCACCGTCACCCACGCCTTGACGCCGGGGGCGGGCGTGGGTGCGGACGAACTGCGCGCGTGGGCCGAGCGGCGCACCAAGCTCTACGGCTTCGCCCCCGACCCGGACATGCCGTTCTTCCCGTTCCACCCCGAAAGCCGCAACACCGCGATCGCCTTCTGCCGCTTCGACGAGACCGGGCTGCGCGAAGCCGGGTTCGTGCCCTGCTGGATCGACGACCACGGCCGGCCGGTCCCGGTCGGCGGCACGCCGGAAGGCGAGGCCGTGACCAAGTACGTCGAGGACATCACCCGCGGAGCGAACCTCAACGGCCGGTTCACCACCCGCGGCACCGAAGTGCTCGTCGCTCTCTCCGAAGGGATTTCCGCATGACCGACCAGCCACTGGCCGGCCGCACCGTCGTCGACCTGACCACCGCGCTCGCCGGCCCGTACGCGACGCTGCTGCTCGCCGGGCTCGGCGCCACCGTCATCAAGGTCGAGAACCCGGCCACAGGCGGGGATTCTTCGCGCAACAACGCGCCCTACGTCGGCCGTGACGGGCTGAACCTCTCCCGTAAGCACGAGGACGACCTCTCGGTGTCGATGCTGCTGCGCGGCCGCAACAAGCTCAGCGTCACCCTCGACCTGAAGAACCCGCGGTCCCGCGCGGTGTTCACCGACCTCGTCCGCGACGCCGACGTGCTCGTCGAGAACTACAGCCCCGGCGTCACCGACCGGCTCGGCATCTCCTACGACCACGTCCGGGAGATCAACCCGCGGCTCGTCTACACCTCGATCAGCGGGTTCGGCGCCCAGGGCGGCCCGGGGTCGGGCAAGGCGATGGACTCGATCATCCAGGCGCTGAGCGGCGTGATGATGACCGCCGGCGAGCCCGACGAGGGCCCGGTCCGCTTCGGCCTGCCGATCGGCGACCTCCTCGCCCCGCTGTTCGCCGTGGTCGGCACGGTGTCCGCGCTGCTGCAGGCCGAGCACACCGGTGAGGGCCAGCACGTGGACGTCTCGATGCTCGGCGCGCTGACCTCGCTGGTCGCGTGCGAGCCCTTCGACGCCTTCGACGCGGTCGGCCTGCCCCAGCGCACCGGGTCGATGGTGCCCCGGCTGGCTCCCTTCGGGATCCTCCCGGCTCTGGACGGCTACCTCGCTCTCTGCGCGCCCACCGACGCCTTCGCCCACGGGGTACTCCGGGCGATCGGCCGGCCGGAACTGGCCGAGGACGACCGCTACCGCACGCGCGACCAGCGGGTCCGAGCCGCGGACGAGCTGCACGGGCTCATCCGCGAGTGGTGCCGCGTGCGGCCCCTGAAGGAGATCCTCGCCGCCTTCACCGCCGAAGGGGTGCCCGCGGCCGAGGTGCGGGAGCCGCGTGAGGCGCTACGCGACCCGCTGGTCCTGGCGCGCGAGGAGGTCGTCCCGCTGCGGCACCCGCGGCACGGCGACGTGGCCGACCTGGCCGGGACCGGGGTGCCGATCCGGTTCTCCGCGGCCCACGTCTCCCTCGACCGGCCCGCGCCGGACCTGGGGGAGCACAACGAACACGTCTACCGCGAGCTGCTCGGCTACACCGAAGAGCAGCTGGCGGACCTCGTGGCGGAGGCGGTCATTTGAGCACCGTCGGGTACGTCGGCGCCGACGTCCCGGTCGAGCTGATCACCGCGGCGGGACTGCGGCCCCTGCGGCTGACCGGGAAGCCGGGCGAGGACCGCACGCTCGGCGACCGCTACCTCGGCCGCGGGGTGGATCCGGTCGCCCGGTCGATCCTGACGCGGATCCTCACCGAGGACTACGGCCCGCTCGAGGCCATCGTGGTCTCCCGCGACTGCGAAGCGTCGTTGCGCCTGTTCTACGCTTTGCGCGAGCTGCACCGCGTCGAACCGGCGCTGGGGCTGCCGCCGGTGCGCCTGGTGGACGTGCTGCACCTGCCGCACCACACGACCACCCGGTACGTCCACGCGAAGATCGCCCAGCTGCGCGAGTGGCTGGGCCGGTGGCGGCCCATCGGCGACGACGACCTCGCCGCGGCCGTCACCGCGCACGACACGCTGCGGCGATCGCTCGGGCGGCTCGCCGACCTGCGCCGGGCGAACCGGCTGAGCGGCACCCGGTTCCTCGAGGTCGTCGCCGCGACCACGGCGTTGCCGGTCACCGAAGCCATCGCGCTCGTCGACGGCGTATCCGCCGACCCGCGTGAGACCGAAGGGGTGCGGCTGTTCCTCACCGGGAGTTCCCACGACTGCCCGGACGTGTACGAAGCATTGGAGCGCAACGGTTTCCTCGTCGTGGGGGAGGACCACGACTGGGGCGAACTGCTGTTTGCGCGCACGTGCGCGGCACCGACGGAACTCGCGCTGGCCGAGCGTTACCAGTACAACGGCCCGTCCGCGCCGCGCGCCTCGATCCGGCAGCGCGCCGCGCACACCGCCGCGGCCGCCCGTGCTTGCGGTGCGGAGGTCCTGCTCTCCTACGCGCGCGTCCACGACGACGCTCCGCCGTGGGACTTCCCGGAGCAGCGGGCCGCGACGGGACTGCCGGCGGTTCTGGCGGAGCGTCAGCCGTACGGCGAGCTGGCTCCCGAGACGCTGGCGGCGCTCGTCCCGGCCGGAGCGGCGGCATGACGGCCCGGCTGGCGTCGGCGACCACCGCGACCGCCTACCAGCGCGACTGGTTCGCCCGGGTGCGCGACGAGGGTGGCCCGCTGGCGCTGGTGAACGCGGACGCGCCCCAGGAGATCTTCCGCGCGATGGGCATCCCCTACGTGGTCAACCAGTGGTGGGCCTCGATCGTCGCGGCGAAACGCCAGACCCAGCGCTACCTCGGCCTGCTGCGCGAACGCGGCTACCCCGACTACGTCGAGCAGTACAGCGCCACCTCGCTGGCGTCGACGTTCGAAGACGACCCCGTCCAGGCGCCGTGGGGTGGCCTGCCGACGCCGTCGATCGTGCTCGGCGAGACGACCGGGGACGCGTCCCGCAAGATCTTCGACGTCTGGGACGCCCAGCCCGGCGTCACGTACTACCCGCTGGAAAGCGCGGCGGAGAACGAGGTTCCGGAGCGGTGGTGGGAGCTGATGCCGCACCGCTGGGAGGAGGCGATCGGCGGCGACCGCCTCGACCTGCTGACCGGCGAGCTGACCGGGCTCATCCGGTTCCTCGAGCAGACCACCGGCCGCGTGTTCTCCGAGACGCGCTTCCGCGAGGTCCTGGACCTGGTCAACGAGCAGCAGGAGTGGAACCGCCGCACCCGCGACCTGATCGCCGCCGCCCGGCCGTGCCCGATCGCCGTCACCGACGGCATCCCGAGCGTCATGGTGCCGCAATGGCACCGCGGCACCGAGTGGGCGCGTGACGCGGCGCGCGCGTTCCACGACGAGGTGCGCGACCGGGTCGACGCCGGCGTCGCGGCGTGCCCGGACGAGCGGCTGCGGCTGATGTGGATCGGCCGCGGGCTGTGGTTCGACCTCGAGTTCTACCGGCGGTTCCAGGAGTCGCACGGCGCGGTGTTCGTGTGGTCGATGTACCTCGCCATCGCCGCCGACGGCTACCTGCGCTACGGCGACGACCCGCTGCGCGCGCTGGCCGCCCGTTTCGCCGCCTTCAGCGACCAGCTCTACACGCCGCCGTGGTCGGCGGAGTGGTACGTCAAGGAAGCCCGGCACCACGGCGTCGACGGCGTGGTCCACCTCGTGTCCGACGACGCCCGCGGCGGCTACTTCACCACCCGCGCCCTGCGCGCGGCCGGCATCCCGGTGCTGGAGCTGCACGCGGACAACGTCGACGCCCGCACGGGGGCCGACCTGAGCGCGCGGATGACCGCGTGGCTCGACGAGCTGACCTGACCGTCCGGAAAGGATCCCCGTGAGATCGCCACTTCGCCGACGTTGTCGAAGCACGGTCCTCGCCGCCGCCATCGGGCCGGCCGCGCTGCCGCAGGCGGGACGCACCTGGCTCAAGCCCGCCCTCGTCGCCGCCGCGACCGCGCTCGTCGCGGTGACCGCCGCGACGGTGCCCGGCTCTCCCGGCGCCGACGTCGCGGCCGCCCCCGCGCCGCCCGCGGCCGCGGTGTTCCACCCGGTGGTCCGCGAACCCGCGGCCCGGACGGGGGACTACGCCGCCGAGTACACCGTCTACCGGCCCGCCGACCCGGACCGGATGCGCGGGCGCCTGCCGGTCGTGGTGTTCGGCAACGGCGCGTGCCGGCACACGAGCAACGACGAGCTGCTCACCCTGGAGACGCTGCTCGCCGCGCACGGGTTCGTCGTCGTGGCCATCGGCGGGTTCGACGAGCCCGCCCTGACCGAGAACGGCAGCCCGGAACCGAAGGCGATCCTCGACGCGATCACCTGGGCGGAACGGGAGAACGACCGCCGGGGAGTGCGCTGCGGACCAAGCTCGACACCCACCGGATCGGCGTGGCCGGGCACTCCTGCGGCGGCATCGAGGCCCTCGTCGCCGGGGCGGACCCGCGGGTGAAGTCGGTGCTTTCGCTCGACAGCGGATTCTTCGCCGACGGCACCCTCGGTTACGGCCGGGAGAACCTGCGGAAGCTGCACACGCCGGTCCTGTTCGCCGACGGCGGTCCCGCCGACGTCGCCTACCCGAACAGCGGGGCCAACTACGACCTCGTCACCGTCCCCGCGGTCCGGGTCACCAACCCCGCCGCCGGGCACACCGGGTTCGTCTACGGCCAGCGCGACGGCAACCCCGACCCGAGCGTCCGCGAAGAAGCGGTGCGGGTGCTCGTCGACTGGTTCGACTTCACCCTCGACGGCAACCGCACCGCGCGCGGCTCCTTCCTCGGCGCGGGGTGCGGGCTGTGCACCACGCCGGGCTGGACCGTCACCGCCAAGAACTTCTGACAGGAGCGATTCATGCGTCCCAGGATCACCGCACTGGCCGCGATCGCGGTCCTCTTCGCGGGCCTACCGGCGACCGCCCAGGCGGCGGAGACCGGGAAACCGTGCCCGGACCCGGTCTCGGCGGCGAGGTGCACTGATGGGCACTTGACCGACGGCACGCCGTACGCCTTCGCCAAACCGGCGCGGTGGAACGGGGCCGTGCTGGTCGACCTCGACTTCGCCGCGGGCGGCCCGAGCGCGCTCACGGTGAGCCTGCTGGAGCGCGGTTACGCGGTGGGCGGCACGACGCGCACGGTCACCGGCTGGAACATCGCCGGAGCCATCGACAACCAGGCCGAGGCGCTCGATCGCTTCGAAGCCGCATTTGGCCGCGCTCGGTACGGGATCGCCGAAGGCCGCTCGATGGGCGGGATGGTCGCCGCGGGAGTGGCGCAAGTGCACCCGGACCGCTTCGACGCGGCCGTCCCGATGTGCGGCGGGCTCGGCGGCGCGGTGGGGCAGTGGAACCAGAAGCTCGACACCGTCTTCACGCTGAAAACGCTGCTGTTCCGCGACTCGGCCCTGCCGGTCACCGGCATCCCCGCCGACGTCCCGGGAACCCAGCAGCAGTGGGTTTCGGCGGTGACGTCGGCCCAGGCGACGGCGGCGGGCCGGGCGCGGATCGCGCTCGCGGCGGCGATCGGCCAGCTGCCGGGCTGGGGCCTGGCCGCCGACGGCACGACGACCCCGGTCCCGGACGGCCGCGACGCCGACGGCGTCGAGCGGGGCATGTTCCTGGCGCTCGCGGGCGGCCCGCTGCCGTACCTCGGGCAGGCGGTCAGCAGCCGCCGCGCGATCGAACAGCTGGCGGGCGGGAACCCGTCGTGGAACACCGGAATCGACTACGCCCACCAGCTCACGATGGCCGCGCCGGAGCAGCAGGACGCCGTCCGCCGGCTGTACGCGCGGGCGGGGCTCGACCTGCGCGCCGACCTCGGCCGGCTCGCCGCCGGACCCCGCGTGGCCGCCGATCCCGCCGCCGTCCGCTACCTCGAGCGCGGCATCGTGTTCACCGGCGACCTGCGGATCCCGGTGCTCACGGTCAACGGCACCGGCGACCAGATCTCGACCGTCGCCCAGCAGCGGTCCTACGGCGCCCTGGCCGCCCGGGCGGGCACCGCGTCGCTGCTGCGGCAGACGTACGTCGAGACTGCCGGGCACTGCACCTACACCACCGGCGAACAGCAGGCGGCGATCGACCGGATGCTCACGCGGCTGCGGACCGGGCACTGGCCCGATACCGCACCGCGGAGGATGAACCGGCTGGCGACGGCCGCGGACGGCGTGCCGGGACGGTACCTGCCTTACACACCGCCGCGGTTCAACCGGGCGTACCCCGCCGTCGGCGGGTGAGTCACTCGAACACCCCGTAGCCCGCGACGGCGTGCTTCCGGACGCCGTCCATGTCGAGCTCCACCCCGATGCCGGGGGCGTCGGGCAGCGTGATGTAGCCGTCCTTGACGATCGAGCCACTCCCGTCGGGGGCGTGGACGTAGCTGTCCCACACCGCCCGCTCCTCGAGGGCGTGCCATTCCTGGACGAGGAAGTTCGGGATCGCGCCGCACTGGTGCGACGTCGCCATCGTGCCCAGCGGCGTCGACACCAGGTGCGGGGCGAACGGGATGTAGTGCAGCTCCGCGAGGTTGGCGATCTTCTTGGCCTCGGCGAGGCCCCCGCACTTCGGCACGTCCGGCTCGATGACGTCCACGGCGCCGCGTTCGAGCAGCTCGCGGAATCCCCAGCGCAGGTAAAGGTTTTCTCCCGCGCAGATCGGCGTGCGGGTCTGCTCGCGCACCCGGACCAGCGCGTCGACGTTCTCCGCCGGCAGCGGTTCTTCCAGCCACATCAGGCGGAACGGCTCCAGCTCCCACGCGATCCGGCACGCGCTCGGCACGTCGTAGCGGGCGTGGAGGTCGATGGCGAGGTCGACGTCCGGGCCGATCGCGGCCCGGACGGCGGCCACGCGCTCGACCATCGAACGCAGCTCGGCGGCGTTGACCGTGTGGTTGAAGGCGTCGAACTTGGCGGGGTGGTGCAGGTCGTCGATGTCGAACTTGAGGGCGGTGAAGCCTTCGGCGACCATTCGCTGGGCGCGGTCGACGCACCCGGCGACCGAGCCCGCGGGGTCGTCGCCGTCGCCGCAGTCGGCGTAGAGGCGGATCTTGTCGCGGAACTTCCCGCCGAGCAGCCGGTGGACCGGCTGGCCCGCGGCCTTGCCCGCGAGGTCCCACAGCGCGAGCTCGATGCCGGACAGGGCGATCACGAACACCCCGCTCTGCGCGCCCGCGAAAACCTTGCTGCGGCGCAGTTTCTCCCAGCACCGCTCGACGTTGCGCGGGTCCTCGCCGAGCAGGAGCGGGGTCAGGGAACCGATCATCCCGACGACGGCGCCCGCGCCCGCGTCGGGATTGGCCTCGCCGAACCCGCTGAGGCCCTCGTCGGTGTCGATCCGCACCAGGGTGGCCTCACCGTGGTAGGCCACCACCGCCGTCGTGACGTTCACGATCCGCATTGCTCTCCTGCCGCTGGGTAGTGCCGAAGAACGGGACTGTCGCGAGGTCCAACTTGTCCTATAAGCTGATGACATGCCAAGGAGACAAGAGTCTCCGGACGCTGTCAAGGTCCGGACCCTCCCGGTACAGGTGGCGGCCCACCTGACCCGGCGCATCGTCAGCGGTGCCGTCGAGGACGGCCGGGCCCCGTCGGAACTCGAGATCTCGACTGAGTTCGGCGTCTCCCGGGTGGTGGCGCGGGAGACGCTCAAGATCCTCGCCTCGCTCGACATCGTCGACGTCGCGCAGGGCCGCCGCGTCGTCGTGCGCCCCCGCGCCGAGTGGGACTACCTGAGCCCGTTGCTGATCGAGTGGCTGCCCGCGGAGATCGTCGAAGAACTGCTGCAGGAACTGCACCAGATGCGCGCACTGCTCGAACCCGAACTGGCCGCGATGGCCGCGGCGAGCATCACCGACGAGACGCTGGAGCGGCTCCGGGGCGAGATCGGCCGCATGGCGGCGCTCGAGGCGGACCCCGAGGCCTACCTCGAGGTCGACCACGAGTTCCACATGGAGATCTGCCGGGCGGCCGACAACCGCATCCTCGACCGGATCATGTACTCCGCGCGCTGGCTCGGCACGGCCAGCCGGCGCGTCACCAACGAGGCGCCCGCCGGGCTGCACCGCGCCACCGCCCAGCACACGGAGATCTACGAGGCGCTCGTGGCGCGCGACCCGGCAGCGGCCCGCGCGGCGATGCGCAACCACCTGAGCAACAACTACTCCACGCTCGTCGCGGAGAAGAAGCAGCGAAGCAAGCGGGCCGCCAAGCGGCGTTAGCACACGGCACGACCGAGTTCCGCCAACCGTTGACGAGAACGGACTGGGCATGGGAGCACCGGGGATCCCGCCGATCCGGCTGGGGCTGATCGGCACCGGCCTCGCGGTCGAGAAGCTGCACTGGCCGGCGTTGCGCGGGCTCGCCGACCGGTACGTCGTCACCGCGTTCACCGACCCGTCCGCGGACCAGCGCAGGCGGTTCACCGGCTACAGCGGAACCGATCCGGCGCTGGCCGTCGCCGACCGGGCCGCACTGCTGGCCCGCGACGACGTGGACGCCGTGCTGATCTCGGTGCCGATCCCGCACCTGTACGAGGTGGCGCGCGACGCGCTCGCGGCCGGCAAGGACGTGTTCTGCGAGAAGCCGGCCGGTGCCGACGCCCGGCAGGCCGCGGCCTTCCTGGCCCTGGCGGCCGGGCACCCGGACCGCACCTTCGTGGTGGGGGAGAACTACTTCTACCGAGACGACCTGCGCTACGCGCGCGCGTTGCTCGACAGCGGGGCGATCGGCCGCCCGCACCTGATGGCGTGGCGGTACGCCGGCCAGTCGGTGCCCCGGCCGGGCGGGTTCACCAGCACGCCGTGGCGGCACCGGCCGCAGTACCGCGGTGGCGTGCACCTCGACTTCGGCGTGCACCACATCGCCCAGATCCGGTTGCTCTGCGGCGACATCGCGCGGGTGCACGGTGCCGTGCAGGCGGCCAACAGCACGATCGACGCACCGTCGGACCTCGCGCTCACCCTCGTCTTCACCGGAGGCGCCATCGGCAGCTACACCGCGTCCTTCCCCGAAATCCCGGTGCCGCCCGAGCCCAACGACATGCGGCTCTACGGAACCGAGGGCGTGCTCGTGCTCGCCGGATCCGAGTCGGAGCGCCGCGTGACGCGCAGCAGCCGCGACGCCACCACCCACACGACCGTCTTCCGCGGCAGCGACAACGGCTACCGCGCGGAGCTCGTCGACTTCGCCGACGCCGTGCAGTTCGGCGTGCGGCCGGTCGGCAGCGTCGCGCAGAGCGTGGCCAACGCGATGGTCGTCCAGCGGGCGCTCGACTCCGCGGACCAGGCGGCCGCGCTGGCGCTCGACCCCGTGCCCGGCGCCGGTCCGGTGCCGCTGTGGCGGCCCCGCGGTTCGGCCGGGCTGTTCGACGGGCTGCCCGGGCAACGCATCAGCAGTTCGGCGTCCTTCGCCGCATGAAAAGCCTGCAGCTTTGAAAGACCGCAGCGCGGCACTCGCCGCGCTGTCCCCGCCGGTCGCAACGTCGCCCCGTCGGTATGAGGAGTTGTCATGGAAGAGAAAACGGACCTGTCGAGGCGTACCTTCCTCGGGATGAGCGCGGGGGTGGGCGCGCTGGGCGTGCTCGGTCTCGCCGGGTGCGGGAGCGGCTCCGCACCCGCACCGCAGGTCGACGTCCAGGTTCCCCAGGCACTGCTCGATGAAGCTTCCCGGCTGCGCGGCGGGTCGGTGGGGATGCTCTCGCAGAAGCTGTACGCCGAGGCGGCCAACAAGGCGCTGGACAAGTCGCTGCAGGTGTTCGCGCAGGCCACCGGGACCACGATCCGCAACGACCTGGTCTCCGGCGACGCCGGCGACATGGTCGCGAAGATGGACGCCGAGGTGAAGGCGGGCACCAACCGCGACCTGGCTTTCGTGAGCGACCGGCGGTTCGTCGGCCAGCTCCACAACCTCGGCGCCCTCACCGACGTCACCGACGTGGTCACCGGGATGAAAGCGCTTTACGGGAACCCGGCGACCGAGGCGAACGACTACTGCGTGTTCGACGGCCGCTGGTTCGCGATCCCGTACCACTTCATCGCGTCCGGGATGTACCTGCGCAAGGACTGGTACGCGGAAAAGGGTCTCCCGCTGAAGCCCTACTACTCCTGGGAAGAGCTGCGCGACAACGCCTTGGCGGTCTCCGACCCGGGGAAGCGGCGCTTCGGCTGGGGGCTCACGGTGAACCGCTCGGGCGACGCCAACGGCTTCATCGCGAACGTCATCAACACCTACGGCGGGGCGATCGCGGACAACACCGGCACGAAGGTGGTGTTCAACTCGCCGGAAACCGTCGCGGCCGTCACGTTCATCGGCGACATCTACACGAACCCGAAGTACCAGCCGATGCTGCCACCCGGGGTCGGGAGCTGGACCGACTCGAGCAACAACGAGAACTGGCTGGCCCAGATCCTCGGGCTCACGCTCAACCAGTTCAGCGTCTACGCCGACTCGAAGACCAAGAAGAACCCGGTGTACGCCAACACGCACGTGTTCAACGGCGCCACCGGGCCGGCGCTCGACCGGCCGCTCGCGTTCGGCGAGTCCAACTCGTTCGTCGTGTTCAAGGGGGCGAAGAACCCCGATCTCGCCAAGCTGGTGGCGAAGTTCATGGCGGGCGGGAGCGCGCTGCTCGGGGTCGCGAAGGAAGCCCCGTGCCTGGTCAACCCCTCGTGGGACAAGGTGTGGGACTCCGACCCGTACTACACGAGCGGTGACCCGGCCTTCCCCGCGCTGCGGGAGCAGACCCGCGCGCAGCTCCCGGTGACCACCAAGACCGGCTACGCGTTCCCCCAGGCCCCGAGCCCCGGCGAGCAGGCCGCCACCGCCGCCTACCTGCTGACCGACATGATGCAGTCGGTCATCCAGGGCACCAAGCCGGCCGACGCCGTCGCCGCGACCCACGGCCGGATCGTGCAGATCTTCGAGCAGCAGGGCTATCGGCAGTGACCGTCCTGCGTTCGCGCCCGGCGCCGGCCGGTCCGGCGCCGCGTGCGTCTTCTTCGCTCACCAGGACGCAGCGGCTGCTCGGGCGCGACTGGCGCCTCGCCGCCGTGTTCATCGGGCCGACGCTGGTGCTGGTCGCCGGCCTGATCCTGGTGCCGATCGTCAGCTCGGTCTTCACCAGCGTCACCGAGCGCCACGGTGCCGAGACGGTCTTCGCCGGGCTGGACAACTACACCGCCCTCATCGACGACGCCTTGTTCCACAAGGGCGTGCTCAACTCCTTCGTCTTCACCGCGTACGCCGAGATCTTCAAGGTGACCCTCGGTCTCATTGCGGCGCTGATGCTGCACCACATGCGCCGCGGCAAGGCACTCATCGCCGGGGTGATCCTGCTGCCGTGGGTGATCCCGACGGTCGTCACGGCGTTCACCTGGCGGTCGCTGCTCGACCCGATCTTCGGCAGCGTCAACGTCCTGCTCACCGACACCGGGATCGGGCCCGGCCTCGCCGCGATCGGGCTCGTCGACAAGTGGCCCGCGGAGTGGCTGTCCGACCCCGCGCTCGCGATGCCGGCGGTCATCCTGGTCAACGTCTGGAAGGGCATCCCGTTCTTCACGGTGACGTTCCTCGCCGGGCTCAAGGCCATCGACGGCAACCTCCACGAGGCGGCGATGGTGGACGGCGCTTCGCCGTGGCAGCGCTTCGTGCACATCACGCTGCCGGGGCTGCGTCCGGTGATGATCGTGACGGTGCTGCTGTCGTCGATCTGGACGTTCAACAACTTCGACCTGATCTGGCTGATGACCCAGGGCGGACCGGGGGACGCCACGGCCCCGTACGTGATGGTGGCCTACTCGAAGGCCATCCAGCAGCTGCAGCTGGGCGCGGGCGCCGCGGTCACGCTGGTGATGCTGCCGGTCATCGCCGTGCTCGTGGTGATCCTCGTGCGGATGATGAGACGCAGCGACCAGCCCGGCGCGGCCGACCTGGGGCGCCGGAAGCTGACTCCCGCCCAGCGCCGGGCGCTGCCGTGGGTGATCGTCGTGGCCGCCGTGCTCGTGCTGGTCTGGGCGTCGCCGCACATCGTCTGGAAGGCCGCGCTCGTGCTGGGCGTGTTCGTGGTGCTCGCGGCCGTCGTCGGCCAGGTGGTCTCCGCGCTCGCCGCGCGGAGCAAACGGCTGGCCGCCCGCCTCGTCGGCGGCACCGGCTCGGGGATCGCGCTGGTGGGGCTGCTGTGCTTCGTGCTCGCCCCGATCTACTGGATGACGATCACCGCCTTCAAGTCCGACGACCAGATCGTCGCGCGCACCGACGACCTCTGGCCGACCCCGTGGAGCACCGAGCAGTTCACGAACCTGTTCACCGGGCGGGCGTTCGGCACCTGGTACGTCAACACGATCCTGGTGTCGGTGGCGTCGACCGTGATCGCCCTGGTCTGCGCGGCGCTGGCCGGCTACGCGCTGGCGCGGCTGAAGTTCCGGGGTTCGGAGAGCTTCACGGTGACGATCCTGCTCACCTACGTCATGCCGGGCGCGCTGCTGTTCATCCCGCTGTACCAGCTGATGAGCGGGATCGGGCTGAACGACTCGTTGTGGTCGCTCGTGCTCGCCTACCCCACGTTCACGCTGCCGTTCGCGACGTGGCTGCTCGTCGGCTACTTCAAGTCGATCCCGGCCGACCTCGAGGAGGCCGCGCTGGTCGACGGCTGCACGCGGTTCGGGGCGTTCCGCCGGATCGTGCTGCCGCTGGCCAAGCCGGGCCTGCTCGCGGTCGCGCTGTTCACGCTGACCAACGCGTGGAACGAGTTCCTGTTCGCCTTCGTGTTCATCACCAAGGACGAGAACAAGACCCTGCCGGTCGGCATGCAGTCGATGATCTTCGGCGACGTCGTGCCGCAGGGGCAGCTGGCCGCGGCCTCGCTGCTGGTCAGCATCCCGGTCGTGCTGATGTACGGGTTCGGGCAGCGGTTCCTGACCGAGGGCCTCACCGCGGGCGCGGTGAAGGGATGAGCGCCATCACGGAGAAGCACGTCTCGACGGCGTCGCGGCCGAGCGACCTGCGCATCACCGACCTGCGGGTGGCCGCCGTGGACGGGGTGCCGTTCCGCTCGTCGATCATCCGGATCGACACCAACCAGGGGCTCGTCGGCTACGGGGAGGTGCGCGACCAGGCCAGCGCCACCTACGCGCTGGTGCTCAAGAGCCGGCTCGTCGGCGAGAACCCGTGCAACGTCGACAAGATCTTCCGCAAGATCAAGCAGTTCGGGTTCCACGGCCGCCAGGGCGGCGGGGTCTCCGGCGTCGAGATGGCGCTGATGGACCTGGCCGGCAAGGCGTACGGAGTACCCGCGTACGCGCTGATCGGCGGCCGGTTCCGGGACGAGATCCGCTGCTACGCGGACACGCCGTCGCTGCCGGACCCGCACGCGATGGGTGCCCGGCTGCTGGAGCGCAAGCTGCGCGGGTTCACGATGCTGAAGATGGACGTGGGCATCGACCTGCTGTGGGACATCCCGGGCGCGCTGATCGCGCCGCCGGGCGCCCGGGAAGACCGGTCGACGATGCACCCGTTCACCGGTATCCAGATCACCGCGCAAGGGGTCGAGCACCTGGTGTCCTATGTGGACATCGTTCGGTCCGTCGTCGGCTACGACGTCGCGCTCGCCGCCGACCACTTCGGCCACATAGCCCTCGACTCGTGCATCCGGATCGGCCGCGCGCTGGAACCGTTCACCCTGGCGTGGATCGAGGACCTGATCCCGTGGCAGCTGACCGACCAGTGGCGCCGGCTGACCGCGGCCGTCGCCGTCCCGACGTGCACGGGGGAGGACATCTACCTGCTCGACGGCTTCCGGCCGCTGCTGGACGCGGGCGCCATCCGCGTCGTGCACCCCGACCCGGCGACGGCGGGCGGGATCGCGGAGACCAAGCGGCTCGGCGACTACGCGCAGGAGCGCGGGATCCCGATGGCGCTGCACCTGGCGGCGTCGCCGATCGCGACGATGGCGTGCGTGCACCTGGCCGCCGCCACCGAGAACTTCTTGGCGCTCGAACACCACGCGGCCGACGTGGAGTTCTGGAGCGACCTCGTCACCGGCCTGCCCCGCCCGCTGATCCGGGACGGCCACATCACCGTGCCGGACACCCCGGGCCTGGGGTTCGGCGACCTCGACGAGGACCTGCTGCGCCGCCACCTCGACCCGCGTGACCCGGTGTTCTTCGCCGAGACGACGCACTGGGACACCGAGTCGAGCCACGACCGGCTGTGGAGCTAGGCGCGGCCCTGGTCGGCGCGCCACCGCTCGTACTCGGGCCGGGCTTCGTCCGAGAGCGGGTAGTACCGCCTCAGGTCGCCGCCCTCGGCCAGGCGGATCCGGGAGAACTCCTCCCAATCCGCGTGTTCCCGCGCGTGGGCCACCAGGGCGGGGGCGAGCTTGACCGGCACCACGACGGCCCCGTCGTCGTCGGCGACGACGATGTCGCCCGGCTCGACGACCGTGCCACCGCACGCCACGGGCACGTTGACGGCGACCGGGACTATGCCGGTCTGCGCGTGGAAGTTCGGCGTGGCGCCCCGGATCCACAGCCCGAGGCCGAGCTTCTTGGCTTCCGGGGTGTCGCGCAGGCACCCGTCGACCACGACGCCGGCGCCGCCGCGGCCCTTGAAGTAGGTCAGCATCATTTCGCCGAACACGCCGCTTTCCATGTCACCGCGCGCGTCGACGACGATCATGTCGCCGGGCCGCGTGTGGTACATGACGTGCCGGTGCAGCTGCTTTTCCGGTTCCTCGTACTCGTCGACGGGGTAGAGGTCCTCCCGCTTCGGCAGGAACTGCAGCGTCAGCGCGGGTCCGGCGACGCGCACCCCGGGGGTCACCGAAACGGGGCCGCGGATGAAGGCGCTGCGAATGCCCATCCGGCTGAGCTCACCGCTGGCGGTCGCGCTGCCGATGGCCGCGAGGGCCGCGCTGAGCTCGGCGGGCGGGCGAACGATGTCGGGCGTTTCGACCACGTCGATGGCTCCCTCGGGTCCGCGCTGACCGTGCCGGTCGGAGTTTCCGATCGGTCCGGGACCGAGCCTAGCCGGGAAAACCCCTGTCCGGAAGGAAGAAACCCCAGCCGGTGGACAGCTGGGGTTCCCTCCTCGGCGCCGGTCAGCGCTGCAGCGTCAGCAGGCCCGGTCGCCAGGGCAGCTGGTCGTAGGCCCCGCCGGCGTTGGGGTCTTTGCCTTGGTAGAGGAGTTGCAGGTTGCACGGATCGACGGTCATGGTCTGGTCCGGGTTGGAGCGGACCAGGTCGCCGTGGCTGATGTCGTTGGTCCAGCTCGCGCCGCTGTTTGCCTTGCCCGCGAACGGGTTGCTTTCACTGGCGGCCTGCGGTGTCCACGAACCGCTCAAACTGCTCGCGGTGAACGAACGGAAGTACCGTCCGTTGGCGCCGATCGCTTCGACGATCATCAGGTATTGGTTCTGGCCTCGGACTTTGTAGACCTGGACAGCTTCGAACAGGTTGTTGGTGGAGTCGCTCATCACCGTGGTGTAGTTCGAGCCAAAACTGCCCGGGAAGTTTCCGATGGGCATGCTCGCGCGGTAGATCTTGCCGTTGTCTCCGGCGAAGAACAGGTACATGTTGGAGCCGTCGGCGATCAGTGTTTGGTCGATCGGGCCGGTACCCGAGCCGGAAATACTCCCGGTGAACAGCGGCTGCGGCGAGGACCACCCGTTGGGATTGGTGGGATCGCTGGACGTCCGATAGATGAACGGCCACGCGCCCCACTGGTAAGCCAGCACCCAGATGCTCTTCGGCGCGAAGTAGAACAGCGTGGGCGCCACCGTGGACTGGCTCATCCCGGTCTGACCGGCCGAGGCCATGTCGGACCAGTTCGTGAAGGGCGTGAAGGCCATCGAGCCGTACGACGACCCCGAGACGTTCGACGCGTAAACGAGGTGCTTACCGTTGTAGACGACGTTCGTGAAGTCCTTCAGCGACACCCACCCGTTCTTGGGCGTGGCCAGCACCCCTGTCGACGACCAGCGATACGTCGACGGCAGCGTGCAACTGCCACCGGTCGTCGTCGTGGTCGTCGGTGTGCTCGACAGGCCGGTCCACTTCTGGTTGCTGCCGCCGTTGCACGTCCAGAGAGCCACCGTGGTGCCGTTGGCCGTCGCGGCGCCGGTGACGTCCAAGCAGAGCCCGGACTGCACGCCGACGATCGTGCCGTCGGCGTTGACCCGCCATTGCTGGTTGGCTCCGCCGTGGCAGGTCCAGATCTGGACCCGGGTGCCCGCGCTCGTCGCGCTTCCCGGCACGTCGAGGCACTTGCTGCCGTAGACGGTCAGCAGACCGCTCGCCGTCGATGTCCACTGCTGGTTCGCGCCGCCCGAGCAGTCGTAGATCTGCAGCAAGGTCCCGTCGGTCTGGCTCGCGTTCGGGACGTCCAGGCAGCGGCCCGAACCGACCCCGCGCAGCGCGCCGGTGACGTCGGCCGCGGCCGGGCCGGCGCCCAGCGTCACCGTCACCACCACGGTCGCCGCGGCGGTGAGCACCGCGGTCAGAAACCGGATCCTGCGGCTGATTCTTCTCTTCGTCATGACGTTCTCCCGACCGGAGTTCCTTGGGGTGAGGCGGTTGTCGTCGCTGGGCCCGGGCTCGTTTTATCCAGCACTCGCAGGAAGGACCAGCACGCGGGCCATGTCGTCGCCTCCTAGCGCAGCGTCCACTGCTGGTTCGCCTGCCCGCTGCAGGTCCACAGGACCAGCTGGGTGCCGTTGGCGGTGCCCTGCCCGTACGCGTCGAGGCAGAGCCCCGACTGGACGCCGGTGATCGTGCCGTTCGCGGTGACGGTCCACTGCTGGTTGGCCTGGCCGTGGCAGTCCCAGACGATCACCAGGGTGCCGTTGGCCGTCCCGTGGCCGGACGCGTCGAGGCACTTGGTCCCGCCGACCGTCAGCTCCTGGCCCGTCCGGGTCCACGCCTGGCCGGCCTGCCCGCCGCAGTCCTGCAGCCGCACCTGCGTGCCGTTGGCGGCGCTCGCGGCGTCCACGCACCGGCCCGACTGCGTGCCGACGATCTGCCGCGCGGTGGACGTCCCCGGGGTGCCGATGCTCCCGGGCACCGACTGCAGCGCGGCGAACCAGGTGGCGGCCATCTTGTCGTACCCGGTGGCCGTGGGGTGGACGCCGTCGGTCAGGTCGGCGGTGGTCAGCGCGGAGTGCATGTCCACCAGGTGCACGTGCTTTCCCGCGTTCCGGTTGCTCTGCACGATCCCCGGGATCGCGGAGTTGAACGTGCGGGCCACGGACTCCTGGCCGGAGTTGGCGAGCGGGATGATCGTGGCGACGAAGACCTCGGCGTCCGGCGCGGTCGCGGTGATGTGGTCGATCAGCCCGGACAGCCGGGCCGGCGCGCGGCCGACGTCGTAGTTCTGCAGGATGTCGTTGGTGCCGATGTGCAGCAGGACCGTGTTCGAGGCGGTGTTGCGCAGCCAGGTGACGACGTTCGCGTCGATCTGGTCGATGCGCCAGCCCGGGTGGCCCTCGTGGTCGTGGTCGCCGAGGGCGGCCGGGCCGTTGTACTGCGAGCCGGTGAAGTCGACGCGGTAGCCGCCCGCGCTCAGGCGCTGCCACAGCCCGATCCGGTAGCCGCCGGGGACCTGCGTGCCTTCGGTGATGGAGTCGCCCAGCGGCATGACCCGGACCCCGCCGTTGGATTCGGCGGCCGCCGGGGTGCCGGGGAGCAACGCGCTCAGGAACAGGGCCGTCGCGGCCGCGATGAGCCGGATTCTCATGGATACTCCTCGATCGGTCAGCCGAAGGTCCACTTCTGGTTGGCTTGCCCGGTGCAGGTCCAGAGCCGGACGGCGGTGCCGTTGGCGGTAGCGCCGTCGGTCACGTCCAGGCATAGTCCGGATTGGACACCGGTGACGGCGCCGGCCGGCGTGACCTGCCAGCGCTGGTTGGCGCCGCCGTTGCAGGTCCAGACGACGACCTTGGTGCCCGCGGTGGTGCCCTGCCCGGACGCGTCCAGGCAGCGGGTGCTGTCGCCGCTGTAGACGGTCAGTTCGCCCGCGGTGGTCCGGGTCCAGGACTGGTTGGTGCCGCCGTTGCAGTCCCAGATCTGCACCTGGGCGCCGGGCGTGGTGCTGGCGCCGTTGACGTCCAGGCACTTGCCGGCCCCGGCCGCGCGCACCGGGCTCGCGGCGGGACCGGTACCGCGCGGGCCCACGGCGGCGATGACCTGCTGGGCGCCCGACGGCCAGTTCGTGCCGCTCACCTGGACGTTGCCGCTCAGGACGTTGTTGTGCGGCGGTCCGGTGGCGACGTTGGTCGCGCCGCCGTTGTACCAGTTGCCGCTGAAGGTGCTGTCGTCGGTGTTGTTGCTGCCACTGGCGTTGGTGAAGGCCCAGACCCCGGAGTCCTGGATCACGTTGGCCGACAGGCTCACGTACCGCGAACCTTCGTCCAGGTACAGGCCGACCGTGCGGTTGTTGTCGTAGACGTGGTTGTGGTCGATGGAGCTGCCGGGGTTGGCGGAGAGGTTGTAGATGCTCCCGCCGTCGTGCATGAGCTTCTTCGTGCCGTGCACCCGGTTGTAGCTGACGACGGTGTCGCGCAGGGTCGTCGCGGTGGAGTACACGGGCTGGTAGTCGTACAGGCCCCGGTTGCGGTAGTCCTGGCTGCCGCCCGGGTCGTTCGCGCCCCAGCCCCAGCCGACGTCGATCCCGTCGTAGGTCAGGTTCGCCACGTCGTTGTGCGTGATCACGGCGTGCGTGACGTACGTCGACAGGATGCCGGCCATCTCCCGGTAGTCGAGGGCGACCCGGCTCACCGTGTTGTCCGACAGCGTGATGTCGTGGTCGGTCATCGCCGCGTTCGACGGGTGGTGGGCGTCCGGCCGCACGCCGCCGACGACGATGCCCGCGCCGGAGTCCTCGGTGAAGGTGTTGTGGTCCACGGTGATCGACGACGCCCCGAGGCCGACCCCGGACGCGTGCGCGTCGGCGTCGTTGCCGATGCCCAGCGCCACCTGCCCGAGGTGGGTGAAGGTGTTGCCGCTGAACGTGATCCCGGTGGCGGCCGAGACCTGGACGGCGGCCGGGGCCTGCGCCCAGCTGTTGCGCGCGCCCTCGAACAGCGGGCAGCCCGACTGGCACGAGCTCAGGAAGTCACCCGGCATCGGCGCCGCGGCCGGGAGGAACGTGCCGCTCTGCTGGTTCGCGTAGCCGACCGACGTGCCCGGCGTGAGCCACGTCGTGTGCTCGAAGTGCAGTCCGCTGAAGGCGAGGCCCCGCACCGGGTTGTCGTAGCTGCCGCTGACCCGCAGGAGCGACGTCAGCCGCGGCAGCTCGACGTCGTGGCTGCCGGGGACCCACCCGCCGGGGGCCTTGTAGTAGAGCTTGCCGGCCTGCGGGTCCAGGTACCACTGGCCGGTGTTCTTCAGGAACGAGTAGGAGTTCTCGAGGAACAGCTGGCCACCGCCGAAGGGCTTGGCGAGGGTGTCGTAGCCCCAGTTGTTGTTGTTCCACGCGGGTTGCTGCATGACGATCGACGTGCCGCTGACGTGGTCGACGGGGGAGTACCGGTCGGTGAAGGAGTTCTGGCTCTCCACCTCGATCCGGTTCTGCTGCGGCAGCGCGGCGAGGTAGTTCAGCGCGGAGTTGACGATGGTCAGGCCGGACGTCGTGACCTGCACGTCGCCGCGGGAGATCGGGATCGACGCGCGCGGCGCCAGCGCCCCGTCGACGAACAGCTGCCGGGAGTCGGACCCTTGCGGCACGGACGCCACCCAGATGTTCTGGCTCGCGTCCTGCACCGTCCAGCCGGTGACCGCCGAGCCGCCGGACAGGACCGGCGTCTGGCCGGGCGCGGCCTGCCAGGTGACGGTGTGGCCGTTCTGCCCGGAGTCGGCGCTGGTGAACGTCAACGGGGCCGCGAGCCGGTAGGTGCCGCCGGCGAGCTGCACGACCACGTCACCGGCGCCCGACTGGGCCCGGGCCAGCTGCTGCGCCTTGGCCGGGGTGGCGACGGGCTGCTCGGGGGTGCCGGGGTTGGCGTCGTCGCCGCCCGGGGCCACGGCGATCGTGACGGCCGCGGCGTGGGCGGGCGGCGCGGCGAGCGCGCTCACGACGAGGGCGGCGGCCGCGAGCGCGGCGGCCACGGATCCGGTGCGCGGCCACGTGCCGCGTGGTCGACCCCTCATCGGCTACCCCACTTCGCTGTGGTTCCGGCCCGCGGACCGTGGCGGATGTGTCGGACTCATATGGGGCCATGAGCCGAATCGCGTCAAGCGGCGACGCGAACCGAGCGGCTTTCGCCGCGTCCAACTGCGGAGATGCATGTAAATTTCACGCCGCGCTCGCGAGTGTTGACCGGAGTGCGGGGCCCCGAGGTATGGTCACTGGCCGGCGCCCCTTGAGTCATACTCATCGGGTGACCGGTGATGAGAAGACCGCGCTGCCGGCCCCGTACCGGCCCGGCTACGAACTGGTGGCCGAGCAGATCCTGCAGCTGATCGCCGAGCTGGGGCTGAGGCCCGGTGACCGGATGCCGACGGAGGTCGAGCTGGCGGCGCGGATGGGGACCAGCCGGACCGTCGTGCGGGAGGCCGTCAAGATCCTCTCGGCGATCGGCCGGGTACGAGCGCACAAGGGGCGGGGGCTGTATGTGTCCGACGACGAGGGCATGCTCGGCGCTTCGCGCTGGGGAGGCTTCTTCCTGCCCACCGACCTCGACCACGTCTACATGCTGTTCGAGTTCCGCCGGGTCCAGGAGACCGCCGCCGCCCGGCTGGCGGCGGTCAACGCCACCCCGGCGGAGCTGCGCGCGATCGAGACCGCCGCCGAGACCTGCCGGCAAGGGCACCTGACCGGCCGGTCCGCGCTGTTCGACCGCGGCGACGACGACTTCCACCTCGGAATCGCCACCGCGTCGCACAACCAGTTCCTCGTGGCGTCCGTGCGCGAAGCCCGCCGCCTGCAACGCCAGTCCAACGCCATCGGGATGTCCGGCACGGTCGGCGGGCACGCGGCGGGCGCGATCGACGAGCACGCCGCGATCCACCGGGCGATCCGCGACGGCGATCCGGACGCGGCGGCCGGCGCGGTCGCCGTGCACCTCGACAACACCTTGGAGGACTACCGCCGGGAGATCCAGCGCCGCGTCTTCGGCCGATGAGCTCACCGCGGACTCCCCGGGCCCGGCCCGGGAAGCCCGCCGTGAGTTCATTCCTTTGTGGACTCCGGCGGGGATCCGTTGCCGGTGGGTAATTTTCACGATGGATTGACCTTTGCCGCCGGCGGCTCCTATCTTGGCTGGAGTCCGTTCGGGCGGTAACCGGGCGGTTTCGCAGCGCGCACCCCGCGCGCTCCTTGCGCTCCTGAAGAGGAGTACCCGTGACGACGCTGTCCCGTACTCTGCGCGCGGCCCTCCCGCACGTCCTGTCCACAGTGGACGACTCCGGCCGCACTGGGCAACCCGGTCATCGGTCGAATGTTAACGTGAACACCAGCACCGGGCTCCCGTGGTCCCGCGGGGGCCAGGCCGACCAGCAATGGAGCCTGCGGTGAAACGTCTGCTCGTCTTCCTCCTCCTGCTGCCCCTCGCGGTGGTATTCGCGACCGCCCGGCCGGCCGCGGCCGCCGCGTTGACCCGCGTCACCGGGTTCGGCGCCAACCCGACCAACCTCGGCATGTACCTGTACGTGCCGGACAACGTGGCGCCCAAACCGGCCTTGCTCGTGCTGGTGCACTACTGCGGCGGTTCGGCGAGCGCGATCTTCGACGGCAACGGGCACGACTACGCGACGGCCGCCGACCGCTACGGCTACGTGATCGTCGTCCCCGAGGCGACCCGGGACGGCCATTGCTTCGACGTGTCCACGAAAGCGGGCCTCACCCGCGACGGCGGCAGCGACACCACCGGCATCATGGCGATGGTGGCCTGGACCCGCCAGCACTACAACGTGGATCCGGGCCGGATCGTGGTCAGCGGCTTCTCCTCGGGCGCCATGATGACCAACGTCCTGGCCGCCGAATACCCGGACGTCTTCGCCGCCGGTGCCGCGTTCTCCGGGGTGCCCGCCGGGTGCTTCGCCACCACCGACGGTTCGCTCTGGAACAGCCAGTGCGCGGGCGGCAACGTCATCAAGTCGGCGCAGCAGTGGGCCGACCAGGCGCACGCGATGTACCCCGGCTACACCGGCGCCTACCCCCGGATGCAGCTGTGGCACGGCGACCAGGACACCACGCTGGCGTACCCGAACTACGGCGAAGAGATCAAGCAGTGGACCGCGCTGCGCGGGCTGGGCCAGACGCCGTCCGCCACCGACCACCCGCAGTCGTCGTGGACCCGGAACCGCTACGGCGGCACCGGGACCCAGGCCCCCGTCGAGGGCATCACGATCGCCGGCACCGGTCACACCCTGCCGCAGGCGGGAATGCTCGCGTACGCGATCTCCTTCCTCGGTCTCGACAGCGGCGCGAGCGGGACCACCGGTGCGCCGGTGCGTTCGGTGGCCGCGGGCCGGTGCCTGGACGTGCCGGGGCAGTCGACCACCCAGGGCACCCGGACGCAGATCTGGGACTGCCACGGCGGCGCGAACCAGACGTGGACGGCCACCGCCGCCGGCGAGCTGACCGTCTACTCCGGCGGCTCGCTGCGTTGCCTGGACGCCGAAGGCGCCGGGACCACGCCCGGCACGGCCGCGATCATCTGGGCGTGCCACGGCGGGGCCAACCAGAAGTGGCGGATCGGCTCCGACGGCTCGGTCACCGCGACGCAGTCGGGGCTCTGCCTGGAACTCGCGGGCGCGACCGGCAACGGCACTGCCGTGCGGCTGGGGACCTGCACCCACGCGGCCACCCAGCAATGGACCCGGAACTGACCATGGGAAGGAGCCGCATGATGAGGTTCGGACGGCTGTTCACGTCCGTCGCGATCGGGGCGCTGCTGGCGACGCCCGGGATCGGCACCGCCCAAGCCGCCGTCGCCGGCGTGCCGTCGCCGTCGGTGGCCGCCGCGGGCACCGCGGGCTGCGGCCAGGCCCCCGGGCTGACGAGCGGCAGCCACACGATTTCCAGCGGCGGCCAGACCCGCAGCTACATCCTGCGCGTGCCGGCGAACTACGACAGCGCCCACCCGTACCGGCTGTTCGTCGGACTGCACTGGCGCGGCGGCACGGCCAACGACGTCGACTCCGGCGGGACCGACGGCTACAACTGGTCCTACTACGGGCTCCGGCGGCTCGCGGACAGCGCGGGCAACAGCACGATCTTCGTGGCGCCCCAAGGCAACGGCAACGGCTGGGCCAACCCCGGCGGCCAGGACGTCACCTTCGTCGACGACCTGCTGCGGCAGCTCGAGGCGGCCTTGTGCGTCGACACCTCGCAGGTATTCGCGGGCGGCTTCAGCTACGGCGCCGCGATGAGCTACGCGCTCGCCTGCGCGCGGCCGACGGTCTTCCGCGCGGTCGCCGTCTACTCCGGGGCGAACCTCAGCGGGTGCAGCGGCGGCACCCAGCCCGTCGCCTACATCGGCATGCACGGCATCGGGGACAACGTCCTGCCCATCGCGTCCGGCCGGGCGCTGCGTGACCAGTTCGTCCGCAATAACGGGTGCACCCCGCAGAACCCGCCGGAACCCGCGAGCGGGAGCCACACCCACATCGTGACCGCCTACTCCGGCTGCCGGGCCGGCTACCCGGTGGTCTGGGCCGCGTTCGACGGCGGCCACGACCCCGGCCCGCGCGACGGGTGCGCCTGCAGCGGCTGGCAGACCTGGACCTCGGGTGAGGTGTGGAAGTTCTTCACACAGTTCGGTTCGCCGACCCCGCCGTCCGGGTCGCCGGTGCAGGTCGGCGTGAACTACACCCTGGCGGCCGAGCACAGCGGCAAGCTCCTGGACATCAGCGGCGTCTCCACCGCCGCCGGCGCCCCGCTGCAGCAGTGGACGGCCACCGGTGGCCAGAACCAGCAGTTCGACTTCCTCGACTCCGGCGACGGCTACTACCGGATCCGGGCCCGGCACAGCGGCCTGGTGCTCCAGGTGGCCGGTTCCGCCACCGGCGCGGACATCACCCAGCAACCCGACTCCGGCGCCCCCGCGCAGCAGTGGCGGGTCACCGACCAGGGCGGCGGCGTGGTCAGCCTGGTCAACCGGCTGAGCGGCCTGGCGATGGACGTCTGGGAAGCCTCGAGCGCCGACGGCGCACGGGTGTCCCAGTGGACGTACACCGGTGCCGCCAACCAGCGGTTCCGGATCCAGCGCGCCTGAGGCGGCCCGGATCCGGCGCTATCCTCGAGCGAGCCCACGAAGACAACGACGTCTTGGGAGAGCGAACGTGTCCTCCGTCGAGTCACCCGAACT
This sequence comes from Amycolatopsis sp. NPDC114478, assembly GCF_055633805.1. Classification (NCBI taxonomy): domain Bacteria; kingdom Bacillati; phylum Actinomycetota; class Actinomycetes; order Pseudonocardiales; family Pseudonocardiaceae; genus Amycolatopsis; species Amycolatopsis sp. NPDC114478. Next base: position 10,581 of record NZ_JBVKDO010000018.1, on the reverse strand, counting down.
CCGTCCGACCCTGGCCGACGTCGCGCGGGCGGCCGGGGTGTCGACCGCCACCGCGTCCCGCGTGCTCAACGGCTTTCCCCGCGTCCGGCCGAAAACGCGCAAGCAGGTCGAGTCGGCGATGTCGGAGCTGGGCTACGCCCGCCAGCGCGCCGCGCGGGCGGCGGCCGGGCCTACCGGCTCGGTCGCCATGGTGGTGTGCGAAGAAGTCCCGCGGCTGTTCGCCGATCCCTACTTCGCCCGCATCGCCGCCGGGGCCGGCAAAGCGCTGACCGGGGTCGGCCTGCAGCTGGTGCTGCTCACCGTGCCGGCGACGGAGGACTACCAGGCCCCGGTCGTCCGGTTCCTCGACGGCGGCCACGTCGACGGCGCCCTGGTCATCGGGATGCACGGCCGCCGCCCGCTCGACCTGGGCTGGCTCGGCATCCCGGTGGTGTTCGGCGGCCGCCCGGTCTGCGGCCGGGAACCCGGCCGGTACTCCTACGTCGACGTGGACAACCGCGGCGGCGCCCAGCGGGCCACCCAGCGCTTCCTCGACGCGGGCCGGCGCACAGTGGCGACCATCGCCGGGCCCCAGGACATGACCGCCGGCGTGGACCGGCTGCTCGGCTACTGGCAGGCGGTGGCGGGCGCCGGGCACGGCGACCGGGGGCTGGTGGTGTTCGGGGACTTCGGCCAGGCCTCCGGCGAGCACGCCACCGCCCGCCTGCTGGACCGCCGGCCGAACGTCGACGCCATCTTCGCCGCGTCGGACATGATGGCGGTCGGCGCGATGCGGGCGCTGCGCCGCGCGGGCCGCCGGGTGCCCGGCGACGTGGCCGTCATCGGGTTCGACGACCTGCCGATCGGCCGGCGCACGGACCCGCCGCTCACCACCGTCCGCCAGCCGATCGAGGAGATGGGCGCCCGGATGACGGGCGAGCTGCTCGCGATGCTCGGCGGCTCGGCCGGGCCCCGCTGCGCGGTGCTCGACACCGAGCTCGTCGCCCGCATTTCCGGATGAACCGGGACACCTGATCACTGAAGTGTTAGCGCTAACAATGGTGCTGCGGCGCGCTGCGGTGCCCGAAGGAGGATTCGTGACCACTCGAGTCAACCCGGTGCGGGCCGTGCTGGTCCTCGCCGCGCTGGTGGCGGCCGCACTGGCCGGCGCGGTACCGGCGTCCGCGGCGTCGACGTCGCTCACGAGCGCCGCGTCGGGCCGGTGCCTGAACGTGACGGGCGGCGTCGACACCCCGGGCACGGCACTGGAGATCCGGGACTGCACCGGCCAGGCGAGCCAGGCCTTCGAGTTCACCGGCGCCGGTGAGCTGCGGACGCTGAACGGGACGCGGTGCGTGGACGCCTACGGCAACCGGACGGCGCCCGGGACCGCGGTGATCATCTGGTCCTGCACCGGCGGGGCGAACCAGCAGTGGCGGCAGAACGCCGACGGGACGATCACCGGCGTCCAGTCCGGGCTGTGCCTCGACGTGAACGGCGCCGGGACGGCCAACGGCACCGCGGTCATCCTGTGGACCTGCCACGGCCAGAGCAACCAGCGGTGGACCACCGGGACCACCACCCCGCCGTCCGGCACGGGCCCGTGCGACATCTACGCGTCGGGGGGCACGCCGTGCGTCGCCGCGCACAGCACGGTCCGCGCGCTGTACGGGTCCTACAACGGGAGCCTGTACCAGGTCCGGCGCGCGTCCGACAACGCGACCCGCAACGTCGGCGTCCTGGCGGCGGGCGGCGTCGCCGACGCCACGGCCCAGGATTCCTTCTGCAGCGGCACTTCCTGCGTCATCACGGTGGTCTACGACCAGTCCGGACGCGGGAACGACCTGTGGTACCAGGGGTCGAGCGCGGTGCCGGGCTCCAGCCAGAGCAGCCCCGCGAAGGCGACCACGGAGTCGCTCGCGGTCGGCGGCAGCAAGGCGTATTCGCTGTACATCAACCCGGGCAACAGCTACTGGCGCGACGGTCACCTGACCGGCGTGCCCACCGGCAGCGCGCCCGAGGGCATGTACATGGTGACCAGCGGCACGCACGTCAACAGCGGCTGCTGCTTCGACTACGGCAACAGCGAAACGACCCGCAAGGCCGACGCGGCCGGCGCCATGGACGCGCTCAACTTCGGCAAGGAGTGCTGGTTCGGCGGCTGCTCCGGAACCGGACCGTGGGTGCAGGCCGACCTCGAGTGGGGGCTCTACCCCGGCGGCAGCCAGACGTGGAACCCGAACCAGCGGGCGTTCGGCAGCAAGTTCGTCACGGCGGTGCTGAAGAACAACGGGACGTCCCGGTTCGCGATCAAGGGCAGCGACGCCCAGTCCGGCGGCCTCACGACGCTGTGGGACGGCGGCCTCCCGAGCGGCTACAGCCCGATGAAGAAGCAGGGAGCGATCGTCCTGGGCAGCGGCGGCGACTGCTGCAAGCCGGGCGGCGGCGCGAACCTGAGCGCGGGAACGTTCTACGAAGGGGCGATGGTCGCGGGGTATCCGTCCGACGCGACGGAGAACGCGGTCCAGGCGAACATAGTGGCGGCCGGCTACCGCTGAGGCCACCTGCCGGGGAGAACCGGACGCCCGAGCCGTCGGTGGACGGCTCGGGCGTTCGGCTGTCTCGCCGAGGGTGATCCGTGGGCCGCGACCCGCCGAGGCTGCGATAGCCATCGGTGGACAGCGAAACGCCCGAGCCATCCCGTCGGAGGACAGCTCGGGCGTTCGGCTGGTCGCCAAGAGGATCAGGCGCGGCTCCAGCGCTGGTTCGGCTGGCCGTTGCAGGACCACAGGATCGCGTGGGTCCCGTTGGCCGTGGCCGCCCCCTCGGCGTCCAGGCACAGTCCGGAATGGACGTTGCGCACCGAGCCGTCCGCTGCGAACGTCCACCTCTGGTCGTCCTGCCCCGTGCACGGCATGCTCGTCACCGGCGCCCCGCTCGTGCCACCGCTGAGGCACTTGTCGCCGAACACCCGGACCTCGCCGTTGTCCCACGTGGTCCAGAGCTGGTTCGCCGCGGTCTGGCAGTCCCAGATCAGCGTGCCCGCCCCGGCGGCCGTCGAGGCGTTGTCGACGTCGAGGCAGCGCCCGGACCCCGTGCCGCGCAGGCGGGACGTCGTGGCCGCCCGCGGGGAACCGCCGGACACCCGGTACGCCGCGACGCCGTGCGCGGGCACGCTCGCACTGATCGCGCCTCCGGTCGTCGAGGTCGCGCCCGTCCACAGGTCGGTCAGGGTGAACGCCGAGCCGGAAAGCCCGATCTGCGCCGCGGTCGTGCTCACGGTCGTGGTGCCGCCGCCGCGGTTGAGCAGCCCGACCGCGACCGACCCGTCGGCCAGCGGCTTGGCGAACACCTCGACGTCGCCGTCGTCGCGCACCCGGCGGCCACCCGCGCCGAGCCGGTCCTGGTCGACCGCCAGCAGCCGCGGGTTGCGGAGCACGGCGCTGATGTCGGCGGACATCGTGCGGATGTCGTTGCCCGCCATCAGGGGCGCGGCCATGAGGGCCCACAGGGCGAAGTGGGCGCGGGACTCGGTCAGCGTCAGCCCGGGCCGCCCGACCACGAGCATGTCCGGATCGTTCCAGTGCCCCGGTCCGGCCTGCGCGGCGAGCGGGGCGGTGACGTCGAGGACGTTGCCGACGCCCATCGGGTAGCTGTTGGTGTTGCCGTTCTGCCAGATGTCGAGGAGGTCCTCGGTGGTGCGCCAGAGGTCGGCGACCTGGCCCCAGTCGTACTTGTCGCCGGTGATGGCGTGGTAGCTGTTGGGGTTGATGCTGTAGACGATCGGGCGGCCGGTGGCGCGCAGCGCGTCGCGCATCACCGTGAACCGGGCGACCTGCTCGTCGCGCGTGCCGGCGGGGGAGCACCAGTCGTACTTGAGGTAGTCCACGCCCCAGGAAGCGAACGTGCCGGCGTCCTGGACCTCGTGCCCGGCGCTGCCGGTCGACCCGGGATAGGTGCCGGTGCGCTGGGCGCAGGTGCGGTCGGTCGGCACCTGGTAGATGCCGAACTTCAGGCCCCGGCTGTGGATGTAGTCGCCCAAGGCCTTCATCCCGCTCGGGAACTTCGACGAGCTGGCGCGCAACGCGCCTTGGGCGTCGCGTTGCGGGTCGAACCAGCAGTCGTCGACGACGACGTACTGGTAGCCCGCGTCCTTCATCCCGGACGAGACCATCGCGTCGGCCGCCTGGCGGATCGCGGTTTCGCTGACGCCGCAGCCGAAGCTGTTCCAGCTGTTCCAGCCCAGCGGCGGGGTGAGCGCCGGGCTGCCGGGCGCGGCGACGCCGGTCGTCGGCACGGTGAGCACGGCCAGTGCGGTGGCCGCGGCGGTGAGCAGGTGGCGCGGTCGAACGGGCATCGTCGCCTCTTTCCCGAAGTCGTCAGGCCGCGAACTGCCACCAGTTCACGTTGAACAGGTAGCCGCTGCCGCCGGTGAACCGGAGGTACAGGTCGTGCGTCCCGGTGGCTCCGGACACCGGGCAGGACACGCTCGTCCACGTCTGCCAGCCGCCGGTGCCCCCGACGGTGCAGGTGCCGACGAGGGTGCCGCCGGTGCTGTCCAGCCGCAGCTCGATCCGCCCGCCGGACGCCGCGGAGGCGACTCGCGCGGTGAAGGACCGGGCGCCGGAACCGAAAGCGGCGCCCTTGACCTTGATCCAGTCGCCGTTCTCGAGGTAGCCGACGTTCATCCCGCCCTCGCTGGACGGCTCGGTCTCGACGCCCGACTCCCAGGCGATCGTTTCCGCTTCCTGCCGCGTGTACGGGTTCAACGGCCCTACCTGCGGCGCGCCCGTCGTGGTCATGGTGATCGTCGGAATCGTGCCGTCAGCGTTGTAGGTGAACTTCTCCACGGCCACCGAGCGCGTGTAGCCGCTGCCGCCCGGCAAAGCGCCGTTGTGGTAGAAGAAGTAGGAGTTCCCGTTGAAGTCGATCAACCCCGGGTGGTTCGTGAAACTGGCGCCCTGGGTGGGCATGACCGTCCCACGGTAGGTCCACGGCCCGGTGGGGCCGGGCGCGGTCGAATACGCGATGAACTCGGAGCAGCACCTCGCCGCGAAGACGTTGTAGTACAAGCCGTTGCGCTTGTAGACCCAGGGACCTTCCTCGAACAGCGTCGGCCGGCTCGCGTTCCCCGTGCGCGTGCCGAACCCGGCGGTGGTGAGCGGGATCTGGGTCACCGCGCCGGAGTAGGAGATCATGTCGGGGTTCAGCTTGACGTACCACAGGTGCGGGTTGCCCCAGTACAGGTACGCCTGCCCGTCGTCGTCGATGAACACCGTCGGATCGATCTCGCCGTTGCCGACGAGCGGGTGCCCGAGCGCGTCGCTGAACGGCCCGGTCGGACTGGTCGACACGGCCACGCCGATCGCCATCGCGCCGGTCGCCCGCACCGTCATCGGGACGTACCAGTAGAACTTGCCGTTCCGGTAGACCGTCTGGCCCGCCCAGGCGTTCGCGCTCGCCCAGCTGAAACTGGCGAGGTTCAACGGCGATCCGTGGTCGGTCCAGTTCACCATGTCCGCCGAAGACCACACCCGCCATTCCTTCATGGTGTAGTTCGTCGAGCCGTCTTCGTCGTGCCCGGTGTAGAGGTAGACGCGGCCGTTGTACACCAGCGGTGCCGGGTCGGCGGTGTAGATGGTCTGGACGATCGGGTTGTCCGCCACGGCCGCGGCCGGGAACAGCCCGAGAGCGCACAGCAGCACGACGACGAGGGTGGCGACTTTCACGGGTGCTCCTTCGATGGTGGTCACCGTTGCTCGCGCTCCGAGGCCAGGCGAGGAGCAGTGTGGCACGGCGATGTTCACGCTCACAAGCGGTCGCCGCAGGGCGTGAAAGTTACACCCTCGCGCGGATGGTTCACGCTGGGATTTCCGGATATTCCCCGATTCCGTGCCCGGGAAAGGCTTGACCGCCGCTGTCGCCCGAGCTTAGACAGAGCGTGTTAGCGCTAACTCATTCCGGAGCCGAGGAGGCTTTCCCGACATGCCCGAGTTCAGCCGTCGCACAGCACTGGGCTTGTTCACGGTCGGCGGCGCGGCGGCGGCCGGTCTCCTGCGCGCCGGGACCGCGTCGGCCACCGCGGGGCCCGGCAGCTACACGCCCACGTGGTCGTCGGTCGACCAGCACCCGCCCGCCGCGGAGTGGTTCCAGGACGCCAAGTTCGGCATCTACTTCCACTGGGGCGTCTTCAGCGTCCCGGCGTTCGGCAACGAGTGGTACCCCCGGAACATGTACATCAGCGGGTCCAGCGAGAACAACCACCACAAGGCCGTGTACGGCGACCCGTCGGCGTGGCCGTACCACAACTTCGTCAACGGGGCCCGCGACAAGGCCGGCAACTGGGTGCAGTTCGGGCCGAAGCTCAAGTCCGCGGGCGGGAACTTCGACCCCGCCGAGTGGGCGCAGCTGTTCGCCGACGCCGGCGCGAAGTTCGCCGGTCCCGTCGCCGAGCACCACGACGGCTTCTCGATGTGGAACAGCGCCGTCAACGAATGGAACTCGGTCGCCAAGGGACCGCGGCTGGACCTGGTGCGGCTGCACGCCGACGCGATCCGGGCCCGCGGCCTGAAGTTCATGGTGTCGCTGCACCACGCCTACCACTTCACCGGCTACTACGACCACGTGCCGGCGCAGTCGGACGCGAGCCTGCGCAAGCTGTACGGCCAGCTGGGCTCGGCCGCGGAAAACCAGCTCTGGTACGACAAGCTGGCCGAGGTCGTCGACGGCTACCAGCCGGACCTGCTCTGGCAGGACTTCAACCTGTCCCACGTCGACGAGTCCCGGCGGCTGGACTTCCTGGCGCACTACTACACCAAGGCCGTCGCCTGGAACAAGGACGTCGTCGCCACCTACAAGGACGGGTTCGACAACCGGGGCGAGGTCTTCGACTTCGAGCGCGGCGGGCCCGGCGACATCCAGAACCCGTACTGGCTGACCGACGACAGCATCTCCAGCTCCAGCTGGTGCTACACGACCGGCATCGGCTACTACTCGATGAAAGCGATGCTGCACGCGCTGATCGACCGCGTCAGCAAGAACGGCACCATGCTGCTGAACATCGCGCCGATGGCCGACGGCACCATCCCGTCCGGGCAGCGGACCATCCTGCTCGGCATCGGCGACTACCTCGGCCGGTTCGGCGAGTCGATCTACGCCACCCGCGCGTGGTCGGCCTTCGGTGAGGGCCCGACGCAGATGGGCGGCGGATCGTTCACCACCCCGCGCGAGGGCACCAACCGCGACATCCGGTTCACCCGCAGCAAGGACAACTCCGTCCTGTACGCCACGGTCCTGGGCTGGCCGGGCAGCACGCTGGACATCACGACGCTCGGCTCGGGCCGGATCGACCTCGCCACGCTGAAGACCGTGCAGCTGCTCGGTTCCGCCGCCGGGTCGTACACCGACCTGCCCGACCGCACCCAGGACGGTTCCGGGCTGCACATCCGGATGCCGTCGGCCACCGCGCCGTTCAGCGCCCCGGCGTACGCGGTGAAGCTGACCTTCGCCGGCCAGATTCCCGCGTTGGGCTCCGGTCCGCTTCCCACGAGCTGGGTGCGGATCGCCAACGTCACGACCGGTCTGGCGCTCGACAGCGGCGGGAACGTCGCGGCCGGGTCGGTGCTCAAGCAGTGGTCCTACGACGGCTCGGCGAACCTGCAGTGGCAGCTGGTGGACCTCGGCACCGGCTACCACCGGATCGTCAACCGCACCAACGGCATGGTCGCCGACAGCGGCGGCCGGACCGGCAACGGCGTCAACGCCGTGCAGGCCGCGTGGACCGGGAGCGACAACCAGCAGTGGCGCTTGGCCTCGCTGGGCAACGGCCGCTACCAGATCGTCAACCGGGCCACCGGTACCGCGCTCGACGGCGCGGGCAACGCCACGTCCGGGTCGGCGGTGGTCCTGTGGGCCCCGAACGGCAGCACCAACAACCAGTGGACCGTCACGGCCGTCTGACCCCCTTCGCCGGAAGAGAGAGCTGCCATGCCCCGAACCCTGTTGCGGAGGGTGCGAGCCGCGGTGGTCGCCACCGTCCTCGTGGCGGCCGGCGTGGTGGCCGCCCCCGCGCCGGCCCAGGCCGCCACCTCGATCACGCTCGACGGCGGTTCGGCCGGCCGCACGTTCGACGGCGTCGGCGCGGTCAGCGGCGGGGGCGGCAACAGCCGCCTACTGATCGACTACCCCGAGCCGCAGCGCGGCCAGATCCTCGACTACCTCTTCAAGCCGGGGTACGGCGCCGCGCTGCAGATCCTCAAGGTCGAGATGGGTGGCGACACCAACTCCACCAGCGGCGCGGAACCCAGCCACGCGCACTTCCGCGGTGATCTCGACTGCAACCGCGGGTACGAGTGGTGGATCATGGAGCAGGCCAAGGCGCGCAACCCCGGCATCAGGCTCGTGGGCCTGCCGTGGGGCGCGCCGGGCTGGATCGGCAACGGCACCTTCTTCTCCAACGACCTGACCGACTACTACCTTTCGTGGCTCGGGTGCGCGAAGCAGCACGGGCTGACCATCGACTACCTCACGACCGTCCAGAACGAGAAGCAGTGGAGCGCCGACTGGAACGTCACGATGCGCAACGCGCTCAACGCCAACGGGTACAACGCAGTCAAGCTCATCTCGGGCGACTCGTGGCCGGGGGACTGGGGACCCGCGAGCGCGATCTCGACGAACACGGCCTACCGCAACGCGACCGACGTGCTCAGCGCCCACTACACGTGCGGCTACCTCAGCGCGCAGACGTCGTGCAGCGTCCCGTCCAGCGTCACGAACACGGGTAAAACGCTGTGGTCGAGCGAGAACGGCTCCCAGGACTACAACGACGGCGCCAAGCCGCTGGCCCGCGGCATCAACCGCGTCTACCTCGACGGCAAGATGACCGCGTACCTCAACTGGGACCTCATCGCCGCCACCACGCCGAACATCCCGTGGCCGACCGTCGGGCTGGTGCTGGCGAACCAGCCGTGGTCGGGCTCCTACTCGGTCGGCAAGGACACCTGGGCACTCGCGCACACCACGCAGTTCACCGCGCCCGGCTGGAAGTACCTCGACGCCTCCAGCGGGTACCTCGGCGGCAACCGCGCCAACGGCAGCTACGTGTCCTTGAAGTCCCCGACCACCGGTGACCACAGCACGATCATCGAGACGATGGACGCCACTTCGGCCCAGACGCTGAACTTCACCACCACCGGCGGGCTGTCCACCGGCCAGGTGCACGTGTGGGCGACCAACCTGAACTCGAACAACCCGGCCGACCACTTCGTGCACACGGCCGATATCACCCCGTCCGGCGGCGCGTTCTCCCTGACCGCCCAGCCCGGCTACCTGTACACGGTCACGACGACCACCGGGCAGGGCAAGGGCACCGCGGCCGGCCCGTCGCAGGGTTCGCTGAACCTGCCCTACAGCGACGACTTCGACGGTTACGCGACCGGCAAGGAAGCCAAGTACCTGATGGACATGGAGGGCGCGTTCGAGACGTCGTCCTGCGGCGGCGGGCGCGCCGGCACGTGCGTGCGCCAAGCCGCGCCCCAGAAGGCGATCCCCTGGAAGAAGACGACCGATCCGTACGCGTTGCTGGGCAACGTCGCCTGGAGCACCTACACGGTCAACGCGGACGTGCTGCTGGAGAAGCCCGGGTACGTCGAGCTGCTCGGCCGCGTCGGCTCGCAGGACACGGGCAACCAGGGCGCGGTCAACGCGTACTACCTGCGGATCAGCGACACCGGCACGTGGTCGATCCAGCGCAACAACACCAGCCAGCAGGTCACGACGCTGCGCAGCGGCACGACGGCCGTGCTGGGCACCAACCGGTGGCACAAGCTGGCGCTGGGCTTCTCCGGCAGCACCATCACCGCTTCGGCCGACGGCGCCGTGCTCGGTACGGTCACCGACACCACCTTCGCGGCCGGGCAGGTCGGCATCGGCACCAGCCAGGGGGAGACGGCCCAGTTCGACAACCTGGCCGTGACCGGCTCGGGTGGCGGGTCGACGTCGGTGCTGCGCAACACCGGTTCGGGCCGCTGCCTCGACGTCCCGAACGTGTCGCAGGCCAACGGCACCCAGGTGGCGCTGTGGGACTGCAACGGCGGGAGCAACCAGCAGTGGACGCTCACGTCCGGCAGGCAGCTGCTGGTGTACGGCGGCAAGTGCCTCGACGCCGAAGGCGCCGCCACCACCCCCGGCACCCGGGCGATCATCTGGGACTGCACGGGCGGCGCCAACCAGCAGTGGACCACCAACACCGACGGCACGATCACCGGAGTGGCTTCCGGGCTGTGCCTGGCTCCGAGCGGCGGCACGGGGAACAGCACGCCGGTGACCCTGCAGACCTGCGTGGCCGGCGGTTCCCAGCAGTGGACCCGGAGCTAGCTGTACTGCTGTTTCAGGTCGTTGACACCCTGGGATGGGAGTTGGGTTTTCTGTAGCAGCCTCTCATATGGGGTCTGGCCGGCCAGGCTCCCGTGCGGGCGGTGGTAGTTGTAGTAGTCCTCCCACTCTTTGTGCTTGTCGTTGAACGCTCCGATGTCGCCGAGGACGACGCCGTCGAGCAGGCGGTAGAACTCTTCGGCGTCGATGCGATGCGAACGCTCGACCTTC